>DATCBD010000084.1:0-14805 GCA_036512155.1 Gaiellaceae bacterium | reverse complement strand
CCGCGCGCACGCATCGACGAGCGACATGCCGTGCGGGAGGAGCGCTCGCCATCCGCCGGCACTGCAGAGGAGCGCGGCGGCGAAGCAGCATCCCGCGAGGGCGAGCTCCATCCGAAGGCGCTCTTCCGCGCCCGGCCCTCCGTTCCGGCGCCCTTCGCCGGACTGTTACCGCTTCGCAGCCAGCCGGCGACCGTCCTCGGTGGCCGCGCGCAGGCGCGCCGCGAGTTCCTGGGTCAGGTCGCCGTGGTGGTACTGCCAGCCCCAGTTCCCGTACGTTCGGCCGGGGTAGTTCATACGCCCCTCGGTGCCGAGGCCGAGCACGTCCTGGATGGGAACGATCGCGAGGCGCGCACGCGAGGTCATCGCGATGCGGATCAGCCCCCAGTTCGGCTCGGCCGGGTCGAGCCCGGTCGCCGCCTGCTGTTTGCGGGTCAAGGAGGCGAACCATCCCACCGTCGTGTCCGTGTCGTGTGTGCTCGTGTACACGACTGCATTCTCCGGGTGATTCGGGGGTGCGTGCAGGTTCGTCGGCGGCCGGCCGAATGCCCAGTGAAGAACGACGATGCCCGGGAGCCCGAGCTCGTCGCGTAGCCGGTAGACCGGCGGCGTGATCACGCCGAGGTCCTCCGCGATCAGCGGTAGATCTCCGAGCGCGGCCTCGATCGCGGCGAAGAGCTCGGCGCCGGGCGCGCGGCGCCAGTGACCGTTGCGCGCCGTCTTGAGGCCGGCGGGGATGGCCCAGTACGCGACGAAGCCGCGGAAGTGATCGACGCGCGCCATGTCCACGTGCTCGAACGTGCGACGGAAGCGCTCGACCCACCACCGAAAGCCGGTGGCGCGATGCGCGGGCCAGTCGTACAACGGGTTGCCCCAGTGCTGGCCGTTCGCGTTCAGCGGGTCCGGCGGCGCGCCGGCAACCTCGCCATGCGCGAACAACTCAGGCCACGCCTGGATGTCCGCGCCGATGTCGGAGACGTAGATCGGGACGTCTCCGATCAGCCGCACGCCGCGCTCGCGTGCGTATCCGCGCAGCGCCGTCCACTCGCGGTCGAACCGCACCTGGTCGGCGAGTGCGCCCGCGCCCTCGAAGTGCGCCCACTCGGCGCTCCAGTACGGCCGCGTTGCGACGAAGTTCTCGATCTCCGCTGCGCTCACCGGCGCCGCGGGATCGGCGAGTAGCGCCGGCGAGCCGGCGAACGCCGACGTCGTCCGATACGGCGAGCCGAACTCGTCCGGCGGGCCGATCGGCAGCATCTGCCACCACGATTGCCCGGCCTCCGCCAGCCAGTCGACGAAGCGGTACGCCTCGTCGCCCAGTCGACCGCCCGGGAGCGAGGTCGGATGCAGCAGGATTCCTGATGAGCGACCGAGCTCCACGTCTTGATCCTCTCCCATCCGGGAGACTTCCTGCGCCGTGCCATTGCCGAAGACATCCACACCGCCGCCGCGCATCCAGATCCTCGAGGTCGTGCCGCAGGTCGACTGCGGCCGCTTCCCGGTGAAGCGCGTCGCCGGCGAGCGCGTCGACGTCGCAGCGCGCATCTTTCGCGACGGGCACGACGTCCTCGGCGCGGCCGTGCGCTATCGGCCGGCCGGGACCTCGCGCTGGCAGGGGGCGCCGCTGGCCGCACTCGGCAACGACCACTGGTCCGGCTCCTTCCCGGTCGACCGTCCCGGCGCGTGGTCGTTTCGCATCGAGGCGTGGACGGACCGGATCGCCTCCTTCCAGGATGAGCTGCGGCGCAAGGTCGAGGGTGGCCAGCAAGACGTCAGCGGCGAGCTCGCCGAGGGCGCAGCGCTGCTCGGCCGCACGACTGTGACGGTGGCGGAGGCGCTCGCCGCGCCGGCGGGCGACCGCTCCGGGACTGCGTCGTCGGAGGTGTACGACGTGGACGTCGACCGCGTGCTCGCGCGCTTCGGCTCGTGGTACGAGCTCTTCCCGCGGTCGTGGGGTGGCTTCGAAGGCGTGCGCAAGCTGCTGCCGGACTTCGCCGAGCTCGGCTTCGACGTGCTCTACCTGCCGCCCATCCACCCGATCGGACGGACGAATCGCAAGGGGCGCAACAACACGCTCACCGCAGGCCCGAAGGATCCGGGCAGCCCGTGGGCGATCGGCAGCAGCGAGGGCGGGCACGACGCGGTCCATCCCGATCTTGGCTCCCTGAAGGAGTTCGAGCGGCTCGTCGCGGACGCGAAGAAGCTCGGCATCGAGATCGCGATCGACTTCGCCATCCAGTGCTCGCCTGACCACCCGTGGCTGAAGGAGCACCCGGAGTGGTTCAACCGCCGCCCGGACGGGACGCTGAAGTACGCGGAGAACCCGCCGAAGAAATACCAGGACATCTACAACGTCAACTTCGAGAGCGAGGACTGGAAAGGGCTCTGGGCTGCGCTGCGCGACGTCGTCCTCACCTGGGTCGGGCGCGGCGTCACCGTTTTTCGCGTCGACAACCCGCACACGAAACCGGTGCCCTTCTGGGAGTGGCTGATCGACGAGGTGCGCCGCGACCATCCGGAGGTGATCTTCCTCGCCGAGGCGTTCACGCGCCCCGCGATGATGACGACGCTCGCGAAGTCCGGGTTCGCGCAGAGCTACACGTACTTCACGTGGAAGAACACGCGCTGGGAGCTGCTCGAGTTCATGGGCCAGCTGCTCGACTGGTCGGAGATCTACCGGCCGAACGTGTTCGCGAACACGCCGGACATCCTGCACGAGTACCTGCAACGCGGCGGGCCGCCGGCGTTCGAGGCGCGACTCGTGCTCGCAGCCACCCTGTCGCCGGCGTACGGGATCTACTCCGGCTTCGAGAGCTTCGAGAACGTGCCGGTGCGCGAAGGCGGCGAGGAGTACCTCGACTCGGAGAAGTACGAGGTGAAGAAGCGGCGCCTCGACGGGCCGCTGCTGCCGCTGATCGCGACGCTCAACAAAGCGCGACGGGAGAACGCTGCGCTTCAGCGCCTCGACAACGTGACGTTCCTCGAGACCGAGAACGAGCAACTGTTCGGCTATCTGAAGCGCGCGGGCGACAACGACGTGATCGTCGTCGTCAACCTCGATCCGACGACGGCGCAGCGTGGCGTGTGCATCCTCCCGGCCGCGACCGGCCTCCCGCCCGCGTACCGCGTCGGCGACCTCCTCGCCGGAGGCGAGTGGACGTGGCACATCGGTCGCAATTACGTCGAGCTGCCGCCCGGGAAGAGCCATGTGCTTAAGGTTGTCCGATGAGCGAACAGTGGTTCGAGCGCGACCCGCTGTGGTTCAAGCGTGCCGTCTTCTACGAAGTGCACATCCGCGGCTTCTTCGACGGCAACGACGACGGCGCCGGCGACTTCCGCGGGCTCATCGAGAAGCTGGACTACCTCCAATGGCTCGGCGTCGACTGCATCTGGCTGCTGCCGATGTATCCTTCCCCGCTGCGGGACGGCGGTTACGACATCGCCGACTTCTTCGGCATCCATCCCGACTACGGCACGGTGGACGACTTCAAGGAGTTCGTCGAGCAGTCGCACCAGCGCGGCATCCGCGTCATCGCCGATCTGGTCATGAACCACACCTCCGCCGACCATCTGTGGTTCCAGGAGTCGCGCACCGATCCCACCGGACCGCGCGGTGACTGGTACGTGTGGGCGGACAACGACGAGGCGTATCGCGACGCGCGCATCATCTTCGTCGACACGGAGCCGTCGAACTGGACGTTCGATCCCGTGCGGGGGCAGTACTACTGGCACCGCTTCTTCAGCCACCAGCCCGACCTGAACTACGACAACGTCGAGGTGCAGGAGGCGATGCTCAACGTCCTGCGCTTCTGGCTCGACCTCGGCATCGACGGCTTCCGCCTCGACGCCGTGCCGTATCTGTTCGAGCGCGAGGGAACGAACGGCGAGAACCTCCCCGAGACGCACGAGTACCTGAAGCGCGTGCGCGCGGAGATCGCCGCGCGCTATCCCGACCGCGTCCTCCTCGCCGAGGCGAACCAGTGGCCGGCCGACGTCGTCCAGTACTTCGGCGACGGCGACGAGTGCCACATGGCGTTCCATTTTCCGGTGATGCCGCGCATGTTCATGGCTGTGCGCCGCGAGGACGCGACGCCTGTGTACGAGATCCTCGAGCGCACGCCGGCTATCCCCGACAACTGCCAGTGGGGGCTCTTCCTGCGCAACCACGACGAGCTGACGCTCGAGATGGTCACGGCCGACGAGCGCGACTACATGTACGCGGAGTACGCGAAGGATCCCCGGATGAAGCTCAACCTCGGGATCCGCCGCCGGCTTGCGCCGCTCCTGGACGGAGGCCGCGACGACATCGAGCTGATGCACGCCATCCTCTTCTCGCTGCCAGGTTCACCCGTCCTCTACTACGGGGACGAGATCGGCATGGGGGACAACGTCTACCTCGGCGACCGCGACGGAGTGCGGACGCCGATGCAGTGGACGGGCGACCGAAACGCGGGCTTCTCGCGCGCCGACTGGGCCCAGCTCTACCTCCAGCCGCTCATGGATCCGGTCTACGGCTACCAGGCGGTGAACGTCGAGGCGCAGCTTCGCTCGCCCACGTCCTTCCTGCGCTGGCTGCACCGGTTCATCGCGCTCCGCAAGGAGCATCCGGTCTTCGGCTTGGGCAGCTACGAGCCGCTCGGCTCGGACAATTCCCAGATTTTTGCCCATATCCGGCGGTGGGAGGAGGACGTCATCCTCTGCGTCCACAACCTCGCCCGGTCGGCCCAACCCGTCCAACTCGACCTTTCACGCTATGTGGGTATGGTCCCGGAGGAGATGTTCGGCCGGACGAGCTTCCCGGCGATCGGGGAGCTGCCGTACCTGCTGACGCTCGCGCCAAGGGGGTTTTTCTGGTTCCGCTTGAGGCAGCAGGGATGAGCTTCGACGAGCAATCGCTCATCGACGGCATCGTGCAGCAGCGCTGGTACGGGGGGAAGTCGCGCGACGTCTCACACGCGCAGGTGCTGGACTCCGTCGTGCTGCGCGCCGCCGATCCGCAGTTCGCGCTTGCACTCGCCGAGCTGCGCTACGACACCGGGGCGCACGACATCTACCAGTTGCTCGTCCCGGAGGAGGAGACCTTCGGCCTCGCGCGCGAGCTCGTCAGCGCGATGCGCTCCGGGCTCACGCTCCAGGGATCCGAAGGCAGCGTCGAGTTTCGCCCCGTGCCCGGGTTCGCCGGTCTCGGCCGCGAGCTGAACGACGCACGCGACGTCGGCGCCGAGCAATCGAACACGTCCGTCGTCTTCGACGACGAGCTCGTCCTCAAGGTCTTCCGCCGGCTCGAGCCCGGGCTCAACCCCGAGCTGGAGATGCTCCGCTTCCTCACCGAGCACGGCTTCCCGAACATCGCTGCGCTCGGCGGCTGGTACGCGTACGCGGGAGGACCGCTCTCGGCGACGCTCGGGATCCTGCAGGAGTACGTGCGCGGCGGGCTCGACGGCTGGGAGCTCGCGCTCGACGAGCTCGCCGAGGAGCCCGAGCGCTTCCTGACCCGTCTCGGCCGGCTCGGCGAGGTGACCGGCGAGATGCACACGGTGCTCGCATCCGAGCCGAACGATCCCGCCTTCTGTCCCGAGTCTCCGAGCGTCGAGGCGCTCGGCCTGCTGACGGCGACCGTCGACGAGGAGATCGCGCGCGTCTTCGTCTCGTTGTCGGACGATGAAGAGGCCGTGTCGCCGATCGCGGGCCGCGGCGAGGAAGTCCGCGACCAGCTGCGGCAGCTCTCGCACGCCGGCGCTGCGGGCCAGTTCATCCGCACGCATGGCGACTACCACCTCGGCCAGACCATGTGGGCCGGCGACGACTGGGTGATCCTCGACTTCGAGGGCGAGCCGGCCCGCTCGCTCCCCGAGCGGCGCCGCAAGCGCTCAGCCTTGCGCGACGTGGCCGGGATGCTGCGCTCGTTCGCGTATGCCGCGAGCGCCCTCTCGCTGCTGCGCGACGTCGAGCCGCCGGACGGGTGGGAGGAGCAGGCGCGCGCCCGGTTCCTCGAGGGCTATTTCGAGACGGTCGACCCGGCGCTGCTGCCTGCGGGATCGGCGGCGACCGACCGGCTGCTCTCGGTGTTCGAGCTCGAGAAGGCGGTGTACGAGCTCCAGTACGAGCTCGACAACCGGCCCGACTGGGTGGGAATCCCGGTGCGCGGCATCCAGCGGCTGATCGAGGAGACCTCCACCCGCGCGTGATCGAGCTCGGGGCGGATCCGCATGCGATCCTCGGTGCGCATGAGGCGAACGGCGGCGTCGTCGTGCGTGTGTTCCGGCCGGAAGCGCAGGCGGTGCGCGTGCAGCCCGCCGGCGTCGATGCGGAGCTGAAGGATCCGGCAGGCTTGTGGGAGGCGATGCTTCCGAAGGCTCGGCTGCCGCTCACCTACCAGCTCGAAGTCGACTATCCGAACGGCAGCACGTTCACGGTGCGCGACCCGTACGCGTTCCTGCCGACGCTCGGCGACCTCGACCTCCATCTGGTCATGGAAGGGCGGCACGAAGAGCTGTACGAGAAGCTCGGCGCGCACGTGCGCGAGATCGACGGCGTCACGGGCACCGCGTTCGCCGTCTGGGCGCCGAACGCGCGCTCGGTCGCCGTCGTCGGCGACTTCAACTCCTGGGACGGCCGCCTGCACCCGATGCGGTCGCTTGGCTCGTCCGGCATCTGGGAGCTCTTCGTCCCCGACGTCGCGCCCGGCTCGTACTACAAGTTCGAGGTTCGCTCGCAGGACGGCCGCCTCCGGCTGAAGGCGGACCCCGTCGCGTTCCACGCCGAGGTCCCGCCCGGCAACGCGTCGCGCGTGTTCCGTTCGGAGCACGTCTGGTCGGACGATGCGTGGATCGAGCGCCGCGGCGGGTCGGAGCCGTTGCGCGAACCGATGTCGATCTACGAGGTGCACCTCGGCTCGTGGCGGCGCAACCCACTCGAGGACAACCGGCCACTCTCGTATCGCGAGCTCGCGGACGAGCTCGCCGACTACGTGTCCGACCTCGGCTTCACGCACGTCGAGCTCTTGCCGGTGATGGAGCACCCGTTCTCGGGATCGTGGGGCTACCAGGTCACCGGCTACTTCGCGCCGACGTCACGCTTCGGCGACCCGGACGACTTCCGCGCCTTCGTCGAGCGCATGCACGAGCGCGGCATCGGCGTCATTCTCGACTGGGTGCCCGCGCACTTCCCGCGCGACGACTGGGCGCTCGCGACGTTCGACGGCACGCATCTGTACGAGCACGCAGACCCGCGCCGCGGCGCCCATCCGGACTGGGGGACGCTCGTCTTCAACCTCGGCCGCAGCGAGGTGAAGAACTTCCTGCTGTCGAACGCGCTCTACTGGCTGCGCGAGCATCACGCCGACGGGATCCGCGTCGACGCCGTCGCGTCGATGCTCTATCTCGACTACTCGCGCAAGGCCGGGGAGTGGATCCCGAACGAGTACGGCGGCCGCGAGGATCTGGACTCGGTCGCGTTCCTGAAGGAGATGAACGAGACGATGTTCGCGCGCGTGCCCGGGGTCATATCGGCCGCCGAGGAGTCGACGGCGTGGCCCGGCGTGTCGCGCCCGACGTACCTGGGCGGGCTCGGCTTCGGCTTCAAGTGGAACATGGGCTGGATGCACGACACGCTCGTGTACTTCCAGAAGGACCCCGTCTATCGCAGCTTCAACCACCACACGCTGACGTTCTCGCTCCTGTACGCGTTCAGCGAGAATTTCATTCTCCCGCTGTCGCACGACGAGGTCGTGCACGGCAAGCGGTCGCTGCTCGACAAGATGCCCGGCGACCGGTGGCAGAAGTTCGCCAACCTGCGCGCGCTGTACGCCTACATGTGGGCGCACCCCGGCAAGAAGCTCCTCTTCATGGGCGGCGAGCTGGGCGAGTGGGAGGAGTGGAACGCCGAAGGGTCGTTGCACTGGAACCTGCTCGAATACGCGGAGCACGCGGGCGTGCAGTCGCTCGTCCGCGATCTGAACCGCGCGTACCGCGACACGCCCGCGCTGTACGAGCGCGATTTCGATCCGAACGGCTTCCGCTGGCTCGAGGCCAACGACGCGTCGAACAACGTGCTCGCCTTCGCGCGACTGGACGACGCCGGCGAGCGGCCGCTCGTCTGCGTGCTCAATCTGTCGCCCGTGCCGCGCTACGACTATCGCGTCGGCATGCCGCTTTGCTGCCGCTGGCGCGAGCTGCTCAACTCCGACTCGCCGTTCTACGGCGGGTCCGGCGTCGGCAATCTCGGCGGTGTCGAGGCCGAGCCGGTGGGCTGGCATGACCAGCCGTTCTCGGCGCTCCTGACGCTGCCGCCGCTCGGCGCAGTGTGGCTCGTGCCCGAGTAAGAGGCTCTCACATAATGACGTTCGTCGATCCGAGTGTGGCCGGGCGACACAATCGCTCAGTGTGTGAGAGCCTCTAAGGCCGACGCTCGTCTATCGTCCGCGGGCGTGTTCACCACGCGCCCCGAGCTCCGCGGCACCTTCGGCATGATCGCGTCGACGCATTGGCTCGCGTCGGCCGCCGGCATGGCCGTGCTCGAGCGGGGCGGCAACGCCTTCGACGCCGCTGTCGCAGCCGGATTCACGCTGCAGGTCGTCGAGCCGCACCTGAACGGCCCAGGCGGTGACCTCCCTGCGATCCTCTGGCCGGTCTCCAGCGGCGAGCCGGTCGTCCTGTGCGCGCAGGGAACGGCGCCGCGCGCTGCGACGATCGCGCACTATCGCGACGAGCTCGGCCTCGACCTCGTCCCCGGTACAGGCCCGCTGTCGGCGGTCGTTCCGGGCGCATTCGGCGGCTGGCTCACCATGCTGCGCGACTTCGGGACGATGCCGCTCGCGGAGGTCATGCGCTTCGCGATCGACTACGCCGAGAACGGCTATCCGGTGCTGCCGCAGATTGCGAACGCGATCGGCAACGTCGAGACGCTCTTCCGCGACGAGTGGACGACGTCGGCGAACATCTATCTATCGGCGCTCGAGCCCGGCACGCTGCACCGGAACCAGCGGCTCGCGGAGACGTACAAACGGCTGGCCGCGTCGCGCGACCCACTCGACGACTGGTACCGCGGCTTCGTCGCCGAGGCGATCGTCGCGTTCCAGGAACGCGAATGGATGGACAGCTCCGGTGTCAGGCACCGCGGATTGCTGGCCGCGGACGATCTGAGCGACTGGCGGGCGACGATCGAAGAGCCGCTCGCGGTCGACTACCACGGCCTCGCCGTGCTCAAGGCCGGGCCGTGGAGCCAGGCGCCGGTGTTCCTCCAGCAGCTCCGCCTGCTCGAGGGCTTCGACCTCGCCGGCATGGGCCACGCAAGCGCGGAGTACATCCACGTCGTCACCGAGTGCGCGAAGCTCGCCTTCGCGGACCGCGAGGCGTGGTACGGCGACCCCGACTTCGTCGACGTGCCGATGGAGATGCTGCTGTCGCGGGAGTACGCCGCGGAGCGACGGCAACTCGTGGGCGACGAGTCCTCCGCCGAGCTGCGCCCGGGCGGCGACCATCCGCGTCTGCCTGCCCCGGTCGTCGGAGCGCTCGCTCCCGGCGTCGGCGAGCCGACGCGCGGCGACACCGTGCACATCGACATCGTCGACCGGTGGGGGAACATGGTCTCGGCCACGCCGAGCGGCGGCTGGCTGTGGGGTGCGCCGGTCATCCCCGAGCTCGGCTTCTGCCTCGGCACGCGTGCGCAGATGTTCTGGCTCGAGGAAGGCCTGCCCAACTCGCTCGAGCCCGGGAAGCGGCCGCGCACGACGCTGTCGCCGACGCTGGCGCTCCGCAACGGCGAGCCCGTTCTCGCGCTCGGCACGCCGGGCGGCGACCAGCAGGACCAGTGGACGCTGCATTCCTTCCTCGCCCACGTGCACTTCGGCATGGACCTGCAGGCCGCGATCGACGCTCCCAACCATCATACGGAGGCCTTCCCGAGCTCGTTCTATCCGCGTGAGACGCGGCCGCGTCATGTCGCGGTCGAGTCCCGGGCCGGCCAAGAGACGCTCGACGGACTCAGAGCTCGCGGCCACGACGTCGAGGCGTCGGATCCGTGGTCGCTCGGCCGGGTGAGCATGGTCGGGCGCGATCCCGACGGCCAGGTGTACGCGGGCGCTAACCCGCGTGGGATGCAGGGCTACGCGGTCGGGCGATAGGGCACTAATGCTGGTCTGGCCGGGCACGCCGTTCCCGCTCGGGGCGACTTGGGACGGGGCGGGAACGAACTTCTCGCTCTTCTCCGAGAACGCCGAGAGCGTCGAGCTGTCCCTGTTCGACGCTGCCGGCCATGAGACGCGCATCGAGGTCGTCGAGCGCACCGCCTTCAACTGGCACTGCTACCTCCCGGACGTCGGCCCGGGGCAGTTGTACGGCTATCGCGTGCACGGCGCATACGACCCGGCGTCGGGCCGCCGCTTCAACCCGTACAAGCTCCTGATCGATCCGTACGCGAAGTCCATCGAAGGGCCGATCCGTTGGGAGCGCGCCAACGTGCTCCCGTACGTCCCCGGCCCCGATGCGGACGCGGATCTCGAGCTCGACGACGAGGACGACGCGGAGGCAATCCCGAAATGCGTCGTCGTCGACACGTCGTTCGATTGGGAGGACGACGCCCCGCCCGCAACGCCGTGGCACGACACGGTCATCTACGAGGCGCACGTGAAGGGATTCACGCGTCTGCTTCCGAACGTCCGCGACGACCTGCGCGGCACCTATGCCGGTCTCGCGTCGGAGGGCGCGATCGCGTACCTCCGCGAGCTCGGCGTCACCGCGGTCGAGCTGCTGCCGATCCATCACATCGCCGACGAGCAGTTCCTGCACGACGAGGGCCTAACGAACTACTGGGGCTACTCGTCCATCGGCTATCTCGCGCCGCACGCGCTGTATGCGGTGACCGGGACGCGCGGGGAACAGCTGCTCGAGTTCAAGGGGATGGTCAAGGCGCTGCACCGCGCAGGCATCGAAGTGATCCTCGATGTCGTCTACAACCACACAGCCGAGGGGAACCACCTCGGCCCGATGCTCGCGTTCAAGGGCGTCGACAACGCGTCGTACTACCGGCTCATGCCGGATGCGCCGCGCTTCTACCAGGACTTCACCGGCACGGGCAACTCGCTCAACCCGGTGCATCCGTCGGTGCTGCGACTGATCATGGACTCGCTCAGATACTTCGTGATCGAGTGCCACGTCGACGGGTTCCGTTTCGATCTCGCCTCCGCGCTCGCGCGCGAGTTCTACGAGGTCGACCGCCTGTCGACGTTCTTCGACACCATCCACCAGGATCCGGTGATCTCGCAGGTGAAGCTGATCGCCGAGCCGTGGGACGTCGGGCCCGGCGGCTACCAGGTCGGCAACTTCCCGGTGTTGTGGGCGGAGTGGAACGGCCCCTACCGCGACACGATGCGCGACTTCTGGCGCGGCAGCGGCAACCTCGGCGGGTTCGCGTCGCGCTTCACCGGCTCGAGCGATCTCTATCAGGCCGACGGGCGCGAGCCGTTCGCATCGATCAACTTCGTCACCGCGCACGACGGCTTCACGCTGCGTGACCTCGTCTCGTACAACCAGAAGCACAACGACGCGAACGGCGAGGGCGGTCGCGACGGCACGGACGACAACCGCTCGTGGAACCACGGCATCGAGGGTGAGACGGACGACACGAAGGTCAGCGCGGTGCGTGCGCGGCAGCAGCGCAACTTCGTCGCCACGCTGCTGCTCTCGCAGGGCATTCCGATGCTGCTCGGCGGCGACGAGATCGGACGGACGCAGCACGGCAACAACAACGCCTGGTGCCAGGACAACGAGATCTCGTGGTTCGACTGGGAGCACGCGGACGCGGAACTGCTCGCGTTCGTCCGCGACCTGATCCGGCTGCGCCGAGACCACCCCGTGTTTCGCCGCGAGACGTTCCTGTCCGGGACGGAGACGCGCGGCTCGGGCCTGCCGGACGTGTGGTGGTTCCGTCCGGACGGGCGCAGGATGACGCAGCGGGACTGGCAGGAGGAGCCGGGGCGCACTCTCGGCGTGTTCCTGAACGGCGACGAGATCCCATCGCGCACCGCGCACGGAGAGGAGATCGTGGACGACTCCTTCCTGTTGCTCTTCAATTCCCACTTCGATTCGGTGACCTTCACGCTGCCGACGCGGCGGTTCGGCGCCCGCTGGGAGGTCGCGCTGGCGACCGGCGACGCCGCGCCGGAGGGTTTCGTGGGCGCGCGGGCCGAAGTCGTCGTGCAGGACAGCTCGCTCACGCTGCTGCGGCGGGCGTAGCCGGCTGCGCCCGGCGCCTCCTCGGCAGGGGAAGGGAAGGAGGAGGCGCCGGACACGGAGGAACCGGTCGAAGGGAGGGTGATGTCATCTCACCAGCGCGAGATGAAAGCGGCCTAAGAGTTCTGCAAGCGAAGCGTGAGAATCGCCCCGCCGCCGGGTGCGTCCTCGGCCACGACAGTGCCGCCGTGGGCCTCGGCCACCTCGCGCACGATCGCGAGCCCGAGACCGGAGCCGGGGAGCGAGCGGGCGGCGGCGGAGCGGTAGAAGCGGTCGAACACGTGCTCGCGGTCCTCCGCCGCGATGCCCGGCCCGTGGTCGCGGACCCGAAGCTCTCCGCCGCTCAGCGTCACGTCGACGCTTGATCCGGGCGCGCTCCACTTGCCCGCGTTCTCGAGCAGGTTCCACACGGCGCGCTCGAGCCGGTCGCTCGACCCGGTCAATGTCGTCGGCTCGACGGTCGCCTCGAAGGCGAGGTCGGGGAATCGGCTGCGCGCCCGCTCGACGACGCTCTCGACGAGCTCGTCGAAGCGGAACGTCGTCTTCTCCAGTCGCGAGTCGTCGCCGCGCGCGAGCTCGAGCAGCCCGCCGATGAGGTCGCGCATCTCGTGCGCTTCACGCTGGAGGTCGTCGAAGAGACGCTGCTTCGCAGCGGGGTCGAGCCGCTCCTGCTGCTTCAGCACCTCGATGTTCGTCTGCAGGCTCGTCAGCGGCGTGCGCAGCTCGTGCGACGCGTCGGCGACGAAGCGCCGCTGCGTCTCGATCGCGTCTTCGAGGGCGGCGAGCATCGTGTTGAACGAGGTGCCGAGCCGCGCGAGCTCGCCGCGGCCCGACTCGGGCACGCGCTCGCTCGGGTCGCCGGTCTCCGCGATGCGCTCCGCCGCGCCGGTAAGACGGCGCACGGGAGCCAGCGTTGCGCGTGAGACGAGCGCACCGGCGAGCGCGGCGGCGCCGATGCCGCCGAGCGAGACGAGGAGGAGAATGAGCCTCAGCCGGCCGAGGTCGTGATCGATGTAGCTGACGACACGCGAGACGACAACCGCTCCGCCGCCCTGGAGTGGGACGACGATCTCGCGGACGTGGTACCCCTGCACCTTGGCGTCGCGGTAGAACGTCCCGTCGTCGCCGCGCGCGACGTTGCGGACGTTCGCGTCGATCGGGATCGGCAGCCCGGCGGCGACCCCGCCCGTCGGGTTGATGAGACTGACGTAGTCGCCGCCGAACGGGCTCGGCCCGTGGAACACGGCGTGCGGATCGGCGGCGTGTTGCGCGAGCTCGCTGTCCACCTGTGAGTACAGCTCGTGCCGCATGACGAAGTACGTCGTCATCGACGCGGCCGCGACGACGATCGCGACGACGCTCGCCGCGACGAGCGTGAGACGGAGGCGGAGGCTCATTGCTCGCGGAGGACGTAGCCCGTGCCGCGCACCGTGTGGATCAGGCGCGCCTCGCCGTCGGCCTCGAGCTTCCGGCGGAGGTAGCCGACGTACACGTCGAGCGCGTTCGACGAGTGGCTGAAGTCGTAGCCCCAGACGCGCTCGTAGATGAGTGAGCGCGGCAGCACCTGACGCGGGTTGCGCATGAACAGCTCGAGCAGGTGCGCCTCGGTCGTGGTCAGCTCGAACCTGCGCCCGCCGCGGCGGGCGTCCATCGAGCCCAGGTCGAACGTGAGGTCGGCGAAGCGGAGGACGTCGACCGGCTCCTTGTCCAGCGCGCGGCGCAGCAGCGCGCGTAACCGGGCGAGCAGCTCCTCGAGCTCGAACGGCTTCGGCAGGTAGTCGTCCGCGCCGGCGTCAAGGCCGTCCACGCGTTCGCCGACTGCGTCCCGGGCGGTGAGGAGAAGGATCGGGATGCGGTTGCCCACGCGGCGGAGCCGGCGGGTGACGTCGAGCCCGTCGAGGCCCGGCATCATCACGTCGAGGACGACGGCGTCCGGGGTCCGGCGCTCGATCGCCGCGATCGCAGAGTCGCCGTCGGAGGCGAGCTCGACCTCGTAGCCGGCGAGCTGGAGCGCCCGTTCAAGGGACTCGCGCACCGCGCGGTCGTCGTCTGTCACCAGGACCAGCATTTCTCAGGAACAGTGTGCCTCTGGACGTGAGACAGCGGTAAGAACGGTCTATGATCGGCCCTGATGCCCAGGTACCTGATCGTCCGCAGCTTCGACGTCACCGAGGACCAGATGCCGTCCGTCGGGCGCCGGTCGCGCGCCCTAGTGGAGGAGGACTTCCCGGAGATCACGTGGGAGCACAGCCACGTCGTCGTCAACGACGAGGGCATCGTGCGAACCTTCTGCATCTACGGGGCTCCGAACCCGGAAGTCGTGCGTGAGCATTCGAAGAAGCTCGGCAATCACACGCTCGACGAGCTGCACGAGATCGCGGGCGACGTGACGCCCGCCGACTTCCCGCCCGTCTAGTTCGGGCCGAGCCCGAGCATCTGCGCGTCGTCGACGTGCAGCCAGGCCTGCATCGCCACCGCGAGGCGTTGCTTCATCGCCCGCTTTGCGTCCGCGTCGCCGACGAGCACAAGCGCCTCGCGATAGAAGGTGACCGCGCGGTCCTTGGCCCACCCGCGCTCG
>DATCBD010000083.1:0-25126 GCA_036512155.1 Gaiellaceae bacterium | reverse complement strand
GGACGCTCCGCGGAGAGCGCGGCCCCGGCTTCGACCCGGCGCTCATCGAGTCGGCGACCTCCGTCTTCTGCCGCAGGCGGCGGCTCGAGAGCCTTCCCGTGGGGAACGCGCGCGTCCTCACGGGCGCGACGGCGACACGCGTGGAGAGCGGTCGCGTCGAGGTGCGCGACGCCGCAGGCCGGCACGCAGAGGTGGAGGCCGAGGCCGTGGTGCTCGCCGCGGGGACGATCGAGACGCTCCGCCTCATGCTCCTTTCCGGCATCGGCGGGGGCGACGCCGGACGCACGTTCGAGGACCACGCCTTCGCCGATGCTGCGCGCGTCGTCGGTCCGCCGCGTGTCCTGCAGGAGATGTACGGCATGCGGCTTCAGCGGCGACTCCGCTATTCGCCGAAGCTCCTCCTTGCCGGAGCGGATCCCGGGTGCATGGGCGCGATCGTCTTTCGCTACAGCCCGACGTCCGCCATCGAGTCCGCGCTGCGGCTGCGGCAGGCGCTGCGAGCGCGGCGGAGGCCGGACCCGCGCGACCTCGCTTACGCGATCCGCGGTGTGCCCGACCTCGCCGCAGCCGCCCTGCGTCTCACCCGTGGTCGGGAGCCTGCCCCGCCGCCCGATGAGGTGCGCTTCCTGGCGATCGTCGAGCAGCGGCCGAATGCGGCCTCGAGGCTGGGGCTCTCCGATGAGCTCGACCCACTGGGCATTCCGCGTGCTCGCGTCGAATGGCGACTCGGTGAGGACGAGCGAACGTCGGTGGAAACCTTCGTCACCGTCCTCGACGAAGAGCTGCGGCGGACCGGCGCCGGGTCCCTCGAGGTCGAGCCGTGGCTCGCCGACGCCGAGCGCTGGAGCGAGCACGCATTCGACTCGTTCCATCCCGCGGGCGGCGCGCGCATAGGCGACGTCGTCGGCGACGACCTGCGCGTGCACCATTCGCCGGACGTGTACGTCTGCGGCGCCGCCGCATTTCCTCGCGCAGGCTGCGTCAACCCGACGCTCACCATCGTTGCGCTCGCGCTGCGGCTGGCGGATCAGTTGGAGGCGCGATGACGCTCGGCTACGGGACCGCGGCCCTCGGCCGCTCGCCGGCTCCAGGGCGATTTACGTGTCGCTATACAGCTGAGCTGAGCGGAGAATCGCGCCGAGGGGAAGGCCAAAAGAGCCTTCCGTCCTACGTCGTGGCCGCGAGATCGGCGAAGTAGCCGCCGACTGCGAATTCGAGCTTCGAGTTGATGGTCGTGGCGTGCCGAGCGACGTACTGCGACGCGCGAATTACCCGGAAGTCGACGCTGACTCGCGTCTTGTCGGTCTCGTTCCGAACGTTGCCGTGGAGCAGGTTGACGCCGTCGAACATGAGGATCTGACCAACGTCGCATGCGTAGGGACGCAGGTCGCCGCTTCCTTCGGCCGACTCGATCCAGACCGTGTTCGAGTCCCACGCACGCGTGAACGGAAGCCACAGGTTCACCTCACCCTGACCGTGGGAGTAGTCGCGGTCGCGGTGGATTTCTCCAACCGCCACGTTGTTGGGAAGGTGGACGCGGAACGTCGGGATCCGCTGGTAGATCAGGTTCTCGCCGAAGAGTGGCTGCACCACGTCGACGAGCAGGCGATGATAAACGCGGAAGAACTCGTCGCCGATCGAATAGAAGCGCTCGTGGAACACCGTCTTCTGGTCGTTCTCGCGCGTCAGCAGAGGGTAGTCGGCGGTCGTATGGATCTCATCCAGCTGCGGGACGCCGAGCTGCTCGCGGACGAGGTCGGCAAGCGGATACCGCTCGAGGTCGTAATCGACGAGAGCAGTTTCGACGGGATCGAGTTTCACGCTAGGAGCTCCTCGCAGAGGGAAACAAGTTTGTTCGCAAACACGCGATACGTGAGGTCTTCCGCACGTGCAAGCGCATGTCTCTCGCACGCGTGCCGCAGTTCGTCGTCTTGCAAGAGCCGCAGGATAGCGTCCCGGTAGCCGACGACCTCGCCTGCGTCGACGAGGAGGCCTTCTTGACCGTTCACGACGTAGTCGGCAATGCCCGGGCTACGGGTCGCAACGACGGGCTTTCCGAGTGCCAGAGCTTGCGCGACCATCATCTGACCGAAGTCCGAGTCGGGATCGCGCAGTGGGACCACAACCACCTTGGCGCGCGCCATCCGCTCGAGGAACGAGCGCACAGGCATCCGCCAGTGCACGCTGCAATTCGGCGGTAGCTCACCGCGCCAGCCGAGCGTTTCCGGAGAGAACGTCACTATCTCGAGTGGCACGTCGGTTCCCCGAAGCGCCTCGATGATCGATGGGATGTCCCTGCCGGTTCCTCCTCCCGTGAAGACATAGTCGCCGACCTCGGTGACCGCTTCCCGCACTTCGACGAAGTTGCCGTCGGCCGGGTCGTACGTGAAGACCGCCTTCGCGCGCGCGGCCGGCGGTTGGCGTTCGATCCAGGATCGCTGGTAGACGATGACGCGATCGACGTAACGCAGCTGCTCTTCGCTCAGGTGGAGCTGGTTGACGACGATCAGCCGCGCTCGGCGCAGAAGCCCGAGTCGACGAGCCTGGATGAACCACGGGACGGTGCGCTCGACGGAACCGAGGACGACAACACGAGGCCTTCGGAGCGCGATCGTGATCAAGCCACGGCCTGCTGCCACGAGCGAATTGAGAAGGTTCGTGCTGTGCCCGTAGAAGACGCGTGCGTACACCCGGTGAGGAAATACCTCGGCCTCCGGCGACGCCCAGAAGCTCTTCCTCACAGTGACGACGGTGACGTCTTCGAGGCTGGACGACTCGACGCCGGCGTGATCCGAGCTCACTGCGCGATCGTTCTCCGGATTGGGCGGTGCATCATTCACTTGAATGACGGCTGAATGCATGTCCGTGCGTTTATATCCGAGGCCATGACCTGCGTCATCCTGGAGGAGGTAGCGCGTTCGCCCAGAGGACGCCGAGGCGCGGCGTGACGCCACCTGTGCGGATGACGCTCGGCTACGGCACAGCCTCGCTGGGCCGGTCGCTCTCGCGACGGGAGCGAGTGCACCTGCTCGAGACGGCGTACGACTGCGGCATCCGCTGGTTCGACACCGCTCCGCTGTACGGCGCGGGCGCTGCGGAGGAGGCACTCGGCCGCTTCCTGCGCGGCAAGGATGACGTCGTCGTCGCCACGAAGGTCGGGATCGTCCCGCCCGGGCTCCTCGGCGTCGCGCTGCGCCGCCCGGCCACCGGTGGTCGCTTCGCGCCCGCCGATGTCCGACGACAGGTGGAGCGGAGCCTGCGCCGCCTGCGCCGCGACTCGGTCGACGTCGTTCTCCTGCACGAGGTGGATGCGAGCGCCGCGCCCGCGGCGCTCGACGCGCTCGACCTCCTGCGAATAGCAGGCACGCTCCGCCTCACCGGCATCGCAACTGGCACCTCGCAGACGGAGGCGATCCTCGCATCGCGTGTACCGGACGTCGTTCAAGTCGCCGCCGGAAGCGTCGTCGGCACGCGTGGCGCCAGGCTCATCGTTCACTCGG
Organism: Gaiellaceae bacterium; assembly: GCA_036512155.1. GTDB lineage: Bacteria > Actinomycetota > Thermoleophilia > Gaiellales > Gaiellaceae > Palsa-739. Next base: position 21,626 of record DATCBD010000083.1, on the reverse strand, counting down.
TCATCGCCGGGAGGACGGAGCCCGCCGGGGAGCTCCTCCGCGCCGCCGCCTTCGCGTATCCGGAGTCCGTCGTCCTCGTCGGGTCGCGAAACGCCGACCACATACGCGAAGCTGCCACGGCGCTCGGCTAGGTACCGTCGCAGCTCGGTGCGCCGCCTCCTCACAGCCGTCGTGCTGCTCGTCGCCCTCTGGCTCGTCGCCGTCGCGCTTCTCTTCGTCTGGCCACAGGCGGCGCAGACGCCGCCCGCGCACGCCGACGTGGTCGTCGTCCTTTCCGGCGGCGAGAACGGGCGGCTCGATCCCGCGCTGAAGCTCGTCCAGCGCGGCGTCGCCCCCGTCCTTGCGATCTCGAGCGCGTTCCGCGATGCAAAGTGGACGAAGGCGCATCGACTTTGCCGCGGGCAGGACGGGCCGACGCGCTTCCGAGTGCTCTGCTTCGAGGCGAACCCCTACAGCACGCGCGGCGAAGCCGAGACGGTGACGCGGCTGGCCGGCAAGTACGGCTGGCATCGAATCGTCGTCGTGACGTCTACCTACCACCTGACCCGCGCGCGGATGCTCTTCCGCCGGTGCTTCCACGGCTCCCTGTGGACCGTCGGCACTTCCGCGCCGTGGTCGGAGCTCCCTGAGGAGTGGGCGTCGGAGACGGCGAAGTTGGCCGTGCAGACGTTCTACGAACGCGGCTGCTGATCGATCCAGCCGCCGCTCGTGCCCTTGTACGTTCCGCCGAACAGCGCAAACGGGGTCAGCGCGAGGATCTTCAGGTCGAGCGCCGGCGAGCGGTGCTCGACGTACCAGACGTCGAGCTCGATCCGCTCCGCCCACGGCAGGGTTGCGCGGCCGTGCACCTGCGCCCAGCCGGTGATGCCGGGCTTCACCTCGAGCCGGCGCATCTGTCTCGGCGTGTACCGCTCGACCTGATAGCGCAGCGTCGGCCGCGGGCCGATGACGCTCATGTCCCCGCGGACGACGTTCCAGAGCTGCGGCAGCTCGTCGAGCGAGAGCCGGCGGAGCACGCGGCCGACGGGAGTGATGCGTGGGTCGCCCCGGTCGATCGCGAAGCCTGCGCCCTGCGTCTCGGCGTCGACGACCATCGTTCGGAGCTTCAGCAGCTCGAAGTCGTCGCCGTTCTTGCCGACGCGCATCTGCCGGTAGAGCGCCGGCCCGCTGCTCGTCAGCTTCACCGCGAGCGCCGCGAGCGCCAGAACGGGCGTCGCGACCGTGAGGGCGGCCCCTGCGATCGCTATGTCCGCCGCGCGGTTCACCGCGTCCCCTCGGCGACGTCCCACGTGCTCGGCACGCCGCGGCGCACGTAGTTGACGAGCGCCTGCACCGTCGCCCACGTGATGAGCACGTAGTAGCGCGCAATGCCGACGCCGACTAGCGCCGCGGCGAGCACGCCGAGCTGCAGCCCGAGGGCGACCGCGTAGATCGTGCCGTGAAGGACCAGGGCGATGGACGTCCCCAGCAGTACGAGATGAAGGATGCCGCTGGCGTACCGCAGGTGACGGTGCGAGACGATCTCGACGAAATACAGCGGCCGCAGGCGGCGAAGCATCTTCCCCTCGACGACGATCGCCCAGCAATGCTCAAACATGCGCACCTTCCGGCGATACTCGTCCCCGGTCGTTGGCGTCGCCTTCTCGTATGCATGCGCGTCGGGCTCGTACACCGCGCGGCGCCCACGCTGCACCATCAGGTACGGAAGCGACAGATCGTGGCCGAACCGCGGATCGACTTCGACGTACTCCGCGCGACGCACCGCATAGATCGATCCGTTCCCGCCCGTGACGGAGTCCAGCCGCGACTCCGCCTCGCGCACGCCGAGCTCGTAGCGCCAATACAGGCCCTCCTTATTGCGCCCGTCGTCGGCCAGGACGTTCAGTCGGCCGCACACGTAGGCAACGTCGGGGTCGGCGAAGGCGCGCACCAGCATCCGCAGCGCATCCGGCGCCCACGTCGAGTTAGCGTCGGTGAACGCGACGACGTCGCTCGAGAGCTCGCGAACCGCGTGATTCTGCGCAGCCACCTTCCCGCCGCGCGGATTGCCGACGATGCGCGCGCCCGCGTCGGCTGCCAACTGCTCCGTTGCATCCGTCGAAGCGTCGGAGGTGACAACGATCTCGACAAGGTTGGTCGGGTAGTCGAGCGCGCGGAGGTTCTCGATACGGCGCACGATGACCGGCTCTTCGTTGTGCGCGGCGACGACGATCGTCACCGTCGGCAGCACGTCGGCCTTCGCGACCGGCCGGTCGCGAACGAGCGCGAGCGCCCACGTCGCGAGCGGATACAGCGCGTGCGTCCAGACGAGCGCAGCAAGCGAGACCCAGAACAGGACGACGACGGCGACCACCGGCTAGGCGCCCATCTTCCGCAGCACGCGATTGACTTCCCCCCGGTCGAGGCGGATCGACGCCGCTCCCGGATCGGACTCGAGGTCGTAGTAGATCCTCGCGCCGCCGCGGCGATCGATCGCCTCGATCAGATGACCGTCCCGGTCGACGCAGAGCTCGAGGGCCAGCAGCTCTGCGCCGCGCCCGTAGACGAGGCAGTCGAATTGCGGAAGCACGCGGAAGCCGACGAGCGACCGCTGGTCGAGCGGGCCGACGAGATGCACGACGCGCTCCATTCCCCGCAGCTGCGCATCAACCCACCGGTGCTTCTCCCACCGGCCGACGAACGCGAGTGCGACGAGCCCGACGACGACGACGGCAGCGACGAACAGCGGCCGCCGCATGTCAGTAAGCCACGATCTCACGCAGGAGCTCCCGGTAGCGACCGACGGCAACGTGGCGGTCGGCCTCCCGTACGACGTATTCGCGGCCGCGCCTTCCCATCGCCTCGAGATCGTGGTGGCCGTCGTACGCCGCCCGAATCGTCTCGGCGACGAGCTCCGGCCGGTTCGGCGGAACAAGGATGCCACACCCCACCGACGTCACGATCGAGGCGGTCTCGCTGTCGGCATCCGCGGCGACGAGCACCGGCCGTCCCGCGGAGAGGATCCCGTACATCCGGCTCGGCACGACGTAGCCGGAGAGGCCTCGACCGAGGCCTACGTAGTGAACGTGCGCCGTCGAGAGCGACGACGAAAGGGTCTCGCGCGGCTGGTAGTGGAGGAAACGCACTGCATCCACCTCGAGCCGCTCGGCGAGCTCCATCAGCTCGGCGCGGCGCGCGCCGCCGCCGACGATGACGATCGCGAGGTCGTCGAGGTCTCGCAGGAACGTCGCGGCCCGGATGAGCACGTCGAGGTTCTGCGGGTGGCCGACGTTGCCCGAATGCATCACCACGAAGCGGTCGACCAGGTCGTGCTCGCGCGCCCACGCGTTCTCACGCGGTTGCGGGACGATCGCTGTGGTGTCGACCCAGTTCGGGATGACGACGATGCGGTCCGGGCGTGCACCCTTCTGCTCGAGCCGCTGGCGCATCGTCTCGCCGATCGCGACCACACGGTCGGCACTCTTGAGATAGGAGGCGATCAGACGACGCAGCAATCCGACGAGCAGCGGATTCTCGAGCCGCTTCAGCTCGACCGCGATCTCGGGGAAGACGTCTTGGCTGACGACGACGAGCGGCCGGCGGAAACGCCGGGCGACGACGAGGGCCACGTTGCCGATGACAGGCGGGTCGGTCATGCAAAAGACGACGTCCGGCCTCCGCGAGAGCAGCGCAACGCGGAGCGACTCGGCGAGGTACGTGAGGTAGTTGACGGAGCGAGCCAAGAGTCGCGTGCGGTCGTACGCAGTCGAGCGAACGCGAATGATGCTGACACCATCGTGCTCGAGGCGCTCCGCATGCGGCGCGTGAACTGCGATCCGCCCGGTGACGATCGAGATGTCGAACTCCGACGAAAGAGCGGCGAGCAGCTCAGAGAGCAGATGGCCGGTCGCCTCGAGACCGGGCCAGTAGTACTGGTTGAGGACGAGCAGGCGCGGCTTGCGCGCGACATTGCCCGTGCTCATGTCGCCACCCGCCGGCCGACCGCCACAGCGCCGAGGAAGGCACAGACCCAGACCGTAACCGTGCCGATGTCGCCGACCGAATAGATGTACGACTGCACGATCGCGAGGACGAGCGCGGCCCCGAGGACGCCTAGCGACACGCTCGCCTCCGGGGACGTACGGCGGCGAAGCGCCCCGAACGACAGAGCGCCGGCGAGCGCAAGGAAGGCCGCGAGCCCGACGGCGCCGAGTTGGAGGTAGAGGCCGATGTACGAGTCTTCGGGCGTGCCGCCGACGAAGTTCGTGTACCGGTTGATGAACACGCGCTCCTCGGTCCCGAAGCCGTAGCCGAGGACGGAGCGAGCGTCGGCGAGATCGAGCGCACCACGCCATGCCTCGCCGCGTCCGGAGAGGCCGAAGAGCGTGCGGTGGGTCGGTGACGTCTCCCCGGGCCCTTGAAAACCTATGTCGAACTCGAACGGATAATCGACCCCGACGTTCAGGTATGCCGGCTTTGCTTTTATGCCAGCGGGAGCCGACTGCGCGCCGCGCTTCGGCACGGAGGCGTTGCCCTTCGAAGTCGAAGCGAGCGCAACGGCGATCGTCGCCACGAGGAACACGGCGACCACCCCGCCGGCGAGCGCCCGCACGCGGATGCGTTCGTGGGCAAGAGCGGTGACGACGAACACGCCGACGAAGCCGGCGGCGATCGCGCCGCGCGATCCCGAGGCCGCAATTGACGCGTCGAATGCGACGGCGGCAACGAAGGCGAACGCCCGCTCTCTTCGCGTGCGGGCATTGAATGCCAGCCAGACGGCAATCGGAAGACACAGAGCGAGCAGAAGCGCGACCGTGTTCGGACTCTCGCCGAACCCGCGATATCGGGCGGGAACATCGAACGTCGCCGCCTGCACTGCTGCGGCATGGTCGAACGCGAGCGTGACGAGGCCGAGCGCGGTGACGACGAGCGCTCCCGCCACGATGCCCCAAAGCATGTGCCGAGCGGCGTCGGTCCGATCCGCGCACCCCACCGCGAGCGCCGCGGATGTCGCGAAGAGGAGCGCAAGCGTCGCGGCGCGCTCGATCGTGAGGCGAGGATCAACCGACCAGAGCGCGGACTCGACGGCCACTGCGAGGAACACGAGGGCCGCGACGACAACGGAAGGACGGAGACGCGTGACCGGACGGCGGCCCCGGACGAACCCGACGAGAACCGCTGAGACGAAGAGCGCGAGGAGCGCGGCCCATCGCCCGTCGCGGCCGGCATGGACGACGCCCGCGACCGAGCTCGAGCCGGCCGCGAACGCGACGACTGTCACGGCAAGCAGGACCGGGACGGCGAGGTCGGGTGTCAGGCGCCGCATCGGCGCATCAGGTTAGACATGTGGGAGCAGGTGGCCGGGCTATACTCGCCGCCCGGTGCCGTTTCTCGCTGCAACGGCCGTGATCGCGGCGTCGTACGGCAGCGGACGGCTCCTCACTGCGGGCGGCTGGCTCGTCATAGGGGACGGTCTGCGGCGGCGGTTGACGATCTTCACCGTCGGCTACGTCTTCCTCGCGACGCTCATCTTCGTGCTCGGGTACGTCGACGCGTTCCGGCGCCCCGTGCTCATCGCCGTGGCGCTCGCCGGCACTGCAGCCGCGATCCCATTCCTGCCCGGCGAGATTCGCGCCGCCCATACCGCGTGGCGCAGAGCCGGATGGATGCGCCGGCCGCTCGCGGCGATCGCCGTCCTCCTCGCGCTCGACGTCTTCCTCGCCTCCGCCCCGCCGACGTCGGGCGACGCGATCGCGTATCACCTGAGCGCGCCGAAGGAATGGCTCGAAGCCGGTCATGTCTTTCCGATCTGGTGGGACTGGAACACGTTCCAACCCTTCACTACCGAGTTCCATCAGGCGCTCGGGCAAGCACTGTGGAACGGCCGCGCCGCGATGGTGGTTACCGCGCTCCTCGGCGTCCTCAGCGTCTGCTGCATCTACGGCCTCGCCCGGGACTTGGCCGGGCGTCCCACAGCGATCGTCGCGGCACTCGTGTGGGTCGTGCAGGGGATGTTCGTGTGGGAAGCGACGGGCGGGTTCGTCGAGTTGGTGCTAGCGGGATTCGTGGCGCTGGCGGCGTGGCACCTCGTCTCGCTGCACCGCACAGGCCACGCGCAGGACGCATTGTGGGCCGGACTCGCCGCCGGCGCCGCTGCCGGCACGAAGTATCACGGGCTCTTGTTCATCCCGGTGTTCGCGCTGCTCGCCGTCCTGCTCGTGCATCGCCGGCGAGCACTCGCGTTCGGGCTGTTCGCGGCTGGAGCCTGCGTCGCGTTGCCCTGGTACGTGCGCAACTGGGTCGTCACTGGAGATCCGCTGTACCCCTTCGCGGCCGGCATTTTCGGCGGCAAGTACCTCGACGCTGGAACACGGTATGACTTGAGCCAGAGCCTTGCCGGATACGGCCTTCCCGGAATCTGGCGACTGCCCTTCTTCCCGATCGAGTTCGTCCTGCACACCGACCGGTACGAGCGCGGATACAGCTTCAGTCCGGCGCTCTTCCTGGTCCCGCCGATCGGCGTGGTGCTCGGCGGTCGACCGGCCCGACTTCTCGGCGTTGGGATCCTCGCCTACCTCGTCGTGTGGTGGGAAACGCTGCATCAGGTGACGCGCTACCTCCTGCCAGTGCTTCCCTTCGCCGCCGTGCTCACGGGCATCGCAGCGATCGCGCTCTGGGAGCGCGGGCGCCGGGCACGGCTCTACCTCGGCGCAGTCGCCGTGATCACCATCCTCCCGTTCCTCGCGATCGCCGGCCTCTTCACGTGGCGCATCGGCCCGGGCGCCGTCGGCACGGAAAGCACCGCGGTCTTCGTCCAGAAGCAGACGGGCACCTATGACGCCTTTCACTGGCTCGATACGAACCTGCCGGCGCAGGGACGCGTGTTGATCGGAATCCGGGACGCATACTGGCTGAACCGCCCGTACGCGGTATTCGACGTCCCGCTGTTCAACTTCGAGCAAAAGACGCGAGACACGGTGGCGCGCATGCATATGTACGACGTCCGGTACCTCGCCTTTCTGAATGGACGACTCCCCCCTTCCATCGAGCCGCTCAAAGGGCAGCTCCGAATGCTCGCGCGGCTCGACGTCCCGTTTGTCACCTCGCGGACGCTCGGCCGCGTCGAGCACGAGGAGCTCGACGTGTGGGCCTGGTGCGCCGCACCTGGCAACCCGTGCCAGAGATGAGCTATCCGGAACGGATCGTTCCCGACGAGGAGTCGGCTGGAATCGTCGCGCTGCATCTAAAGCGCTATGTGTTCTCGGTGCCGTACTGCGCAGGCAAGGTCGTCCTCGACGCGGCGTGCGGCGTCGGCTACGGGAGCGCCGAGCTCGCGCGCGTCGCACAGCGCGTCGTCGGCGTGGATGTCGACGAGGCGGCGATCGCATACGCGCGCTCCCGCTACGGAGGCGACAACATCCAGTTCCGGACGATGGACGTCTCCTCGCTTCGGCTCGACGATGCCGCATTCGACGTCGTCGTCTCGTTCGAGACGATCGAGCACCTCGCCGGCGTTGAGGCCTTCCTCCGCGAAGTGCGACGCGTCCTGAGCCCGTCGGGAACGTTCGTCGTGTCGACCCCGAACGCACCTCGCACGACAAATGCACCCGACAATCCCCATCACCGCGTCGAGTATTCACGCGAGGACTTCGCGAGGCTCTTGTGGGAGCACTTCGGAACCGTCGATCTCTTCGGTCAGCGCCGGTTGCAGACGCGCAGGCATCGCGTGCTGCAGCGCCTCGACGTGCTGGGCCTCCGACGGCGACTCGCATTTCTTCGCCGCGCAGCGCCGCTTGTCGGCACCGCGCCGACGGAGGGCGTTGAGCTGGACGGGATCGTGATCGAGCGCGAGGGGATCGAGCGAGCGAGCGAGCTCGTCGCGGTCTGCACGGAGCCGAAATGAGGATCGTCCATCAGGTCATTTCGGGAGATGTAGCCGGAGGGCAGCTCGTCGCGCTGCAGATCGCGCGGGCTGCGAAAGCTGCCGGCCACGACATTCGGTTCCTGTCGCCGACGGATGGACCGTTTCTCGACCTCGTACGACGCGAGGGATTCCCGGCCGACGTTATCGCGATTCGAGGCGCAATCGATATCCGTGCGCTCGCGCGAATCACGCGCGTGTTTCGCGCGACGGACGTCGACATCGTGCACACGCACGTCCACTTTGCGATCAACGTGGTCGCACGTATCGCGGGGCGACTTGCCGGCGCGCACGTGCTTTCGCACATGCACATCGAGAACACGTTCCGCGCCGGGCGCGGGCGGCGCGCGCAGATCGCGCTCGACAACGCGACCGCCCGGCTCTGCTTCTGCATCGTTGCGGTCTCCGAGGCGACCCGCGCGAGCCTCGTGCGGCAGGGGTACCCAGCCGATCGGATCGCGACGGTCTACAACGGGATCGATCCCGAGGAAGGAGCAACACCGGTCCGACTCGCGTCCGGGCCAACGATCCTCGAAGTTGCGCGACTCGCGGAGGTGAAGGGACAGAAGGAGCTGCTGCGAGCGCTTCGAGATCTCGATGCGACAGCAGTGCTCGTCGGCGAGGATCTCGAGCACCGCGGCGCCTACGAGGGCGAGCTCCGCCGAGAGGCGGAGCGGCTGGGCGTCTCCGACCGGGTCGTCTTCGCCGGCTACCGCGACGACGTGCCGGCGCTTCTCGCGGGCAGCGATGTGTTCTGTCTTCCCTCGCACGCGGAGGGGCTTCCGCTCGTCGTTCTGGAGGCGATGGCGCAAGGCAAGCCGGTGGTTGCGACCGCGGTCGGCGGGACGCCGGAACTCGTGCTCGACGGCGAGACCGGCCTGCTCGTGCCGCCCGGAGACGTCGAAGCGCTCACCCTCGCGCTGGCGGACGTCCTCGACGACACCGACCGTGCCCGTCGTCTCGGCGAGGCGGCCCGGGAACGCGTTCGTACGTCGTTCTCGGCCTCCGCGATGAACGAACGAGTCTTGAGGATGTATGAACGTGGCAGCGTAGAATCCTGGCGATCCATGGCCAACGCGGCGCAAACTCAGTCGGACGTCCGCCGTTGGTGGACGGACAACCCGATGACCTACGACTGGCGCGGCGAGATTCCGTATGCGTCCGGCAGTCCTGAGCATCTGGCCGAGGTCGAGCGGCGTTTCCTCGCCGAGGCGTGGTTCGCGCAGCCTGCGGGAGCACCGCCCTTCTCGGGTCTCATCCCGTTCGATGAGCTCGCGGGGAAGGACGTGCTCGAGATCGGGTGCGGCACCGGCGTGCACACGCGCCTCCTGGCGGCGGCCGGTGCGCACGTCTCGGCCGTCGATCTGACGCCGACCGCGGTGGAGCTGACGACACGGCGACTCGCGCTGGCAGGCCTCGTAGCCGACGTGGTCGAGGCGGATGCGGAGTCGCTCCCGTTCCCGGACGAATCCTTCGACTTCGTTTGGTCGTGGGGCGTCATCCACCATTCGGCCGACACGGACCGCGTGATCGGCGAGATCGCGCGCGTGCTGCGACCGGGCGGCCGACTCGCGTTCATGGTCTACCATCGGCGCTCGCTCACCTTCTGGGTCAACTACGTGCTCTACCGCGGCGTCCTGCGCGGCGGACTACTACGGGAGAGCCCCGATGGGCTCGCCAATCGGTGGTCGGACGGCGTGATTGCTCGGCACTACACGCGCCGCAGGCTCACCGAGGCGTTGAGACCATGGTTCGACGACATCGACACACAGGTGATGGGGCAGATCGGCGAGGCGATTCCGCTTCCGTCGCGCGTCCGGCAACACGTCGCGCGGCTCGTCCCGAAACATGCTCAGGAGGAGCTGCTGCGGCATCTCGGGTGGTTCCTGTACGCGACCGCGCAGCGCAGGGCCTGACGCGCGTCACCCTCCTGACGGAGATCCCGGCGCCGTATCGGATTCCTCTGTTCAACGCTCTTGCGGATCGCGTGTCGCTGCGCGTGGTCTTCCTGCGCGAGCGCCATCCTGACCGGCCCTACAAGCTCCATCGCGACGAGCTGAAGTTCGACTGGCGCGTCATTCGCGGGCTTGCCGTGACGCTTCGCTCGCGTTGGTTCGTGCTGAACGTCAGCGTCGGCGGACGCCTTCGCCATGCCGACGTCGTGATTCTCGGAGGTTGGAACCAGCCGGCGTACTGGGAGGCGCTCGCGTGGTGCCACATTCGAGGCATCCCGACGATCGTGTGGTCCGAGAGCACGGGGCGAGACAATAGGAGCGGCCGGCACGAGTTGTTCAAGCGGGTTCTCCTCCCGGGCGTGGACGCGTTCATCGTGCCCGGCGCGGCCGCGCGCGAGTACCTCTTGAGTCTCGGTGTTACCGCGGACCGGATCACTGTCGCGCCAAACGCGGTCGATCCCGGGATCTTCGGAGCCGCGAAGCGCACGCGCGAGAACGGCATTTGCCGGCTCGTGGCGGTTGCACGGCTCTCGCCCGAGAAAGGGCTCGACGTCCTGCTCGAGGCCATCGACGGTCTTCCGGTCGAGCTCGTGATCGCTGGAACCGGGCCGGAAGAGTCGCGGCTCCGGCGGCTCGCCGGGCCGAACGTCACGTTTCTCGGCAACGTCGAACGCGATGCGTTGCCCGGGCTCTACGCCGATGCGGACATCGCCGTCGCTCCCTCGCGCTCGGACCCGTGGGGCATGGTGTTGAACGAGGCAGCCCTCGCGGGCCTCCCGCTCGTCTCCACCACAGCGCCGGGTGCGGCGCAAGAGCTGATCGAGGAGGGCGTCAACGGCTTTCGCGTTGCGCCCGATGATCCTGGGGCGTTGCGCGACGCGATCCTGCGCCTCGAACAGGACGAGCCCTTCCGGCGCGCGGCGGGCGAACGCTCGAAGGAGATCGCCGCCCGCTTCACGCCTGCCGCATGGGCGGATGCAGTGGCGGCCGCGGTGGCTGAGCGAATTCCCGCGTGAGCTCGGTCCTCGCCACCGCAGCCGACGCGCGCTACGGCCTCCAGCTCGTCAACCTGCTCGGATCCGTGCGAGCGAACTCCGACGTCTTCGACGAGATCGTTGTGTTCGATCTCGGCCTCGACGGTCTGCAGCGCCGCCTCCTCGAGGACATCCCCCGAACGACGATCGGAACTGTGCCCCCCTTTGTCCCGCACTGGCGACAGGGCCGAACGTGGAAGACGTGGATATGGACACACGTCGACGCCGAGCGTCTCTTCTGGCTCGATGCCGGGACCACCGTCCTCCGCTCGCTCGACTCCGCGCTCCGTCAGGTCGACGAGCTCGGCTACTTCGTCGTCTCGCAGGGTCACCCCGTCGGCGACTGCATCCCGGCCGACTACTACGACCTATTCGACTTTCCGCGCGAGCTGGCCGAGCGCGAGACGATCGCTGCCGGCATCCTCGCCTTCCGCCCGGGCTCGGACTTTTACGACCGCGTCATTGTCCGCGCACACGAAGACGCAATCAACGGGTTCTCGCTCGGTTTCTCACCGGCCGATATTCCGGGCCGGAATGCAGGGCTCGACCACACCGACGCGCCGACGTCACGGGATTGCCTCTATTTCCGCTGGGATCAGACCGTCCTGAACATTCGCTTCTATCTCGGAGTCGGCCAGCCGGTGATCGCCGACCTCGACGAGTACGCCGGCTGGCGGAGCCCGCACGATCACCCCCGACAAGTGATCTGGAGCCACCGACGCACCGGCGCTTTGCCCTACCTGTCCCGCGCACCTCGTTCGCTCCGCGGTCGTGCGCTCGGTTTGCTCACTCGGATGCGTTGGTGGCGGAAACGGCACGAACGCTGGTTCAACCCGACGACCTTCGTTCTGAAAGCAAAGCGGTTGCGATCGCAGCGCCGAGACCGGCACCGGTCGCATCCCAGGTGAACTCGGCCGCGCGCTCGAGCCCACGCGCACGAAACACTGCGGCGAGCTCCGGCTCGTCGAGCACGCGGCGGACGGCCTGCGCCAAAGCGTCCACGTCTTGCGGGTCGACGAGAAGCCCTGCGTCGCCGACGACTTCCGGAATCGACGTGGTGTTCGACGCGACGACCGGCGTACCGCTCGCTATCGCCTCGAGCACGCCATAGCCGAAGCCCTCGTACTTGGTCGGATCGAGGAAGCACGCCGCGCGGCGATAGAGATCGGCCAGCTCGACGTCAGAAACGCGGCCGAGCGCCTCCGCGCCGTCGCCGCTCCATCCGCCCGCGACGAGGAGCCGCGCGCCGGCCTGCCGGCAGGCCTCGACCGCCACGGCGGTGTTGTCGCGCGGATCGTTCGAGCCGAGATGGAGCACGAAGTCGTCCTTCTCGTCAGCGCCTGGGGAGAAGCCGGGCGGCACACCAGGGTGTACGACGCTCGTCGAGAGGAGCGGGAGCTCGGCTAGCACCTCGCGCGCAGTGGTGTGCGAGCCGAAGGCGACGTGCGCGGCTCGGCGCAGCGACCGCTTCCAGAGCAGCGTCGTGAGCATGTCGCTCGATCTGTGCCACAGCGGCGCATGTGACCGGCGGTTCGCGCGGATTCGGTGGACGGGCGACTCAAAAAGCCACACCACGATCGGGAGGCTCCCGGAAAGCGGAAGCCGCTCGCTGAGAGTGACGAAGGCGTCGAGGCGGTGACGCTTCGCCGCCGCCGGCATGCCACGGAGCTCCCAGTCGATCGTCAGGTGAGGCTCGACCTCGACCGTCTCGACTCCGTCGACCGCTACCGGCTCCCGCGTGAAGACGACGAGCTCGTGCTCGCCCAGAGCTGCGAGCGCCTCGAGCGCATGCTTCTCCGAGCGCGCGTGTCCCTTCCCGTGTGGCGAGATCATCAGACCGTCGAAGCCGATCCGGGCCATCGCCCGAATCGTAGGTGGGCGGTCGTGAAGGAAACGTAAGCCCGCAGAGGCCACGGCTAGCATCAATCCGTGCACCAACGGCGGCCGATCCCCGTTCTCTTCGTCCACCACCGCTCGGAGCTCGGCGGCGCGCCGGAGTCGCTCTCGTACCTGATCCGCGAGCTGGACCGCGAGCAGTTCGAGCCGCACGTGTACTGCCCACCCGGCCCGGCGGCGGATCTGTTCCGAGAGGCAGGCGCGGTGGTCCATACCGGCGCCGTCTCGGGCTTCACCCACATCTGGGCGTCGACGTACCGCGGCCGCCGCTGGCTCCTGTTCGGCCGCGAGCTCGTCCGCCTGCCGAGCCACGTCCATCAGTTTCGGAAGACCTTGCGCAGCCAGCGTTTTGAGCTCGTGCACTTCAACGACTCGCCGCTCATCCCGGCCGCGTATCTCGCGCGCCGCGAGGGTCTGCCGGTGGTGTGGCACCTGCGCTCGGCGTTGCCCGATCGCGGGCAGGACACGCGGTCCGGCCTCATCCGCCGCGCCATTCGGAAGCTGTCGACGACGTCGATCGCGATCAATCGCGACGTCGCCGAGGTCTTCGCAGTCGGCTCGACGGTCGTGCCGAACTCGGTCGACCTGCAGCGCTTCCGCCCCGGCGACCGTGCGGTCGCGCGCGCGGCGCTCGGACTGCCGTTAGACCTTCCGGTCGTCTCGTTCTTCGGCTTCATCTATCCATCGAAGGGCTTCCACGAGTTCATCGAGGCTGCGGCGCGGCTGCGCGAGCGGGGAATCGACGCGAGCTATCTCGTCGTCGGCGGCGCCGTCCGCGGCCAGGAGTTCTTCCGCACCGTCGTCGGCCGTTCGCTCCAGCTCGTCGACCTCACGCGCGACTACGAGTCGGAAGCGAAGGACCTCGTCCACGAGCTCGGCCTCGACGACGTCGTCCGTTTCATCCCGTTCACCCAGGATACGACGAACCTCTACCAGGCCTCCGACGTCGTCGTCGCGCCGTCGCAGGGGCCCGAGCTCGGCCGTCCGGTGATCGAGGCTGCGGCGAGCGGCGTCCCCGTCGTCGCGTCCGGTTCGCGAACGGGCGGCGGTGTCGTCGTCCCGGGCGAAACGGGCGTGCTCGTTTCCGACTACGGCGTCGAGTCGATCGCCGAGGCGGTTGCGGAGCTGCTCCAGGATCCCGACCGGCGCCGTTCCCTCGGTCGGACAGCGCGCGCACACGCGGAGGAAAACTTCGATCCGGCCCGCAACGCGCGCCGGATCGAGTCCATCTACCAGCAGATCCTGCCCGCACCGGACCGAATTCCGATCCTCTACGTCCACCACCGTCCGCAGCTCGGCGGCGCGCCGTCGTCGCTCGCCCAGCTCATCAAGCATCTCGATCCGCGCTTCGAACCACACGTGTTCTGTCCCGATGGCCCGGCCGCAGACCTGTTCGCGGACGCCGGCGCGATCGTCCACACCGGCAAGGTCTCCATCTTCGCGCATGCCTGGGACTCGCCGTACGAAGGCCTGCGCTGGATCGTCCTCAGCCGCGAGGTCTCGTCGCTGCAGCCGCACATCCGCCAGCTCTCGGAGCTGATGCGCAAGCATCGCTTCCCGCTCGTCCACCTCAACGACTCGCCGCTCCTGGCGGCCGCGTGGGTGGCGCACAACCACGGCGCAAAGGTCGTGTGGCACCTTCGCTCGGCGCTCGCCGGCGAGGGACGCGACCACCGCTCGCGCATGATCGGCGCGTTCATGGACGCCTTCGGCGATGCCGCGATCGCGATCGACCGCGACGTCGCCGCGCGCTTCCCGATCCGGCTGCCGCTCCAGATCGTGCACAACTCGGTGCGCCCACCCTCGCCGTCGGGCGTCGGCGGTAAGGCTGCACTTGGCCTGCCAGAGGACAAGGTCGCGATCGGCTTCGCCGGCTTCGTCCGGAGGCAGAAGGGCTGGCAGGAGCTCGTCTCTGCCGCGGAGATCCTCGTGCGCGAAGGCGCCCCAGCGCATTTCGTGATCATGGGCGGCGGCGTCCGTCCGCCCGAGTACTTCAAGACGATCCGCGGACGCGCACTCGCGCTAACGAACCTGCTTACCGACGAGGAGTCGGCGATCAAGGACCTCGTCGCCGCGAAGGGTCTCGGCGATCGCTTTTCGTTCCTGCCGTTCACGGCGGAGACGGGCGAGATCTACAGCGCGCTCGACATCGTCACGTTCCCGAACCAGGGCGTCGGCCTCGGCCGGCCGGTGCTCGAGGCGGCGACGTACGGCAAGCCGGTGGTCGCGTCGGGATCGGAGGCCGGCGCCGGTGTGCTGCTTCCCGGCAAGACAGGCCTACTGCTCCAAGACGCGAGCCCGGATCAGCTCGCTGCTGCGCTGCGGCTGCTCATCGA
Organism: Gaiellaceae bacterium; assembly: GCA_036512155.1. GTDB lineage: Bacteria > Actinomycetota > Thermoleophilia > Gaiellales > Gaiellaceae > Palsa-739. The sequence goes on along the minus strand of DATCBD010000083.1, from coordinate 6,505 downwards.
CGACCCGGAGCTGCGCCGCCGACTCGGCGAGGCTGCGGCAGAGCACGCGCGCATCCGGTTCGATCCAGCGAGCAACGCGCGCGCGGTGGAGCGCGTGTATGACGAGCTGCTCGGCCTCGAGGTCGAGCGCGAGCCGGCGCGCGTCCCCGTCGCGGTATGACGCTCGTCTCGATCGTCACGCCGTCGCTGAACCAGGCGCGCTATCTGCGCGAGGCGATCGACAGCGTCCGCGCACAAACCCATGCGCCGATCGAGCATATCGTCGTCGACGGCGGCTCAACCGACGGGACTCTGGAGATCCTAGGCGAATACGACGAGGTGCGCTGGATGTCGGAGCCCGACCGCGGACAGTCGCACGCGCTCAATAAGGGGTTCGCCATGGCGCGGGGAGAAGTCCTCGGATGGCTCAACGCGGACGACGCGTACAAGCCAGACGCTGCATCGGAGGCAATCATGGCACTCAACGGTGCTGGGCTCGTCTACGCGGACGTGACGCGTGTAGACGACGACGGCGTCAATCCCCGCCGAATTCGGTCGCGCAATGAGTTCGATCTCTGGACCGAGCTGAACCTCGGTTGTGGCATCTATTCGCCCTCAGTCTTCTTCACACGAGAAGCCTTCCACGCTGTCGGCGGCCTCGACGAAACACTTCATCTGACCATGGACTACGACCTGTGGCTGAAGATCGGCAAGCGCTTCCCGATCTGGCACGTCGACGCGGTGTGGGCGGTTCAACGACTCCACGCAGAAGCGAAGACGCTTCGGCATTACGACGATTTCTGGCCTGAGCGCCTCGCCGTCAGCCGCCGTCACGGTGGACGGCTCATTTCGCCCATGCTCATTACGCGCTACGTCCGAGCGCCGTACGCGCGGCGGGTTGCGATGCGCGCGGCCGCGGCCGCGTACGCGCTCGCAGGAAAGCGGCCGCGCTGATGTGCGGGCTGTGCGGCATCGTCGAGCTCGATCGTCCTCCCGACCGCGAGACGGTAGACCGCTGGCTCGGCGAGCTCGCGCATCGCGGGCCGGACGGGCGCGGGATCTTCTACGACGACGGCGTGTGCCTCGGCCACCTGCGGCTTGCGATCCTCGACCTCTCCGATGCCGGCCTCCAGCCGATGCAGGACCGGGAGTTGCAGCTCCTGCACAACGGCGAGATCTACAACTATCTCGAACTCCGCGACGAGCTGGGGACGAAGGGCCATTCGTTCTCGACCGGGACGGACAGCGAGGTGATCCTCGCCGCGTACCGCGAATGGGGCGAGCAGTGCGTGCAACGCTTCAACGGTATGTGGGCGTTCGTCATCTGGGATGCGACGCGGCGCACACTCTTCTGCTCGCGTGACCGCTTCGGCGTGAAGCCGTTCTACTACCGGGTCGACGGCGACCGCTTTTCGTTCGCGAGCGAGCCGTGGCCCCTGCGCCGCGGGGGGGCGAACCTCCGCGCGGTGCGCGACTATCTCGAGCAGGGCTATCTCGACGAGGGCGACGAGACCTTCTTCGCCGACGTCGTCCGCCTGCCGCCCGCGCACTCGTTGACGTTCGGTCCCGACGGCGTCAAGGTCCGCAGGTACTGGTCGCTCGAGCCGCGGACGCCTCCGGGCGACCCGGTCGCGGCGGTCCGACAGGCGCTCCTCGACGCCGTGCGCCTGCAGCTGCGCAGCGACGTTCCCGTCGGCACCTGCCTCTCCGGCGGGATCGACTCGTCATCGATCGCGGTCGCGGTCGCGCTGCACGGCCACGACCACCAGAAGACGGTCACCGCCTACTTCGCGGACGCCGGCTTCGACGAGCGCCCGTTCGCGCGCGCGGTCGTCCAGCGGACGCAGGCGGACGCGCAGTGGGTGACGTTCACCGCCGATGATCTCGTCGCCGATCTGCCGGCCATCGTCCAGGCGCAGGGCGAGCCGTTCGGGTCGACGTCGATCTGCGCCGGCTGGTACGTCATGCGCGAGGCCAAGCAGGCGGGGCTGACGGTCATGCTTGACGGCCAGGGCGGCGACGAGGTATTCGGCGGCTACCGCGCCTCCTTCGGCTACCGGCTCTCCGACCTCCTCCGCGCCGGGCGCATCGGCGAAGCGACACACGAGCTGCGCGCGTTCACCGAGATCCACGGGCCGCGTTGGGCAGCGGTCGCGCTCGCGACGCCGCATGTCCCCGAGCGGCTGCGCCTCGCGGCGCGAGGACGCCTCCGCGGGGCATCGACGCTCGTCGCGCCCGAGCTCGGCGACGTCGCCGCCGGAATCGCCGGCAACGGCTCCGAATTCCCGGACCGGCTCCGCCGCCAGCTCCACGTCCTGCTCACCCGCCGCGGCCTGCCCGAGCTGCTCCGCTACGAAGACCGCAACTCGATGGCGCACTCGCTGGAGGCGCGCGTGCCGCTGCTCGATCACTGCCTCGTCGAGCTCGCGTTCTCGCTCGACGGCTCCGAGCTCATCCGGCGCGGCGAGACAAAATCGATCCTGCGCCGGGCGCTCGCGGACGAGCTCCCCGCGACCGTCGCGCGCCGGCGCGATAAGCTCGGCTTCGTGACGCCCGAGGCGCGGTTCATGCGCGGCGGGCTCGGCGACCTCGCCGCCGACGTCTTCGCGTCGCAGTCGTTCCGCGAGCGGGGCTTCGTCAACGCGGACGCCGCGACATCGCGGCTCACCGGCCATCGGCGAGGAGACGTGCATGCGGGCATGGAGCTCTGGCGCGCCCTGAACCTCGAGCTGTGGGCGCGCCGGTTCCTGGACCGATGAAGGTCCTCTTCCTCACCTCGTCGTACCCGGTGCCGGAGCACCCCTGGCTCGGCATCTTCGTCCGGGAGCACGCGCGCGCGGTCGCCCCGCACGCTGAAGTCGCTGTCGCGCTTCTCGACCGCAGCGACGACGTACGCAGGATCCACGTCGAAGATGACGCCGATGCGGAGTTCACCGCCGTTCGCGTGCGCTACCCCGCCCGGCCCGCACCGTTGAGCTATCTCTCCAACGTCGTGGCAGCCGCGCTGGCGTACGCCCGACTCCGTCGACGCGGATTCGAACCGGATGTCATTCACGCGCACTTTTTTCTCGCCGGCGCTCCCGCAGTCGCGCTCGGCAAGCTCCTCGGCAAGCCCGTCGTCGTCACAGAGCAATGGAGCGTCTTCCTGCCCGACGACCCGATGACCCTTAGTCCGGCGATGCAACGCGTTGCGCGGTTCACGTACGAGCATGCCGATGTGGTCATGCCCGTGAGCGAGGCGCTACGGGACGGCATCCGGGCGATCGGAACGAGGGCCGACTTTCGGGTTGTGCCGAATGTCGTCGACACGACGCTTTTTCACCCCAATGGCGCACCGACGACGCCGACGGGGCCGCAGCAGTTGATCGGGGTCGGCGGCCTCTACGAGGCAAAGCGATGGGAAGATCTGATCGATGCGCTGCCACTCGTCGCCCGCAACCGCGACGTTCACGTCGACCTGTTCGGAGACGGCGTCCTGCGTCCGAGCCTCGAGGCGCAGGCAAAGCGACTCGGCGTCGATGAGCTCTTGACGTTCCACGGATGGCGGCCGAAGGAGGAGGTCGCCGACCGGTTGAGGCAATCCGACGTCTTCGTCCTCACGAGCCGGTACGACAGCAACCCGTGCGCTGTGATCGAGTCACTCGCCAGTGGTGTCCCGGTCGTCGCCACTGCAGTCGGAGGGATCCCGGAGATCGTCACGGAGGGCATGGGCGTCCTCGCCGAAGCAGGACGCCCGGAGTCGATCGCGGCCGCCATCGACGCAGCTCTCGACCCTGGCAGGCGATGGGATCGCGAGACGATCGCGAAGACGGCCAGTGATCGCTACGGTCCCGAGCGCGTCGGTGGAGACTTCGCGGCGATCTACCGGGAAGCGCTCGAACGGCGGCGATGAACGAGCTTTCGGACGCGGCGCGTGCGCACGTCGATGCGCTGACGAAGACGTGGCTGGGACTCTCGCCCGATGCCGATGCTCCGAGCTTGCCCGACAGCCTCGCGCGCCGCCTGCTCCGTGGCGAGGAGTACGAGCATGCGCATCGCGACCAGTGGGGCAACTGGGAGTTCGGCTTCTGCGAGGCGTATCGAGATGGACGCCTCTGGGAGCCGGAGCTGGACCGCTGGCTCCTCGACCAGCGGCGCGAGCTCGGCGATGCAGCGCCGCCGATGTGGCCGGAGGGACGCCCCTTTGCGATCTGCCTCAGCCACGACGTCGATCTCATCGCCGACAAGGTCACACCGCGCCAGGCCGTACGGTCGATGCGCCTGTCGCTGCTCGACACGCCGGCCTCGAGTCGCGACCGCCTCGTCCGCCTCGCGCGGCCGGGCGTGCGCGCGGCGCGAGCGATCCACCACGGAGTCTCTGCGGCGCCAGTTGCGGAGGCGCTCGAGCGCTGCGTCGACCTCGAACACGAGCACGACCTCACTGCGACGTACTTCTTCACCGTGTATCCCGGCGGGGATGGACATCGCTACGACTGCATGTACGCGCTCCCGGACGGCTGCCGCTTCCGCGGTGAGCGCAACACGGTCGCAGACGTGATCAGGACGCTGCACGACGAGGGACTCGAGATCGGGCTGCACGGGAGCTACAACTCCGCGCTCGCGCTCGGACGGCTGGCCGACGAGAGGACGGAGCTGGAGCAGGCGACCGGCCTAACGGTGACCTCGACGCGGCAGCACTTCCTTCACTGGGATGTGCGGGTGACTCCCCGCCTGCAATCCGACGCAGGCTTCTTGGCCGACTCGTCCATCGGTTTCAATCGCGACATCGGCCTACGGTCGGGAACATCGCTGCCGTTTCGTTGGTTCGACGTGGAGCGCGGGACGGCGCTCGACATCGTTCAGCTGCCGCCGACCGTGCAGGATGGAGCGCTCTTGCGCGCGGATGCGCTCGAGCTCGGGCTCGAGTTGGCGCGTACGACGCTCCGGGGGTTTCTCGACCGAATCGCGGATGTCGGCGGCGTCGCCACGCTCGTCTTCCATCCGAATAACCTCGAGCACGCGGACTACCTCGAGCTCTTCCGCCAAGCGATCGCCTACGGGCTCGAGCGGGACGCGTGGTTCGCATCGATGCGTGATCTCGACAGCTGGTTCCGCGCGCGTGAGCTGGGCCGGCCGGCATGAGCATCGAGATCCACGCCGTCCGAGGACCGCTCGACCAGGAACAGCTCGGCTGGGTCGCCGGGCTCTATGGGACGGTGGACGCCAAATACGCGTCGGTCAATTACGTTCGGCACCAGTTCGTCGACAACCCGTTCGGCTGGTCTGCGCACGTGTTCGTGCTCGACGACGGACACGCGGTGGGGCACTGCAGTGCGGTTCCATTTCGTGCGCGCCGCGGCGATGCTTCGCTCGTTGCGGGGAAGATCGAAGCGGTCGTCATCGATGCGGATCATCGGGGTCGTCGGCCCGACGGAAGGAGCCTCGCCACCGAGATGCTCGCCTCGCTGTATCCATTCGGCATCGACAATGGGATGGACGTACTCTTCGGCCTCGCGCCGCCTCACGTTGCGAGGGTTCACGTCCGAGCCGGATGCCACGAGGTCGAACCCAAGGCACCGGCATTTACCCTCGTCGCCGACGCGGCGTCGTTCGGTGGCAGAGAGCCTTCGCGGAAACGTCGTGCTGCTGCGCGCGTGTTGGCCGCAGCCCAGGCGACGGAGATGGCGGTCGTTCACAGCGCCACGCGCCTCGTGGTACGGCCCGGAGAGACGCAACTCGAGGAGCTATCACCGACCGATCTCGAGCTGGCGGAGGCAGACCACGACGACGAGCGTTGGACCATCTCCGGAGCCGACGCCTGGAGCTGGTACGCCGGCAGCGGCACCTTGCGGGCGCTGGACATCCCGGGGCCTTCCGGCTGTCGCGCAGTCATGCGTCTTGCTGAGCCCGGTACTGCGCCGGCACAGATCGTGGCCTGGCAACCGCGCCGACGCGGGCTTGTCCCGGCCGTGCTCCTACTCGGAGCGGCAGCGCGTATCGCCCATGAGCACCGCGCGCCGACACTTCGCTTCCAACCTTGGGCCGGACGAGGTGGCAACGGGGCGCTCGCGCGAGCCTGCTCCATCCTTGGCTTCATCCGCCGCCCGGAGGCCGCTCTCGTTCTTTACGCACGCGATCCGAAGCTCGACGCGCTGCGGTTGACACCGTTTTTCTACATCACGTTCTAGCGACGGGTTCGGGCATGCTCACGGCCCGAGCGCGTGCCGGTGACGATCGCCCGGTAGAACCGTGGGGTGAGAAGCTCAGCGCCTTGAACGCTGAGATGGCGCGAGTCCCGATACAGCAACACATCGTGGCGCACGCTCGAACAGTTCACCTGCGTGCAGGCGACGTCTTCGAAGCTGATCGTCCTGGTCGCCGGCATGCTCGCGGCGACCGACTGGTCGACGTCGAAAGCCTGCCTAAGCTTGGCGTCGACCTTTCGGCGCGGCACTGGCCGGAGGCACGAAGAAGTAAGGACCCTGATGACCGCACAGTCGCCCGCAGGCGTCGAAAGCATAGGGACCGGCTGAACGAGCAGAACGGG
>DATCBD010000082.1:0-3862 GCA_036512155.1 Gaiellaceae bacterium | reverse complement strand
GGCGTGTTCACGGCCTCGTACACGCCGCCCGTGAGCTGGTCGATCGGCCCTGGAATGCCGAATCCGAGCGCGCCGACCTCGTCCGTCATCAGCTCGTCGACCGCCGCGTCGAGCTCGACGTACAGCTCGTCCTGCGTCTTCGGCGTGGCGCGCTCATGGCGCCGCAGTACCTCGCCCTCCCGCGTGACGACGCCGGCGAGGATCTTCGTCCCTCCGAGGTCCACGCCGATCGCATGCGTACTGCTCATCGTGAGCGGGTACCGTAACCCGCCGGATGGCCGCCTCCGGGGAGAAGCCGTACCGCGTCTACAAGGGCGGTCGACAGAAGGGGAAAGTGCCGCTCTCCGGCCGCGACGAACGCAAGCCGGACAAGAGCGGCGACCGCGGAGTCGTGCGCCGGAAGAAGGGGTGGACGTGGAGGCGCTGGACGCTGCTCGTGCTCCTCGTCCTCGTCGTGGTGTTCGTCATCTGGGGTGTGGCCGGCTACTTCTCCGTGCACAGCGGCGTCGCGGACGCGAACAAGCGGCTCGCACCGGGAACGACCGCCGCCCTCACGAACCAGAACGGGCTGATCCTCGACTCGCCGACGAACATCCTCCTGCTCGGCACCGACCACTCCACGAACGGCCAGGCGGGACGGAACGCCGACGATCACAGCGACTCGATGATGCTGCTTCGCACCGACCCGAGCCGCCACCGGATCACGTACCTCTCCATCCCCCGCGACCTCGGGGTGACGATCAACGGCGTCTACCAGAAGATCAACGGCGCGATGCAGCTCGGCGGCCCGAAGCTCGCCGTCCAGACGGTGAACCAGCTCCTCGGCTCGCAGCTCCCGGTCAACCACGTCGTCGTCGTCGACTTCGGCGCGTTCCAGAAGCTCATCGACGCGGTCGGCGGCATCACCGTGAACGTGCCGGAGAAGATCCTCTCCAACCGCTTCGACTGCCCGTACTCGACCCCGGCGCGCTGCCAGCAGTGGCCGGGCTGGCGCTTCGCGAAGGGACCGCAGCACATGAACGGGCACACCGCGCTCATCTACTCGCGCATCCGCGAGAACCAGCTCGACGCATCGTGGACGGACTTCAAGCGCAGCCAGAACCAGCAGGCTGTGATGCAGGCGACGCTCGCGAAGCTCGCGAGCCCGACGCGCTTCTTCTCGCTCCCGTTCGACGGCTCGTCGCTCCTGGCGCCGATCTCGACCGACCTCTCCACCTGGGACTTCATGCAGCTCGGGTGGGTGAAGTTCCGGGCCGGCGAGGTCGTCCACTGCAGACTCGGCGGGTCGGCGACCGGCAACGGCTTCATCACCGGCACGGAGGAGAACATCCAGGTGGTGCAGGAGGTGCTCGGGAACTCGGCGCCGCAGCCGCCGGCTCCCGGCACAGGCCTGTACGGGCCCGGCTGCGTCGTCGGCAACCAGCCCTTCAAGTAGAGAACGCTACGAGTCGCCGCTCGAGGCGGCCGGCTTCTTCTCCACCGGCTTCGAATCGGTCTTCGGCGCGTCCGAGGACGACCCGCCTTCGCCGTCCTTCTTCGCAGTCTTCCCCTTGCCGTAATCGGTCGAGTAGAAGCCCGAGCCCTTGTAGTGGATCGCGACCGGGTAGAGGACGAGCTCGAGTGGCGCGGCGCCGCACACGTCGCATTTCTCCGGCGCGGGCGCGGTCATGGACTGGAAGCGCTCGAACAGATGGCCGTTCGGGCAGCGGTATTCGTAGATCGGCACGGAGAGCTAAGGCTACTTTCAGCCGTCGTGCGCCCGCTCCTGCTCGAGGAGCTCCTGGAAGCAGGGCGCTTCCTCGAACGCCGCGAGGCCGGCGGGATGGAGTTGCCGCTCGCGGCGGCGGCGCGCGAGGTCGCGCCGTCTCTGCGCCGCAGCGACTGCAGCGGACGCACCGACGACGCTCCCGATGAGGAACGAACGCAATCGCCGGGCGCGGTCTTCCCCTTCCATGGGACGATTGTAGGAGTGCGGATCGCAACGCTCGGTGATGTGATGCTCGACGTGATCGTGCGGCTCGAGGAGCCGCTCGCTCCCGGCGGCGACGTCCGTGCCGCCACGCGGGCGGGCGCGGGCGGCCAGGCGGCCAACGTCGCAGCCTGGGCGAGGGAGCTCGGAGCGGACGCACGCTGCATCGCGAAGCGCGGCACCGACGCGACGGGCGAGCTCGTCGCGCGCGAGCTCGCGAACCGCGGTGTCGAGGTCGTCGGGCCGATCGTCGCGGGCGCGACCGGGGTCGTCGTCTCCATCGTCGGCGGCGACGGCGAGCGCTCGCTCGCATCCGATCGCGGCGTCGCCCCGATGTTCGAGCCCGCCGAGCTGGACGCGGCGTGGCTCGACTGCGACGTCCTTCATCTCTCCGGCTACGCGCTCCTGCGCGAGCCGGTGTCCGACACCGCGCTGCTCGCAGCGACGATCGCACGCGACCGCGGCGCACGCGTGTCGGTCGACGTGGCCGCGTGGACAGAGATCCGCACGTTCGGTCCCGTGCGCTTCCGCGAGCTGCTCGACGTCATCGCTCCGGACGTCCTCTTCGCCACCGAGGCGGAGTGGGAGATGCTCGGCGGCGCGTACCTCACGGCGCCGACGGGTGTGATCAAGCGCGGGCCCCGCGGCGCGACGGTCGTCACCGAGGACGCTCGCCTCGACCTCGCTCCGGTCGAGACGCGCATCGTCGACACCACCGGCGCGGGCGACGCGTTCGCGGCCGGCTTCCTCGTCGGCGGCTCGCTCGAGGAGGCGGCCCGGCGCGGGCTCGACGCTGCGGCTCGCTGCATCGCGACAGTAGGGTCGCTGCCGTGAACGTCGAGCCTTTGAACGAGAAGCACGCCGCCGAGATCGCGGAGTGGCGCTACGAGTTCCCGTACGAGTGGTACGACACCGCGTCCGACCCGCGGCGCGTCGAGCTGTTCTCGAACGCCGTGCGGCGCGATGGGCTGCGCGCGATCGTCGGCGACGACGGCACCCTCGTCGGGTTCTTCAACTTCGTGCGTGAGAACGATGAGGTGCGCATCGGCCTCGGCATGCGTCCCGACCTCACCGGCCGCGGGCTCGCGCAGCCGTTCATCGAGGCCGGGCTCGAGTACGCGCGCGCGCAGTGGGAGCCGCTGCGCTTCCGGTTGTGGGTTGCGCGCTGGAACGAGCGCGCGCTGCGCGCATACCGCCGTGCGGGCTTTCGCGAGGTGAAGGCGGACGAGCGCAGCCGCTTCGTCGAGATGGAGCGACCGGCGTGATCCGCATTGCGGACGAGGTGCGCGAGGCGACCGCCGTCGTGGCGCTCGAGACGACGCTCATCGCGCACGGCTTTCCACCCGGCGAAGGCGTCGAGGTCGGGCTGGAGTCGGAACGGCAGGTGCGCGCCGGCGGCGCGACGCCGGCGACGATCGGCGTGCTCGACGGCGAGATCGTCGTCGGGTTGACGGAGGACGAGCTCGCGCGCTTCGACGCCTCGGCGCGCAAGATCGGGCCGCGCGACCTCGCCGTCGCGGTGGAGCAGCGCGCGGTCGGCGCGACGACGGTTGGCGGCACGCTCGCGGTCGCGCGCGCGGCCGGGATCTCGTTCATGGCGACGGGCGGCCTCGGCGGCGTGCACCGCGGCTTTCCCGATCCGCCCGACGTATCCGCCGACCTCGGCCAGCTCGCGAAGACGCCGGCGCTCGTCGTCTCCGCGGGCGTGAAGTCGCTCCTCGACGTGCCTGCGACGGCGGAGCTGCTCGAGACGCTCGGCGTGCCGGTGCTCGGATTCCGCACCGACACGATGCCCCTCTTCTACGCCGCCGTGGGCGGACCGCCGGTGTCGGCTCGCGTCGAGTCCCCGGAGGAAGCGGCGCGCGTCGCGCGGACGCACTGGCAGATCGGCGG
>DATCBD010000081.1:0-15016 GCA_036512155.1 Gaiellaceae bacterium | reverse complement strand
CGCCGGCCTCGGAGACCGCTGCCACGAGATCGGCGCCTGCGATCGACCCCATTCCGGCGGAGAGAATCGGCACATCGATTCCCAGCTCGTCACAGAGCGGCGTCCGGAGCGGCACCGGCATGCAGCGATTATGACGTTATGCCGCCTGTGGCGGGTCGTCCTCGCCGTCGACCTCGTCGGGTTCCGGACGGTAGTCGTCGAGCCACGCGACGATCTCCGGCTCGCGCAGCAGCAGCTCGACGACGTTCGAGTCTCGCTCGTCGCTCATGCGTCCTCCTCGACGTCATGGATGAAGAAGATCCCGTGCCTCGACTGGCCGGTGACCTGCTTCAGATCCGGGTACTCGGCGATCTCCGGCGAGACGCGGATCCCCGCCATCACGTAACGCACGGTCTCGTCGGTGTCGTTGCGGATCTCGTGCGCGCCGTCCCGTCCGGTGGGGAAGTGGACGACCTCGCCCTCGTCCAGCTGCCGCTCTCCCTCGAAGGTGCGCAGCGTCGGCCGCCCGCGCAGGACGATCAAGAGCTCTTCCGAGCCGTGGTGGAAGTGGAAGATCACGAAGTTGCCGCGCTCGAGCTCGTACAGGGACGCGCCGAGCACCGGCCCACTCGGCACGAGGCGCTTCGCCAGCCCGCCGCCGCCCGACCAGTCCTCGCCCTGCTCGCCCCAGCTCTCGTCCCAGATGTTCATGCCGGGAGCCTCGCAGACAAAGAGGACACCTTCTGTCATGTATCTATCGTAGGGTCCGCAAAATGCGTGCAACGCGTCTTGTCTCGCTGCTTCTCCTGTTGCAGACCCGCGGGCAGCTGACGGCGGCCGACATCGCCGAGCGCCTCGAAGTGTCCGTGCGCACGGTTCACCGCGACGTCGAGTCGCTCGCAGCCGCCGGTGTGCCGGTGGAGGCGTTGCGCGGCCCGGCTGGCGGATATCGGCTCGCCGGCGGCTATCGCACCCGCCTCACCGGTCTGACCGGCGACGAGGCAGAGGCGCTCTTCGCGGCCGGCATGCCCGGCCCGGCGGCCGAGCTCGGTCTCGGCGGCGAGCTCGCCGCCGCCAGGCTGAAGCTGCTCGCCGCGCTTCCGTCCGAGCTGCAGGAGCGGGCCACGCGGGCGCAGCGTCTCTTCCACCTGGACGCGCGCGGCTGGTTTCGGGCCGAGGACAGCGTGCCGCATCTGCCGGCGCTCGCATCGGCCGTCTGGAGCGGCTGCCGGGCGAAGATCCGGTACCGCGAGGGCAACCGGGTCGTCCAGCGCACGGTCGACCCGCTCGGGCTCGTGCTCAAGGCCGGGGCGTGGTATCTCGTCGCGCGTCGGGTCGCCGGCATGCGGGTGTACCGCGTGTCGCGCGTTGCGTCGGTGCGGCCGCTGGACGACCCGTGTGAGCGGCCGGCCGGGTTCGAGCTCTCTGCCTACTGGGACGAGTGGTCGCGCGCGTTCGAGGACAGCCGGCCGCGCGTGGAGGTGACCGCGCGCGGGCCGAAGGGCGAGCGGACGCTCGTTTTCGAGAGCCTGGAGGAGGCGCGCCGCGAGATGCTGCGGTACGGCCCCGATCTCGAGGTGGTCGCCCCTGTGGAGCTGAGGGACCGAATCGCCGCGACCGCCCGCGATGTCGCTGCCTTATACGTTCCCTGAGTGCCGTCCCTCTCGACGTATGCGGTCTTCCTCGCCACCGCGATGGCGCTGCTCGCCATCCCCGGCCCCGCCGTCCTGTACGTCGTCACGCGCAGCATCGAGATGGGCCGCAGCGGTGGCATCGCCTCCGTCGCCGGCATCACCACCGGGACGTTCGTCCACGTCGGGCTTGCGACCGCGGGGCTGTCGTCGCTCATCCTCGCCTCGCGCGCTGCCTTCGACGCGGTCAAGTACGTCGGCGCCGCATACCTCATCTTCCTCGGCGTCCGCCGGCTGCTCACGAAGGCCGAGGACCGGGTGGAGGAGGACGGCCCCCCGCGCACCCGCAGGCGCGCCTACACGCAGGGGATCGTCGTGAACCTCACCAATCCGAAGACGATCGTCTTCATTTTTGCCTTCATCCCCCAGTTCGTCGACCCGAATGCCCGCCACGTCTGGCTGCAGGTGCTCGTTCTCGGCGCGAGCTTCGCGTGCCTTGGTTTCATCAGCGACAGCGCGTACGCGCTCACCGCCGGCGCGGTGGCCGACCGGCTGCGCGGGTCGCGCCGGATCGCACGCTTCGAACGGTGGTTCGGAGGCTCGATGCTGATCGGGCTGGGCATCGCGGCCGCCGCCTGGACGCCCGGCCGGTCGCGCTGATACATTTTCGGCTGGTGTTCGCCGAGGAAGGCGGCCGCCGAGGCAATGGCGCCTCACGACTCTTGGAGTCGTGGGGCTTTTTTTATGGACCAACCGGAGGCGAGGATGACCAAGTACAAGCTCGAGTACATCTGGCTCGACGGATACGAGCCGACGCCCAACCTGCGCAGCAAGACGAAGATCGTCGCGTTCGCAGAGTCGCCGACGCTCGACGAGCTGCCGCTCTGGAACTTCGACGGCAGCTCGACGCGGCAGGCGGAGGGGTCGAGCTCCGACTGCTTCCTGCAGCCGGTCGCTGTCTTCCCCGACCCGGCACGCGAGAACGCGCTGCTCGTCATGTGCGAGGTGCTGCTCCCGGATGGGACGCTGCACCCGTCGAACAGCCGCGGGACGATCCCGGACGACCCCGGCGCGTGGTTCGGCTTCGAGCAGGAGTACTTCCTCTACCGTGACGGCGCCCCGCTCGGGTTCCCGAAGGAGGGTTTCCCGGCGCCACAGGGCGAGTACTACACCGGCGTCGGCTACAAGAACGTCGGCGACGTCGCGCGCCGGATCGTCGACGAGCACATCGACCTCTGCCTCGCGGCGGGAATCGAGCTCGAGGGGATCAACGCCGAGGTCGCGAAGGGCCAGTGGGAGTTCCAGATCTTCGGCAAGGGCTCGAAGCGAGCCGCCGACGAGCTCTGGGTTGCGCGGTACCTGCTCATGCGGCTCTGCGAGCAGTACCGCGTCGACGTCAACTGGCACTGCAAGCCGCTCGGCGCCGAGCTCGACTGGAACGGCTCCGGACTGCACACGAACTTCTCCACGACGCACATGCGCGACGCCGGCGGCGAGGAGTACTTCGAGGCCTTGATGACGGCCTTCGACGCCTACAAGGACGACCACATCGCGGTCTACGGTCCCGACAACCATCTGCGCCTCACCGGCCTGCACGAGACGCAGTCGATGGACAAGTTCAACTACGGCGTGGCCGACCGCGGAGCGTCGATTCGCGTCCCCCACAGCTTCGTGGGAGACGGCTATCGCGGCTATCTCGAGGACCGGCGGCCGAACTCGCTCGGCGACCCATACCGCATCGCGGGCCGGATCCTCCAGACGATCGAGACGGTGCCGACGTTTGCCGATGAGGCCGAGGAGGCTGTGGCGGCGTAGCGGTCATGCAGATCCGGGCGCTCGACGAGTCGGACTGGCCGGCGGTTGCGTCCATCTACGCCGAGGGCATCGCCACCGGGAGCGCGACCTTCGAGGTCGAGCCGCCGACGTGGGAGCGATGGGACGCCGCGCACCCATCGCTCCGGCTCGTGGCCGTCGACGACGATCGCGTCTTGGGCTGGGCCGCGCTCTCGCCGTACTCCGACCGACGCTGCTACCGCGGTGTCGGCGAGGAGAGCGTGTACGTGTCGGCGTCGGCGCGCGGCAGGGGCGTCGGCCGCGCGCTGCTGGACGAGCTGATCGCGCGCGCGGAGGCGGAGGGCTACTGGACCTTGCTCGCGGGCGTCTTCCCGGAGAACGAGGCGAGCCTCGCGCTGCACGCGTCGCTCGGCTTCCGGGTCGTCGGCCGGCACGAGGGCCTCGGGGAGCGCGACGGCGAATGGCGCGACGTTGTCTTGTTGGAGCGGCGAAGCAGGGCGGCAGCGCCGACTGAATCGGCGCCGCCTTTTCTAGGCATCGCAAGCGACGCCTAGGACCACCAGTCGCTGACCATCTCGGCGTCGTTGCCGTCGCCGATCGGGCCGCCGAGGGCGAGGAACTCGATTCCGTCCTCGCCGGCCTCGATCGCGCGCATCGTCGCTGGGTCGACACGGAGCGCATCCCACCGCTGCAGCTCGACCACGTCATCGTCGAGCTTCGCCCGCCCGCTTCCGGCGACCACGACGTAGATCTCCTCCTGTGTGGCATGCGTGTGCCCGAACGGCATGCGCACGTTCGGCTGCAGTCGCTGGTAGCTGAGCGCGACCTGCTGCGACTCGAGCGCTTTGCGCGCGAACCGCGCCTCGACGTCGGGCGACATCCCGAATGCAGGCGCCGAGTCGTCGACTTCCTTGACGTTGCGGAGCGTGTATCCCATCAACCCACGTATACCGGAGTCCCGAGCGGGACGAGCGGATAGAGCGCTTCGACGTCCGCGATGCGCATGCGGACGCATCCGTGCGAGGCCGCGTGACCGATCGACCAGGTCTCGTCGGTGCCGTGAATACCGGCGCCGTCCCAGAAGCCCATCCAGCGCGCCTTGATCGGGTCGGCCGGGCCTGGCGGAATGACATGGCCGGCAAGCGATCCGGCCCACGCGCTGTTCGGCACGTGCCACGACGGGTTCACCTGCTTGTCGTTGATGCGATACAGGCCGGCGGGGGTCTCGAGGCCCGCCTGCCCAACCGCGATCGGATACGTCTTCGCGAGGTGCAGGCCGCGGAACAGCCGCAGGGTGAACGTCTCGCGGTCGACGAGGATGAAGGCCGGGTACCGCTGCGGAAGCGTCGCCGCCGTCCAGCGTGGCTCGACCGTGCGGGTGGGAACGGCCAGCGTCCGGGGCCAGGTCGCCTGGAGCAGCGCGGCCGCGAGCTCCGCGCGGAGCGCGGGCTGGTCGACCGCGACCCCGGTCCTCTCCGGGACGACGTGCAGGCTCGCCGCCGAGGCGACGACGCGGGCGGGACGCGCGGGACGGTCGACGACGAGCGCGACGTTTGCGACCGTGCGTGCGAGCACCGCGCGCGACAGCGTCGCCCGCAGAGGGATCGACGTGTCGGTTCGCCGGCCCTCGAGGTCGCGGAGGAAGCGGTGCGCGAGGCTGCCGCCTTGGCTCGCACCGAGGGCGAGCGAGACCATCCCGCCGACATCGACGCGCAGGCCCGCGCGGGCGGGGTCGACGACGAACGAGTGGTTTCCGGCGGTGAGGCGCAGGGGCCGGGCGAGCGGCTCGACGATGCGCTGCTGGAGCAGCGCGCGCGCCGCATCCGCGTGCAGGCCGCCGACATCGACGCCGGCGACCGTGACGCCTGCAGCGAGCACGTCCGCGCGGCCGTTCTCCCAGAAGTAGGCGTACGCGCCTCCGGCCGTGAGTGCCACCGCTGCAACCGCGAGCACGATCCCCGTCAGGACGAGAAGCCGCTTGCGCATGTATGCGCGTTGTACCCGCTCGCCCGAGCAGAAACAATCCCGGGATGCGCTACCAGTTCGTCGACTGTCGCTGGGAGCTGGGCAGCCCCGAGCGCGGGCGCGAGCTCTATGCCGCCGGCCACGTCCCGGGCGCGTCCTTCCTCGACGTCGACGAGGACCTGGCCGATCTCTTCGTGGCCGGCCAGGGACGACATCCGCTTCCCTCCGCCGAGCGGTTCGCCGGGTCGGCGTCGCGGGCCGGGATCGGGCGGGGCGTGTTCGTCGTCGCGTACGGGAACATGGGCGGGCCTGAGCGACTCTGGTGGCTCCTGCGTCACTTCGGGCACGACGACTGCGCCGTGCTGGTCGGCGGCATCGACGCCTGGGCCGGCCCGCTTGCGACCGCCGAGGAGACGATCGAGCCGGCCGAGTTCGTGCCGCGCGAACGTTCAGGCGACACGATCGCGGCCGAGGAGCTGGCGCGCAGGCTCGCCGACCCCGAGCTCGCGCTCGTCGACGCCCGCACGCCGGCGCGCTGGCGCGGCGAGTCGAACCCGGTGGACGCGAAGCCGGGCCGCATCCCCGGCGCGAGCAACGCTCCGTGGAACGAGCCGCAGCTAGAGCTTCCGCAGGGCGAGCTCGTCGTCTATTGCGGCTCGGGCATCACTGCGTGCGTCGTGCTCCATCGCGCCTTCTTGCGCGGGCGCGACGGCGTGCTCTATCCCGGGTCCTGGAGCGACTGGTCGACGCGCCCCTTGCCGATCGAACGGAGCTAGCTGAGCGCGAAGGTGACCGTGACGGTCGCCTGCACGTCCTGCGTCCCTGGCTGGATCGGCGTGTTGGGGCTGCTCGCCGCGCCGACGGAGAACGGAAGCGGTGTGGTGCCGCCGCCCTCGACCATCGTCACGACGCCGCCCAGATTCAGGCCGGCCGCGTCGGCGAGCGCTTGCGCCTTCGTCTTCGCCTGCGCGACCGCGTTCTTCAGCGCCTGGTCGTAGAGCGCGTCCTGGGAGGAGAGCGTCAGAGACGGCCCGGCGACGTCGGTCGCACCCGCGCCGACGGCGGCGTCGACCACGGCGCCGGCCTTCGCGATGGCGAGCTTCGTGACGTCGATCGTGTCGGAGGCCGTGTACCCGACGATGCTCGTCCCGTCGTTGGACTGCACCGGGTCGAGCGACACCTGTTCCGTCTGGATGTCGGCCTGCGCGACCCCGGCGGCTTCGACGGCGGCGATGACGGCCTTCGTGTCGGCGCCGTTGTGCGCGAGCACTCCGGCCGCGGTCGTGCCCTTCGTCTGCACGGTGAAGTCGAACTCCGCCTGGTCGGGCATCGCTGTCACGGTTCCCGTGCCGGTGACGGTCACGGTGTCGGTGCTCGTGGCAGTCGCCGTGGTGGCCGCGTCGGCGCCGCCGGCGAGGAGCGCGACGGCGATTGCGAGGGTGACGAGAAGTCTCATACCCGGCATACGGTGCCGGGCACCCCGGATGTCACATCGCTATGCGGCGGCGGTCGCGGTGCCGAGCTCGCCGAGGTACTGGGTCCAGCCGTGGGGGATGCGCGGCGCCGCCAGCTTGATGAAGAGCACCGGCTGCGGCGGGCGCGGAGGCGTTCGGAGCTCCATCCCGGCCTGTTCCAGCGTGCGGTCGCCCTTCCGTAAGTTGCACGGCGCGCAGGCGGTGACGACGTTCTCCCACACGGACTCCCCGCCCTTCGAGCGGGGGACGACGTGGTCGAGGGTCAGCCGGCCCCCTGGAGTGCCGCAGTAGACGCAGCGCCAGCCGTCGCGGGCGAACAGCGCCCGGCGCGAGATCTTCCGCTGGATCGCCCGCGGGACGCGGACGTAGGTGACGAGCCGGATCACGTGCGGGCGGATGAAGCTGCCCGTCGCCGACCGGAGCGGCTGGTCGAGATGCTCGATCACCTCGGCCTTCCCCTTGTAGACGAGCACGTGCGCCCGCCGAACCGTGCAGACGTTCAACGGCTCGTAGCTCGCGTTCAGGACGAGGACATGCCCCATTTTCCTGGGCACAAAGGTACCAGCGAGCCGCGACTACGAGGCCATGGCTCGCTCGACCGCCTCCAGCTCCTCGGGAGAGAGAGCCACGGAGGAGCGCCCGTGCTCGACTTCCTTGACGTAGATCCGTGCGTAGTCGCGGCCCTGGATGGCCGTCACGACGATGCCGCTGCGCGCCGAGTCGAGGAGGGCGAACGACGAGGACTGGTGCCCGCCGCTGCCCTCGTACGCGTCGTAGCGGACGATCGCCGTCCGCGAGACGCTGTCGTCCACGCGCCGGTCGACGCGGGCCAGGCCGGCCGCGATCTCGTCGATCGCGCGGTGCAGATCGTCGATGCGGCTCTGAAGCGAGACGGCGAAGTCGACGAGGTCGGCCTTCCCGCCGCCGAGCAGCACGTGCTGCGCGCGGCGGACGCGCCGCAGCGAGGCGAAGTACACGATGCCGAGCAGGACGGCGACGGCCGCGGCCGCGGCGGCACCGATCGCGATCCACGCTGCGACGGAGGTGCTGACGTGCATCAGCCGAGCGTGAAGAAGACCGTGTAGGTGGCGGTGTTGTTCGAGACGTTCGTCTCTCCCGGCACCGGCGCGACATCGACCTTCACGGTCGCCCTGTTCCCGAACGCGGCGGTCGGGAGGTTGAAGTTTCCGAACGACACCGTCTGCTGCGTCTTCGACGCGATCGTCTGAATCGTCTGCGTTCGCTTGATCGTCGCGCTGCCCGCGCTGATCGTCAGGTGCACGACGACCCCATTCTCCTGGAAGTTGCCGGAGTCCTCGACGGTGGCCGCGAACGCGAGGCCGGCCGAGACCTTCACCGTTGCGGCGGTCGAGGTCGACAGCGCGGTCGCGCCGGGGTTGGCGACGACGGAGACGAGCTGTGACCCGTGCAGGCCGCTCGGCGTCCCGCCGGTTGAGGCGCCCTTCAGATGGTCGAGCAGCACGCCGAACGACCGCGCGCTCACGAGCTCCGTGTTCGGGACGAACGCCGACTTCGGGATGACGACGCCGGTGATCCCCTCGGTCTTCAGTTGCTGCGTGGCGGGCAGCCGGTACAGCTGCTCCCATACGACGTCGCTCGCGGTCAGCAGCTCTGCCTGCGCCGCGAGCCCGTCGATCGCCGTGTTCGTCGACGTCGAGCTTTTCGAGTTCCACCCGGCGACGACGTCACCGAGCGCAGCCAGTCCCTTCGCGCGCAGCTCGATCGCGTCCACGAGGTGCTCGTGGATCTGCCGCAGCGGGCCGGGCGGATGGATCTGCTGCGCCTGGTCGTACTCCTGCTGCTCCTGCTGCGCGTACTGCTGCAGGCTCGACTCGAGGTCGGCCTGCTTCAGCACGGACGAGCCGAGCTTGGCGGCGAACTCTCGCCCGAGCGCGTTCGAGCTCGCGGCCACGGTCCGCACCCTCGTCGCGTACGAGGCGTACTGGTCGTGCGTGCTCTTCCCCTGGCAGGCGCCGACCCAGAAGACGAACGCGACGACGATCGCTATCGCGATCGCGATCAGGCCGACGAGTCGCGTGAGCGGCACGAGGCCCGTGGGCGGCGCGGGGGGACGCGGCGGGCCGGAGCGTTCGCGCCGTGGACGGCGGCGCGGCCGGGGGGCCTCCTCCGTCTCTGGCTCGTCGAAGAAGTCGAACTCGATGTTCTCGTCGTCGAATGTCGTCATGCGGTCGGGCCAGACTGTAACGCGGCCCTCTGTTGGAGAGGAAATCCGCCCGTTGCCGCCAACCTGACTGAACCGATGTCCAACGGTGCGCTCGCTCTCCAGCAAAGCGAGCCCGTCCTCGGTCGCTACCGGCCGATTCGGCCGCTCGGGAGCGGCGGGTCGGGCTCCGTCTGGCTCGCCCGCGACGAGCGGACCGGCCTCGACGTCGCCCTGAAGATCGTCGCCCGCGAGGGCAAGGCGGCGGCGCGGGCCGAGCGCGAGGCCTCCGCGGCGGCGAGGCTGCGCCATCCGAGTTGCCTCCGCGCCTACGCCTTCGCTCGCGACGCGCGCCACGTCTACATCGCCTACGAGTACATCCCCGGCTGCACCTTCCGCGAGGCGCTCCGGGCGGGCGAGCTCGACGACGCCGACGCCGTCGAGGCGTGCGCCCAGGTGTCGGAGGGACTTGCGCACGCGCATCGCGCGGGAATCCTCCATCGCGACGTGAAGCCGTCGAATGTCCTCCTCGCCGAAGGCGATCGCGTGTCGGCTCGGCTGCTCGACTTCGGCCTGGCGCGGATGGCTGAGGCCGAGACGCTGACGGCGCAGGGAGACGTGCCCGGCACGCTCGCGTACATCTCGCCGGAACGCCTCGCAGGCGACGACGCCACCGAGGCGGCCGACGTCTGGGCGGTGGGCGTGATGTTGTGGGAGTCGCTCGCCGGCCGGCACCCGTTCTGGCAGACGTCGATGCTCGACACGGCTCGCGCGATCGAGTCGGGAGCGCCGTCGCTGGCGACGCTTCGCCCTGATCTGCCGAAGCCGCTCATCCAGCTCGTCGACCGGGCGCTGTCGCCGTCGCCGTCGCGGCGGCCGTCCGCGGCAGGGCTCGCCGACGCGCTTCGCGGAGCCTCCGCCCACCGCCGCCGCAAGCGGGCGCGGGCGCTCGGCCTCTCGGTGCCGGAGGAGGCGGGTCGCGCCGGCGCCGCGGCCCTCGCAGCCGCGTTCGCCGGCTGGACCGCGGTCGCCTTTCCCTTCTACCCACACGGCTGGGCCGTCGGCCTCGCCGTCCTCGCCGCCGCCGTCACCGCGTTTCGCCCCCGTGCCGGGCTCGCCGTCGCGCTGGCCGTACCGGTGCTTCCGCTGGGGAACATCTCGTTCGGCCTCGCGCTCCTGTACGGCGCGCTCGCACTCGCGTGGCTCGTCCTGTGCTGGCGCGAGCCGCGTGGCGGTCTCCTATTCGCGCTCGGCCCGCTCCTCGTCCCGCTGAGCGCGTTGGGTCTCGTGCCGCTCGCAGCGGCGACGCTCCGCGCCGGGCCGCGTCGCGCCTGCCAGGCGGGGCTCGCCGTGCTTGTCGCCGCGCTCGTCGCCGGCATGCGGCACGCGGCGCTTCCGCTCGTCGGCTCCGCACCGCCGCTCGGCCTCGGGATCGGGGGTGCGCGCGATCCGTTCGACGTCGCAGGGTCGCTCGCCCGCGCCGCGGCCGCCCATCCGGGGCTGCTCGTCGAGGCCGTCGTCTTCGCCGTGGTCGCCCTCGCGCTCCCCTTCGCGCACGCTCGCGGCCGCTGGGGCGCTGCCGCTCTCGGCGGCGCCATGCTCACCGCCACCGTCGTCGCGGTGCCGTCGGCACCGGCCGCCGCCCTCGCCGCTGCCGCCTGGCTGACCGCTGCCGCAGTGGCGTTCCGGGCCAGGCGCGCGTAATCCCCGGGGCCTAGGGGTACCCTCACCCGCGCAATGGTGCTGCGCTCGATCGAGCAGAAGATCGAGGCCCTCTTCGAGGGTGTCTTCGGCCGCGCCTTCCGAACGAACGTCCAGCCCGTCGAGCTCGCGCGCAAGCTCGCGAAGGAGATGGACGAGCATCGCGTCGTCTCGGTGTCGCGCGTCTATGTCCCGAACGAGTACACGGTCTATCTGTCGTCCGGCGATCGCGAACAGTTCGAGGGCTACGAGAACTCGTTGCAGTCGGAGCTCGAGGAGTACCTCGGCGAGCACGCGCGGCGCGAGAGCTACGCGTTGCTGACGCCGCCGCGCGTCGGGCTCGAGACAGACGAGGACCTTGCGCTGGGCGAGTTCGGCATCGCCACGCGGATGGTGCAGCCGCGGCACGGCACGCGCAGCGACGAGCCGGAAGAGCAGGTCGAGTCGGGCGCGACGATGATTTACAAGCACCCGGTCCCGGACGCAGCGGAGGCCGCCCCGCCGGAGGAGCCCGGACTGGAGCGGGAGGTCGGCGTGCTGTCGTGGGACGGGCAACGCCTCCGCGTCGACAAGCGCCGCGTCGTGCTCGGGCGCTCGCGCGAGTGCGACATCCAGATCGAGGACGCAAATGTGTCCCGCCGGCACGCGGAGCTGCGGCAGGAGGGGACGAGCTTCTGGATCGTCGACCTGGACTCGACGAACGGCATCGAGGTGAACGGGCGGCGCGTGCAGCGCGCAAAGCTCGATCCGGGCGATACGTTCACTGTCGGGTCGACTGAAGTGACATTCTCGACGGAGCGCGAATGACGCTGGCGAGCACGCGGCTCGAAGAAGTCCTGCTCGCACTCAAGATCGCGTTCCTCGTCCTGCTCTACGCGCTCATCTGGCGCATCATTCGCACCGTCTCGCGCGACATGCGCGTCGCGCCGGCGCAGGAGAGCTTCATCATGCCGCCCATCTCCGCCGGGCCGGCCCCGCCTGCACCGGGCGGGCGGCTCGTCGTGCAGGAGAGCCCTGTGCTCGAGAAGGGCGACGAATACTCCGTCGACTCCGCGCCGCTCACGATCGGGCGCGGCGCCAAGAACGATGTCGCCATCGACGGCGACGAGTTCGCATCCGCGCGGCACGTTCGCTTCGAACCGCGCCGCGACGGCGTCTGGGTGCAAGACCTCGGCTCGACGAACGGCACGTACGTGAACGGCGTCCGGATCGAGGGCGCACGGCGGCTGGACCCGGGCGACGTGATCCGCGTCGGCGAGACCAACCTGAGGTTCGATCCGTGACCGTTGTCGGCGCGTACGCAGCCAAGACGGACACCGGCCGGAAGCGCCGCCGCAACGAGGACGCGTTCGTCCTCGCGCCGCCGCTCTTCGCCGTCGCCGACGGCATGGGCGGCGCGCAGGCCGGCGAGGTGGCCTCGAAGCTCGCGGCGGCGGCGCTCGAGGACACCGACCCTGGTCGCCTCACCGGGCCGGAACGCGTCGCGTCGCTTATCCAGGAGGCGAACCGGCGCGTGCACGAGCGGTCGAGCGTCGATCCCGCCACCTCGGGAATGGGGACGACCATGACCGTCGCGCTCGTCGAGAGCGACGGCGTGGTGATCGGCCACGTCGGCGACTCCCGCGCCTACCTCGTGCGTGGCCGGGAGATCGAGCAGATCACCGAGGACCATTCGCTCGTGAACGAGCTCCTGAAGACGGGGAAGCTCTCGCCGGAGGAGGCGGAGACGCACCCGCAGCGATCGGTGATCACACGGGCGGTCGGCACCGATCCGGACGTCGACGTCGACTCGTTCATCGTCGACACGCAGGATGGCGACGTCTTTCTCATCTGTTCCGACGGTCTCACCGACATGGTCGACGACGAGCACATCCTCGCCACCGTCGAGCGGTATCGCGGCAATCTCGAGAGCCTGACGAAGCAGCTCGTCACCGCTGCGAACCGCGGTGGCGGAGAGGACAACATCACCGTCGTCGCGTTCTCGATCGGCGAGCGCGACGGCGGCGCCGATCTCGGTGACACCGCGACGATGCAGGCGGTCTCTCTTCCCGTCGACGACGAAACGAAGGAAGACGTCACCGTGCGTGCAAGTAGCAACGTGTCACTTGCCGAGTCGTCGGCTGTGCGTGTGCGCGTCGTCCTCGCCACGCTCGTGCTGCTCGCGATCGTCGTCTCGCTCCTGATCTGGGGGTTGATGCGCTGACGCTGAGCGCCCGGAACCGCGAGCTCTTCTATCTCGTCGTCGTCGGTGTGCTCACCGCCATCGGCTTCGCGAGCGTCTACATCTCGCGCAAGTCGCACATCTCGACCGCGTCGCTCACGTACGCGCTCCTCTTCTTCGTCCTCTATCTCGCCGCGCACGTCGTTGCGCGGTTCACGGTGCCGAATGCGGACCCGTACCTGCTTCCGCTCGCCGGCCTCCTGACGGCGATCGGGCTGACGGAGATCTACCGGCTTGGGCCGTCGAACGCGTTCAAGCAGGGCCTCTGGGTCGTCATCGGCGTCGTCGTCTTCGCGCTGGTGATCGTCGTGCTGCGCCGCGACTACCGGCTGCTCGAGAACTACAAGTACCTCTTCGGTTTGAGCGCGATCGGGCTGCTGTTCATGCCGCTGCTGCCGGGCATCGGGCAAACGGTGAATGGCTCTCGCCTCTGGATCCATGCCGGCGGCCTGCAGTTCCAGCCGGGTGAGCTCGGGAAGCTGGCGCTCATCGTCTTCCTCGCCGCGTATCTGCGCGAGAAGCGCGAGGTGCTCGCGCAGGGGCGCGTCAAGGACTGGGGGCCGCTGCTCGTCATCTGGGGCAGTGCGATGCTCGTCCTGTTCGCCACCGGCGACCTGGGTAGCGCCCTTCTCTACTACGGCATCTTCCTCGCGATCCTGTACGCCGCGACCGCCCGGCTGAAGTTCGTCGCGGCATTCATCGGGCTCTTCCTCGTCGGCTCGGCAGCGGTGTATGAGGGAACGCCGCACGTTCGCGAGCGCGTGACCAACTGGCTGCACCCGTGGACGACGCAGAAGGTGTACTGCGCCCTCAACGGGCACTACACGCTCCGCCAGGACTGCGCGAGCTACCAGATGGTGCAGTCGCTGTACTCGATCGCACACGGTGGGTACGGCGGGACGGGGCTCGGCTCGGGCGTCTTCAGTAACGCACAGGGAGCGCCGCTGATCCCGTTCCTGAGCACGGACTTCATCTACTCCGCGGTGGCACAGGAGCTCGGGCTCGTCGGCGCGGCCGCACTCCTCCTCATCTACATGGTCTTCGTGCTGCGTGGCTTCCGTGTCTCGCTGGCGGCGAACGACGGCTTCTCGAAGCTGCTCGCCGCCGGGCTCACCTTCGGCTTCGCCTTGCAGACGTTCGTCATCGTCGGCGGGATCCTCCGCGTCATCCCGCTGACGGGCATCACGCTGCCGTTCGTCTCGTACGGAGGCTCGAGCGTGATCTCGAACTTCATCGTCGTCGCAGGGTTGATGCTCGTCTCCGACCGGGCGAACGCGTGAACAACCAGCTCAACCGCCTTGCGCTCGTCGCCGTGCTCATGCTCACGGCGCTTATCGTTGCGACGACGTACTGGCAGTCCTGGGCCGCAGGATCGCTGGCGGCGAAGCAGGACAATGCGATCGAGCTCGTGTCGCAGTTCGAGGTCGCGCGCGGCCTCATCCTCGCCGCGAACGGCAACACCGTGCTCGCCGCCGACCGGAAGGTAAAGCGGAACGGGCAGACGTTCTACTTCCGCCGCTATCCGTCGCACGGGCTTGCCGCGCAGACGATCGGCTATTCGACGTCGGCGCTGTCGCAGACAGGCCTCGAGCTCTCGCTCAACGACTACCTCACCGGGGCGACGAGCAACCTCAGCAATGCGATCCAGCGGACGCTGAACCAGATCGGCGGCGGCACGGTGTACGGGGACAATGTCGTGCTGACGATCAACGCCGGGGCGCAGGCGCTCGCGCAGCAGCTGCTCGGAGACCGGTGCGGCGCGGTCGTCGCGATGAACCCGCGCACGGGTGCGATCTACGTTATGGCGTCGTCGCCGACCTACGACTCGAACCTGATCGACAAGCCCGGCGGCTACGCCAAGGTCCTGAAGACGAAGGGGGCGTGCGGGGATGCCTCCGCCCTGCTGAACCGTGCGACGTACGGTCTATACGCCCCCGGATCGACGTTCAAGATGGTCACCGCCTCGGCTGCGCTGGACAGCGGCGCCTTCACGCCGACATCGGGCTTCAACGATCCCGGGTACTGCGTCGAGTACGGCAAGCACGTCTCGAACGCGGGCAACCCGGAC
>DATCBD010000080.1:0-26179 GCA_036512155.1 Gaiellaceae bacterium | reverse complement strand
GGGCGCCCTGCCGGTGAAGTTCGTCACCGTCGAGCGCTCCGATGTCTCGGCCACGCTCGGCAAGGACTCGCTGCGCCAGGCGCGCGACGCTGCGATCGCGGGCCTGATCGTCGTTGCGCTCTTCCTGCTCCTCCTCTACCGCTTCCTCGGCCTCGTCGCGGTGATCGGCCTCGCCGTCTACTCCGCGTTCATGTACGGGGCGATCCTGCTGCTCGGCGTCACGCTCACCCTGCCGGGATTCGCCGGCCTGATCCTGACGATCGGGGTGGCCGCCGACGCGAACGTCGTCATCTTCGAACGCATCAAGGAAGAAGTGCGGTCCGGGAAGTCCGTGAAGGCGGCGATCTCGGCCGGATACGGCAAGGGCTTCCACACGATTCTCGACGCGAACGTCGTCACGGCCATCACCGCGTTCGTGCTGTTCCTGATCGCGGTCGCGTCGGTGAAGGGCTTCGCGCTGATGCTGCTCATCGGCACGCTCATCTCGCTGCTCACCGCTGTCGCGGCCACGCGCGCCATGCTCGGCCTGCTGAGCGGCTTCCGTTGGTTCGACAACCCGCGCTTCATGGGCGCACACGGGCAGCAGACGGCGAAGTGGCTGCAGATCGACTTCATGCGCCGCCGATACTGGTGGCTCGCGCTCTCCGGCGTCGTCATCCTCGCGGGCGCCGTCTCGCTCGGCGTGCACGGCCTCAATCTCGGCATCGACTTCAAGGGCGGAACGCAGCTCACCTTCAAGACGCACCAGCCGCAGACCCAGGCCGACGTGTTGAAGATCGCGGCCGCCGACGGCCAGCCCGACGCGGTGGTGCAAGGGACGGGATCGCCGGTGAACGGCGGCTACACAGGGTGGCAGGTGCGCACGAAGTCGCTGAGGAGCGCGCAGCTTTCGACGCTGACGAGCGACTACCAGCGTCAGGCCGGCGCCTATGCCACGGGATCGAAGGACGTCTCGTCGAGCTTCGGCCATCAGATCGCGATCGACGCGATCTACGGGATCCTCGTCTCGCTCGCGCTGATCATCATCTACATCACGCTGCGGTTCGATCTGAAGTTCGCGGTGCCGGTGATCCTCGCGATGATCCACGACATTCTGATCACGGTCGGGATCTACTCGCTCGTGTTCAAGGAGGTGACGATCGACACGGTTGCAGCGGTGCTCACCGTGCTCGGTTACTCCATCTACGACACGATCATCATCTTCGACCGCATCCGCGAGAACATTCCGCTCATGCGGCGGCAGCCGTTCGCGACGATCACCAACGTCTCGCTGTGGGAGACGATTCGCCGCTCGCTGGCCACGACATTCATCACGCTGCTTCCGATCGCCGCACTCGAGGTGCTCGGCGGATCGACGCTGAAGGACTTCGCGTTCGCGCTCCTCATCGGCGTCGGGTCCGGCGCGTACTCGTCGATCTTCATCGCCGCGCCGCTGCTCACGATGTGGAAGGAGCGCGAGCCCGAGTACGCGCGCCGCAAGCAGATGGCCCGGGCCGGCGAGATCGAGCCGCCGACGGTCGACGGCCTCAAGCGCGGACGCGGCCGGCTGAAGGTGAACGCGGGCGACGCCGCACTCGAGGAGTCGGAGCAGGCGCTCGCGCAGGAGTCGACGCCGGAGCTCGTGGACGTCATCACCGCGTCACCGTCGGAGCCGGCGGCGCAGGCGCGGCGCGAGAAGCGTCGTCAGCGGCGCCGTACGAGGCCGCACGGCCGTGCCCGGTAGCCCTCGTATCGTCGAGGCCCTCGAGGAGCTGCTGGGCGAGCTGCCGGCACGGATGCGCGGCTCCCGTACGCGCGCCGGCGAGCAGACGATGGGGCTCCTGCGGAGCCTCGTCGAGGACCTGGACCTCGTTACGCGGGACGATCTGGACGAGCTCGAGCTTCGCGTTGCTCAGCTCGAGCATCGGCTGACATTGCTCGAAGCGCCGCACGACGCGCCGCCGGCGTAGGCCGCCGGAAACGATCGAACGTCGACTGGAAGCGCTCGACGTCGATGACGATGTACGCGCAGAGCGCGGCCAGCGGAAGCTCCCCGAAGACGGCCTCGAGGGCGGCCTCGACGATCTCGCCGCCGGATTGCGAGGTGACGATGTCGAACCACGCGTCGCAGACGAGCATCGTGCCGGTCACCGCGGCGAGCGGCACGAGCCAATGCTCTCGACGAACCGTGGCCCACGCCGTGGCGCCGAAGGCGATCGCGAGGACGATGTCGAACCCGACCCAGGCCAGGTCGTAATGGTCCGTGACGTGCCGTGAGGGGAGCGAGAAGGTGAGCCACAGCGTCCACGGGATGAGGAAGAGCGCGCTGAGCCCGAGGAGCGGGCCGAGCCAGCGCGGCAGCGGCGATCCGGTCGGCATGACGACGTTGTACCCTGCCTGGGTGAGGCTGCGGAGCCCTAAGGCCGAGTCGTTGCTTGCTTGGGCCGCCGCATTCGTCGGCGCCCTGGGCATCGCCTCGGCTCTGACGCCCGAGATGGCCGACCGGGTGCGCCTCGTGCGGGGCGTCCTGCCGCCTGGCTTTCCGACCGCGGCCCGGGTGGGCGCGCTTGCATTCGGCATCGTCCTCATCTGGCTGTCCCGCTCGCTTGCGGCCCGCCGCCGGCGCGCCTGGCAGCTCGCGGTCGCGGTCGTGATCGCGTCGGCCGTCGCCCACCTGGCGAAGGGGCTCGATTTCGAGGAGGCGACTGTCTCGCTGCTCCTGCTCGTCGCGCTCGTCCGGTACCGCAGCCGGTTCGACGTTCCCGGCGATCCGGCGTCGACCCGGCCGCTCGTGGCGCTCGCCGCGGCCGGCGCGGCGGCGGCCGCCGTTGTGCTCGGCTACGAGCTGCACGGCGGGGAGATTCCGGACGACCTGTCGGCGACGTTCACCGCCCTCGGCTTTCTGTTCGGCACCGCGGCCCTCTACTTCTGGCTGCGGCCGTTCACGCACAAGGTCGCGCAAACGGTGGGGGAGCGCCGAGTGGCCCGCGCCCTTGTGGACGCGTACGGGAGCGACAGCCTTTCGTTCTTCGTGCTTCGCCGGGACAAGAGCTACTTCTTCTCGCCGACGCGCCGTTCGTTCCTCGCGTATCGCGTCGTCGCCGGCGCAGCCCTCGTCAGCGCCGACCCGGTCGGCGAAGAGGACGAGTTCGACGCGCTGCTCGCGGAGTTCCAGCGAGTGGTGCGCGCGCACGGCTGGCGCATGGCCGTCCTCGGCGCCTCCGACGCGCACCTCGACCGCTACCGCGCGATCGGGCTGCGTCCGATCCTGCTCGGCGAGGAGGCGGTGCTGCGGCCGGCGGACTTCTCCCTCGAGGGACGGCCGATCCGCAAGGTGCGCCAGTCGGTCACGCGGCTGCAGAAGGCGGGCTACCGGTTGCGCGTCGTTGCCGCGGAGGACGCCGATCCGGCGCTGCGCGTCGCACTCGACACCGTCTCCGAGCTGTGGCGCGGGAACCAGCCGGAGCGCGGCTTCACGATGTCGATGGACGAGCTGTACGTGCCGGGCACGGTGTTCGCTGTCGCCGAGACCGAGAACGGCGAGATCGGCGGGTTCCTGCACCTCGCACCGACCGCGGCCTCCGGCGGCTGGTCGCTGAGCACGATGCGCCGCCGCCCCGACAGCCCGAACGGGCTCACGGAGTTCCTCATCGCGGAAACGCTCGCGTGGGCGAAGGAGACGGACGTCGCCGAGGTCTCGCTCAACTTCTGCGCGTTCACCGAGCTGATCTCTCCCGACCGCGCCGTCACGGTGCCGCGGCGCTTCGCCCGCCGCGCGCTGCTCGCCGCCGACAGCGTGTTCCAGCTCGAGCGCCTGTACTCCTTCAACCGCAAGTTCTTCCCCGAGTGGCGGCCGCGCTATCTCATGGTCGAGCGCCTCAGCGACCTGCCGCGCGTTGGGCTCGCGTACCTGCACGTCGAGCAGCTCCTCGTCCCGCCGGGACCGTGGACGCGGCGTGCGCAGCGCGAACGCCAAGTCGTGTCACACTGAGTCGCATGGCCCAGCCGGCGCCGCGCACGCTCAGCCGCCTGTCCGAGATCGCGCAGGTCATGGTGCGCCACGGCTTCGGCTACTTCTTCGAGGCGCACCGGCTCACCGACCTCATTCCGGGACGGCGGATGGGGGACGTCGACGCGATGACACCGTCGGCGCGCGGTCAGCACCTGCGGGAGGTGTTGGAGGAGCTCGGGCCGACGTTCGTGAAGTTCGGACAGCTTCTGTCCACGCGGCCCGACATCGTCCCGCCCGACCTGATCGTCGAGCTGCGGCCGCTGCAGGACGACGTCCGCCCGTTCCCGTTCGAGCAGGCGGAACGCGTCATCGAGGAGGAGCTGGGGAACTCGATCGACCGCCTCTTCCTCGACTTCGACCCGATGCCCGTCGCGGCGGCGTCGATCGGCCAAGTGCACCAGGCGACGCTTCCGAACGGCCGCAAGGTCGCGGTCAAGGTGCAGCGCCCGGACGCGGTGCGCCAGATCGAGGCCGACCTCGTCCTCCTGTACCAGGCGGCGAAGCTCGTGAAGGAGCGCGTGCGCGCGCTCGACTTCATCGACGCGCGTGCGCTCGTCGACGAGTTCGCGCGGCAGATCAGGCAGGAGCTCGACTACCGGCTCGAGGGCCGCAACGCGCAGACGTTCCATCGCAACTTCGCGGGCGACCCGCATGTGCACGTGCCGAAGGTCTACTGGACGTACACGCGGGCGCGCGTGCTGACCCTCGAGTGGATTGACGGCACACAGCTCGCCGACGTCGACACGCTCGGCCTCACGCTCGAGGAGCGGCGCGACCTCGCATACCTCGTCGCCGAGACGTGGATGACGATGATCTTCCGGCACGGGTTCTTCCACGCCGATCCGCATCCGGCGAACATCCTCGTGCTCGAAGAGGCCGGGACGATCGGCCTCGTCGACTTCGGCTCCGCCGGCAAGCTGAGCGACGACGACATGACGAAGCTGACGCGGTTGTTCATCGACGCTGCGGCGGAGAACGTCGACATGCTCCCGAAGCGGCTCGCCGACCTCGGTGTGCGCTACCCGCGCGAGCGGGAGGAGGAGTTCCTCGCCGAGCTGCGCGAGATCTACTACCGCTACTACGGCGCGAGCCTCGCCGAGATCGATCCGATCCAGGTGATCAGGGAGGCGTTCCAGCTCATCTACTCGATGAACCTGCATCTCCCGACGCGCTACCTGCTGCTCGATCGTACGATCGCGACGCTGGGCTCGGTCGGCATCGAGCTGTACCCCGACTTCAACGTGTTCGAAGTGGCCCGCCCGTACGCGCGTGGGCTCATGCTCGAGCGGTTCACGCCGGATCGCATAGCGCGGCGGGCCAGGCGCGACGCGTTCCAGTACGCGCACATCCTGCGCGAGGCGCCGCAGCAGATCCATGAGATCCTCGAGGAGCTACGCGACGGCCGGATCGAAGTCGGCTTCGTCCACAAAGGGCTCGACGAGTTCCTGGCCGACCTTCAGCGCGTGTTCAACCGGCTCGTGATCGCGCTCGTCGTCACCGGCGGCCTCATCGGCTCGAGCCTCATCGGGATCTTCGCGAAGGCGGGGCCGCATCTGCTCGGCGTGAACGTCATCTCGATCGTCGGGTTCGCGCTCTCCGCCGTACTCGGCGTCTGGTTGTTATGGGGCGTTGTTCGCTCCGGACGCCTCTGAGGCTGAAAGTGCTGCGCACTTTCAGCCTGTAAAGGTTCCGCTCCGCTTATGAGCGTGAGCGACTGTCTCGTTCTGCGCGGGCGTTCGTGCCTACGGCAGGACCGCCCGCTAGTCCGACTGTCGCGAACGTGGTTCGCGACAGTCCTTGATGGGTCAGGTGTCCGCAGCGTTCACGGCCAGGCGGGGCACATGTAGATGAAGCGTCACACTCTTGCTCAGAAGGACATCTGGCGGCGGCCCGATGGCGTGGCTACCTTCGCCGCATGACCGCGCTGATGCTCGCCGAGCCCGAAGCGTCGGTGCGCGGCTTTCTCGCGCAGCAGCTCGCGAGTGACGGCTTCGACGTCCTCGCCTTCGAGCGGGCGGACGAGCTCCCGCGCGCGGCCGAGCCGGACGTGCTCGTGCTCGGCGACCCTGCGGGACTCGATCGCTGCCGCGTCGGCAACTGCGCGGTCATCGTGCTCGGCCGCGCGGACGCGTCCGAGCGTGTGCGCGCCCTCGAGCACTGCGACGACTACCTCACGCGGCCGTTCGCGTACGAGGAGCTCGTGGCGCGCATCCGCGCCGTCCTCCGCCGCCGCTCGCCGCGGGCCGATCTCGTCGACCTGGGCGAACTCGTCATCGACCGCTCGGCGCGGCGCGTCGTCGTGGGCGGACGTGACCTGACTCTCGCGGCGAAGGAGTACGCGCTCTTGCTGCGGATGGCGCAGGACCCGGACCGGGTGTTCACGCGCGAGCAGCTGCTCCGCGACGTGTGGGGCTACCGGACGTTCGTGCCGACGCGGACGGTCGAGTCGCATGCCTCACGCGTGCGCTGCAAGCTGGCGGCGGCTGGTCTTCCCGGCTGGGTCGTCAACGTGTGGGGCGTGGGCTACAAGCTCCGTCCCGCCCTGCTCTAGCACGTCGATGCGACGCAGCAGGTACTCGATCCAGGCGAACTGCGCCGCCTGGATGAGGAACATCGTTACGAACACGATGAGCACGACGAGCCACATGCCCTCGTTATCGCCCCCGCGGTCGGCCGCGGCATCCGGGATCCCCCGTATCCGTCCGACGAGGGGTCGACCATGTGGGCATGCATCCACTCCTGTTCATCACCGTGCACAACGCGCTCCGGCTCAAGGAAGTGTCGGCGGCGCTGGTCGCGATCGCGGGCGCTTTGATGGCCTTCGGCTCGATGATGCCGTTGGGCCGCCGCGGCGGTACCTGGCTGGCAGGGCTCGCGCTCATCATCGCGGGCGTTCTCGGCGTCATCGCCCTCCACTGGGGCAAGTAAGCAGCCCGGCTAGAGGATCGCGCCCTCGAGGCGCAGGAGCAGCTCCTTGCGGTGGAGCCCTCCGCCGTAGCCGGTCAGGCTGCCGTTCGCGCCGACGACGCGATGGCACGGCAGCACGATCGGCACCGGGTTCCGGTTCATCACCGTGCCGACCGCCCGCGCAGCACGCGGGTTGCCGGTACGCGCTGCGAGCGTCCCGTACGTCGTCGTTTCGCCGTAGCCGACACGAGCGAGCTCGGCCAGCACGCGGACGTAGAAGTCCGGCTGGCCGCGGAGGTCGAGGTCGACGTCGAAGCTCCGGCGGCGCCCCTCCAGGTACTCGTCCAGCTCGCGGTGGACCCGGTCGACCGGGCGCGACGAGCGAAGGACGCGCGGGCCGTAGACACGGGCGAGCTGCTCCAGCTCGCGCTCCGGATTCGGGTCAAACGAGATGCGGCACAGGCCGCGGTCGGTCACGCCGACGAGCAGCGGCCCCATCGCCGTGTCGTCGAACACGTCGTAGGCGACGTCGAGCAGGCCCTCGGCGGCGGCGGCCGCGCGGAAGCGCTCGTCGAGCTCGAAGGTGGGGGTGTCGATCACTGCTGCTCCTTTCGCAGGCGCCGCACGCCGGCGGATGCCGCCTGGCGCGCCGCCGCTTCGGTCGAGCCGAGCGCCGCGCCGATCTCGTCGTAGCCGAGGTCATAGCCGTATCGCAACACGACTGCGGCCCGCTCCTTCGGAGGCAGGTCGTCGGTCAGCGGTGCGAGCTCCTCGTAGGCGGGCCGTCCGTCCTCGGTCACGAGGTCCGGCATGTCGCCCTGCGGCCGC
The DNA here is from genome assembly GCA_036512155.1 of Gaiellaceae bacterium. Lineage (GTDB taxonomy): Bacteria > Actinomycetota > Thermoleophilia > Gaiellales > Gaiellaceae > Palsa-739. The sequence goes on along the minus strand of DATCBD010000080.1, from coordinate 18,453 downwards.
TGTCTGCGGTGGCCGTCGAGCACGATCCGGTTCGCGATCGTGAGCGCCCACGCACGCAAGTGCTCGCCGTGCTCGAGCCGCTCGTACGCCCGCAGTGCACGGAGGAACGTCTCCTGGAACGCGTCCTCGGCGCGGTCGCGGCCGATCCGGCTGACGAGGAACCGGAAGACCTCGGTCTTGTGGCTCTCGTAGAAGGTCTCGAACGGCGGGACTGCGACGGCCATCGACACATACAACGTACTGCCGCGCGAAGATGTGAGACATGAGAGTCGCAGTCGTGGGGCACGTCGAGTGGGTCCAGTTCGCCCGCGTCGAGCGGGTGCCGGAGCCGGGGGAGATCGTCTCGGCGGTCGAGACCTGGGAGGAGCCGGCCGGCGGCGGCGCGGTGGCGGCCGTGCAGCTGGCCAATCTCAACGGCTCCGTCGACTTCTACACCTCCCTCGGCGACGACGAGATCGCCCTTCGTTCCCGCGAGCGCCTGACCGAATTGGGCGTGACCGTGCACGCCGGCGAGGCAGGACAGCCGCAGCGGCGCGCCTTCACGTACATCGACTCCGACGGGGAGCGCACGATCACGACGCTCGGGCCGAAGCTGCGTCCCTCGGGCGAGGACCCTTCGCTCCCGTGGGAGGAGCTCGTGCGCTGCGACGCCGTCTATTTCACCGGCGGCGATGTCGCCGCAGTCCGTGCAGCGCGCCGGGCCAAGATCTTCGCCGCCACGTCGCGCGAGCTCCCGACGCTGCACCTTGCGGCCGAGGAGCTCGACGCGATCATCGGCAGCAGCGGGGACGCCGGCGAGCGCTTCGACGCGATCGATCTCGACCCGCCGCCTCGTCTCGTGGTCAGCACGTCGGGCGCGCTCGGCGGCTGGATCCGCCCCGGCGGCCCCTTCCGCGCAGCGACGATTCCCGGCCCGATCGAGGACGCGTACGGCTGCGGCGACTGCTTCGCCGCCGGCTTCACGTTCGCCCTCGGCGCCGGGATGCCGGTGGACGAAGCGGTCGCGCTTGCAGCGCGCTGCGGCGCGACCGTGCTCACCGGCCGCGGCGCGTACGGCCGTCAGCTCACTGCGGCTGACGTGGCGTCGGGATAGGCCCCTCCGGGCCGCCGGCCGCGTTCGACCACATCAGCTGGATCGGTACGGTGCCGCTCCCGTCGGCGAGCGGCACTTCCTTCATCACGCGACCGAGATCCCCGCCCGCTTCCGCCATCGGGATGTCGCCGATCTCGCCACCGCGCGGCGAGTACCAGCCGAGCAGCCGGTCGGCGCCGGGCGCAGACCCGAGGCGGATCGCATCCTCGACGTCGGGATCGGTCCGCGTCTCCTGTAGCTCGTGGTACAGCGTCGCACAGACGTTCTTCCACGGCTCGTCGAACGCGACGATGCCATTGTCCCCGTCGGAGTAGACGGCGACCGCGTAGTACCGCTCGCTGCCGTTGACCTTGACCGAGCCGTGGTACCCACCGAGGCCGTGCTTCGAGTCGACGTCCCCCGTGTCGATGAGGACGGCGCCCTTCGGCAGGAGGAGGCAGGCGACCGTTGGCCCGAGATCGAGAGCGGGAACCAGCGCTTCGACCGCGTCGCGGGTGACGGTGGCGGGCAAGGGGCCCTCGTGCACCTTCGAGCCGGCGAACGTCGTCGTCACGTCCGCCTTCGGGAAGTACTGCGTCAGGACGTTGTTGAGCTCGCGGTCGCGCATCGCAGCGGCGAGCGCGTGGTCGAGCTCGGTGCGTTCCTCCGCCTGCCAGCTACCGAGATAGACGATCGAGTAGCGGAGATGGGGGAGCGTCTTCCCGCCGAAGAAGCGCAGGTCGAGCCCGGCCTCCGGGCCGAATCCCGGGGCGAGCACCGCGCTCCGGTACGAGTCTGCGGCCTCCGAGTCGGGACGGAGGACGACGCTGAGCGGTCCCTCGATGACGCGGTTCCGGGTCTGGGTGGACATGGGCTCCTCTTTCGTTGAGCCGCAGACCTGGGCGCCGCGGTCGCAGCGTACTCAGGCCAGGGCCGGTCGGCAAGTGGGGGCGAAGGGTGGACAAGTGGGGTTAAGTGGTCTAGAGTGGGGCAAAGTGGAAGGGAAGGACCCGGCTCCGAAATGCTGCTCGGTACCCACGACCACACGATCGACGACAAGAGCCGGCTCACGCTGCCGGCCAAGTTCCGCCGCGCGTTCGAGGGCGGCGTCGTTGTGACGCGCGGCCTGGATCCGTGCCTCGTCGCCTATCCGCGGGACGAGTGGACACGGAGCCTGAGCCGCATCGCCGACCTCGACTCGCTCAGCGGCGAGGCCCGGAGCCTCCAGCGCGTCGTCTACGCGAACGCCGTCGAGGGCGACCTGGACAAGCAGGGACGGATCGTCATCCCTTCAGCGTTGAAGGAGTACGCAGGCCTCGACCGCGACGTCGTCGTGGCGGGCGTCAACGACCACCTCGAGATCTGGGACCGCGCCGCCTGGCGACGCGAGCTCGCCGAGTCGGAAGGGAGGACGCGAGATGTTGCCGAACGTCTTGCAGCCCAGCGCGACTGATCACGTTCCCGTGCTCGCGAACGAGGTGCGCGAGAGCCTCGCCGTGCAGCCGGGGGACACCGTCGTCGACGCGACCTTCGGCGCCGGCGGTCACGCGGCACTCCTCGCCGCCGATCTGCAGGGGCGCGGAAAGCTGATCGCGATCGACCGCGATCCGACCGTCCGCACGTACTTCGAGCGGCTCGAGCGCCGGAGCGGCGTGCAGGCGCGGCTTCTCCGCGGAGACTTCAGCGTCGTGCTTCCGCAGCTCGCGGAGAACGGCGTCTCGGCCGACGCGATTCTCCTCGATCTCGGTGTCTCCTCGATGCAGCTCGACCGGCCCGAGCGCGGGTTCTCGTACGCGACCGACGCCCCGCTCGACATGCGCATGGACTCCTCCCAGGATCTCGACGCGCGCGTGATCGTCAACGAGTGGCCGGAGAAGGAGCTCGTGACCATCTTTCGCAAATACGGCGAGGAGCGCTACGCACGGCAGATCGCACGTGCGATCGTCCGGCGCCGGCGCGACGAACCGTTCGAGCGCACCGGCGACCTCGTGGACACGATCAGAGCGGCGATTCCGGCGCCTGCGCGTTTCGGCGAAGGCCATCCGGCAAAGCGCGTCTTCCAGGCCCTCCGCATCGCCGTCAACGACGAGCTCGGCTCCCTCGAGGTCGCGCTGCCCGCAGCGCTCGCGATGCTCCGCCCCGGCGGGCGGCTCGCGGTCATCTCCTTCCACTCGCTCGAGGACCGGATCGTCAAGCACTTCCTCCGCGAGCGCGAGCGTGGCTGCACCTGCCCGCCCGACTTCCCGGTCTGCGTCTGCGGGCACGAGCCCGAGCTCCGCGCGATCCAACGTCGGCCGGTCCGGCCGAGCGAGGCCGAGGTGGCCGTGAACCCGCGTGCCGCCTCAGCGCGCCTGCGCGCTGCGGTGAAGGCCGAGTAATGGCGACAGTCGACTGGTTCGCGGCGGAAGCCGTTGCGGTTCCGGCGCCGGCACGGCGGCGGGCTCGGCCCGTTGCCGCACCGAAGCCGCGCACACGCACGCGTCGCCGGACGCGTCGCGTCACGCCCGGCATCCTGTGGATCTCCGCGTTCGCGCTCCTGCTTGCGGGCGTCGTCGCCGTCAACGTCGCCGTGCTCCGCGCGAACGTTGCGGTGAACAACCTCGACCAGAAGCAGGTCGAGCTGCAGAACCAGAACGCAGCGCTCTCGTCGCAGGTGTCGAGCGCGATCGCGTCCATCCGCATCGAGCAGGCGGCCCGGCACTTCGGGCTCGTTCCCGCCGCCGCGGCGGACACCAGCTACCTCGACTTGAACCAGAAGTAACGGCATGCCGCGCGTCGTCAACTCGCGCATCCGTCTCATGTTGCTCGTGACGCTCGTCGTTTTTGGCGGGCTCCTTGCGCGCGCCGCCTGGATCGCCACCGTGCGGGCGGCACCGCTCGCGGCGATGGCGACGGCGCAGACGAGAGCGACCGTGCAGCTGCCGGCCGGACGCGGAGCGATCTTCGACGCGGTGGGGACGCCGCTCGCGCTCGGTGAGCAAGCGACGACGGTGTACGTCGATCCGACCGCCGTGACGCAGCCGCGCACGGAGGCAGCGACTGCGGCGCGCATCCTCGGCCTGAAGCGCGGCGCCGTCCTCCGCGCGCTCGGCACGCATGGCACGCACTTCGTCTACGTCGAGCGGAAGGCGCCGCCGGACAAGGCGAGCTTGCTCGCCAAGCGAAACCTGCCGGGCTTCCACTTCTACGGCGAGGAACGGCGCACGTACCCGCAGGGCTCGGTCGCCGCGCAGGTGCTCGGCTATGCAGGTGTCGACAACAACGGGCTGGCCGGTCTCGAGCTCGAGCTGAATTCGGAGCTCACCGGGATTCCGGGCCAGGAGACGATCCTGCGCGATCCGTTCGGCCGCACGCTCGACGTCCAGAACGTCCAGCCGGCGAAGCCCGGGAAGGACGTCTTCCTCACGGTCGACCACCGCATCCAGGCGAACGCGGAGCAGGTGCTGCGCGCCACCGTCGCCAAGTGGCACGCGAAGTCCGCGACCGCGATCGTGCTCGACCCGCACACGGGCGGTGTGCTCGCGATGGCGACCGAGCCGGGCTACAACGCGAACAACTACCCGCAGGCGTTCGCGCAGGGCATCACCGCGAACCGCGCGATCTCCGACGTTTACGAGCCGGGCTCGGTCTTCAAGGTCGTCACCATCGGCGGCGCACTCGCCGAGCACCTCGTTACGCCACGGACCTCGTTCCTGCTGCCCTACTCGATCCACGTCGCCGACCGCGTCGTGCACGACGCTGAGATACGCCCGACCGAGCGCATGACCGTCGCGCAGATCCTCCAGCGCTCGTCGAACGTCGGCGCCGTCACCATCGCGCGCACGAAGCTCGGCGAGACGCGGCTCAAGGAGTGGATCCACCGCTTCGGCTTCGGGGAGCAGACCGGCATCGACTACCCGGGAGAGAGCGCCGGCCTGCTGCCGTCGTACTGGTCCGGCTCGACGATCGGAAACGTGCCCATCGGCCAGGGCATCTCCGTCACCGCGATCCAGCTGGCTTCGGTATACGCAGCAATCGGGAACCACGGCCTCTGGATCCAGCCGCATCTCGTCGACCACGTGGAGGGCGTCACCACGCCCGCGCCGCGAAAGCGGCGGATCCTGCCGCGCCCCGTCGATCGCCAGCTCCTCGCCATGCTGAAGGGCGTCGTCTCGGACGCCGGCACGGGCGCCGCCGCGGAGATCCCCGGCTACACCGTCGCGGGCAAGACGGGCACGGCGCAGAAGCCGGGGCCGAACGGATACATGCCGGGCCAGTACGACGCGACGTTCATCGGCATGGTGCCCGCGCGTTCGCCGCGCGTCGTCGTCCTCGTCACCGTCGACGAGCCCCGGGGCGCGTACTACGGCGGGGTCGTCGCCGCCCCGGCGTTCGCGCAGATCGCCACGTTCGACCTGCAATACCTCGAAGTTCCGCCCGGCTAGACTCGCCTCGAGATGATGCAACTTGAGCGCCTCGCCGCTGCGCTCGGAGCGGCGGAGGTCGTCGGGCAATCGCCGGTCGAGGTGCTCGACCTCGCCTATGACGCCCGGGACGCGACCCCGGGCGCCCTGTTCTTCTGTGTCCGAGGCGCGCGCGCGGACGGGCACGACTTCGCGCCGCAGGCAGTCGCAAACGGCGCTGTCGCCCTCGTCGTCGAGCGGACGCTCGCCGTCGACGTGCCTCAGGTCGTCGTCCCCGACGCTCGCGCTGCGATGGCGCCCGGCGCCGACGCGTTCTTCGGCCGGCCGACCGAGGAGCTGCAGGTCCTAGGCGTCACCGGCACGAGCGGCAAGACGACGACGTCGTTCCTCCTGTACGCGATCCTCGCCGCAGGCGGCCGGCGACCGGGTCTCCTCGGAACCGTCGAGGCGCGCGTCGGCGGAGAACGGCGCGGTGTCCTGCGCACGACGCCGGAGGCGATCGACCTGCAGCGGACGTTCCGCGAGATGCTCGACGCGGGCGACCGCTCGTGCGCGATGGAGGCGTCGTCGCACGCCTCGGAGCTGCATCGGCTCGATCGCGTGCGGTTCGCCGTGCTCGTGTTCACGAACCTGAGCCAGGACCATCTCGACTTCCACGGCGACATGGAGTCGTACTTCCAGGCGAAGCGGCGGCTCTTCACCGGAACGACGCCGGCGGTCGTGAACGTCGGCGACGAATACGGACGGAGGCTCGCAGCCGAACTGCCGGACGCCGTCACGTTCAGCGGCGAGGATGCGCGTGCGCTGGACGGCATCGAGCTCAGGCTGCGTGGGCGCTTCAACGTCGAGAACGCGCTCGGCGCAATCGCGGCGGCTCGCGTGCTCGGCATCGACGACCACGCGATCAAGCGAGGCGTCGAGTCGGTGCGCGGCGTGCCGGGCCGGTTCGAAACCGTCGAGGAGGGGCAGCCGTTCACGGTGATCGTCGACTACGCGCATAAGCCGGACGCGCTCGAGAAGGTGCTGCGCGCCGCGCGCGACATGACGCGGGGACGTGTGATCGTCGTGGTCGGGGCGGGCGGCGATCGCGACCGCGGCAAGCGGCCGCTGATGGGGCAGATCGCGTCCGAGCTTGCCGACGTGGTCGTCATCACCTCCGACAATCCGCGCAGCGAGGACCCGCAGGCGATCATCGAGGAGATCTCCGCGGGAACGACGAATGACGTCGAGGTGGTGCCCGACCGTGCGGAGGCGATTGCGCGCGCCGTCGAGCTCGCGCGCGACGGCGACGTCGTCATCATCGCGGGCAAGGGCGCCGAGCAGGGCCAGGAGTTCGCCGACCGGACGATCCCGTTCGACGATCGCGACGCTGCGCGCGACGCCTTGCGCGCGCTGGGAGCCCGTACCTGATCCCGCTGCCCGTCGATGCGGCGCGCGGGCTGGGCAGGCTCGAGACGGACGCCGAGGAGGTCACCGGCGTCCAGATCGACTCGCGCCGCGTGCGGCCGGGCGATCTCTTCGTCGCGATCCGGGGCGGGCCTGTGTACCTCGACGACGCTCGCGCGAACGGTGCCACGGCGACCCTTGTGCCCGACGACGACTTCGCGGCACTCGCCGCCATCGGGCGCGCCGTCCGCGAGCGCGTCACCGTCCCCGTCGTCGCCATCACGGGATCGGTCGGAAAGACGTCGACGAAGGACATCCTCACGGCGCTCCTGCGCCAACGCGCGAACGTCGTCGCGGCCGAGGACGGGTTCAACAACGAGATCGGCTTGCCTCTCACGTTGTGCCGCGTCGAAGCCGACACCGACGTGGTCGTGACGGAGATGGGCATGCGCGGCGCCGGGCAGATCCGCGCGCTCGCCGAGATCGCGCGTCCGCGGATCGGGGTCATCACCTCGATCGGCCCCGCGCACCTGGAGATGCTCGGCAGTATCGAGAACGTCGCGCGCGCCAAGGCGGAGCTGCTCGACTTCGTGGAGGTCGCGGTCCTGCCGGAAAATGCGCCGGTGCTCGAGCCGTTCGTCCCTGCGGGGCTCGACGTTCGCCGCTTCGGCGCGCCCGACGTCGAGATCCGCAACGGCCACGCGATCGTGAACGGCGTCGAGTTTTCCTTCGGCGCCCGGCACCAGGCCGAGAACGCGGCCGCGGCGCTCGCCACTCTGGAGGCGCTCGGCTATCCGCCGCCGGACGGGCCGGTCGAGGTGCAGTTCTCGCGCTGGCGCTCGCAGGAGCGGGAGCTCCCCGGCGGCGGCCTCCTCATCAACGACGCCTGGAACGCGAACCCCGTCGCGATGCGGGCTGCGCTCGAGCATCTGCAGGAGCGCGCCGACGGCCGGCGTACGGTCGCGATCCTGGGCGACATGGCGGAGCTGGGGCCCGATGCACCGAGCTACCACGAGGAGATCGGGCGCGCAGCCGGAACGGTTGCGGTCGTGATCGGTGTCGGCGAGCTGGCCCGGGGCTACGACCCCGATGCGTGGGCGCCCACGGCCGCGGAGGCGGTCGCGGTCGCGCGCGAGATCGTCCGTCCCGGCGACGCGGTGCTCGTCAAGGGCTCGCGGTCGGTCGGCCTCGAGATCGTCGCCGAGGCACTCGGTGAGTAGGGTCCTCGTCGCCGCGCTCGTCGCCTTGATCGTGTCGATCGCGATCGGGCCGCGCTTCATCGCGTTCCTCCGTCGCAACGAGTTCGGCCAGCACGTCCGCGAGGACCTCCTTGCGCATCACTCCTCGAAGCAGGGCGTGCCGACGATGGGCGGCCTGCTGATCCTCTTCGCGGCCACGGTCGGATTCCTGCCGGTGAGCCACTTCCGCCTGCAGTCGCTGACAGTGCTGTTCGCGACTGTCGCATGCGGCGGCATCGGCTTCCTCGACGACTTCATCAAGCTGACGCACCAGCGCTCGCTCGGACTGCGCGGCCGGTGGAAGATGCTGCTGCTCGCCGCGGTGACGGTGGTGGTCGCGATCGCGGCGCGTCATCTCCACCTCAGCACCGACGTCTACATCCCGATCGCGAACGTCTCCGTGCCGCTCTCGTGGGGCTGGTACCCGTTCCTCTTCCTCATCATCGCGGGAGCGTCAAACGGGACGAACCTCGCCGACGGTCTCGACGGCCTCGCCGCGGGCACGGGAATCATCGCGCTGTTCACGTTCATGGCGATGATGGTCGTCTCGTACGTCCGCTCGAGCCCGATTCCGTCGCACCGCAACCTGACGAAGCTCGACCTCGCCATCATCGGCGCCGCGCTCATCGGAGCGCTCGTCGGATTCCTCTGGTACAACGCGTTCCCCGCCGAGGTGATCATGGGCGACACCGGGTCGATGGCGCTCGGCGGAGCGCTCGCGACGTTCGCGATCATGACGAAGACGGAGGTGCTCCTCCTCTTCATCGGCGGCATCTACGTCATCGAGGCGCTGTCGGTGATCATCCAGGTGGTGTCGTTCAGATACCTCGGGCGACGCGTGTTCCTCATGGCGCCGATCCACCACCACTTCGTGATGAAGGCGTGGTCCGAAACGAAGATCATGGTGCGCTTCTGGATCGTCGCCGGGATTCTCTGCGCCGCCGGTTTCGCGCTCTTCTACCGTTACTACTTCCACCAGGCGTGAGCGGCGTCGTGTGCGTGCTCGGCGCCGCAGCCGCGCGCAGCGCGTTGGACAGCTTCGACGGCTTCGACGAGATCGTCATCCTCGAGCCGTCCGTGGACGAGCTCGAGCGTCTGCTCGCGGAGCTCGCCGACCCGCGCCTCGACTACCTGCTCGGCGAGCTGCCGGTGCTGCCGCTTCCGGATGCGTCGGTCGACCGCGTCATCGGCGCCGAGGAATCCCATCCCGAGGTGGCGCGCGTCCTTCGGTAGGAGGGTCTGGCGGGATGGTGCTCGTCGCACCATCTGCGACACAGCCACTATTTCGCCAGACCCTCCTAAGGCGAGGGCGAGGCCAGGATCCGCCCCTTGGGGGGCGAAGTACAGCCGGATGAGCGACCTTCCGAGGCGCGTGCTCGTGCTTGGCCTTGCCGTGACCGGCGAGGCCGCCGCGCTCGCGCTCGCAGCGCGCGGCGTCGAGGTCGTGGTCTCCGACCCGTCGCCGGACGCCGACTTCGGGAGGCTCGCGGGCACCGGCGTCGAACTGCGCCTCGGGACGGAGGACGAATCGGTGCTTTCGGGAGTCGAACTGGTGGTGAAGAGCCCCGGCGTGCCGGAGCGCTCGCCCGTGATCTCGGCCGCCCGCGAGCGCGGTATCCCCGTCTGGAGCGAGATCGAGCTCGGCTGGCGACTCCTGCCCGGCAACCCGGTGCTCGGCGTCACCGGCACGAAAGGGAAGACGACGACCGTGCGCCTGCTCGGCTCGATGTTCGCCGCCGCCGGCGTCGATGCCGTGCTGGCCGGCAACGAGCACACGCCGTTGAGCGAGGTCGCGCTCACGGTCGACCGGGGAACGTGGGTGGTGTGCGAGCTGTCGAGCTTCCAGCTCGAGGACGTGGAGACGCTCGCGTGCGACATCGCGGTGCTGCTCAACCTCGAGCCGGACCATCTCGACCGGCACGGAACCTTCGAGGCGTACCGCGAGGCGAAGCTGCGGATGTTCGAGCGCGCAGAGGTGAAGATCGTCCCCGCCGGCCTGGGACTCGACGGGATCGAGTTCGGGGCAGGCGATCCACTCCCGGCGGAACCGAAGATGCCGGGCGTGCACAACCGCGAGAACGCCGCCGCCGCGACCGCCGCTGCGCGCGCGGCGGGTCTTCCCGACGAAGCGATCGCCGAGGCGCTGCGCACGTTCGCCGGCGTGCCGCACCGGCTCGAGCTCGTGCGCGAGCTGCACGGTGTGAAGTACGTCAACGACTCGAAGGCGACGAATACGGCTGCAGCGCGCCGAGGCGTCGCCGCGTACGACGAGCCGTTGCACCTCATCCTCGGCGGCTCGCTCAAGGGGGAGAACTTCGGGCCTTTCGCGCAGGAGCTCCCTGCGAACGTCCGCTCGATTCATCTCGTCGGTGCGGCGAGCGACGAGCTCGCGGCCGCGCTGGACGCCGCCGGCCGTGCGTACGCGCGCGACGGCGACCTCGCCTCCGCAATCGCGCATGCGACCGCAGACGCGCAGGCGGGTGACGTCGTGCTCCTCTCGCCGGCAACGGCGAGCTTCGACCAGTTCCGCAACTTCGAAGAGCGCGGCGACGCGTTCCGGCGCCTCGTCGAGGAGCTCGCGTGAGAGCGCGGTCGTTCGAATGGCAGCTGCTCGTGCTCGTCACGCTGGCGCTCACCGCCTTCGGACTGATCATGGTGTACAGCGCGACCTCCGCCTCGGCAGCGCTCGGCAACGGCAACCCGACCGGGTACCTCGAGCGCCAGGGCATCTACGCGCTGCTCGGGTTCGCACTGCTCGTCGCTGCGGCGCGCACCGACTTCCGCAAGCTGCGCGCGATCGCGCCGACGCTCGTCGGCGTCGCGCTCGCGCTCTGCCTCGCCGTCCTCGTCATCGGCACCAAGGTGAACGGCGCGCGGCGCTGGATCGGCTTCGGTCCCGCGACCTTCCAGCCGTCCGAGCTGGCCAAGCTCGCCCTCGTCGTATGGGCCGCTGCGTATCTCTCGCGCCGGCCGCCGCCGCGGACGCTGAAGGACCTCGCCCGTCCGGTCGGACTGCTGGTCGGAGTGTTCTGCCTGCTCATCCTCGCCGAGCCGGACCTCGGCACCGTGATCACCGTCGTGGTGATGATCGGCGCCGTCCTGCTCGTGTCGGGGACGCCGCTGCCGACGCTCGGCGTCGCGTACACGATCGTGTTCGGCGCGGGCGCGATCGCCGCGTGGTCATCTCCGTACCGGCGCGCGCGCCTGTTCACGTTCCTCGATCCGTGGAAGGACCCGCTCGGCGCAGGGCTGCAGAACGTGCAGGCGCTGATCAGCCTCGGGTCGGGCGGGATCTTCGGCCGCGGGCTCGGCCAGGGGATCGAGAAGATCCACTACCTGCCGGAGGCGCACACCGACATGATCTTCGCCGTCATCGGCGAAGAGCTCGGGCTGGTCGGCGCCGCGGTTCTCGTCGCCGGCTACTGCGCCTTCGCGTATGCGGGCCTGCGCCTCGCGATCGCGTGCAAGGACCCGTTCGGGAAACGCCTCGCTGCGGGGATCACCGCCCTCATCTGCGGGCAGGCGGCGATCAACCTCGCCGCGGTTCTGGGGCTCGCTCCGCTGACCGGGATCCCGCTCCCGTTCGTGTCGTACGGCGGCTCGAGCCTCGTCATCACCCTCCTGGCCGTCGGGATCCTCCTTAACATCGCTCGTGGCCATGCCGGAACACAGAGAGCTTCGGTGCCTGATCGCCGCAGGCGGGACGGTGGGACATCTCGCCCCGTCGCTCGCCGTGGCGGAAACGCTGCGCGAGCGAGGGGTGGCAGTGACGTTCGCCGGGTCGCCGGATCGCGTCGAGGCTCGGCTCGTTCCTGAGCACGGCTATCCCTTCGACGAGTTCGCGGTCGCGGGCTTCCCGCGCCGGCTGGGGCCGTCGCAGCTGCGCGCCGTCGCGCTCGCCGCGGCCGCGCCGGTCGCCTGCCTGAGGATCCTCGATAGGCGGAAGCCGGATGTCGTCCTCGGCGGCGGCGGATACGTCGCCGGGCCGATGGTGCTCGCCGCGCGGCTGCGGCGCATTCCGGCCGTGCTGACCGAGGCAGACGCGCACCTCGGGCTCGCCAACCGGCTGGCGGCGCCCTTCGCCGAGCGTGTGTTCCTCGCACTCCCCGTTTCTGGCCGGAACGGCGCGAAGTACGTCGCCGTCGGACGCCCGGTGCCGGCGCGTTCGCGCGCGGCCCCGCGCGCGGAGGCGCGTGAGCGGCTCGGCCTGCCGGCGGAAGGGCCGGTCGTGCTCGTGTTCGGTGGCTCGCTCGGAGCGCGGCTGCTGAACGAGCTCGCGCTCGACGCGTGGGGCGAGGCGGGGCCGGCGGTGCTGCACCTATGCGGCGAGCGCGACTACGAATCCATGCGCGGCCGGGCGACGCGCCCGGACTACGTGCTCCGTCCGTTCATCGACGAGATCGGGCTCGCGTACGGCGCCGCCGACATCGCGGTCGCGCGCGCGGGCGGTTCGGTGTGGGAGCTCGCCGCGGCAGGACTGCCGGCCGTGCTCGTTCCGGGCGAGTTCGCCACCGGCGGTCATCAGCGGAAGAACGCCGAGTGGTTCGAGCGCGCAGGCGGCGCGGTCATCGTTTCGGAGGCGGAGATCGCCCGTGTCCCGCAGCTCGTCGAATCGCTGCTTGCCGACCCGGCGAAACTCGCAGCGATGGCGACGGCGATGCGCGCCGCCGCGCGGCCCGATGCAGCCGAAAGGATTGCCGATGAGCTCGTCGAGCTCGCAGCCGCTCACCGGTAGGCGCATCTGGATCGCCGGCATCGGCGGCGCCGGCATGAGCGCCTACGCGCTGCTCGCGCACGCGTGGGGCGCGGAGGTGGCCGGCTGGGATCGCGTCGACACGCCGTACCTCGCGCACCTGTCCAGGATCGACGTCGCAATCTCGCCGGAGCCGCCGGAGCCGCCGGACGGCTGGGAGGTGTACGTCTCCACGGCATTCGCAGGACGCGTGGCGGGGCGGCCGCGGGCGACGCTGCTCGCGGAGCTCGTTTCACTACGCCCCTCGATCGTCGTCGCCGGCGCGCACGGCAAGACGACGACGAGCGCGATGATCGCCTTCTGTCTCGACCGGCTCGGCCTCGATCCCGCGTTCCTCATCGGCGGGGACGTTCCGCAGCTGGGCGGGAACGCGCGAGCGGGAGAGGGATGGCTGGTCGTCGAGGGCGACGAGTCCGACCGCTCCGTCGCAGCGCTGCGCCCGGAGATCGCCGTGCTCCTCAACGTCGACCTCGACCACCACACGACGTTCGCCTCGCTCGCCGAGGTCGAGGGCCTGTTTGCGGCGTGGCTCGCCCAGGTGCCGCACGTTGTGCGCGCCGAGCAGCTCGAACCGGTCGACCTCGTGCTCGCGATTCCGGGCGAGCACAACCGGCGCAACGCCGCCGCCGCGCTCGCCGCGCTCGAGCTCGCCGGCGTCGAAGGCGCCGAGCGCGTGATCGTCGAGTTCACCGGTGTCGGCCGCCGGTTGCAGCGGCGGAGCGAGCGCGTCTTCGACAGCTACGCGCACCATCCCGCCGAGCTCGCCGCCGACATCGCCGCCGTCCGGAACGGCGGTCGCGTGCTCGCGCTCTTCCAGCCGCACCTGTACTCGCGCACGCGCTATCTCGCGCACGAGTTCGCCGTGGCGCTCGCCTCCGCCGACGCGGTCTGCGTGACCGATATCTATCCGGCGCGGGAAGAGCCGATCCCGGGCGTCACCGGCCGTCTGATCGTGGACGAGCTCGCGCGCGTGCGTCCCGGCATGCGCATCGGCTGGGCGCCTGCGCTCGAGGATGCGGCGCGGATCGTCTCCGCGTGGGCGCGTCCCGGCGACACGATCCTCACCCTCGGCGCCGGGGACGTCGACAGCGTCGTGGACCTCTTGTGACGGATCTCTCGCGGTACACGACGCTCGGCACGGGCGGACCGGCGCGGGAGTTCGCGCAGCCCACGTCGGTGGCGGAAGTCGAAGAGCTCCTGCGCCGCGGCCTCCCGGCCGCCACGATCGGCCTCGGCTCGAACCTCCTCGTCGCGGACGAGGGCGTCGACGCGCTCGTGCTCAAGCTCGGCGGCGAGCTCGCGGCGGTGGAGATCGACGGCGACCTCCTGCGCGCCGGCGGAGGAGCGGCCAATGCGGTATGCCTGCATCGCGCGCGCGCCGCCGGCCTCGGCGGCTTCGAGTTCGCGTCCGCGATCCCCGGCACGATCGGAGGCGGCATCTGGATGAACGGCGGCGCGTACGGCGGCGACTTCTCGTCCGTACTCGTGCGTGCGCTCGTTGCCACGGCGGACGGGACCGGCTGGCTCACGCCGGGCGAGCTCGGCCTGTCCTATCGGCATTCGAACCTCCGCCACGGGCAGGTCGTCCTGCAGGCCGAGCTGCGACTGCGGCCGCGGCCGCCGGAGGAGATCAAGGCCGTCGTCCGAGATCTGAACGCGCAGCGCAAGGCTGCGCAGCCGACGAACCGCCGCACATTCGGCAGCGTGTTCAAGAACCCCGACCACGAGCTGAGCGCGGGGCGGATGCTCGAGGCGTGCGGGCTGAAGGGGCACCGGATCGGCGGGGCGCAGATTTCGCCCAAGCACGCGAACTTCATCGAGAACGCCGGCGGGGCGCGCACCGCGGATGCGCTTGCGCTCATGACCGAGGCGCGCAGGCGCGCGCTAGCCGAGTACGGCGTCGAGCTCGTGCACGAGGTCGAGTTCCTCGGCCCGATCGAGCTGCCTCCGACGTAGGAGCGCCCGCCGGCGCGGCGAATTCGACCCAATGGCCGCCAGGCGGCGTGCGTTTGTCATCGCGATCGCCCTCCCGGTCGTCCTCACCGGCGCGTACTTCGCTGCCCGCGAGACCTCGACGTTCTCCGTCCGGACGATCGACGTCTCCGGCGGCACGCCTGCGCTTCAGGCCCGGGTGCGCACCGCACTGGCGCCCGTCGTGGGGAAGAGCCTGTTGGCCCTGAACGGCGCCGCCGTCGAACGCAGGGTGGACGCGCTCCCGGCCGTCCTCTCGTCGCGCTACGACCGCGCCTTCCCGCACACGCTGCGCGTCACGGTCGTCCCCGAGGCGCCGGTCGCCGTCCTCCACAAGGGCAAGGAGACGTGGCTCGTCTCGGCGCGGGGGAGGACGATCGAGCGGATTCCGACGGGCACCGACCTCGTGTTGCCGCGCATCTGGGTCCCGACCGCGACGCAGATCGCGCCCGGCGGCTTCCTCGCGCCGGACGAAGGCGGCACCGCCGCGCACGTGCTCGGGCTCGCCGCCGGCTTCCCGGCGCGCTTCACGACGGTCTCGTTCGCGCACGGCGAGCTCACCCTCCGCCTTCGCCTCGGCATCGACCTCCGGCTCGGCGAGCCGGTCGACGTTCGGCTCAAGCTCGCCGTCGCCCGCCGCGCGCTCCGCGTCCTCCCGCCCGGCTCGACGTACCTCGACGTGGCCGTCCCGCAGCGTCCGGTCGCGGGAGCCAACCCTCAAGTCTCAAGTACAGGTTAACCCTTTGGAGGCTGAACCGCTGATTGACAGCGAGGTTTGGCGCATCTACCCTGCGGCGCGAACGCCCTGTTTGTGCCCCTACGCTCCACTAAAGGTTCAGGTGTCGGCCCTATGAGCATGCGCGACCAGTCGGGCAACTATCTCGCTGTCATCAAGGTCGTCGGCGTGGGCGGCGGCGGCACGAACGCCGTCAACCGCATGGTCGACGCAGGCCTGACGGGCGTCGAGTTTGTGGCGGTCAACACCGACGCGCAGGCGCTGATGATGTGCGACGCCGACGTGAAGATCCACATCGGCTCGAAGGCGACGCGCGGGCTCGGAGCAGGGGCGGACCCGGCCGTCGGGTTGGCCGCGGCGCAGGAGAGCCGCGACGAGCTGAAGGAGGCGCTGAAGGGCGCCGACATGATCTTCGTCACCGCAGGCGAGGGTGGCGGCACCGGCACCGGAGGCGCGCCTGTCGTCGCCGAGCTCGCACGCGAGCTCGAGGCGCTGACGGTGGGAGTCGTCACCAAGCCGTTCGTCTTCGAAGGGCGGAAGCGCTCGCAGCAGGCCGACATCGGCATCCAGAACCTGGGCGACCGCGTCGACACGCTGATCGTGATCGAGAACGACCGGCTCCTCCAGGTCGTGGAGAAGCGGACGTCCGTCGTCGACGCCTTCCGCATGGCCGACGACGTCCTGCGTCAGGGCGTCCAGGGGATCACCGACCTGATCACCGTGCCCGGCCTCGTCAACCTCGACTTCGCCGACGTGCGCACGATCATGCGCGACGCCGGCTCGGCGCTCATGGGCATCGGCGTCGCCTCCGGCGAGAACCGCGCCACCGAGGCTGCCCGCGCCGCCGTGTCGTCGCCGCTGCTCGAGACCTCGATCGAGGGCGCGACCGGCATCCTGCTCAACATCACCGGCGGCCCCGAGATCGGGCTCTTCGAGGTCAACGAGGCGGCCGAGGTCGTCACGAGCGCCGCCGACCAGAACGCGAACGTCATCTTCGGCGCCGTCATCGACGACGCCCTCGGGGACGACATCCGGGTGACCGTCATCGCCACGGGCTTCGGGGCCCTGCGCCGCCGCCGGCGGCGCGAGGGCGGCTCGGAAGCGCCGATCCCGTCCGGTGTGCCGGGCGGCGGCTTCGAGATCCCGGACGAGGCACTCGACGTGCCATCGTTCCTGCGCGAAGACTGAAACGCCCCGAAAACGGGGCCGCCCCGATACGTCTTGCGACATACCGGGGCGGCGGACCGGGTCGTGGGGTTGGCGTTTAGGGGCACCAACCCTTTGAGGGCATCTGCTGTGTACCGCACCCCGGGGGCGGTCAAACATCCTCTGCATAAGATCGTCACGGCATGGCTCAGACGCTCCAGCGCACGCCTTTGCACGACCGGCATGTCGAGCTCGGGGCACGGATGGTTCCCTTCGCCGGGTGGGAGATGCCCGTCCAGTACGAGGGCGTGATCCAGGAGCACCGGGCCGTTCGCACCGACGCCGGGGTCTTCGACGTCTCCCACATGGGCGAGATCGAGGTCGAAGGGCCGCAGGCGCACGCGCTCCTCCAGAGCCTGCTCTCAAACGACCTGGACAAGATCCGGCCTGGCGAGGCGCAGTACACGCTGCTCACGAACGAGCGCGGGGGGATCATCGACGACGTCATCGCGTACCGCCTGGGCGAGTGCCGCTACCTGATCGTCGTCAATGCGTCCAATCGGGAGGCGGACTACCGCTGGATCAAGGAGCGCGAGGTGCGCGGCTCCGAGGTCACCGACGTCTCCGCCGAGTACGCGCTCCTCGCCGTGCAGGGGCCCCGAGCGATCGACCGCCTCGGCCTCCCACCCGCGAAGGCGTTCACGTTCGCCGAGAGCTCGATCGACGGCATCGACGTGATGGTCAACCGCACCGGCTACACCGGCGAGGACGGGTGCGAGCTGCTCTCCATGGATGAGGACGCAGTCGCGCTCTGGGACGCAGTGCTCGCCCGCGGTGTCGTCCCGTGCGGGCTCGGCGCGCGCGATACGCTGCGCCTCGAGGTCTGCTACCCGCTGCACGGCAACGACATCGGGCCCGACACCGATCCCATCTCGGCGGCGCTCGGTTGGACGTGCGCGCTCGGCAAGGAGTTCACGGGCGTCGACGTGATTCGGCGCGTGAAGGACGAAGGGCCGCAGCGCAAGCTCGTCCCGTTCGTGATGGAGGAGCGCGCGATCCCGCGCCAGGGGATGGCGATCGAGGGCGGCGGAGAAGTGACCTCCGGGACGCACTCGCCGATGCTCGACGTCGGCATCGGCATGGGATACGTGCCCGCGGCGCAGGCCGCTCCCGGCATGCCGCTCGTCATCGACGTGCGCGGCAAGACGCGCACGGCTCGCGTCGTGACCAGACCGATCTACAAGAGGGAGGGCTGAATGGCCGCCGTGGAGTCCTATCCCAACGACCTCAAGTACCACGAGGAGCACGACTGGGCCCGCATCGAGGGCGACGAGGCCGTGCTCGGGATCACGTGGTTCGCCGCCGACGCGCTCGGCGAGCTCGTGCACTTCGAGCCGCCGCAGGCGGGCGCGACCATCACGAAGGACGCCTCCTACGGCGAGGTCGAGTCGGTCAAGGCCGTCTCCGACGTGATCGCGCCGCTCTCGGGCGAGGTGATCGAGGCGAACACGGCTCTCGGCGACGCGCCGGACGCGATCAACACCGACCCCTATGGCGCCGGCTGGATGGTCAAGGTCCGCCTCTCGGACCCAGGCCAGGTGGCGGCGCTGATGTCGGCGGACGCATACGTGGCGCTGCTCTCCTGAGCGCTGCGATGACCCGCTACACCGCCGTCACCGACGACGACCGCGCCGCGATGCTCGAGGCGATCGGCGTTGCGTCGGTCGAGGAGCTGTTCGCCGATATCC
>DATCBD010000079.1:0-2300 GCA_036512155.1 Gaiellaceae bacterium | reverse complement strand
CCATCGCATCCCGGACGTGCCGGTCGACGTCAGTGACGGCGAGGGTGTCGTCTACCGCTGGTTCCCGTACAAGGGTCTCGAGTTCCATCCGCTCGCGAGCTTCTCGGCGCTCGCCAACGCGGCCTCCGCGCACGACGTCGGGAAGACGCAGTCGCTCGCGTACGCGCTCCTCGATCGCGCCGTCCCGCGCGGGCCGCGCCTGATCTGGGAGTACTCGTTCGGCTTCGGCATCGGCCGCCCGCCGTGGGCATCGGGGATGGCGGAGGCCCTTGCCGCACAGGCCCTTGCGCGCGCAGGCGCGCTGCTCGGGGATGCGAGGCTGACCGCGGCGGCCGCGCGGGCCTACGCGGCGGTGCCGCACCTCGTGACGAACACCCCGGCCGGGCCGTGGATCCAGCTCTATGGCTTCGACCGCGAGATCGTCCTGAACGCCCAGCTGCAGACGATCGTGTCGCTGACGGATTACGGCCAGACGACGGGCAACGGCGCTGCGACCTCGCTCGCGCAGCGCATGGCCGCCGCTGCGAAGGCGTTCTTCCCGCGCTTCGACACCGGTGACTGGTCGCTGTACGAGCTGCGGGGCGCCCACGCGTCACTCGGCTACGAGCAGTTCGTGACGACGTTGCTCGCGAAGCTCGCCGCGCAGACGCACGATCCGTACTGGAGCGACGCGGCGCAGCGGTTCCAGGACTACCTCGGCGCGCCGAAGGTGACCGAGGGAGCCGCGACGCCGGAGGTCTACCCCCAGCCCGAGGACGGCTGGCTCGACACGGCAACGATCCCGATCACCCTCTCGCAGCGCTCCTCGGTGACGCTCTCGGTCGGGGGAAAGGTGTTCACGTACCGGTTCGCCCGCGGCACGCACGTGCTCACGTGGACGCCTCCGCCGGCGCTCGCGCAAGGCACGTATCCGGTCACCGTGTCGGCAATCAGCTACGTCGGGCGGCGCTCGACGACGCAGCTCGCACCGATCGTCGTCGCGTTCGACACGGCGCCACCGCAGAACCTGCAGGCCCAGCTCGCGGGGACGACGCTCACGTGGCAGGCCGACGATCCCGGCACGCCGTCGCTGCACCTCGTCGTCCAGCTCGTCGACCCGGCCGGCGTGAATCCGCCGCAAACGGTCGATCTCGGCCAGCAGCCGGTGTCAGGCAGCGCGCAGGTCGCCATCCCGCCCGGGAGCTGGCAGGCGTCGCTCCAGGCCACGAACTCCGCCGGTCAGACGGCGACGCTCGACCTCGGGACGCTCGAGTCCACGGGCTAGCCTCCGGCGCACATGCGCCGCCTGCTCATCGTTCTCGCCGTGCTGGCGGTCCTCCTGGCCGGCGCAGTGACCGCCGTCGTCGTTCACCGGCTGCACCAGAGCAAGGACGAGCGCGGCTCGACCACGACCGAGTACGTCAGCACCGAAGCCGTGTCGAAGCCTCCGCCGGCCGGAGTCCCGTGGCCGACGTACGGCTTCTCTTCGGACCGGACGCGCTCGGTGCAAATCGCGCTCCGCCCGCCGTTCCGCGTCGTATGGCGCTACCAGGCCGGCAGCCTGATCGAGTTCCCGCCTTCCATCGGCTACAACCGGCTCTTCTTCTCGACGAACAAGGGAACGTTCGCCGCGATCAGCACGCGCACCGGGAAGTACGCGTGGAAGTACCGCGCGCACCGCTGCGTCGCCGCGTCGCCGGCGATCGGCCCGCACGCGCACGGCACCGTCTACGAGGCATTCCTCAACCGGCCGCCGTGCAACGCGCAGAACGGCGGGCACGGTGTCGACGGCGAGGTGATCGCGTTCGGCGTCGGGCACGGCAAGATCCACTGGCAGCACCGGATCGGCCCGTCCGAGAGCTCGCCGCTCCTCGTCGGCAATCGGCTCTACGTCGGCGACTGGAACGGCGACGTGTGGGCGTTCGACGCCAATCACGGCCGCGCCGTGTGGCACCGGCACGTCGCCAAGGGTGCGATCAAGGGTGCGCTCGCATACGCGGGCGGGCGGCTGTACGTCGGCGCCTACGACGGCCACGTGTACGGCCTGTCGCGCACAGGCCGGGTGGTCTGGACGGGGTCCGCGCAGCCCCGCCTCTTCGGCGGCTCGGCCTTCTACTCGACGCCGGCGGTCGCGTACGGGCGCGTGTACGTCGGCTCGACGGACGGCAAGGTGTACGCATTCGGCGCGGCGGACGTCCACCGGCTGTGGTCGCATTCCACCGGCGGCTACGTGTACGCGTCGCCTGCGATCTGGCAGCAGCGCGTTCTCGTCGGCTCCTACAGCGGGAACTTCTTCGCCTTCGACGCCGGCACCGGCGACG
>DATCBD010000078.1:0-2116 GCA_036512155.1 Gaiellaceae bacterium | reverse complement strand
ATGGGGTTCGCGGACTACTTCCTCATCGTCTCCGACTTCGTCCGCTTCGCGAAGCGCAACGGCGTCTCCGTCGGCCCCGGCCGCGGCTCCGCCGCCGGCTCGCTCGTCGCCTACAGCCTCGAGATCACCGACCTCGACCCGATCCGCTACGACCTCCTCTTCGAGCGCTTCCTCAACCCGGGGCGCAAGGAGCTGCCGGACATCGACATCGACTTCGCCGTCGAAGGCCGCGAGCGCGTCATCAACTACGTGCGCGAGAAGTACGGCAGCGACCGCGTCGCGCAGATCATCACCTTCGGGACGATGGCCGCGCGCGCCGCCGTCCGCGACGCCGGCCGCGTGCTCGAGGTGCCGTACGGCGTTGTGGACAAGATCGCGAAGCTCATCCCGGAAGGCCCGGGGCAGACGCTCGACGACTGCCTCAAGCCCGGACAGGAGCTGCGCCAGTCGTACGACGCCGATCCGCAGACGAAGGAGATCGTCGACCTCGCGAAGCCGCTCGAGGGCCTGACGCGACAGGACGGCATCCACGCCGCGGCCGTCGTCATCGGCGCCGAGCCGCTCATCGGCAACGTCCCGCTCCAGCAGAAGGGCGCCGACCAGGAGGTCGTCACCCAGTTCTCGATGAACACCGTCGCCGCGCTCGGCCTGCTCAAGGTCGACTTCCTCGGCCTGCGCAATCTCGACGTCATCGACAAAGCGGTCGAGCTCATCGGCGGCCGTCTCCGCATCGAGGACATCCCGCTCGACGACAAGAAGGTCTACGCGATGCTCGCGCGCGGCGAGACCGCCGGCGTCTTCCAGTTCGAGGGCTCCGGCATGCGCGAGGCGATGCGGTCGGTGAAGCCGACGGTGTTCGACGACCTCATCGCGATCGGCGCGCTCTACCGCCCGGGCCCGATGCAGTACATCCCCGTGTACGCGCGCCGCAAGAACGGGCTCGAGCAGGTCAGCTACATCGACGAGCGGCTCAAGGAGATCACGAGCTCCACGTACGGCATCTGCATCTACCAGGAGCAGTACATGGAGATCGCAAAGAAGGTCGCCGGCTTTTCCCCCGCGGAAGCCGACGACCTTCGCAAGGCGATCGGCAAGAAGATCCACTCGCTGATGGCCTCGTTGAAGGAGAAGTTCCTCCAGGGCTGCGCGTCAAACGGACTTTCCGCCTCGGTTGCCAATCAGCTGTGGGCGGACATGGAGCAGGCCCAGGACTACTCCTTCAACAAGTCGCACGCCGCCTGCTATGCCCTCATCTCGTACCGCACCGCCTGGCTGCGCGCGAACCATCCGCGCGAGTACATGGCCGCGCTCATCTCCTCGGTCATGAACACGAAGGATCGCGTGCCCTACTATGTCAACGCGTGCGACGAGCTCGGCATCGAGGTGCTCCCGCCGGACGTGAACGAATCGCAGATCGACTTCGCCGTCGTCGAGGGGAAGATCCGCTTCGGGCTCAACGCGGTGAAGAACGTCGGCGAGAACGCGTGCCGCGCGATCGTCGCCGCGCGCGCCGACGGGCCGTTCACGAACATCTGGGACTTCACCGACCGCGTCGACCCGCAGCTCGTGAACAAGCGCGCGCTCGAGTCCCTCATCAAGGCGGGCGCGCTGCCGGGCTCGCGCAAGTCGATGCTCGAGGTGCTCGACCAGGCGCTCGGCTCCGGCAACGCCGCCCACGACGCGCGCCGCTTCGGGCAGGGATCGATCTTCGACCTCGGCGACGAGCCGCAGCAGGTGCAGTACCCGGCGCTCTCGACCGAGGAGTTCGAGAAGTCCGACCTCCTGCACATGGAGAAGGAGAGCCTCGGCCTATACGTCTCCGAGCATCCGCTCGCGGCGGTGAAGGATCAGCTGAAGCGTAAGACGGACTGCCCCATCATCGAGCTCGAACGCAGGCGCGACGGCGAGATCGTCCTCGTCGGCGGGCTCGTCTCCTCGCTCAAGCAGCTGACGACGAAGAAGGGCGAGCCGATGATGTTCGCCACCGTCGAGGATCTCACCGGCTCGGTCGAGGTGGTCGCGTTCAACTCCACGTACGCGCAGGCGCGCGACGCGCTCGTGCAGGACGCGATCCTCATCGTCAAGGGACGCGTCGACCACAAGCAGATGGGGGAGA
>DATCBD010000077.1:0-7841 GCA_036512155.1 Gaiellaceae bacterium | reverse complement strand
TTCGACTGCGCTGCCGCATCCTGCGCGTTGCCGCGGAAGCTGAGGTACGACGGCACCGCGATCGCAACCAGGATGCCGAGGATGACGATGACGACCAGGAGCTCGATGAGGGTGAAGCCGCTCTCCTCACGAGCCAGGCGCATCTGAATCTTGCTGATCATTCGAAGCTCCTTCCGAGCAGGATCAATGGCGGATGGCTCGGTCTCTATCGGCCGGGCCACTCAACGGCTCGTAGCCCCGTTCGGGGGATTCCTCTCACCCACCGTGGGTGAATGCATGACTGCTCAAGCCGTCCCAGCGCCGTGCCGATAGCCCCGGCGAGAGATGCCGCAACTCACCTCCATCGACGATCTGCTCGAGCAGATGGTGGGGCTGAACGCGTCGGACTTGCACGTCACGACCGACAGCCCTCCCGTCTACCGCATCCGCGGGGAGATCCTGCGCGCGGAGGGCTTCGACCCGCTCACGCAGGACGACACGCGCTCGCTCATGTACAGGATCCTGTCGAGCGAGCAGCAGAAGATCTTCGAGCAGAAGCGCCAGCTCGACTTCGCCTACGCGCTCCCAGGCGTCGCGCGCTTCCGCGTCAACGTCTACTACCAGCGCGAGTCGGTCGGTGCGGCCTTCCGGCTCATCCCGCAGGAGATCAAGGCGCTGGAGGAGCTCGGGCTCCCGGGCGTCCTGCACACCTTCGCCGAGAAGCCGCGCGGGATCGTCCTCGTCACCGGTCCGACCGGCTCCGGTAAGTCGACGACGCTCGCAGCGATCCTCGACGAGATCAACCGCAACCGTTCGGAACACATCCTCACCATCGAGGACCCGATCGAGTTCGTGCACCGGCACAAGCGCTGCATCGTCAACCAGCGCGAGATCGGGCCCGATGCGCTCAGCTTCGGCGACGCGCTCAAGGCTGCGCTGCGCCAGGACCCGGACATCATCCTCGTCGGCGAGATGCGGGACATGGAGACGATCTCCACCGCGCTCACCGCAGCCGAGACCGGCCACCTCGTGTTCGCCACGCTGCACACGCAGAGCGCGTCGTCGACGGTCGACCGGATCATTGACGTCTTCCCCGCCGAGCAGCAGGAACAGGTCCGGATCATGATCGCGAACTCGCTGCAGGGCATCGTCACGCAGACCCTGCTGCCGACCGCCGACGGCCAGGGACGGGTCGCGGCACTGGAGATCCTGCTTCCCGACGACGCCGTCCGGAACCTCATCCGCCAGGCGAAGATCGAACAGGTCTACTCGATCATGCAGACCAACACGGCGCGCGGGATGCAGACGATGGAGCAGGCGCTCGCCGATCTCACGCTGCGGCGCGTCGTCAACCCCGAGGACGCATTTGCGCACACGAACCGGCGCGACATCCTCGCCGGCATCCTCGAGCGCTCCGGGATGGACGTCCGCGGCATCATGGCCGCCCTCGAGCTCAGCGCGCCGCCCCCGCCGCCGCAGCAGTCGGCGTCCGGTCTGCGCGTCGCCGGAGGTGCAGCATGAGCGACTCGATCTGGAAGAAGGACCTCAGCTTCAAGCGCAAGAAGAACGACGATCTTCCGGAGACGGCCGAATCGCTCCGCGTCAAGGAGCTCGCGTTCCAGCGCAAGCTCGCGGAGGCGGCGCAGGCAGCTCCGTCCGCGGTCGTCGCGCCGCCCGCGCAAGCGGCCAAGCCGGCGCCTGCGAAGAAGCAATCGATTTGGAAGAAGGAGATCGGCGGACGCAAGAAGGCCGATGCGCAGCCGGCCGTCGCCGTGGAAGCACCTGCGCAGATCGTCGAGATCCCCGCGCCTGTCGTCGTCGCGCCGGCACCCGTCGCGGCTGCAACGCCGCTTGCGCCGATCGTCGACCTTGCGTCCCCTCCGCCGTCGCTGGACGTGCCGGTGGAAGGACTCCTTCCGTCGTCGCCCTTTGCATCGGGCGAGTCGATCTGGAAGAAGGAGATCAGCTTCCGTCGCAAGCCGACTTCGCCAGAGCAGCCGGCTGCCGGCGCCGTGGCGTCGACCGATGACCCGCCGGCGCCCCCGATCTCGATCTGGAAGAAGGAGATCAGCTTCCGGCGCAAAGGCGAGCAGGACGAGGAGCAGCCGAAGAGCGATTCGATCTGGCACAAGGACATCTCGCTTCGCCGCAGTCAGGCGCGGAGCGCGCAGATCCGCGCGCTCGCGGACGAGGCGCTGCGTCAGGTCGAGGCCGCTGCGCAGCCCGAGCCCTGGCTCGCCGGCCCGGAGCTCCCGCCCGCGCCCGATCCCGAACCAGAGAGAGAGCCGGTGCCTGCGGCGCAGGCGAAGCCCATCGAGGTGGCGCCGAAGACGTCCATCTGGAAGCGAGAGCTCGGCAAGCCCAAGACGCCGAAGCAGGAGAAGGCGCCGAAGGTCAAGGCCGAGCCCAAGCCGAAGACGCGGCTTCGCGACAAGAAGATCTCGCTCCCGAAGTCGGCTCCGAAGGCGCACGCCGGCGGCGGCCATGCGGTCAAGCGGCTCGTGGGTCTGAAGATCGGCGCGTCGCAACTCGCGGCTGCACGTGTCGTCAACAACGGTGCCGCCGAGCTCGTTCAGGTGGCGCGCCAGCCGCTCGAGCAGGGCGTCGTCGTCGGCGGCGAAGTACGCGACCCCGAAGCGCTTGCCCTTGCGCTGAAGCAGTTTTTCGCCAAGAACAAGCTTCCGCGCAAGAACGTGCGGCTTGGTATCGCCAGCAACCGCATCGGCGTTCGCGTTTTCGATCTCATGGGCATCGACGACGAGAAGCAGCTCGAGAACGCGATCCGCTTCCGCGCTCAAGAGGCGCTTCCGATCCCCCTCGACGAGGCGGTGCTCGACTACCACGTCCTCGGCGAGAGTCTCGACGCGGACGGGGCTGCGATGCAGCGCGTCCTGCTCGTCGTTGCCTACCGCGAGCTCGTCGAGCGCTACGTGTCCGCGTGCAAGAAAGCCGGCATCACGCTCGCGGGCGTCGACCTCGAGGCATTCGCGCTGTTGCGCGCACTCGGTGCGCCGCGCGCAGAGGACACGGAAGCCGACTCGGCCCTCGTCGCGGTCTCGATCGGCCACGATCGCTCCACATTCGCAGTCTCCAACGGCCGCATCTGCGAGTTCACACGCGTGATCGAGTGGGGCGGCGCGACGCTCAGCGTTGCGATCGCGCGCGCGCTCGACCTTGCGCCGTCCGAGGTCGAGCAGCTCAAGCGTCTCGTGTCGCTCGAGTCGCCGGCCGTTCCCGAAGGCATCGCGCCGGAGCAGTACGCGGCCGCTGTCGACGCCGTGCGCCGCCAGGTGCAGGCGTTCGCGCGCGAGCTCGTGTCCTCGCTCCAGTTCTACCAGCATCAGCCCGGGTCGCTCGGCATCGGCGAGATCGTCATCACCGGCGGCTCCGCCGGCCTCGCCGGCCTGGCAGCCGAGCTGCAAAGCCTCATCGGCGTGCGGGTGCGCGTCGGCGACCCGCTCGCTCGCATGAAGGTGCCGAAGAAGCTCGCCGTCGACGAGGACATCGGTTCGTATGCAATCGCCATCGGCCTCGGGATCGAGGACTAGGCCCGTGCGCGCCGTCAACCTCCTCCCCAGCGAGTCCAAGGCCGCGTCCCGCGGCGCTCCCCAGCCCGCGATTCTCGCCGCGGCTATCTCCGGCGTCGTCGCGGTCGCCGTCATCGGCGGCGGCAACTTGATCCAGACGGCGCGCCTCTCGAGCGCCCAGAAGACGCTCAACGCCGCGAAGATCCAGCTCGCGGCGACGCCGCTGCCGCCGAAGACGCCGCAGGTCACGCCTCCGCCGCCCGTCGTCGCCCAGGAGATGCAGCCGCGGCTCGCGGCTGTTTCGAGCGCCCTCTCCACGCGCATCGCCTGGGACCGGATCCTGCGCGAGTTCTCACTCGTCCTGCCGAGCGACATCCAGATCAACTCGCTCGGGCTCACCGGGCCCGGCACGGCATCGGCGAGCGGTCTCCAGCTGACGGGCGTCACGTACTCGTATGACGGCGTCGCGCGGCTGCTCTCCCGGATGGCGCTCGTTCCCGACCTGACTGACGTCAATCTCTCGACGACGAGCGTCGCAAACGGCGTCGTCTCGTTCACGATCAGCTCCGGCATCAAGGGTGCTACCGCGCCGGCGGCGGTCGTCCAGCCCCCGGTCGGCACGACCACGACCTCGGGAGCGACGTCGTGAAGAAGAACGTGAGCCTCAACCTGAACCTGCAGAGGAACGGGCTCGTCATCGTGGTGGCGGTCTGCGGCGTGCTCGTGCTCGCGCTCGGTTGGCTCGTGCTGCTCGGCCCGAAGCAGAAGAGCATCGCCAACCTCAAGCTGCAGACGGCGGCCGTGCGCCAGCAGGTCGCCGACGATCTCTCGCGCGCGGCGACGGCCCGCGGTGCCACCGGCGCGCCGACGATCAAGACGGCCGACATCTACAAGCTCGAGACCGCGATGCCGTCGATCACGGACATGCCCGACCTCCTGTTGGAGCTCGACCAGACTGCGAACGCGGCTGGGGTGAACCTGCAGTCCATCCAACCCGCCGCTCCTGTCGACAGCGGCGAGGGGTACTCGACCGTGCACATCTCGCTGATCGCGGACGGCAACTTCTACACGGTCACGGACTTGCTCTACCGGCTGCGCAACCTCGTCTACGTTCGCAGCGGCGCGCTCGAGGCGAACGGGCGCATCTTCACGATCGACACCGTCAACCTCAGCCCATTCGGGAAGCAGCTGCAGGCGACCGTCACCCTCGACACGTACGTGTACGGCGCTCTCACGAGCTCGACCGCGACGCCATCGACCGCAACCACGACCGGCACGACGACAACGACTTCCTCGTCGGGGCCGACAGCTGCGGGAGCGACTCCCTGATGGCCCGCAAGGCGAAGAACGTCGCCCTCGACCGGGTGCAGGAGAAGGCGAAGAAGCAGAAGCGACTCGCCATCATCCTCTGCAGCGTGCTCGCACTCGTGCTCGTCTACGAAGTGCCGAAGACCATGAAGCTGATGAACTCCACGGCGAAGGCGCCCGTGGTCGAGACTTCCGCCGCGACGCCGCCCGCGCCGAATCCGGCCGCGCCGACGTCGTCTTTGCCTTCGGGCCCGTCCGCGGGGCTGCCGCCTTCGGCGCAGTCGACCGCCCCGACGCAGTCGCTCGTCGCCTCCGTGCAGGTTCAGCCCGACCCGGGGCAGCTGACCGAGTTTGCCAATTTCGCGAGCAAGGACCCGTTCCTCGACTCCGTCCAGAAGTCGGGCGTCGCCGCCGCGCCGACCGGCCCTGCGTCGAAGTCGTCGACGGGGCAGCCGAAGACGAAGACGACCGCGCCCAAGACCCCGCCCGCGCCGCCGCCGACGACGGCCGTCATCTCGATCAACGGCGAGCTCACAAGCGTCACGGTCGGCACCGACTTCCCGCTCGCGGGCGTGGTGTTCCAGCAGGCGGGCAACTCGGCCCTCTTCCACCTCGTGTCGCTGACGCAGAAGAGCGCGAAGGTGGCGATCGCCGGCGGCTCCTACGCCGACGGCGCGCCGGCGCTCACGCTCACCGTGGGCACACCGCTCACGCTGCAGAACACCGCCAGCGGGACGCGGTACACGCTCTTGCTCGAGCCGCAGGGCACACAGGTGCCGGTGTCGACGACACCGACCGGGACGACCCCGACCGGGACGACGCCGACGGTGACGCCGCCGGCTCCGACATCGGTCGTGCCGTCCTCAGGCGGCTGACGCAAACGCGCCGGCGCGGACGGCCATGTCCGCCAGGCGCACGCGACAGGCCGCGATGACGGCGTCGCATTCGCGCAACTCGGACGCCGGCGCGCCGCGCTCGGCGAGTAGGTGCCGTATGAGGACGAGGCCTCGGATGTGGCCGATCTCCTCGTCCACCTCGCGCTGCGGGTCCCCGAGCTTCCTGTACACGGCGGCGACCTTCGCGGCGCCGGAGCCCAGTCCTCTATCGAGAACTCAAGCCGCCGTGTGGGCGTGCCGATAGCCCTCTCGTATGGCCTCGTACTCCTATTCGGCCATCAACGCCCAAGGCGCTGAGCTCGCCGGAGAGATCATCGCTCCGGACCTCGCGGGCGCGCGCGAACAGTTGCGCCTGAAGGGACTGCTGGCCGAGTCGCTACGCGAGATCAGCGGGACCGGCGAAGGCAAGCCCAGCGTGCTCAAGATGTCGTTCGGCGCCAAGGTCAAGCCGAAGTCCCTCCAGGTCTTCTCGCGGCAGTTCGCCACCATGATCGAGGCGGGGCTCAACGTCGTCGGCTCGCTCGTCATCCTCGAGGAGCAGACCGACGATCCGGCGCTCGCGGTCGTCGTGAAGCATCTGCGGACGGACGTCGAAGGCGGCCTGCTCCTGTCGGAGGCGATGCTCAAGCATCCGCGCACGTTCTCGCGCCTGTACGTCGCGATGGTCGAGGCCGGAGAGGCGGCCGGCATCCTCGACATCGTGCTCGACCGCGTCGCGTTTCAGATCGAGAAGCAGGAGTCGATCAGGCGCCGCATCAAGAGCGCGATGGTCTACCCGACCATGGTCATCTGTTTCGCCACGCTCGTCCTCATCGGCATGCTGCTGTTCCTCGTCCCGATCTTCCAGGGCATCTTCGCGTCGCTCAATGGACAGCTTCCGCAGCTGACGCAGTACGTCGTCGATGCGTCGAACCTGCTGAAGGGCGCACCGTGGGTGATCCTCTTCATCCCGCTCGGCCTCTGGAGCTTCTTCCGGTGGAAGCGGACGGAGGCCGGACGCAAGATGTGGGACCGCTTCAAGCTGCGCATCCCGATGAAGATCGGCGACACCGTGCGCAAGGTGACGATGGCGCGCTTCTCGCGCACGCTGTCGACACTCGTCGCCGCCGGCGTCGACATCATCAAGGCGCTCGAGATCACCGGCCAGACGGCCGGTAACTGGGTGGTCGAGGAGGCCCTCGCCGGCGTCCGCCAGAAGGTGCACGAGGGCGTGCCGATCGCGCAGCCGTTGATCGAGAACCCCGTGTTCCCGCCGATGGTCAGCCAGATGGTGAAGATCGGCGAGGAGACGGGCGAGCTCGAGAAGATGTTGACGAAGATCGCCGACTTCTACGAGGAAGAGGTCGACGCCGCGGTGGGGTCGCTCACCTCGATCATCGAGCCGCTCATGATGATCGGCGTCGGGATCATGGTCGGCATCATCCTCATCGCCATGTACCTGCCGATGTTCAAGATGCTCCACCTCGTCAGCAACAGCGGCGGCTCCTAACCCTCTCGCTCGCGCCGTCCGGCCCTTCCGCGTAAGCTCTTTCCATGAAGGGCGCCGACAAGCAGAAGAAGCTCGCGAAGAAAGCTCCGCAGAAGTCGCTGAAGGAAAAGCGCGCCGAGAAGCGCGCGAACGAGAAAAACCGCCCGCTCTAGCGACTGCGGCGGATCAGGTACCGCGCCCCGGCGGCGAGCGCCAGTGCGCCGAGCACGGCCACGAGGATGATCTCCCGGTCGTGCGTGTTCTGCTGTGCGGGCGTCGTCACGTGCGTGGGGACCGCGACGTCGACGCCTCCCGCCGCGGCGAGCTGCTTCACAGCCGCTTCGGCCGCCGTCAGCAGCCCGGCGGGGCCGGACGGGATCGCGATCTTCGCCAGGAGCGCGTACTCGGCGGCGGGTGAGTGCTTGGGCCAGTTGAAGCCGAAGCCGTTCGCCATGACGACGAGCAGCCGCTGCTTGTAGACGAACCCGAGCTCGAGGCCGAGGAACTTCGCGTACGTGCGCGGCTTGCGCCAGAGTGACGTGACGGAGCCCATGTCGTAATCGCTCCAGATGACCGCGACCTTGATCGGGAACCCCGCTTTGTTCGCAGCGACGATGAGCCCCGTCAGCTCCGCGGACTGCTTGGGCGGGAACTTCGCGTCGT
>DATCBD010000076.1:0-5285 GCA_036512155.1 Gaiellaceae bacterium | reverse complement strand
GTTCGGCCGCGAGCTCGTCGGCGACGTGCAGGTGCAGCACGGCGAGCTCTCGGCGACCGAGATCGGCGCGAGCGAGGTCCCGCTGCTCGTCGACGAGCTTCCGCTCGTCGCGCTTCTGGCGGCGTCTGCGCACGGCGAGACCATCGTCCGCGGCGCGGCCGAGCTGCGTGTGAAGGAGAGCGACCGCATCGAGGCCGTCACCGACCTCCTGCGCGCGACCGGGGCGCACGTGCGCTCGCGCGAGGACGGCTGGGCCATCACCGGCGTCCCGACGCGTCTCCGCGGCGGCAACGTCGAGGCGCGCGGCGACCACCGCATCGCCATGCTCGGCGCCGTCGTCGGCCTGGCGTCCCGGGAAGGCGTGGACATCGAGGACGCCGAGACGGTCGCTATAAGCTTCCCCGGCTTCTATGAGGTTCTGGACTCCCTGGTGAGACGATGATCGTCGCAATCGACGGGCCCGCAGGCGCAGGCAAGAGCACGGTTGCGCGGGCGCTCGCGGAGCGGCTCGGCTTCCGCTACCTCGACACGGGGGCGATGTACCGCGCCGTGACCTGGCTCGCGATGCAGCGCGGCGTCGACCTCGGCGACGCGAACGCGCTGGCCGAGCTCGCGCGTGCGGAGCAGGTGACGTTCGACGGAGACGAGCGCGTCTGGATCGCCGGCACCGACGTGACGTCGTCGATTCGCGGCGCCCGTATCGACCGGATGGTTCCCGTCGTCGCGCGGCACCCGCCCGTGCGCGAGGTCATGCGCGAGCGACAGCGCCAGCTCGGCAAGGACGGCGACGTCGTCATCGAGGGCCGTGACATCGGGACCGTCGTCGCGCCGAACGCCGAGGTGAAGGTCTATCTCACCGCCGACCGCGCCGAGCGCGCAAAGCGGCGCAGCGCGGAGCGGCCCGGCATCGGCGCCGACGCGCTCGCCACCGACCTGCGCGTGCGCGACGAGAAGGACGCGGAGCGCATGCAGCCGGCTCAGGATGCGCAGGAGATCGACACGACGAACCTCCAGGTCGAGGACGTCGTCGAGCGCATCGAGGCGCTCGTGCGCGCGCGTACTGCGGTTTGAACTCCGTCGAGTTCAACTGGAAGTGGGGACGCGTCGTCATGGGCGGCCCGACCGCGCTCATGACGCGGCTGCACGTGTACGGAAAGGAGCGCATGCCGCGGAAGGGCGGCCTCGTCGTTGCGATGAACCACTTCTCGTGGGCCGACATCCCCGCGTACGGCTGGGCGACGCCGCGGCCGCTGTACTACCTCGCGAAGGCGGAGGCGCACGACGTGCCGGTCGCGGGCGCGTATCTGCGGCTGTTCGGGTCGTTCGCGGTTCGGCGCGGCGAGTCCGACCGCGAGGCCGTGCGCCGGATGCGCGAGATCGTGCGCGGGGGAGAGGCGCTCGGCGTCTTCGCCGAGGGCACGCGGCAGCGCTCCGGCGTGCCTGGCCCCGTCCAGCCGGGAGCGGCGATGGTGGCGCTGAACGAGGACGTGCCGGTCGTCTGCGGCGCGATCCACGGGTCGCAGACGTGGAAGATCGGCAACTTCGCGCCCGTGTCGATCGTGTGGGGCGAGCCGATGCGGTTCGAAGGACTACCCAGCGGGTCGAAGGGCTACCGCGAAGCGTCGGAGCAGATTCAGGCCGAGCTGTACCGGCTCTGGTCGTGGCTCGTCGAGCTGCACGCGGCCGGCCGGCCGCGCGACGTCACACTTCCCTAGTGGCGACTGACACCGGTCTCCTCGGCACCGTCGCGATCGTCGGCTTCCCGAACGTGGGCAAGTCGACGCTCGTCAACCGCCTCACGGGCACGCGCGCGGCCGTCGTCCACGAGACCTCGGGCGTCACGCGCGACCGAAAGGAGCTCGTCTGCGAGTGGACGGGCCGGCGCTTCCTGCTCGTCGACACCGGCGGCGTCGACATCGCCGACGAGACGCCGATCACGCGGTCGATCGCGCAGCAGGCGCGCGAAGCCGTCGCCGAGGCCGACCTCGTTCTGTTCGTCGTCGACGCGAAGCTCGGGATCACGCCCGGCGACGAAGAGGTCGCGCAGATCCTGCGCGAGTCGCACAAGCCGATCCTGCTGCTCGCGAACAAGATCGACGACCCGCGCCAGGACTCGCTCGCCTTCGAGCTGCACAAGCTCGGCCTCGGCGACCCCATTCCGATCTCCGCGCTCCACGGCCACGGCGCCGGCGACCTCCTCGACGAGATCGTGCGCTACCTCGAGTCGCACGACGCCGCTCCGCGCGAGGAGTTCCCACCGGAGGCGATCCGCGTCGCCATCCTCGGGCGTCCGAACGTCGGCAAGTCGAGCCTCGTCAACGCGCTGCTCGGCCGCGAGCGCGTGATCGTCTCCGAGATTCCCGGGACGACGCGCGACTCGATCGACACCGTCCTGCAACGCGGCGACCGCACGTTCGTGCTCGTCGACACCGCCGGCCTGCGCCGCAAGCGCAAGCACCGCCAGGGCATCGAGTACTACTCGGAGCTGCGCGCGCTCGAGGCGGCGGAGCGCGCCGACGTCGCGCTCGTCCTCATCGACTCCACGCAGGGCGTCGTCGAACAGGATCTCGCCATCGCCGACGTCTCGCGGAAGGCCGACTGCTCGACGCTCGTCGTCCTCTCCAAGTGGGACGAGACGACCGTCCGCATCGAGGACGTTCGCAAGCGGTTGCGCCGCCGGCTGCGCCAGCGTCCGGAGTTCATTGCCGTCTCGGCGCAGAGCGGCCGCGGTCTCGAGCGCCTGCTCGA
Source organism: Gaiellaceae bacterium (assembly GCA_036512155.1). Lineage (GTDB taxonomy): Bacteria > Actinomycetota > Thermoleophilia > Gaiellales > Gaiellaceae > Palsa-739. The sequence continues at coordinate 2,537 of DATCBD010000076.1, read as the reverse complement.
CACCGTCGCCGAGCTCTTCGACAAGCACACGGCGCGCATCCCGACGGTGGAGCTGAACAAGGCCCTGGCCGAGCTGAGCGAAGCGCGCCAGCCGCCGTCGCGCGCCGGCAAGCGGCTGAACCTCCTGTACGGCACGCAGGTGCACGAACGGCCGCCGCGCCTCCGCATCTACGTGAACGATCCGGGGCTCGTCACGCGCGACTACGGCTTCTGGGTCGAGAACGAGCTGCGCGAGCGCTTCGGCCTCGACGGCGTGCCCGTGTCGATCGACTTCGTCCGCCGGTCGTGAGATTCCTCGTCGTCGGCGCCGGATCGTGGGGCACGGCTTTCACGCGCGTCCTGCTCGACCGCGGCCACGACGTCGTGCTCGCGTGCCACACGGAGGAGCAGGCGCAGGCGATCGCCGAGACGGGGCGCAATCCGCGCTACCTGCAGAAGGTCGACCTGCGGCCCGCCGAGACGGTCGCGCTCGCGGACGCGCCGGCCGACGTCGACGTCGTGGTCGTCGCGGTTCCGAGCATCGCGTTCGCGGGCGTCGTCGCCGCACTGCCGGGTGAAGCGCCGATCCTCAGCCTGACGAAGGGCCTCGATCCCGCCACCGGCGAGCGGCTCTCGACGCGCGTCCGCGGGCGCGGCGTGGCCGTGCTCTCAGGCCCGAACATGGCGGAGGAGATCGCCGTCGGCCTGCCGACGGCGGCGGTGATCGCGAGCGAGGACGGCTACCTCGCCGGGCAGCTCCAGCATGCGATCAACTCCACCGTCTTTCGCGCGTATGTCAACCCCGACGTCGTCGGCGTCGAGCTGTGCGCGGCGGCGAAGAACGTCATTGCGCTCGCCGCCGGCGCCGTCGACGGGCTCGACCTCGGCGACAACGGCAAGGCGGCGCTGATCACGCGCGGCCTCGTCGAGATGGCACGCCTCGGCGACGCGTTCGGCGCCCGCAGCGAGACGTTCTCCGGACTCGCCGGCATGGGCGACCTCATCGTCACCTGCTGGAGCCGGCACGGCCGCAACCGGCGCGCGGGCGAGCTGATCGCGCAGGGCGTCGCCCCCGCCGATGCGGTCGCCGAGATCGGGCAGACGGTGGAGGGGATCACGACGGCCCCCGTGCTGCTCGAGCTCTCGCGGCGTGTCGGCGTCGAGTTGCCCATCACGGAAGGCGTCTCCGCCGTGTTGTCCGGTCAGAGCCTCGCGGAGCTGGCGGGCCGGCTGATGGGTCGTCAGCCGACCGAGGAATAATGTCGGCTAGCGTGCCGCCCATGCCAAAGCGCTCCTTTTCCTTCACCTCCGAGTCGGTCACCGAGGGTCACCCGGACAAGATCGCCGACCAGATTTCCGACTCCGTCCTCGACGCCGTCCTCGCGCAGGATCCCAACGCGCGTGTCGCGTGCGAGACGTTCATCACGACCGGTTTCGTCATCGTCGGCGGCGAGATGTCGACCGATTCGTACGTCGACATCCCCCACATCGTCCGCGATCGGATCCGTGAGATCGGGTACACGCGCGCGAAGTACGGGTTCGACGCCGAGACGTGCGGCGTCATGGTCTCCGTCGACGAGCAGTCGCCTGATATCGCGCAGGGCGTCGAGCAGTCCTACGAGACGCAGCACGGCGACGACGACCCGCTCGACCGCGTCGGCGCCGGCGACCAGGGGATGATGTTCGGCTACGCGTCGAACGAGACCGAGGAGCTGATGCCGTTGCCGATCATGCTCGCGCACCGGCTCGCGAAGCGGCTCGCCGCGGTCCGCAAGGCGGAGGAGCTGCTCTATCTGCGCCCGGACGGCAAGACGCAGGTGACGGTGCGCTACGAGGAGGACGAGCACGGGCACCGGCGCCCCGTCGAGATCGAGCGGATCGTCATCTCGACGCAGCACCGCGAGGGAATCGACATCGAGATGCTGATGAAGCCGGATCTCATCGCGCACGTGCTCGAGCCGATCCTCCCGAAGGAGCTGTACGACCCGAGGAGCCTCGAGGCGAAGGACTTCTTCTACTGCAATCCGACCGGCAAGTTCGTCGTCGGGGGCCCGATGGGCGACGCCGGATTGACGGGGCGCAAGATCATCGTCGACACGTATGGCGGCGCTGCGCCGCACGGCGGCGGCGCGTTCTCGGGCAAGGACCCGACGAAGGTCGACCGCTCGGCCGCGTATGCCGCGCGCTATGTGGCGAAAAACGTCGTCGCCGCGGGCCTCGCCGACCGCTGCCAGATCCAGGTCGCGTACGCGATCGGCGTCGCGCACCCGATGTCCGTCCTCGTGGAGACGTTCGGGACGGAGGCGATCCCCGCGCTGCAAATCGAGGCGCTCGTCCAGGAACACTTCGACCTGCGTCCCGCGGCGATCCTCCGCGACCTCGACCTGCGCCGGCCGATCTACACGAAGACGGCGGCGTACGGCCACTTCGGCCGCGACGACCGCGACTTCACGTGGGAGCGCACCGACAAGGCCGACACGCTGCGCGCGGCCGCCGGGCTCTCCGTGCCCGCAGCTGTCTGAGCACGTCCTCATAACCGGCGGCGCCGGCTTCATCGG
>DATCBD010000075.1:0-12126 GCA_036512155.1 Gaiellaceae bacterium | reverse complement strand
GGCGCGCTGATGACGCTCGAGGCGACGCGGCCTGGAGTGGCCGCCGGCGCCCTGGGCATCGCGCGCGCCGCCTACGAGTTCGCGCTCGATTACGCGCAGGATCGCAAGCAGTTCGGCAAGCCCTTGTGGCAGCACGAGGCGATCGGATTCAAGCTCGCCGACATGGCGATGAAGATCGACGCCGCGCGCCTCCTCATCTGGCGCGCGGGCTGGATGGCCACTCAGAACGTGCCATTCGCCCGCGCTGAGGGCTCGATGGCGAAGTGCTTTGCCGGCGACGTCGCCATGGAGGTGACGACCGATGCGATCCAGGTCCTTGGCGGCTATGGCTACATCAAGGAGTACCCGGTCGAGAAGCTCATGCGCGACGCGAAGCTGTTCCAGATATATGAGGGCACCTCGCAGATCCAGCGGCTCGTGATCGCAAAGGAAATATTCTTGCCGCGTGCCGATTGAGATCGACCTCTCCGGTCGCGTAGCGTTCGTCACCGGAGGCTCACGCGGCCTCGGCCGGGCCGACGCGCTGACGCTCGCGCGTGCGGGTGCCGACGTCGTCGTCGCTGACCTGCTCGTGGAGTCGCAGCTCTCCGAGGAGACCGACCGGTACGGGTCGCTCGCGACGGTTGCGCGCCAGCAAGGCCTCGTCCACACGGAGGAGACCGTGCGCGACATCGAGGCGATGGGGAGGAGAGCGCTCGCCGTCCGCTGCGACGTCACCGACCGCACGCAGGTCGACGCGGCGGTCGCACGGACGGTCGAGGAGCTCGGCTCGATCGACATCCTCGTCAACAACGCGGGCACCCTCGACCACGTCGCCCAGTTCCACGAGCAGTCCCCGGAGCTGTGGGAGCGCGACCTGCGGGTGAATCTCACCGGCGCCTTCAACTGCGCGCAAGCGGCATGGCCGCACATGAAGGAGCGCGGCTGGGGCCGGATCGTGAACATGGCCTCGGTCGCCGGCACACTCGGCGGCTTCGGGCAGGCGAGCTACTCGACCACGAAGGCAGGCCTGCTCGGCCTCACGAAGACGCTCGCGATGGAAGGTGGCCGGTACGGGATCACGTGCAACGCGATCGTCCCCGGCGTGATCGGGACGGAGGCGTTCGAGATGGCCAACGCGGCGATGAACGAGCGGATCGTCAGGCGGACGGCGCTGCGGCGGCCGGGTGAGCCGCAGGAGATCGCGAACGTGGTGACGTTCCTCTGCTCCGACCTGGCGGCCTACGTCACCGGGGTCGAGCTGAACGTCAGCGGCGGGGTCGAGCTCTTCGTCTTTTAAGCCGGAAACGCTGGCGCGTTTCCGGCTTCTTTAGGGTCCCGCTTCGCGGGAACCTCATCAGTTGGAAGTGCGCAGCACTTCCAACTGACCCGGACGGGGCTACCATCGCCGGATGCGCCGGAAGGTCGCTCTTCTCGTGCTGGTCGTCGCGGCGGCGGGGGTCGTGTTAGGCCTGGTCTTCGCGGGCTCGCCGACTACGATCGCCGACGGCGTCCAGGTCGACGGTGTAGACGTGGGCGGCCTCAGCGCCACGCAGGCGCGCCAGCTCCTCGAGGGGAAAGCCGCCGCGCTCGCCTCCCAGCGCGTTGTCTTCACGGCCGGCGGACGGCAGTTCGGCATCCGGCCGGCAGAGCTCGGCGTCCAGTCGGACTGGCGCGCGGCCGTCGACGACGCCCAGCGTCAGGGCTCCGGCTTCGCCCCTCTGCGCGGCTTCAAGCGTCTCGGCGTGGACGTCTTCGGCGCCGACGTCACTCCGCCGACGAGTGTCCTCGACGGGGCGCTCGAGTACGAGCTCGATCGCATCGCGAACGTCGTGAATCGGCCGCCGCGTGACGCGTCGCTCGTCCTGCACGGGACACGGGTTGCCGTCGTCCCGGCGCGGACCGGCCTGACGCTCGACCGCTCGGCCGCTGCGACCGAGCTCGTTCGCGAGCTCGCCGCTCTCGAGCGCTCGCGTGGCCCCGTCTCTCTCCCGATGCGCATGACGCAACCGCACGTGCGCGCACTCGCGCTCCTGCGCGCCGCGCGGCAGGCGCGCATCGCGCTCTCGGCGCCGGTGAGACTCGCCGTCGGGCCGAGACAGTTCCTCTTGACGCCCGTGCAACTCGCTCCGCTCCTCACGCTTCCGTCCGGCGGAGCGTCCGGCTTGCGGATCGGCGGCCCCGCTGCGGACGCGTGGCTGCGCAAACTCGGCGCGCGCATCCAGAAGAAGCCGGTCGATGCAACGTTCGCCGTCGACGGGCCGAAGGTCAGCCTCGTCCCCGACCGGCCGGGCGTCCGTCTCGACGCGGTGCGGGCTTCGGACGCCGTCCTTGCCGCGGCTCTGCGGCGCACGCCCGAGCGCCGCGTCGCGCAGCTGCCCGTCGAGACCGCTCCGGCGAAGCTGACCACCGTGGCCGCGCGAGCGATGGGGATCGACGGCCTCGTCTCCACGTACACCACCGAGTACGGGGGCGTGCCCAACCGCATCCACAACGTCCAACTCGTCGCGCGGCTCGTGGACGACAAGCTGATCGCCCCGAGCGCGGAGTTCTCGTTCAACAAGACCACCGGCGAGCGCACTGCAGCCAAGGGGTTCCTCGTCGCACCGGTGATCGTGAACGGCGAGGTCACCACCGGGCTCGGCGGCGGCGTCTGCCAGGTCTCGACGACCGTCTTCAACGCCGCGTTCGAAGCGGGAGTCAAGATCACCGATCGGACGAATCACGCGCTCTACATCAGCCACTATCCGCAGGGGCGGGACGCGACCGTCGACTATCCCGACGTCGACCTGCGCTTCGTGAACGACACCGGGCACTGGCTCCTGCTTCGCACCTTCGTCGGTCCGTCGTCGCTGACGGTGAGCCTGTACGGCACGCCGACTGGACGGAAGGTCGAGAGCACGACTGCGCCACTCGTCGCGCACGGCAAGGTCAAGGTGAAGAAGACCGTCGATCCGACGTTAAAGCCGGGTGAACAGGTGATCGACGATCCGGGCGAGCCGGCGCTGACGACGAGCGTGACGCGCGACGTCTACGCCGCCAACGGAAAGCTTCTGTACCACGACGTCTGGTACTCGTCGTACCGCGCCGCGCCCGAGCTTCTGCGCGTCGGCCCGAAGAAGAAGAAAGCAAAGCAGCCGGTGCGGGCTACGCCTCCGCCGTCCGGATAGCCTCGGCCAGCCAGTCGGGGATGCGCGTGGGGCGGAACGTCTTCGCGTCCACGCAGGCGTGCGCGGTCCAGCCGTCCGCCATCGGCATGCCGTCGGCGCGGACGATTTCGTAGTCGTAGCGGAACCGCGCTCCGCGCAGGCCGACGCAGCGCGTGTACACGTCCAGCTCGTCGTCGAAACGCGCCGGGACGCGGTAGCGGCAGTACGACTCGAGCACGAGCGCCTCGATCCCGTGATCTCGCAGCGTCTGGTATCCGCCGGCGTACGCACGCAGGTATTCGACGCGTGCGACCTCGAACCACACCGGGTACGCGGCGTTGTGCGCAATCCCCTGCGCGTCGGTGTCCGCGAAGCGCACGCGGACCCGCGTCGAGAACGAGAACCCTTCCACGGAGCAACTCTACGATGAGCGCATGTCGGTCGAGCTTCTCGCCGAGCTGCTGCGTGCGCACCAGCCGTGTGTCGTGCTCACCGGCGCAGGCATCAGCACGGAGTCGGGCGTCCCGGACTTCCGGTCGCCGACGGGCATCTGGCGGAGGTACGACCCGATGGAGTACGCGACCATCGACACCTTCCTCGCCGACCCGGAGAAGGTGTGGGACTTCTACGGGAAGCGGCTTGCTTCGCTCGCGGAGGTCGAGCCGAACGACGGCCATCGCGCGCTCGCCCACCTGGAGCAGCGGGGCTGGGTCGACGCGATCGTCACGCAGAACGTCGACGGGTTGCACGCGCGCGCCGGCTCGCGGACGGTCGTCGAGGTGCACGGATCGCTTCGGACGTCCAGTTGCCTCGAATGCGGTACCACCGTGGCGTTCGCCGACGCGCTGGCTCGCTTGCCCGTCCCGGCTTGCCCGACGTGCGGGCGCGTCCTCAAGCCGGATGTCGTCATGTTCGGCGAGCTGCTTCCGCAGGCGGCGATGGACCGTGCCGTCCGTCTCGCGTCCGAGGCCGGCCTCCTACTCGTCGTCGGGTCGTCGCTCGAGGTGTATCCGGTGGCCGGCCTGCCCCTCGAGACCTTGGCGGGCGGCGGCAAGCTCGCGATCGTCAACCGCGGCGAGACCCAATTCGACATTGATGCAGCCGTCTGCATCGACGCCGGCGCGGGCGAGACGCTCGCGGCCCTAGCCGACCGACTGCAGTGAGGCCGCGAAGATCGCCTCGTGCAAGCGGCGGCCGGTCGGGGCGATCGCGAGGGCGAACACCGGCACGACGCGGTCGCCCGCGAACGCCGTTGCGAAGTAGTCGCCGACCATGCGGCCCTCCGCTTCGGCCAGCCACGGCATCTGCATCGGCTCGGCGTCGAGCCGGAGCGGCTTCGTCCAGCTTGCGCCGCCGTCGGGGGACTGCACGAAGGCCACGCCGAGCGCACAGGCTCCCTTCGCGCATGAGCCGGGGGTGTAGTACGCGTAGACAAGCCCGAGATGCCCGGGCCGAGAAGGATCGGCGCCGAGCCCGGGGATCATCGCGTCGAGCGTCGACGGCGTGGGAGCGAGAGGCACGCGCGACGGGACGCTCCACGTCACGCCGTCCGTCGAGCTCGAGATGACGATGTCGTTCGCGCTGCACGACGCGCGGAAGCGGCAGTCGGCCCACGAGGCGAACAGCCTGCCCGCGGCGTCGATCGCAAGGGACGGAAGCGAGATCGCGCGCATGGGGTCGTTGTTCGCCGAGTTCAGCGTCGCGAGCGTCGTACGCGTGAACGTCGCGCCACCGTCGGTCGAACGGAGGCTCTCGATCGTCCCCGTCAGCGCCTGCTCGCCCGCGTAGTTCCCCGCGATCGTGACGAGCGTGCCGTCTGCGAGGACGGCAGGCTGCGTGCCGACGAGAACGCCGGTCGCGCGAACCGGCGTCGACCATGTCACCCCTCCGTCGTCGCTCGACTGGCTGACGGTGATGTTCTTGTCGTCGTCGGTATAGAGGGCGTAGCACCGTCCGCGGAACGGGCTCGACGCCCCGTTGTCGCACGCGATCCAGTCCTTGTCGAGCGCCGGTCCGGTCGCCGCGGTGACGGGCGCCGACCAGTGCAGGCCGTCGCTCGAGTGCGCGACCATGACGCGCGTTCCGCCCTGCTCGATCGTCAGCGTCGAGATGAGCCAGACCGCATGGGCGGCGTCGTACGCGACGCTTGGATCCGACGCCGCACTCTCCTGACCGGCGGGGGTCGACTCGACGGTGACGGCGGGGAGCAGCCCGCGCGTCCAGGTCCGGCCGGAGTTGTTCGAGACCGCGAACCCGATGTTCGAGGCGCCGCCGTTGGCGAACCTCCCCACCTGGTACGCCGCGACGACCGTGGTGTCCCAGGCGAAGTCGGCGGGCTCGACCGCTGTCTCGTGCTGCCCGGCCGGGTTCGTCGACGTGTCGACCGAGAGGCGGCGGGATACGACCTGGCAGTTTGCGGCCACCTTGTCGCCGAGGTCGGCGGCAACGACGTTGAAGCCGCCTCCGCAATCGACGCGGTCGGTGCCGCCCCAGGCCGCTTGCACGAAGTCGTTGCCCGGGCCGCCGACCAGGTGGTCGGGCGCGGCCGTGCCGAGGATGGTTCCGCCGTGCTTCGGCGCGTGAATCGTTGACGCCGCGGCCGGCGCGGCGAACACGAGCACGAGCCCGATCAGCAGCCGGCGCATCGAGCTGGCAGCGTAACCGCCTGTGCTCTCGTAGACTGTGCGCCGTGGCTGAGGAGAAGCGCACCGACCTGCTCGGCAAGCTCGCCGAGCTGAGCGAAGAGGCAATCCACCGGCTGCAGGATGCGCCGGGCGGCGATCGCGTCGTCAGCACGATGAACGCGATGAAGGACCGGCTCGACGAGCTTCAGCGGCGCGTCCGCGGGATCGACGAGCTCGAGGCGCGCCTCGCCGCGCTCGAGCGGAAGGTCGAGAAGCTGTCGAAGGACGCCGGGAGCACGAAGACCAAGTCGTAAGAAGGAGCGCGGCTGCGACCAGGAGCCCGCCGACGATGTCGGAGGGGACGTGCTGGCCGCCGAGCTCGATCAGCACCAGGGAGCAGACGGCCCACGGGATCGCCCACCGTGCGAGGCGCGGCCAGGCCCACGCGACGGCGAACGCGACGAGCACGGTGCGGATCGTGTGGCCGCTCGGATACGACGAGTCGAAGCTCGCGAGGTGGACGCCGTGGGCATAGAGCGGTGGCCGCGTGAGGGTCGCCTTCACGAGTAGCTCGATCGCGTTCCCGGCGGCATAGGCCGCTGCGAGCGTCATGCCGGCGCGGCCGCGCAGCCGAAGGCAGGCGGGGGCGACGATCACCGTTGCCGGCGTGAACGACGCGGGCACGATGACGAGCTCGGCGATGACGTGCAACGCGCCGTGCCAGTGCACGTCCCACAGCGGGATGAGCGCGCTCGCGAAGGTGGACGTGCCGCTGAAGTCGGCGCCGGGCATCGCGTGGCCGACGGCCCACTGGTCGATCGACGTCAGGTCGCCGTGGGCGACGAGCGCGGCGAGGACGGCGAACACGCCTGCGGCGACCGTCGCGGCCGCGGCTCTAGGCCGGGACACGCACCCGCAGCGCGCCCGGCACGATCTCGAAGCGCGCGGGCGTCGTTCCGACCTGCTCTCCGTCGAGCTCGATCGGCAGCGTCTCCGGCGCATCCACCTCGACGACGCGCGCGCGGACGAGGTCGACCTTGGGGTGGGAGAGGTGCTTCCCCTTGTAGAGTTTCGGCGCGGTGGTCGCAAAGTCGAGCTTGTTGATGTCGCCGATCAGGAGCACGTCGAAGAGCCCGTCGTCCGGACGCGCTTCCGGCGCGAGCCACATGGCGCCGCCGTGGTACTGCCCGTTCGCGACGATCACGTCGTGCATGCGGCCGGAACGCCGCTCGCCGTCGAGGGTGACGTCGACGACGGTGTTCTGCCACGCGAGGAAGACGCGCACGAGCGCATAGAAGAACGTCGCCTTGCCGCCGAGCGCCTTGGACATGCCGTTCGCGCGCTGCGCGACCGCCGCGCTCATGCCCACGCTGCCGACGTTGGCGATATAGCGCTCCGCCTCGTCTCCTGCCCAGGTCCGGTACGCCACGCGACCCACGTCGATCGTGCGGGCGCGTCCCTCGACGGCGGTCCGCACGGCGTCGTCGAACCGGTGGGGAATGCCGTAGGTGCGGACGAAATCCATGCCGGTGCCGAGCGGGATCGTCGCCAGCTCGGGCCCGCCTCCGGCGCGCATGAGCCCGTTGACCGTCTCGTTCAGCGTGCCGTCGCCGCCGACCGCGACGACGAGCTCGGCGCCGTCTCGGGCCGCGCGCTCGGCGAGCTCGATCAGGTGGCCGGGGCGCTCCGACAGCAGGGTCTCGCCGTGCAGGCCGAGCGCCGCCGCACGGTGCGCGAGCTCCGGCCAACGCCTGCCCGTGACGCCGTTGTCCGACGCCGGGTTGACGAGAAAGACGGTGCTAGTCAGCGGTGACCGTCGCGAGCCCGACGCGCGTCATCCGGTCGACGGCGGCCCGCAGGTCGTCGTCGCTGATGCGTGTGAACTCGCCCTCGACGACGATGTCGCTCACGGTGAGCAGGCACCCGGCCTGCACGCGGCGCAGCGCTCCGAGCGTGAAGAGGATCGCCGCCTCCATCTCAACGCCGAGGATGCCGCGGTCGGACCAGCGCTGGTACTGGCCGGCGTCCGGGTTGTAGAAGACGTCGCTCGAGACCACCGGCCCGACGTGGATCGGCTGGCCGAGCTCCTTCGCCGCGTGAACCGCTGCGTGCACGAGCTCGAAGCTCGCCGTGGGGCAATGCGGCTCGTGGACGTACGTGTGCGTCGTCCCGTCCTGCGGCACCGCGGTGAGCGCGACGATCATGTCGCCGAGCGCGTGGTGTGGCTGCAGACCGCCGCACGTGCCGACGCGCAGGATCTTCTTGCAGCCGAGCATGACGAGCTCCTCGATCACGATCGCGGCGGAGGGACAGCCCATACCGGTGGCCTGGACGGAGACCGGCTTGCCCTCCCACGTGCCGCGGAAACCGAGCATCCCCCGTTCCGAGTTCACCTGCACGACGTCGTCGAGGTACGTCTCCGCGATGTACTTGGCGCGAAGCGGGTCGCCGGGGACGAGAACCGCCTCGGCGTAGTCGCCGGGCTCGGCGCGAAGGTGAATTGGCATGACGCCAACCCTAACCCGTCACCAGGAGTGGAATGATCGGGGTCGTGGTTGCCGTCGACCCGACGTTCGACGAGATCCTCGCCTTCTGCGCGGAAGAGCCGATCGAGCGCGTCTTCCTCGAGGACATCGCGCGTCGCGGGCTCGGACGGTTCTCGGCGCTCGCCGCCGGCGGCCGGCTGACGGCGCTGTGCCACGTCGGCGCGAACGTCGTCCCGACGGGCGCAGGGTGCAGCGCATTCGCGCCCGCTGTCGTGCGCGGACAGCCGCGCATGATCATCGGGGAGGAGGGCGCGGTGGACGCGCTGTGGTCGGAAGCCGAGCAGGGATTGCCCCGGCCGCGAGACGATCGCCCCGGTCAGCCGGTGTACGTCCTCGACGCTCCCCCGTCGCCGGGAGACTCGGAACTGCGCAAGGCGACGCTCGCCGACCTCGACCTGCTCGTTCCCGCGTGCGCGGCCGCGCACCGAGAGGAGATCGGGATCGATCCCATGCGCCGCGACCCGGACGGCTTCCGCTGGCGAACGCGCATGCAGATCGAGGATGGCCGCTCGTGGCTCTGGCTCGAGGACGGCGTCATCCGCTTCAAGGCCGAGGCGTCGGCGTGGACGCCGGCCGCGGTGCAGCTGCAGCAGGTCTGGGTCGACCCGCAGGCGCGGAACCGCGGGCACGCGCAGCGCGGGATGCGCGATCTGTGTCGGCTCCTGCTCGAGCGCGTCCCGTCCGTCTGCCTGTTCGTCCGGCCGGAGAACGACGTCGCCATCCACGTGTACGAGCGAGTCGGGATGCGGCGGACGATCTCGTACCGTTCGCTCATCTTCTGATGCTCGAGCGAATCGAAACGTTCATTCGCGCGCGCGACCTGATCGATCCTGGCGGCGAGGTCTGCTGCCTCGTCTCCGGCGGCGCCGACTCGACCTGCCTCTGGCACGCGCTCGGCGCACTCGGTTATCGCGTGAGCGCGCTGCACGTGAACCACAAGCTGCGCGGCGTGGAGTCGGATGAGGACGCGCGCTTCTGCGCGGACATCCTCGGCGCCGAGGTGGTGGAGCTCGACGGCCGGGGGCTCACCGAGGCGGAGCTGCGCGAGCAGCGGTACTCGGTTGCGCGAGACCAGTTGCGCGCAACAGGCCACACTGCGTCGGATCAGGTGGAGACGATCCTGTACCGGCTCGTGTCCCGGGGGTCGGCAACGGGCATCGCGCCGTCGCGGCCGGACGGCGTCGTGCATCCGCTTCTCGACCTGTGGCGCAAGGAGACGAAGGCCTACTGCGAGGCCGAGGGGCTCCCGTTTCGCGTCGACTCGTCGAACGCCGATACGAAGCGCGGGCTCATCCGCGACGAGATCCTGCCGCTCCTTCGCCGGCTGCATCCACAAGCGGACGCGAACATCCTGCGCGCACTCGACCTGCGAGAGACGCTACCGCCGCCGCTCGCGGAGCTCCTCACCTCGCCGGCCGGCTCGCGCCGCGTCGACCTCGGCGGCGGGCTGATGGCAGTGCGCGAGTACGACCGGCTCTGGCTCGAGCGTGGCCCCGTCGAGCTCAAGGGCGAGGTGCGCTGGGGCGCGTGGCGTATCAGCTCGCGCACGGAAGGGCTTAAAGTACGAGGCTGGCGGGCCGGCGACCGGCTCGCAGGCCGCAGCAAGAAGATTCAGGACGTATTCGTGGACGCCAAGATTCCCCGCTCAGAGCGCGAGGCCTGGCCACTGGTCGTGCGCGGGGACGAGGTCGTCGCCGTTCCCGGCATCGTCGATCACCCGGATGTGGAATATGAGCGCGACTGAGCTGGACCGCGCCGTCACGGAGGTGCTGATCGAGCCGGAGGCGCTGCAGCACCGGGTCGCCGAGCTGGGCGAGGAGATCTCCGGCGACTACGCCGGCCGCGATCTCCTGCTCGTCGGCGTCCTCAAGGGCGCGGTCTTCTTCATGGCCGACCTCATGCGCAACTTGACCATCCCGTGCGAGATCGACTTCATGGCGATCTCGAGCTACGGCGACTCGACCGACTCCTCGGGCGTCGTGCGGATCCTGAAGGACCTCGACATCAACATCGAGGGCCGCCACGTGCTCGTCGTCGAGGACATCATCGACTCGGGCCTCACGCTCTCGTATCTCATCCGGAACCTCGAGGCGCGCGAGCCGGCGAGCCTCGAGATCTGCGCCCTCATGACGAAGCCGGAGCGGCGGGAGATCGACGTGCCCGTGCGCTACGTCGGCTTCGAGATCCCGAACCGGTTCGTCATCGGCTACGGGCTCGATTTCGCCGAGCGGTACCGCAACCTCCCGTACGTCGGCGTCCTCGATCCCGCACAGCTCCCAGCAGGGCCATAACCCTCCAGCGCGAAACGCCGATAACTACCTAGACGCTGGTACCCTGACCGGGAGGCCTCTCCCTTGAATCGCTTCTTCCGCAGCGCTCTTTTCCCGCTGATCATCATCGCAGCGCTCGTCTGGCTGGCCTTGCAGACGCTGGGCAGCCACGGGACGAAGACGACTCAGGCGACCACCTACACGGTCTACAACCTCGTTCGAACGCACCCGGGAGACATCTCCGGCCCGGTGACGATCGACCCGAACAAGCAGTCGCTGACGCTGACCACGACGAGCGGCCAGAAGTACAGCGTCCACTACGCCACGCCGCAGTCCGAGGCGCAGTTCGAGCAGACGATGCTCGCGCACGGCGTCAAGTTCAATTCGAAGGGCATCGGCGGGTCGCCGTGGTGGTCGATCCTCACGAGCCTGCTGCCGTTCGTGCTCCTGTTCGGCTTCTGGATCTTCCTCATGAACCAGGTGCAGGGCGGAGGCTCCAAGGTCATGAGCTTCGGCAAGTCGCGCGCCAAGCGGATGACGCCGGACTCGCCGAAGATCGGCTTCAAGGACGTCGCAGGCGTCGACGAGGCCGTCGAAGAGCTGCAGGAGATCAAGGAGTTCCTCGAGAACCCGAAGAAGTTCCAGGCGCTCGGCGCGCGCATCCCGAAGGGCGTGCTGCTGTACGGGCCCCCCGGCACCGGCAAGACGCTGCTCGCGCGCGCGGTCGCCGGCGAGGCGGGCGTGCCGTTCTTCTCCATCTCCGGCTCCGACTTCGTCGAGATGTTCGTCGGCGTCGGCGCCTCGCGTGTCCGCGACCTGTTCGAGCAGGCGAAGCAGGCGTCGCCGTGCATCGTGTTCATGGACGAGATCGACGCCGTCGGCCGTCACCGCGGCGCGGGTCTCGGCGGCGGCCACGACGAGCGCGAGCAGACGCTGAACCAGCTGCTCGTCGAGATGGACGGCTTCGAGATGAAGGACAACATCATCTTGATTGCCGCCACGAACCGGCCCGACATCCTCGACCCGGCGCTTCTGCGCCCCGGCCGCTTCGACCGGCAGATCGTCGTCGACCGGCCCGACCGCAACGGCCGGCGGAAGATCCTCGAGGTGCACTCGAAGGGCAAGCCACTCGCGCCGGGGATCGACCTCGATTCTCTGGCGGCGGGCACGCCCGGGTTCACCGGCGCGGACCTCGCGAACCTCGTCAACGAGGCGGCGCTGCTGGCGGCGCGCCGCGGCAAGAAGGTGATCGAGCAGGAGGAGCTCGAGGAGGGGATCATGCGCGTGATCGCCGGACCCGAGAAGAAGACGCGCGTGATGAGCAACAAGGAGCGCAAGATCACCGCCTACCACGAGATGGGTCACGCGATCGTTGGGCACTACCTGCCCAACTCCGACCCCGTCCACAAGATCTCCGTCATTTCGCGCGGACAGGCGCTGGGCTACACGATCTCCCTGCCGACCGAGGACAAGTTCCTCACCACCCGCGCAGAACTCCAGGACACGCTGGCGATGACCCTCGGTGGGCGGGCCGCGGAGGAGATCTGCTTTGAGGAGA
>DATCBD010000074.1:0-36831 GCA_036512155.1 Gaiellaceae bacterium | reverse complement strand
CATAACGTCATAATCGCTGCATGCCGGTGCCGCTCCGGACGCCGCTCTGTGACGAGCTGGGAATCGATGTGCCGATTCTCTCCGCCGGAATGGGGTCGATCGCAGGCGCCGATCTCGTGGCAGCGGTCTCCGAGGCCGGCGGCTTCGGCGTTCTCGGCGTCAGCGGCGTGTCGCCAGAGGTCGTCCGCACGCGCATCGACAGCACGCGGGCGCTGACGAAGCGTCCCTTCGGCGTCAACGTGATCATTGACGAGATCGGGTGGGCAGCCTCGGAAGAAGACCGTGAGCTCGTGCACGCGGAAGTCGCGAGCGCCATCGACGAGCAGGTGACGGCCGTGGTGCTGTTCTGGGGCGATCCGGCGCCGTTCGTCGAGCTGGCACACAGGAAAGGCGTGCTGCTCCTCGTCCAAGTCGGTTCGCTCGCCGAGGCTGCAACCGCGGCTGCGGCGGACGTCGACGCGATCATCGCCCAGGGTGTCGAAGCGGGTGGGCATGTTCGGGGCACGAGCTTTTCGCAATCGGACCTTCGACGAATGGGATGCCGCAGGACGCCCGCCACCGGGACATCGTCCAGGCGAAGGGACGACCATCGGCACATTGCGCCTGCTGTCGGGCAAGACTGTCGATGTGCCGCGGTATGCGGGAGCGGGCTCGCCGGTGGTCGGCTTCGAAGGAGACCTCGATTACCCGGCCATGTGGGCCGGTGAGTCCGTCGAGGTCGTGAACGACATCCTCCCTGCCGGCGAGATCGTTCGGATGCTGATGCATGACGCTGCCGCCGCACTTGGATAACGACACCGTCCGCCGATTTGACGTTGTGCGGTTAAGCCTCTATCGTTCGCACGCGATGTTGTTCCTGAACGTGATGAACACGGTCCCGGCGGGTTGCCTCGGCAGCCCGGCGGTCACGCGCGGCCGCTAGGTCCGCGCGCCGCCCTCCCGGCGGTCCCCCGTTCTCCGTTCCCTTTTTCGTTTCACAAAGGAGCAACATGTCTGCCCTTGCAGCACCCAAGTCATTGAGCACGTCCGTCCACCGGGACGTTCCTGCCGTCGAGGTCGAGCACCTGACGAAGGTCTTCCGGCGACGGGCGAAGCATGCCGGCCTGTTCTCGCGCCGCCGGCGCCGCATGCCGGCGTTGAAGGACGTGAGCTTCACGATCGCGCGCGGCGAGTGCGTCGCCATCCTCGGCCAGAACGGGTCGGGCAAGTCGACGCTGGTCCGACTGCTGTCGACGTTGCTGATCGACGACGGCGGTTCGGCCCGCGTATTCGGGAACGACGTCGTCCGCGACGCCCGCACGATCCGGCGGCTTGTCAACCGTGTGTCTGTCGAGGCGAGCTTCTTCAAGAAGATGTCCGCGGACGAGAACCTCTCGTACGCGGCGCGCTTCTACGGCATGCCGCCGTCGGTGACCCGCACGGCTGTCCCGGAGATCCTCGCAAAGGTCGGCTTCCCGCCGGACCGCCGCGGCGAGTCGATGCAGAACCTCTCCCGCGGCATGCAGCAGAAGGTCGCACTCGCGCGGGCCCTGCTGACGTCGCCGGTCCTGCTGCTGCTCGACGAGCCCACGACCGGCCTCGACCCACGTTCGAAGCTCGAGGTGCAGGACTTCGTCCGCGAGGTCCGGCAGACGCACGACGCGACCATCCTCCTCTGCACGCACGACATGGCGGAGGCCGAGGCACTCGCCGACCGCGTCGGCCTGCTCGACCGCGGTGAGCTCCTGTTCCTGGAGCCCGTCGCGGACGTGAAGCGGCGCTACGGCGTGGAGACGCTCGAAGAGGCCTTCTTCGCCGCCACCGGCCGGGCGTTCGAGGAGGAGCACGACGACGAAGACGACGAGTACAGGGAGGTGTTCGGATGAGTGCCATCGGAGCCACGATGCGCAGCGAGCTGATCGGGCTCGGCGGCATCGTCGAACGAAACGTCTATCTGACGAAGCGCTACTTCCTGTGGGACGTCGCCTTCATGTTCTGGACGATCGCGAACACGCTCACGATCGTGTTCATCGCGCGGTCCGTGCACCTCACCCGTGCCGCCGAGAACACCCTCGCCGCGCGGCTGCTCGTCGGCGCGGTGATCTGGGCATTCCTTGGGATCATCTTCGAGTTCATGACGGAGACGGTCGCGTGGGAGCGTTGGGAAGGGACGATCGAGTACACGTTCATGGCGCCGATCTCGCGCGTCATGCATCTGGGCGGCCAGGGAGCGTTCGCGGTGCTGTATGGATTGATCCGCGCGACGATCCTCTTCTTCGCGGTCGTGCTCTTCCTCGGCATCCACACGCCGCACGCGAACTACGGCGCCGCGTTCGCTCTGCTCGCGATCGCATCGCTCTCGTTCATCGGCATCGGGATGATGACATCGGTGCTGCCGCTCATCTCGCCGGAGAAGGGCGCGCAGCTCGGATTCGTCGCGCAGGGCCTGATGCTCGTCGTCTCGGGCGTCTACTACCCCGTGTCGGTGATGCCACATTGGATGCAGCTCATCGCGAAGATCTCGCCGGCGACGTACGCGATCCGCGGCGACCGTGCGTCGATCGTCAGCGGCACCGGGCTCGTGTGGGCGGACGTCTGGCCGCTGCTCATCATCGCGGTCGCGGCAACGCCCCTGGGGCTCGCGATCTTCCACCGCGGCGAGGTGCACGCGAAGAAGCACGGGAAGCTGAAGCGCAGTGGCTGAGGACTACTTCTCCGGCAGTCGCGCCGAGCGCTACGACGAGCAGGCAGGGGCGAGGCTGTTCGCCCCCGAGGTCATCGGCCCAATCGTCGACGTTCTCGCAAAGCTCGCAGGCGATGGAGCGGCGCTCGAGCTGGGCATCGGAACCGGACGCATCGCGCTGCCGCTCAGACAGCGCGGCGTCCGCGTGTCGGGTATCGACCTTTCGCCCGACATGGTCGCCCAGCTGCGCAAGAAGCCGGGCTCGGAGAGCATCGACGTCGCGATCGGCGACTTCTCGACAACGACGGTCGACGGTCGATTCACCGTCGCGTACGTCGTCGCAAACACGATCCTGAACATCACGACTCAGGACGCACAGGTTGCGTGCTTCCAGAACGTCGCCGCCCACCTCGAGCCGGGCGGCTGTTTCGCGATCGACGTCGTCATGCCCGATTTGCAGCGGCTGCCGTACGGCGAGACGTTCCGCCCGTTCCACGTCGGGTCCAACCACATCGGGATCGATGAATACGACGTCGCGAATCAGGGGCTGATCTCGCACCACTACTACCCCGGCGAGGACGAGGTGGCGTCGATCCCGTTCCGCTACGTCTGGCCGGCTGAGCTCGACCTGATGGCTCAGCTCGCGGGAATGCGGCTGCGCGAGCGGTGGAGCGGCTGGAGGCGCGAGCCCTTCACGAGCGACAGCATGCGGCTCGTCGGCTTCTGGGAGAAGACA
This sequence comes from Gaiellaceae bacterium, assembly GCA_036512155.1. Taxonomy (GTDB): domain Bacteria; phylum Actinomycetota; class Thermoleophilia; order Gaiellales; family Gaiellaceae; genus Palsa-739. The sequence goes on along the minus strand of DATCBD010000074.1, from coordinate 33,433 downwards.
ACTTAGAGCAAGCGCGCGAGGCAATCCCGGAGGCCCTCGCGCCAGTGCGGGAGGCGCGGCGCGCCGAGCCGCTCGCTGCGGAGCACCGAATACGCGGGCCGCGGCGCCGGCCGGCCGAGCTCGGCCGTCGAGATCCGCCGGACGCGGCAGTCGATCCCCGCCTCGTCGAAGATCGCCTCCGCGAACTCCGCCCACGTGCAATCGCCGTCCGCCGCGACATGCCAGACCCCGTACGGCAGCGCGAGCAGCTCACGAGTCGCCGTTGCGAGATGGCCGACGTACGTCGGGGAGCCGCGCTGGTCGTCGACGACCGCCACCTCGTCCCGCTCGCGCCCGAGAGCGAGCATCGTGCGCACGAAGTTGTGGCCGGTCGAGCCGAAGAGCCACGACGAGCGCGCGATCCAGGCCTCCTCGCCGGCCGCCGCCTCGCCGTGCAGCTTCGTGCGCCCGTACACGGACGGCGGGTTGGGGCCGTCCGACTCGACGTACGGCTCGTTCTTCCGGCCGTCGAAGACGTAGTCGGTCGAGAAGTAGACGAAGGGGGCGCCAAGCTCGGCGACGTGCTGCGTTCCGCCCACGTTGACGGCCGCCGCTTCCTGCGGGTCCAATTCGGCGCCGTCGACGTCGGTCCACGCTGCAGCGTGGAGCACAAGGTCGGCCTCGAAGAACGGGGGAAGCGTCACGTCCCACTGTTCGCGCGTCAGCCCGCGCGCATCCGGGAACTCCTCGAGGAGCGCGGCGCCGAGCTGGCCGCCGGCGCCGGTTACGAGGATGCGTCGCGCGTGGAGAGAATCGGCGATGACGTGCTCCACAGATGACGGACCCGCTTGTCGTCCCACGGGATCCCGTGCTCGTCCGGCGCGGCAGGGTCGTACTCCTCGGTGACGAGGTACGTGAAGAGCGCGTCGGTGAGGGCCTCGTACCCGTGCGCGTGGATGCCGGGCACGTAGATGGCGACCGGATTGTCGTCGCCGATGTCCTCGGTGAACGTCTCGCCGGAACTGCGATCGAGTACGACAACGCGCACGGTCCCGCCCAGGCAGACGAACACGTCATCCTGCCCGCGCTCGTGGAAGTGCAGTCCGCGGATCACGCCCTTGCGCGAGTACGACAGGTTCGCCTGGCGGAACGGCTTCGGCAGCGCGCTCGCACGCGTGAGCTCGGCGAACCAGCCACGTTCGTCCTCGTGACGGACGAGCTCGATGCGGCGCAGCCCTTTGATCACTTGTTGACGCCGCCGCTGCGCACGAAGTCGTTCACCTGGTAGTACGCGTCGATCGACTCGCCGGCGTCGCCCCAGAAGCCGTCGACGGCATCGGCTTCCATCAGCCCTCGCGTCACGTACCAGTTGTTCACGTCGGTGATCTCGAGCTCGCCGCGGCCGGACGGCTTGAGCGTCGGCAAGACCTCCCACACCTGCGCGTCGTAGAAGTAGGCACCGGTCACCGCGTACCGGCTCGGCGGGGCCTCCGGCTTCTCGACGATCTCCTCGACGCGGTCGCCGTTCATGCGCGCGACCCCGAGATGCCGAAGGTGCTCGTCGTCGTCCATGCGCGAGAGCACGATACGCGCGCCCTCGTTCTGGCGGGAGAAGTTCTCCACGATCGGCCGGAGTGAGTACTCGAAGACGTTGTCGGCAAGAAGAACGCAGACCTTGTCGCCCGCGACGAAACGCTCCGCGAGGCGGAACGCCTCCGCAATGCCGCCGGCCTGTTCTTGGTACGCATAGAAGAGCCGGTCGATCCCGTGCTCGTGGCCGTTGCCGAGCAACCGGAAGAACTCGCCGGCGTGCGTCCCGCCGGTGACGAGCATCACCTCGTCGATCCCCGAGCCGACGAGCGCCTCGACCGCGTACGTCACCATCGGCCGGTCGTAGAGCGGCAGCAGATGCTTGTTCGTGATCCGCGTCAGCGGATGCAGCCGTGTGCCCGAGCCCCCGGCAAGAATGACGCCTTTCATGCTCCGGCGATGCTAGTCCACCTGCCGTTCGCTGCCGCCGAGAGGTACGGGAGGAAGGGAGGGACCCCTCGGCGGCGCAATGCGAACGGAATTACGGGTGGGCCGGAAGCACGAGGAAGAGAACGGTCAGAGCCGCCGTCAGGGTGACGATCAGGCGCATCGCGAAAACCTCGTCTCCATGGCATCGACGATAGAGGTGTCCCGTCAAGGGTCCGTTTCGGGTGTGCAAGGAAACGGTTAGGTTTGCGGCGATGACAACGCGCCCGAGGCGGTCGTGCCTGACGGTGCCGGGGTCGAGCGCGAAGATGCTCGCCAAGGCGGCCGGGCTGGCGGCGGACGAGGTGGTCGTCGATCTCGAGGACGGGGTGGCGCCCGCTGACAAGGACGCGGCGCGCAGCCGGCTCGGAGAGGCGGCAGCGCGGGGGACGCTCGCGGTGCGGATCAACGCCGTCGGGACGGCCTGGTGGCGGGACGACCTCGACGCGGTGGCTGTGCGGCGGCCCGACGTCGTCGTGCTCCCGAAAGCGGCATCGGCCGAGGACGTCCGGCAAGTGATCGAGCTCCTCCCGGCCGGCATCGGCCTCGAGGTACAGATCGAGTCCGCACGCGGACTCGTCGAGGTGGAGCGCATCGCCGCCCTCGGCGCGCCGCTCGAGGCGCTCGTGTTCGGGCCCGGTGACTTCTCCGCCTCGATGGGCATCCCGGTGCTCACCATCGGCTCGGGGACCTTCGACTACCCGCTCGCCCGGATCTCGGTCGCCGCCCATGCATACGGTTTACAAGCCATAGACGGACCGTGTGCCGACCTGCGCGACCTGGCCGGGCTCAGGCGCGCGGCCCAGATCGCCCTCGGCCACGGCTTCGACGGGAAGTGGGTCGTCCACCCCGACCAGATCGAGCCGGTGAACGAGGCCTTCACACCGTCGGCCGAAGAGCTCGAGCAGGCGCGCCGCATCCTCGCCGCGGGCGCGGGGGCGTCGCTCGTCGACGGAGAGATGGTGGACGACGCAACCAAGCGAATGGCCGCGACCGTACTTGCTCGCGCGGGCGTGTTCAAAGGAACGACACCGGGGGTAGAATCACCGCTGCCCACACACGAAAGGAACGCTTGACTATGCCGAAAACGACGGACAAGGTCTCGGATGCGGCCGCCGCCGCGAAGCCGTACTTCGAGCGCGCGCTGCAGGACGGCGAGCTGCGCGACAACGTGCGGAACGCCTACGAGTCCGCGCGAGCGATCTACGACGAGCTGATTGGCAACCGCGGCGTCGCCGGCGTTGCGAAGCGCGTCGCCACTGACAAGGATCTCCAGGACGAGCTGCGCTCGGCGGTCGCCGATCTGCGCACCGCTGCCGACCGGGTGCGCGGAAAGCAGGAAAAGAAGAGCGGCCAGTCCGGCCTGCTGTTCATCGGTCTCGTGCTGGCGCTCGTGTTCAATCCGCTCACCGGACCGCGGCTCCGCAAGTGGGTCTCGGAGCACATCTTCGGCGAGACGGACGGATTCACGTACCAGGGCGGGAACGGCTCGTCGAGCTGAAGGCGCGCGCGAGCGAGGCCGGATCGAGGCCACTCGCGGTCGAGATGTCCGAGCTGCGTAGAAGGACGGCGCCCGCTTTCGGCGCGCCGGCGGCGACGACCGTCGGCCTCCAGTCGGGTCCGGCCTCGAAGCGCAGGTACCTGATGCGCCGCCAGGAGCGCAGGTACGTCGTCGGGTCGACCGCGCCGTCGTAGCCGCGGTCGAGCAGGCCGACCGGATGGATCTCGAAGTCGATGTGGTACGGCGTCCCCAACGCGTCGCCGGTGTCGCCGACGAAGCCGAGGACGTCGCCCGCATTCACGATCGCACCGTTCGCGGCGAGCGGCGAGTACGCGGATAGGTGCGCGTAGTAGAAGTCGTTGCCGCGGTCGTCACGTAGCCACAGCCGCCATCCTCCGATCCTGTTCCACCCGACCGAGAAGACGAGGCCGTGCGCCACGGCCAAGACAGGAGCGCCGAGCGGCGCGAAGATGTCGTCGCCGTGGTGCCAGCCGCCGGAGACGTCCGGACGGGAGGCGCCGAATGTGTCGGCGACCCATTTGACGCCGTACACCGGGAACGCGTACCCGGTCTCGCCGAGCCTCGGCGTCATCGTCGGCGGCAGGCTCGTGGTCGGGATCGCCGGCGCCACCACGATGGTCGGGATCGCCTGCGGTGGCGTGCGCGCGGCAGCCGGCAGCACGAGCACGAGCGCTCCGGCGGCGAGAGCGACGATCGGCATGAGCCGCAGCACTACGACCCGAGATGCTCGCGCGCGAATGCGCGGAAACGTGCCCGCGTCTCGTCGTCAGGCCCGAGCGGGCCTTCGTCGTCGTACTTCGGGTCGGCGGCCACCTCTTCGGCGACCGCCCGCACCTCGGCCGTGAGCGCGGCGCGGTGCTCCGGATCGCGCATCAGCGTCTCAATCCAGCTCTCCGATCCATCGTAGCCCGGCAGGTCGTTCTCGAAGAGCAGGCGGCCGAGGACGATGCCGCAGCGGATGTAGGCGAACGTGCGGAACGCGAGCAACCGGTGCGGCGACTCGACGAGCGCCGCGATGTCCTCGTTCTCCCGCTCGATCCGCTCCACGATTCCGCCGATCGGCTCGTCGACGAGCGGAATCCAGAAATCGTCCGCTGCCATGGTCTGGATTATGGCCGTTTCGACTTTGTCTGCCACGCGATCTGGGCCGCCGTGGCGATGAGAAGCACGGCGAACAGCCTGCGGAGCGTCGCCTCCGGGACGCTCTGAGCCAGCCGGGCACCGCCGACGGCCGCCCCCACCGAGGCGAGCCCGATGACGAGCGCTCCGCGCCAGCGGACGTTGCCGTACCGCTGCTGCCGCCACACCCCCACCATGACGGTCGGGATGATCGCGAGCAGCGACGTCGCCTCCGCATGCAGCTGCGTGAGGCCGAGCCACGTCAACGTCGGCACGAACAAGATCCCGCCGCCCACGCCGAAGAGGCCGGACAGGACGCCGGCGACGAGGCCGAGCACGATGGCGAGGGCGTACGTCACTTCACTAGGAGGTCGACAGCGATGCCCACGAGCAGGATCGCGAAGGCATAGGAGAGCGTGCGCACGGGCAGGCGCTGCTGCAGCGACGCGCCGCCGAGCGCGCCGACGGCGGCGGGAACGCCGAGCAGCGCCGCGTAGTCCGCCTGGACGTCGCCGTGGAAGACGTATGCGACGACGCCTGCGGTCGCGGTGATGCCGATGGCCGCGAGCGACGTTGCACTTGCGGAGCGCAGCTCCCACCGCGAGACGAGCAGGAGCAGCGGGACGATGATAATGCCGCCGCCGACCCCGAAGAGCGCGCTGAAGAACCCGGCCGCCAGACCGATCAGGATCAGGCGCACCGGCCTATGCTAGTAGGGGTCTGCCCGGGAGGTTCGGTAGTGCTCTGCCGCGCGAAAACCAAGCAGCGCAAGGACGCAGGGAGCGTTCGTAGCCTTGGCTACGGACGCGACCGAGGACGCCGCGATGCGACGGTTTGCAGCAGGCAGAGTGCTGCCGCCACCTTCCGGGCAGGCCCCTAGTGGCTAGTTTGCTGGAGCGGCTCGCGGACGAGCCGCAGCTGGCCGGGCTGTTCCTCGACTTCGACGGCGTGCTCGCACCAATCGTGGAGCGGCCGGACGATGCGTATCCCTCGCCCGAGACGCGTGCGGAGCTCGAGCGCCTCGTCGCGCGGTACGCGCTCGTCGCGGTCGTATCGGGCCGCGCCGGGAACGACGTGCGCCGACGCGTCGGCGTCGACGGCGTCGTGATCGCAGGCTCACACGGGCTCGAGCTCGACCCGGAGGCCGAGCGCTGGCGCGATGCCATCGAAGCGTTCGCCCACGCGGCCGGCTGGCCGGACACCGAACGCAAGGGCCTCACCGTGTCGTTCCACTACCGCACTGCCGCCGAGGAGCCGGCTGCCATGGCGGCGCTCGAAGCGCTCGCGAACCACGCCCGTGCGGACGGCCTCAAGGCGCGCTTCGGCCGCAAGGTGCTCGAGGTGCTTCCGCCGCTCGAGGCGAACAAGGGCACGGCCGTGCGACAACTGCTCGCCGACGCGGGTTTGCGCCGCGCGCTCGTCGCCGGCGACGACGCGACCGATCTCGACGCGTTCCGCGCGCTCGACGACCTCGAGCTCGCCGTTCGTGTCGCTGTCGCGGCAGACGAGTCGCCGGCCGAGCTGCGCGCCGCGGCCGACGTCGTCGTCGGAAGCACGGACGAGCTCCTTGCGTTGCTGCGGACGCTGTAACTGGTTAAGCCTTGTGAACCCTGACCGCGGTGCCGTAGGCGCAGATCTCCGTCCAGTTCGCGCCCATCTCCGAGGTGTCGAAACGCATGGCGATGATCGCGTTCGCGCCCTTCGCTTCTGCCTCCTGCGACATCCGCTCCATCACCTCATGGCGGCTATCGACGAGCGCTTTCGTCATTCCCTTCAGCTCACCGCCGAGGATCGACTTCAGCTGCGCGCCTATCTGCGAGCCGACGTTGCGGGAGCGCACGGTCAGCCCCATCACCTCGCCGAATACCTCGTCCACCGTGTAGCCCGGAATGTCGTTCATCGTCGTGACGATCATCGGTTCAACACCTCCCATGCGCGGCGCACGTCGTCTTCGGTCGTGCGCGCATTGCCGATAGCCAACCTGAGCACGTAGCGGCCGTCCAGCCGCGTGTGCGAGAGAAAGATCTCACCGCTTTGGTTCGCGCGCTCGACGATCGCCTCATTCTCCTCGTCCGAGCCGTTACGGCGGAACGCGACGAGTGAGAAGCGCAGCGGCGCTACGAGCTCCCAGGCCGGATCAGCCTCGACCCAGTCGGCGAACAGCCGCGCGAGGCGAATGTGCTCGCGGTGCATCGCGCGCAACCCCTCGGCGCCGTAGCAGCGGAGCACGGCCCACAGCTTGAGCGAGCGGAAGCGCCGGCCCAGCGCCGGCCCGTACTCGGAGAGTGCGTACGCGTCCTCGGGCGTGCGCAGGTACTCCGGCACGAACGAGAACGCCTCACGGAACTCGTCCGGCCGCGACGTCCACAGCAACGAGCAGTCGACGGGAACGAGCAGCCACTTGTGCGGGTTGACGACGAGCGAGTCGGCAAGCTCGACGCCGTCCTGGGACCAGCGCTCCTCGTCCAGGATCCACGACGACCCTGCGTAGGCCGCGTCCACGTGCACCCACGCGCCCACAACGCGAGCACGCTCGGCGAGGTCTCGCACCGGATCGACCGAGGCGAACGACGTCGTACCCACCGTGGGAACGACGACAGCGACATCGGAGAGGTCCAGCCCGTCGGCGCGCATGCGCAGCTCGTCGTCGACCGGCGCCTTGCGCAGCTCCATGCCGAGCATGCGCGCCGCTTTCTCGACGGACGAGTGCGCGTGCTCGGAACACACGACGACGTTGCGCTTCGTGACGTGCCGCGCCGCGATGAGCGCGGCCATTGTCCCGGTCGAAGCGGTGTCCTCGATGTGGCCGTGCCAGCCCTCCGGCAGGCCGAGCAGCTGCCGCACCCAGTCGACGGTGCGCAGCTCGAGCTCGGTCGACGCCGGAGACGATCGCCAGTTGAGCGCAACCTGCTGCATGGCGGACGCAAGCAGCTCCGCGAGGATGCCCGGCTCGGATGCAGTCACCGCGAAGTACGCAAAGAAGCGCGGATGCTGCCAGTTCGTGAGCGCGGGGACGATGAGGTCGTCGAGGTCGGCCAGGACGTTCGCGAACGGCTCGCCGTGCTCGGGTGCGGAATCCGGCAGCTTCGCGGACAGCTCGCCGGGCCGCACCTGCGCAAGCACGGGGAGCTCGCCGACGCGGTCGAGGTAGCCGGCAGCCCAGTCGACGGCGGCGTAACCGTCCTCGCGAAACGTCATCGCTTCCGCCGCAGCTTCTGGAAGCGGCTCCACGGCTGCGTGTTCAGCAGGTCGTCCTTCGTCAGCCAGCCGCGGCGTGCCTGTCCGATCCCGAGCTCGACATAGCCCTGCGCGCGGATCTGGTGCGCATCGGAGTTGACGACAAGCTTCAACCCTGCCTCCTTTGCGGCGCGCGCGTAGACATCGCGCAGGTCGAGTCGGTCGGGCTGGCCGTTGATCTCGAGCACGACGCCGGTCTCCAGCGCCTTCTCGATCACGCGCTCGACGTCGACCTCGCGCGGGCCGCGCTTTCCGATTCGACGGCCGGTGAGGTGGCCGATGCAGTCCACATACGGATTGTCCATCGCCTCGAGCACGCGCTCCGTCGGCCGCGTGTGCGGCGCCTGGTGAACCGAGGCGACGACCCAGTCGAGTCGTGCGAGATCCTCGGCCGAGACGTCGACCTCGCCGTTCGAGCGGATGTTCGCCTCGACCCCGGCAAGTATGCGCAGCTTTGGAAAGCGCTCGCGCACCTGTTCGATCTCCTCAAGCTGCGCGGCGAGACGGCCTTCGCGGAGGTAGTGCGAGTGGTCGGTGATCGCGTAGTAGTCGTAACCGCGGGCCGCGGCGGCCGCGACCATCTCCTCCAGCGCGTTCTTGCCGTCCGCGGACCAACTCGTGTGCGTGTGCAGGTCGCCGCGCAGGTCGGAGAGCTCGACGAGCGTCGGCAACTCGCCGCGCCGCGCCGCATCGAGCTCGCCGTGGTTCTCGCGCAGCTCCGGCGGAATCGGCTGATAGCCGAGGAACTCGTACAGCGCGTCCTCGTCCTCCGTCGCGAAGACGTCGCCGGTCTCAACCGTCGTAACGCCGTACTCGGAGATGGAGAGCCCGCGCTTCACAGCCGCTTCACGCATTGCGACGTTGTGGTCCTTCGAACCGGTGAAGTGCTGAAGCAGGTTGCCGAACGACTCCGGCGGGACGACCCGCAGGTCGAAGCGCAATCCCTGCCGCGACACGACGGTCGCCTTCGTGTCACCGTGCGCCGCCACCTCGACGACCCACGGAAGCTGCGTGAAGTACGCCGTCAGCTCGGCCGGCTCCGTTGCGGTGGCGATGATGTCGAGGTCGCGGAAGGTCTCCTTCCGCCGGCGCACCGAGCCCGCCTCGGACACGGCGACCGCGGCCGGGTGCGCGCGCAGCTCGGCGACCGCCGCCTGCACCGCCGGCAGCCCGTCCCCGAGCAGCTTTCGCCCCTCGTCGGGGTTGTCCGCCTGGAACGCGAGCGCCTTGAGGATCTTCTCTTCGCTCTTCGGGCCGAGCCCGGTGAGCGTTCGCAGCCGCTCGGTCTCTGCCGCCTCCTTCAGGCCTGCGAGCGTCGTTACATCGAGCTCCCGCCAGATGCGAGCCGCGGTCTTTGGGCCGAGCCCGGGGAGGTGCATGAACGCGATAACGTCGGGCGGAACGAGCGCGCGCCGCTTTGCGAGCGCCTCGATGTCGCCGGTCTCGACGATCTGGACGATCTTCTCCTCGATCGTCTTGCCGATGCCCTGCAGCTCCTTGGCGCGGCCGGCGAGCGCGAGCTGTGCGACCGACGCCGACGTCTCGCGCATGCGCGTCGCGGCGCGGCGGTAGGCGAGGACGCGGAAGGATTCGGCGCCCTCGAGCTCCAGCAGGTCGGCCAGCAGGTCGAAGTGGTCGGCGACCTCGGCGTTCCCTGGAAGGGGGGGCAAGCCTACGGCTCCAGGTTTCTCGCGAAGGGGAGCGCGCCGCGTGACCCTGTAGTCATGGCTCCGATCATATGTAGCCTCCTCCGGCGTGCCGAAGGCGACGATTTGCCTCCCCACCTACAACGAACGCGCCAACGTCGAGGCGATGCTGCGCGCGCTCGAGCCGTTGGGCGTGGACGTCCTCGTCGTCGACGACAGCTCACCCGACGGCACCGGCGAGATCGCCGACCGGCTCGCCGGCGAGCTCGGGTTCGTCTCCGTCCTCCACCGTCCGCGCAAGGAAGGCCTCGGTCCCGCGTACGTCGCCGGCTTCCGGCGCGCGCTCGCCGACGGGGCCGAGCTCATCCTCGAGATGGACTGCGACTTCTCCCACGATCCCGACGACGTGCCACGGCTGACCGCCGCCTGCGAGGCGGGCGCCGACCTCGCACTCGGCTCCCGCTACATCCCGGGCGGCGACACCGAGAACTGGGGCCGCGTCCGGCGGCTCGTGTCCACGGGAGGGTCGTGGTACGCGCGCAAGCTGCTCGGCGTCGGCGTCCGCGACCTGACGGGCGGCTTCAAGTGTTACCGCCGCCGCGTGCTCGAGCGCATCGACCTCGGCGACATTCGCTCGAAGGGATACGCCTTTCAGATCGAGACGACGTACCGGACGCTGCGCGCCGGATTCGACGTGGTCGAGGTGCCGATCCTGTTCGCCGATCGCACGGCCGGCCAATCGAAGATGAGCCAGGCGATCGTCCTCGAGGCCGTGACGCGCGTGCCGGCGCTACGGTTGGCGGCGTTGCGAGGGCAGATCTGATGCGCGAGCTCGACACCTTCACCTTCGACGACGCTGTCGCGGGGCACCCGGTCCTCGTCGACTTCTGGGCGCCGTGGTGCAGGCCGTGCAAGGCTCTGGAGCCGATCCTCGCCGAGCTCGAAGCGACGGTCCCGGTCGCGCGCGTGAACGTCGACGAGCATCCGGCGATCGGCGCGCGCTACGACGTGCTCTCGATCCCGACGGTGATCCTGTTCGCCGGCGGCGCACCCGTCGGGTCGATGGTGGGAATCCGCCCACGGGCGCACTTCGACCAATGGCTATCCGAAGTGCTCCCAGCCGCCCAGCGCAACGTTGACGCCTGAGCCCTCCTCGCAGCGGCCGATGACCGTGAAGTCGAGCGGGTCCGGCGTCGCCGCGAGCAGCTCGTAGTCCTCGCCGAACTCGAGATCGGCGAGCGTCGCGCCCTCCGTCAGCGGGACGCGGTCCAGGTCGACGACGAGGCGACAGCCCGAACGCTCCGCGATGTGACCCGCATCCGGACCGAGACCGTCGGAGATGTCGAGCATCGCGTGCGCGACCGCGGCAAGCCGCCGGCCCTCGGCGAGGCGCAGCGGCGGACGTGCCAACCGCCCCGCGCGGAACGCGGCGCCTGCTCCGCCCAGCGGCCCCGTGACGACGAGCAGGTCGCCCGGCTTCGCGCCCGCTCGGCCCGGGACGCGGTCTGACCGGCCGAGCGCGGTCACGCTCAGGACGACCGCGTCCGCCCGCGTCGTGTCACCACCGCGCACTGGAACTCCCGCCTCTGCGATCCCCTCGTACAGCTCGATCGCGCCGTCGAGGTCCGGAGCCGCGAGGCTGACGATGAGCGCGATCGGCTCCGCGCCGGACGCGGCGAGATCGCTGAGGTTGACCGCTGCCGCGCGAAAGCCGAGCTCGCGCCACCCGATGAGGTCGAAGCGGAAGTGGACGCCCTCGACCAGTGTGTCCTGCGTCACGACGAGCCCCTCGATCTGCGCAGCGTCGTGCTCGACGCCGACGATGAGCCCGCGCCGCTCGAGCTCGTCGAGGAGCTCGAACTCCCTCACAGCTCCTCGATGCGCGTCCGCCCGTCGAGGGTCGCCGGGTCGAGCGTGTACAACGCGTCGTACAGGCGGGCGTGGAACGTGCCCGGCCCGGCCGCACCGGCCGCTGCATCCTCCGCAGCGACACCGAACGCCGCCAATGCCTCCGCCGCGGCCTCGAGCGGCTCCTCCGGCTTCGCCGCGAGGAAGCATCCCGTCAACGCCGACGACATGCAGCCGGTGCCCGTGACCGTCGCGAGCAGCGCGTCCCCGTTCGACACCGCGAGCACACGGTCACCGTCCGAAACGTGATCGGCCGGTCCGGTGACCGACGCGATCACGCCGAGACTGCGGGCTGCCTCGCGCGCGAGCTCAGCCGGCTCCATGCCGGTGCTCATCGACTCGACGCCCCGCACCTCGGCGGCCGCGCCGACGAGCGTCGCCACCTCACCGGCGTTGCCGCGCAGGACGGTAACGTCGACCTCGTCCAGGATGCGGCGCGCCGTGTCGGTGCGATACGCGGTTGCCCCGACGCCGACAGGGTCGAGGACGACGGGGATCGGCCGCGCGCTCGCCGCCTTGCCCGCGAGCAGCATCGACTCGATCCAGTGCTCCGACAGCGTGCCGATGTTGATGACGAGCGCGGACGCGATCTGCACCATCTCCTCCACCTCCTCGCGCGCGTGCGCCATCACCGGCAGCGCGCCGATCGCGAGCGTCGCATTCGCCGTCTCGTTCATGACGACGTAGTTCGTGATCTGATGGACGAGCGGCTTCCGCTCCCGCATCGTGCGCAGCGTGGTGCCGGCGGAGATCATTTCGTTACCCCCAGGACGTCGACGGGACCTTCACCTGAACCGATCTCGACGAGGCCCTGCGCCACGGCGCGCGATGCGGCCTCCGCTGCCCCGCGAGCGGCGTCGTGCAGGCTCTCGCCGCGCGCGAGCAGCGCTGCAAGCGTCGCCGAGTGCGTGCAGCCGGCACCGTGCGTCGCAGCGACCTCGTGGTGTGCGACGGGAATGTCGACGTGCACGCTCCCGTCGAAGAGATGGTCGACGCCGGCGTCACCGTGACCTCCGGTGACGATCACCGCGGGCGCTCCGAGCTCGTGCAGCCGCTCGGCGAGCTCGGCCGGGGAGGCGTCGACGCCTGTGAGCGCTTGCGCCTCCATCAGGTTCGGCGTGACCACGGTCGCGAGCGGAAAGAGCAAGCCGACAAGGGCGTCGACGGCATCGTCCTCGAGCAGTTGCGCGCCCGAGCTCGCGACCATCACCGGGTCGACCACGAGTGGCACGCGATGCTCGCGGAGGTACGACGCGACGGTCTCGATGAGCGTACGCGAGAACAGCATCCCCGTCTTCGCCGCGTCGACGCCGACGTCGTCGAAGACCGCATCGAGCTGCGCGACCACGAACGCGGGCGGGAGCTCGTGGATCGCCGTCACGGCGCGCGTGTTCTGCGCGGTGAGCGCGACGAGCACGGAGGAGCCGTACGCGCCGGCCGCAGCGAACGCCTTCAGGTCGGCCTGGATGCCCGCACCTCCACCGGAATCGGACGTGGCGATCGTCAGTGCTCGAGGAACCATGCGCTCCCTTCGCCGGCATGACCCGGATCAGGTTCGACGGGTGTGATCTCAGCCGCTCCTCGCGGCACCCCGGTGGTCGAACGTTAGCGTCTGAGCATGGATCGAATCCCGCCTGCACTGGCCGCTAGCAGGACGAGCCGGCTGATCGAGCTGATCGGCCCGCCGCCCGGGCGCGTGCTCGAGCTCGGGTTTGCCGGGATCCACGCCCAGCCGCTCCGCCTCGCCGGCTTCGACGTGGTCGTCGTCGAGCTCGACCCGGCCTACCGCGAGCGCGCACGGGAGCGCGCAGGCGACGTCCTCGAGGCGCTGCCCGGCGGTTCCTTCGACGCCGTCATCGCTCCCGCTGGGACTGACCTCACGGGCATCGACGCGCGCCGGGTGCTCCTCATCGAGCGGGACGGCTCGATTGTGGGATGACCTCTTCCAGGGCGAGGAGCTCGCCCACCTGACGACGGAGCCCGCGCGCGCCGCGCGCACGGTCCCGCTTCCGGAGGAGCTGCACCCGGCCGTGCGGGCGGCGCTCGCCCGCCAGGGAATCGGCGAGCTGTACGCGCACCAGGCGGAGGCGTGGGCCGCGTCGCGCGCGGGGAAGCATGTGATCGTCACGACCGGGACTGCCTCGGGGAAGACGCTCGCCTTCAACCTTCCGGTCCTGGACGCGCTCGCGATGCAGCCGAAGGACCGCGCCCTCTACCTCTATCCGACGAAGGCGCTCGCGCAGGACCAGGCGCGCACGCTCGCTGCGCTCGCGGTCCCGAAGGTTCGGGCGGCGATCTACGACGGCGACACACCGCGCGAACAGCGGTGGCAGGTGCGCAAGTGGGCAAACCTCATCCTCACGAACCCGGACATGCTCCACGTCGGCATGCTGCCGCGCCACGACCTCTGGGCGGACGTGCTCCACAACCTGCGCTACGTCGTCGTGGACGAGGCGCACGTCTACCGCGGCGTGTTCGGGTCGCACGTCGGCAACGTCCTCCGCCGCCTCCGCCGCATGGCGCACGTGTACGGCGCCGATCCGCAGTTCGTGCTCGCATCGGCGACGATCGCGAATCCGGGCGAGCTCGCGCAGCGGCTTCTCGGGCTCGAAACGACGGTGATCGCGGACGACGCCGCGCCGCGTGCAGAACGGACGGTCGCGCTCTGGAATCCAGAGCTGATCGACGCGGAGCTCGGGCTCCGCGCATCGCCGCTCGGGGAGGCCTCGCGCCTCGCCGCTGCGCTCGTCCAGCGCGGGCTGCGCACGATCTGCTTCGCGAAGAGCCGCAAGGCGGCCGAGCTCGTCCACCGCATGACCGTCGACCGCGTCGACGCAGAGACAGCGGCGCGGCTCGCGCCGTATCGCGCCGGCTACACGGCGCAGCAGCGGCGCGAGATCGAGCGACGGCTCGTCGAAGGCGAGCTGCTCGGCGTCTCCGCCACGGACGCGCTCGAGCTCGGGATCGACATCGGACTGCTCGACTGCGCCATCTCGGTCGGCTTCCCCGGCACGGTGGCGAGCCTTCGCCAGCAGTGGGGGCGCGCCGGGCGCCGCGGTCACGGACTGGCGGTGCTCGTCGCCTCCGAGGACGCGCTCGACCAGTACTTCATGCGCGAGCCGGAGACGCTGCTCGGCCGGCGCGTCGAGGCGGCCATCCTCGACCACGCGAATCCGCGTGTGCTCGACGGGCACGTCGCCGCGGCCGCGTTCGAGGCGCCGCTCGACGACGACGACCGGGCCACACTCGGCGACGCCGCCCTCGAGCGCGCGCCGCACGTGCCCGACCTGCGCAAGACGCCGCGCGGCTGGGTGTACGCGGGCACCGACTATCCCGCCGGACGCACACCGCTGCGCTCGGCGAGCGCGGATGCCTTCTCGGTCGTGGACGCGAGCACGGGAACGGTGCTCGGCATCGTCGAGCACGAACGCGCGTACTCAACCATCCACGAGGGCGCGGTCTACCTCCACCTCGGCGAGCAGTGGCTCGTCGCAGAGCTCGACATCGGTGGGCGCAAGGCGCTCGTCGAGCCCTTCGCCGGCGACTGGTACACGCAGGTGAAGAAGGAGACGTCCACCGACGTGGAGGAGCCGCTGCGCGTCGAGCAACGGCTCGGGCTCGAGCTCAGCTTCGGCCGCGTGTCGGTGACGGAGCGAGTGGTCGCCTACCAGCGGAAGGGGATCCGCGATCAGGCGACGATCTCGACCGTGCAGCTCGACCTTCCGGCGACCACGTTCGACACGGAGGCCGTCTGGTACGTCCCGACCGAGGAGCAGCTCGAAGGGCTCGAGCACATGCCGACGCTGCTCTCGTCGTTGCACGCCGCCGAGCACGCGATGATCGCCATCCTGCCGCTCTGGGCGATGTGCGACCGCTGGGACATAGGCGGGCTGTCGACGAACTACCACGACGACACAGGCGCCGCGACCGTCTTCGTCTACGACGGGCACTCCGGCGGCGTCGGACTCACGGAGCGCGGCTTCGACCAGTTCGAGGGCTGGGTGGCAGACACCGTGCGACTCCTGGAGGGCTGTCCTTGCGCCCACGGGTGCCCGTCCTGCGTCCAGAGCCCGAAATGCGGCAACCTGAACGAGTACCTGGACAAGACGGGGGCTCTCACCTTGCTTCGGCGGATGTCGATTTCGGCCCGGCCTGTTCGTCGTACCTCGTAAACGACTTTCAAGGAGGACAAGCCATGCAATACCTGCTTCTGATCCACGACGACGAGTCCCAGGACAACGGCGACCTCATGCCGGAGTACATGGCGTACACCGAGGCGCTCGGCGCTTCGGGGGCGCTCGTCGGCGCGAACCAGCTCCAGCCGAGCGACACCGCGACGACCGTGCGCGTGCGCGGCGGCGAGACGCTCGTCACCGACGGCCCCTTCATCGAGACGAAGGAGTCGCTCGGCGGCTACTACCTCGTCGAGGCCGGCTCGCTCGACGAGGCGATCGAGTGGGCGGCGAAGATCCCGTCCGCCCGGTTCGGCCACATCGAGGTGCGTCCCGTCGTCATGCGCCAGGCGCAGGTGAGCGCATAACGACGCTCGAGCAGCTCTTCCGCGAGGAGCACGGTCGCGTCCTCGCCACCCTGATCGGCGTCCTCGGCGACTTCGACCTCGCCGAGGACGCCCTCCAGGACGCGGTCGCGGCCGCGGTCGAGCGCTGGCCGCGCGACGGCGTGCCGGCGAACCCGGCGGGCTGGCTCGTGACGGTGGCGAAGAACCGCGCCGTCGACCGGATCCGGCGCGACCAGACGCTCCGGCGGAAAACCGAGCTGCTCGTCCCGCCCGAGGAGACCGAGCCGATGGACGACACCGCCATCCCCGACGAACGCCTGAGCCTCGTCTTCGCGTGCTGCCACCCGGCACTCGGGATCGAGGCGCAAATCGCGCTCACGTTGCGGTCTCTCGGCGGCCTCGAGACGGACGAGATCGCGCGCGCGTTCCTCGTGCCGGAGGCGACGATGGCGCAGCGGCTCGTCCGGGCGAAGCGAAAGATCCGCGACGCCGGCATCCCGTTCCGCGTGCCGCCCGACGACGTCCTTCCCGACCGGCTGGCCGCGGTGCTTCGTGTCGTCTATCTCATCTTCAATGCCGGCTACGGCCCGCCCGTGCGCCGCGAGCTGTGCAACGAAGCCATCCGCCTCGCCGCCATGCTCGCGCTGCTCATGCCGGACGAGTCGGAGGCGCACGGCCTGCACGCACTCCTGCTTTTCCAGGACGCACGCCGCGACGCGCGCGTCCGCGACGGGTCGCTCGTGCTGCTGGAGAATCAGGACCGCTCTCTCTGGGACGCGGGCGAGATCGCCGCCGGCCGGCGGGCGCTCGAGCGGGCGCTGTCGCTGCCGGCGCGCGGGCCGTACGCGATCCAGGCCGACATCGCGGCCGCGCACAGCGAGGGCGCCTCCGACTGGGCGATCGTTGCAGAGCTGTACGCGCGGCTTGCAGAGCTGGAGCCGTCGCCCGTCGTCGAACTGAACCGCGCGGTCGCCGTGGCGATGGCCGACGGCCCCGAAGCAGGACTCGCGCTCGTCGACGCGATCGACGGCCTCGACGACTACTACCTCTTCCACTCGGCGAGGGCGGATCTCCTCCGCCGGCTCGAGCGGGTGGACGAGGCGCGTGCTGCGTACGGGCGCGCGACGGAGCTTGCTCCGAGCAGCGTCGAGCGGGACTTTCTAGCCGGGCGGCGCCGTACGCTCTAGCGCCTCCCAGCCGACGTCCCGGGCACGCGCCTGCTCCTCGCCTTCGGCCCCGCCGCGGAGGCCGAAGAGGCGCTTGGCGAACAGGAGATAAACCACGATCGCAACATTGACGGTGATCGCGCCGACTTTGAGGACAGTGATCGACCGCGTCAGCTCGTAGCTCTCGTAGGGCAGGAAGAGGAGGTTCGCCACGAAGGTGAGGTACTCGCCCCAGCGCCTCTGGAACCAGAGGCCGACGGCCTCGGCGCCCTCGAGAGCGGCGTAGCCGGCTGCTCCGGACCCGAGCAGGTAGAGCGTCTGCGTGCGAAGGGTGAAGATCTCCGCGAACGAATGGAGGAGCCCGTGCGCGCTCGCCGTGTGCGCGCCGGCGCCTCCCTCGACGGCGTTGACGACGCGGAAGTAGAACGCGCGCAGAGCAAGCTTGTGCGACGCGAACATGAAGATCGCGGCCGCGAGCAAGGCGAGCACGACGAAGTGGATCGCGCGGTCGACGGCGATGATCCGGAGCACGATCTTGTCGCGGAGCGCGCGGCCGCGCAGCGGAAGGTCGATCTCGTCCTGCTCAGGCGGAAGCTCGTATTTCGGCTTCTCCGGCGGAGGGAGCGGCAACCACGAATCGCAGCGCACGCAGCGGTACCAGCGAATGCCGTCGCTCTCGAGCGCGAACACCCGGTCCTCCGGGCGAAGCCGCGCTGCATCCATCCCGATCAGCTCGTGCCCGGTGAGGCCGCAGACGAGCAGCTCCCAGTGGAAGCGCGGGCGATAGAACCGCGGTCGCTGGGTTCCCGGCGGCTTATGCAACCGCGGCCATCGCGAGCTCGACGGCCTCTTGCGGCGAATCCGCGCGCAGCGCGCCGTCCACTTCCCAGCCTGGGTCCAGGATGACGACCGGGCGGCCGAGCGTGAGCGCGAAGCCGATCTCGGCGAGCGTTCCGTAGCGACCCCCGACGACGATCACCGCGTCGCCCGACGCGACGACGGCGAGGTTCCGCGCGTGCCCGATGCCGGTGACGACCACGTGGTCGACCCAGGGGTTCGCCCGGTCGCGGCTCTCGTCGGGAACGATGCCGATCGTCGTCCCACCGGCGTTCTTCGCGCCGCGCGATGCCGCCGCCATCACTTCGCCGAGCCCACCGGTGACAACGGTAGCCCCCCGTTCGGCCAGGAGACCGCCGATCTCCTCGGCCTGCGACTCGTACTCGCTGCCGCTGCCGATGACGGAGATCTGGACGCTCACGGCGTCTTGAGCCGCTGCTTCGTCGTGACGACGCCCTCGAACAGGTCGCCCAGCGCACGCACGCGCTCGAGCACGACGTCCATCGTGAACGCCGACGGATCGAGCTTGTCGTCCACTTCGTCCCAGCGCAGCGGAGTCGACACCGGCGCGCCTGCACGCGGCCGCACCGAGTAGGCGGATGCGATCGTCTTGCCCTCCCCGTTCTGGTTCGAGTCGATGAGCACGCCGCGCCGCTTCGACTTCGACCACTCCGTCGTGGCGAGCCCGCGGTGCGTGCGTGCGATCGCCCCCGCGACGATCTCCGAGAACTCGCGCGTCTGGTCGAACGTGTAGCGCCGCTCGATCGGGACGAGCACGTGCATGCCGTCCGCGCTCGACGTCTTCGGAAAGGAGACGAGGCCGAGTGCGTCGAGCGCCGCCTTCACGAGCAACGCGACCTGCACGGTCTCGGCAAAGCCCACGTCGGGCGACGGGTCGAGGTCGAAGAGCACGAAATCCGGACGATCGGGCCGATCGACGCGCGAGTACCACGTGTTCATGTCGATGCAGCCCATGTTCGCCATCCAGAGGAGCGCGTCCTCGTCGTTCACGATCGGCGCCGAGATCAGCTTGCGCTTGCGGGGCGCCTCGCGGGTCGAGACCTCGACCTCGAAGCGCGGGATCCACTCCGGCATGTGCGAGGGCGCGTCCTTCTGGAAGAACGCCTTGCCGAACGCGCCGTCGGGATAGCGGCGCATCGTGAACGGCCGCCCGCGCAGGTGGCGGACGATCACGGGCGCGACCGCGCGGTAGTAGTCGATCAGGTCGCCCTTCGTGATCCCCTCGTCCGGCCAGAAGATCTTGTCGAGGTTGGAGAGCTTCACTCGAGACGGTCTTTCCGCGCGCACCTCGGGCGCCGCCTTGTCGTCGCGGAGGCCGAGGTAGACGGGCGCCCGCAGATGGCCGTCGTGCGTCCACTCGGCGAACTTCACCTCCACAACGAGCTTCGGCTGCACCCACACGACGTCCGACTTGCGAACCTTCGCCATCTTCGGGATGACCGCAAGCGGCGAGTCGGCAACGCGCAGGGGCTCGAGCGCATCGAGCAGCTCGTCGATCGTGTTCTCGGTGAAGCCCGTGCCAGCGTTGCCCACCCAGCGCAACGCCCCGCCCTCGTTGACGGCGAGGACGAGCGAGCCGAAGGTCCGTGCCCGCCGGCCTTCACCCTTCGTGTAGCCGACGATCACGAACTCCTGCTCCCCGTGCGTCTTGATCTTCAGCCAGTCGCGCGTACGCCGGCCCTCCGCGTAGCGCGACCCCGCCTTCTTCGCCATCACGCCTTCGAGGTGCTGCTCCTGCGCGGCCGTGAAGAGCGCCTCGCCGTCGTCGAACGCGCCCGAGATCTGCACGTTCGCGACGCGCTTGTCGAGCAGCCCCGCGAGGAGCGAGCGGCGCTCCGCCAGCGGTCGATCGAGCACCGGCTCTCCGTCGAGCTCGAGCACGTCGAAGACCTCGTACACGAGCGGAGTCCCCGGCGCGCCCTGCTGCATCGCCGAGAAGCTCGGTCGCCCGTTCTCGTCGAGCGCGCACACTTCGCCGTCGACGACGCAGTCCGGCGACTTCGCCGCACGGCCGAGCGCCTTGGCGATGTCGGGGAACCGCCCGGTCAGGTCATTGCCGTTCCGGCTGACGAGCTTCGCCTCTCCGGCGCGCACGTATCCGACGGCCCGATACCCGTCCCACTTGACCTCGAAGGTCCAGTCGTCACCGGTCGGAAGCGTCTCCGTCAGCGTCGCGAGCATCGGCTTGTAGTCGTTGCGCAGCACATGGACGGACTCATCCTTCTTGCGGACGAGCAGCCAGTTCTGCTCCTTGCCGTCGAGATGCGCCGGGATGAGCGTCCACGTCCCGACCAGCCGCTTCCCGTGCAGCCGGACGGTCAGCCCGCCGTCGCGCTTCTCCTCGACGAGGTCGTACGTTCCCGAGTCCCAGATCTCGACCGACCCGGCGCCGTACTCCCCCTTCGGGATCTCCCCCTCGAAGCTCCCGTAGTCGAGCGGGTGATCCTCGACGTGCACCGCGAGCGCACGCACGCCCGGCTCGAGCGGAACGCCCTTCGGCACGGCCCACGACGCAAGCACCCCGTTGCGCTCGAGCCGGAAGTCATAGTGCAGCCGGCGGGCATCGTGGCGCTGCACGACGAACGTCGGCTGCCGCTTGCGCGACTGCCGCCCGGAGAAGGGCTCGGTCGTCTTCTTGGGATCGCGCTTGCGCTTGTACTCGTCAAGGCTCACGGGGCCTGTTCTAGCGAGGTTTGGGACGCGGCAGGGCCGTCAAGATGACCTTCACGCTTCTCCACGCTGCGGGGGGTCAGGCGCTCGGGGCCGGTCTTTACCGGCCTCGAGCCGTGCTTATGCCCTTTGCAAGCGACGTCATTCGCCGGGGATAAGCCTGTGGACGCTGTGGACAGAACGCCGCCGAACCTACCGAAACCTTCTAGGCGAACACGCCAAGCGACCGAAACTTGGCCCTCCGGCGGCGGCGAAGCTCGTCGCCGGGAACGTCCACGAGATCCTCCAGCGTCTCCCGCAGGGACTCGCCGAGAAGCTGTGCTGCCGCCTGATGGTCGGTCTGGGCGCCGCCCTTCGGCTCAGGGACGATGGCGTCGATCACCCCGAGCTCGAGGCAGTGGACGGCGTCCGGCTTGAACGCGGCCGCGGCCTTCTTCGCCTGGGAAGCGTCGCGCCACAGGATCATGGCGCAGCCCTCCGGCGAGATGACCGAGTAGATGGCGTTCTCCTGCATAAGCACGCGGTCCGCGAGCGCGATCGCAATCGCTCCGCCGGAGCCGCCCTCCCCGATCACGCACGCGACCGTCGGGACGGTGAGCCGCGCCATCACCGCCTGCGACTCGGCGATCGCGCCGCCCTGACCGTGCTGCTCGGCGTCCACGCCGGGGTATGCGCCCGGCGTGTCGACGAGCGAGATCACGGGGAAACCATGTGCCTCGGCGATCTTCATCGCGCGCATCGCCTTCGCGTAGCCCTCGGGGTTCGACATCCCGAAGCGCCGCTCTGACCGCTGATGGATGTCGCGCCCCTTCTGCTGGCCGACGAGCACGACCGTGCGGCCGTGGAGCTTGCCGAGCCCGGCGATCATCGCGGCGTCGTCGCCTCGCCGGTGGTCGCCGTGCAGCTCGAACCAGTCGTCGAGGAGCGCATCGACGTAGTCGAGCGTGTACGGCCGATCGGGATGGCGCGCGAGCTCGACGGAGCGCCAGATGTCGTCACCGGTCGGCTCCTCCCCGATGCGGTCGAGCTGACGTTGCAATCGCTGGAGCTCGCCCGAGAGTTTCGCGCCCCCGAGCAGGGACACGCTGCGTAGCCGGCTCAGCCTGTCGCGCAGGCGCAGCTCGTGCTCAGACGGGGGCATTGAAGATCCTCAGGAGTCGGCCGAGCGTCGCGCGCAGCTCCGGTCGCGGGACGATGGCGTCGATCTGGCCGAAGCGGAGGTTCTGCTCCGCACGGCCGAAGTCTTCGGAGAGCTTCTCGCGGGTCAGCTCCTGCACGACCCGCGGACCGGCGAACGACATGAGCGCACCCGGCTCGGCGAGCAGCACGTCGCCGAGCGTGGCGAAGCTCGCGAGCACCCCGCCCGTCGTCGGATGGGCCATGACGCTGAGCATCGCCTGGCCGGCGTCGTGCAGGTCCTCGACGGCGCACACCGTCTTCGGCAGCTGCATGAGCGCGAGGATCCCCTCCTGCATCCGTGCGCCGCCGGAGCTCGTCACGGTCACCAGCGGAACGCCGCGCTCGACGGCCGAGTCGCAAGCACGGGAGAACTTCTCGCCGACGGCGCTGCCCATCGAGCCGCCCATGAACGCGAAGTCCATGACGGCGAGCTCGCACCCGCGCCCCTCGATCGAGCCCTGGCCGATCACGATCGCGTCTGCCAGTCCGGTCGACATCTCCGCCTCGGCGAGCCGCTCCGTGTACGGGCGCAGGTCGAAGAAGCCGAGCGGATCCTCCGAGTGCAGGTCGGCGGCTTCCTCGTAGAAGGTTCCGTCGTCCACGAGCGAGGCGATGCGCGCCCGCGCCCGCATCGGGAAATGGTGCCCGCACTGCGCACAGACCCACTGGGCCCGCTCGAGCTCGTCGTCCCGGTAGTGGGAGTGACAGCCCGGGCAGGTGTTCGGGTGCTTGGGCGGCGGCGCCGGCTTGTCCTCGGTCTCGATCGAGACGTCGATCTTGGCCACGTCGCTAGCTTAGACCGGCCTCGCTGCCGGGGAGTTGCGGCGGGGGGGCGGTGCTCGTCGCAGGGATGCGCTGGGCGGATGCGATGCAAGGACGCAGGCCGCGTTCGTAGCGGCACTACGGACGCGGCAGCGCGCCGATCCAGCGCACCATCTGCGACGCAGCCACTGCCTCCGCCAAGCCCCCTAGAAGCCGAGGGCGGCGCAGAGCCGCTCGAGCGGCTCGACATTGGCGGGATCGGGCGCGAGGCCGGTGAGGCCGACTCCGGCGACCGTCACCCCGCTCTCGCGGATTCGTCCCAGCCGCCGCTCGAGGTCGGCGAGCGCCGGGCCTCCGGGCTCGGGCATGAAGACGGTGAGCTCGGCCGGGTCGAGAACGTCGCAGTCGAGCGCCACGTACACGGCGGACACCTGTCCCAGCACCCGGTCGGCGTCGTCGTCGATCCCGGCCGCCGCGATGAACTCGATTTCGGGCGGGTCGAGATTGCGGGCGCCGACGAGAGCGACATCGGCAACATCGACCGCGCCGCCGTCGACGAGCATGCGCAACGGCATCCCCCACTGGTTGCCGGACGGCGAGCTCTGCGGCGTGTTCAGGTCACCGTGCGCGTCGAACCAGATCACGCCGAGCCGCTCGTGCCGCGCGCCGAGGCCTTCGACGGCCCCGATGTGCGAGCAGCAGCAGCCGCCCAGGACGAGCGGCCGCTCGGGCAGGTCGGAGGCGACGGCGAGCGTCTGCGCGACGAGCGAGTCCTCCTCGACCACCGACGCCTCCGGGTAATCGAGCGGCAGCCGCGCAGCCTCCACCATCTCCTCGCCGCCGTCGCCCCATGCGCGCGGGACACGGACGAGGCCGGCCGCGAACGTCCTGCCGCACGAATGGCACTCGTAACCGAGGCCGACCGCAACCGCGGTGTGCGCGCGGCAGGTCGGGCACTTCGCGCGCAGGATGCTCATGCGTCGATCTTCTCGAAGACGACGTTGGCGCTCTCCACCGTCATTCCCACGCGCTCGTACAGCTTCGTCGCCCCGGTCGGGCTGTCCGCGTCGACGCCGAGCGAGACGCGCGGGAGGCCGCGCCGCCAGAACTCGGCGAACGTCCGGTAGAGGAGCGCCTTCCCGAGGCCCTGGCCGCGCCACGGGCGTCGCACGCCGAGCAGCCCGACGTACCCGGCGGTGCTGCGCGCTTCGTTGCGCGCAACGCCGGCGATCTCGTCCCCGTCGCGGACGACGAACCAGAGATGCCCGTGCTCGTCCTGGTCCTGGCCCTTTCGCATCGCCCACCACTCGTCGAAGGGCAGCCCGCTCCATTCCCAGTGATCCTGGAACGCCTCGTTCGTGGCGTGATGGAACGCACGTGCGTCCTCCTCGCGGAACGGCTCGAGCACGAGCGGCGAAAGAAGCTCGGGGACGACCGGCTCGGCGTCTAGCTCGATCGCCATCTCGTAGAAGCGGCGAACCTCGCGATACCCGCGAGAGACGAAGAGCGAAGCCGCATCGGCATCGTCGGCGAGCGTGAATGCGTGGATCTTCCCGACGCCGTGGCGCGCAGCGGCTTCTTCACCGCGCTCGACGAGCATCGCACCGAGCCCTCGGTGCTTCGCGCCCTGGGCGACGACCCCGATGCTCGTCCCGATCCCGCCCCAGACCTGGAACCACCCGGCCGCGACGGCCTCTCCGTTCTCCTCGTACAGCCAGGAGTCGCGTGTGAGGTCGGCGCGCGTCCACCACGATGCGACCTCTTCCGCAGCGATGTGCGACGGCCGGCCGCGCAGCGCTTCCTCGTCCGCCCGCGCCAGCGCCGCGACGAGCGGCGCGTCCTCGCGCACGATCGGCCGCGCGCTCACGCGACGAGCGAGTCGAGGGCGCCGGCCAGACCTGAGAGCGAGAGCAGCTCGATATCGGGCCGCGGCCGCGCCTCTTCGCCGAGCCGGTTGACCCAGATGGTGCGTAGGCCGAGCTCCCGCGCAGGCGCGACGTCGTGGAAGAGGCTCGCGCCCACGTGCACGTGGCCCGAGCGGTCGGCGCCGGTGCGGGCGAAAAACTCGTCCCAGTGACCGTGGGCCGGCTTGTAGGAGCCGATCTCGGAGGCGACGATCGCGAGCTCGAACGGAACCCCGATGCGCTCCATCGACGCGTCGATGAAGTCGCGGTCGGTGTTGGAGAGGATCGCGAGCTTCCAGCCCGCGGCGCGCGCCTCCTCGAGCGACGTGCGGACCTCGGGGAACACGGGCCATGTCGGCAAGGAGCGGCCGAGCGCGTCCTGCTCCTCCACCGGCACATCTCCGAGTCGCGAGAGCGTGATCGCGAGCACGTCGCGGTAGCTACGCGTCGGCTCCTCCCGCTGCACTTGCGGCTCGACCTCGTGGTAGCGATGCAGCATCGTGGACGCCCGATCGGCGCCGAAGCGCCGCTCGAGCTCGCGGCCGATGCCGCCGTTCCAGTCGATCAGCGTGCCATAGCAGTCGAACGTCGCCCACCGGTCCATACTGCGCATCATGGCTGATCAAGCACAGCACTACCGCTGGGACGACCTCCCGCGCGAGGAGCTCAATCCGCTCCTCGGTCGCCGCCTCATCACGGGCGGCGACATGATGATCGCGCACGTCTATCTGAAGAAGGGCTGCATCGTCCCGAAGCACGAGCACCATAACGAGCAGCTCACGTACGTGCTCGAGGGCTCGCTTCGCTTCCGGCTCGGCGAGGATGGGGACCAGGTCGTCGACGTGAACGCCGGCGAGGTGCTCTGCATCCCGCGCAACCTCCCGCACGAGGCCGAGGCGCTGGAGGACACGCTCGACGTCGATGTCTTCAACCCACCGCGCCAGGACTGGCTCGACGGGTCGGACGCGTATCTCAGGCGGCCGGCCTGAACGCAAGCAGCTCCGGCCCGTGGGTGTCGAGCCAGACCTTCTGATCACGCCAATCCGGGCGGCGGGTCTCGACGAGACGCCAGAAGCGGCGCGAGTGGTTCGCCTCGCGCAGGTGGCAGACCTCGTGCACGACGACGTAGTCGAGCACTTCGAAGGGCGCGAGCACGAGGCGCCAGTTGAACGACAGGTTGCCGGAGGCCGAGCACGATCCCCAGCGCGTGCGCTGGTCGCGGATCTGGATGCGCCCGACCTCCACGTCGAGCGCGGCGGCTTCGTCCTCGACGAGCATCGCGACGAGCTCGCGCGCGGCGCGTCTACCCTCGAGCTCCGAGACGCGGCGCGGATCGAGCTTGAGCCGTGGGCGCTGACGCGCCCGTTCGGTGGCGAGCCAGTCCCGATGCGCGTGCAAGACGCGATCGATCTCCCGGTCTGACATCCCCGTGGGCACGGTAAGCCGCGCGGGCTCGCCCCACGGCACATCGATCGTCCAGCGTCGCGCGCGCCGCGAACGGCGCACCACTACGAGCTCGTCCAATCGACACGAGGCTACTGGGGCTTGCGGATGACGACGCAAGCATTGTGACCACCAAATCCGAACGAGTTGTTGATCGCGACACTGATGTCCGCCTTGCGCGCCACGTTCGGCACGTAGTCGAGATCGCACTCCGGATCCTCGAACTCGTAGTTGATCGTCGGCGGCAGCAAGCCTTCGTACACCGCGAGCGTCGTGAACAGCGCCTCGACCGCGCCGGCACCGCCGAGACAGTGCCCGGTCGCCCCCTTCGTTCCCGAGATCGCGATGCGCCGCGCGTCCTCCTCGCCGAGCGCGAGCTTGATGACGCGCGTCTCGCTCGAGTCACCGATCGGCGTCGACGTCGCGTGCGCGTTCACGTAGTCGACCTCGTGGGGACCGATGCCCGCATCCGCCATCGCCATCTTCAGCGCGCGCGCGGGATTGACGCCGGTCGGATCGGGCTCGGTGATGTGGCTCGCGTCCGCCGACACGCCGTACCCCGCGATCTCGCCGTAGATCTTCGCGCCGCGCGCACGCGCATGCTCGAGCTCCTCGAGCACGAGCACCGCCGAGGCTTCGCCCATCACGAACCCGTCGCGCTTCGCGTCGAACGGTCGCGAGGCATGTGTTGGATCGTCGTTGCGCCGCGAGAGCGCGCGCATCGCACCGAAGCCGGCGATGCCGACTTTGTTGATCGCCGCTTCTGTGCCGCCGCAGAACATCACGTCGGCGCGGCCCAGCCGGATCGCGTCGGTGCCGTCGCCGATCGCCATGTTCGACGCCGCGCAGGCAGTGCATTGCGAGGCGAGCGGGCCTTTCGTTCCGAGCTCCATCGAGACCCAGCCTGCGCCCATGTTGGGAATGATCGATGGGATCGCGAACGGGTTGACCCGATCCGGGCCGCGGTCGCGCAGCGTGTCGTGGCAGTCCTGGAACGACGTCAGGCCGCCGATGCCGGTGGCGATGGCGGCGCCCACGCGATCTGCCTCCTTGGCAATGTCGAGGCCGGAGTCGGCCTCGGCCTGGCGCGCCGCGGCGACAACGAGCTGGGCGAACCGGTCCATGCGCCGCGCCTGCTTGTGGTCGATCCACTCCGAAGGGTTGAAGTCCTTCACCTCGCACGCGAACGTGACCGGGTAGTCGGTCGTGTCGAAATGCGTGATCGGCCCCGCGCCGGATTCACCACGCACCAGGGCATCCCAGCTCGAGCGCACGCCGTTCCCCAGCGGGGTAACCGCACCCATGCCGGTGATGACGACCCGCCTGCGCCCGTTGAGTGATCCGTTGTCGCCCGTCACATTCCCAATCCGCCGTCGACGAGGAGCACCTCTCCCGTGATGAACGAAGCCTCGTCGGAGCAGAGGAAGCGTACCGCCCGTGCGACGTCGGCCGGATTTCCAAGACGGCCGAGGGGCGTGTTCTGGAGCATCGCGGCGGTCGCCTCCTCGGGCAGGACCTCAGTGAGCTGCGTCGTCACGTAGCCGGGAGCGACGACGTTCGCGCGGATGTTCCGGCTCCCGAGCTCGCGCGCCAGCGACTTCGTGAAGCCGATGATCCCCGCTTTCGAGGCAGCGTAGTTCGTCTGGCCCCAGTTGCCGTGCACGCCGACGATCGACGAGACGTTGACGATCGAACCGGCCCGCTTCTTCATCATCGGCCGAGTCACGGCGCGACACGTATAGAAGACGGAAGAGAGATTCGTCTCGATCACGACGCGCCAGTCGTCGTCCGACATGCGGGCGAGCAGTCCGTCACGTGTGAGCCCGGCGTTGTTGACGAGGACATCGATGTCACCCGCCTCCTCTATGAGACGACGGGCGTCGTCCGCGTCGGAGACGTCGGCCTGCACCGCGCGGCCGCCGATCTCGACAGCCAGCGCCTCGGCTTCGTCCTTGCCGGTGCGGTAGCCGATCACGACCGCTGCGCCGGCCTGCGCAAGCTCGACGGCGATCGCCCGGCCGATACCCCTCGACGCACCCGTGACGAGGGCGTTCTTCCCTTCGAGTGAGGCGAACGTCACGATTCCGCAGCGAGCACGTCGTGCAGCTCTTCGAGCGCGGCGAGGCTGTTCACCGACACAGCCTTCACGCTGCGGTCGATGCGCTTGACGAGGCCGGAGAGAACGTTGCCAGGCCCGATCTCGACGAACGTGCGCACGCCCTCCCGCATGAGCTCACTCGCGGCCTGCGTGAAACGCACCGGAGCGGTGAGCTGGTCGACGAGCAGCGGGCCTATCCGCTGCGCCGACTCGAGCCGCGCCGTGACGGTGGACATGAACGGCGCGACCGGTTCCTGGAACTTCACCTTGTCGATCGCCGGACGCAGCCGGTCGGCCGCGCGCGCGACGAGCGGCGAGTGGAACGCGCCCGAGACCTTCAGCTTGACCGCACGGCGCGCGCCCGCCTCCTGCGCAAGCTCGCAGCACTCGTCGACGGCAGCGTTCTCGCCGGAGACGACGATCTGCCCGGGGCAGTTGTAGTTCGCAGGCCACACGCCGAGGATCTTCCGGCACAACGTCTCGACCACCTCGTCCTCGAGCCCGAGGATCGCCGCCATCGAGCCTGGGTGGCGCGCCGCAGCTTCAGCCATCGCGATCCCGCGCTCGCGCACGAGCTCGATCGCCTCCTCGTCGGTCATCGAGCCGCACGCGGCCAACGCGGAGAACTCGCCGACCGAGTGGCCGATGACGTAGTCCGGCTCGATGCCGATCGCGCGAATCGCGGCGAGGACGGCGAGCGACGTGGCGACGAGCGCGGGCTGCTGCACCGCAGTGTCGAGCAGCTCGTCCGCGTCGGCGCGGAAGCACAGGCGCTCCAGATCGAGGCCGGCGGCGGCGCTGCCGCGGGTGTATACGGCGCGGGCTTCCGAGATGGCCTCCGCGATCTCACGGCCCATCCCGGGCTCGACCGAGCCCTGGCCCGGAAAGCAGAACGCAACCGTCATGCCGCAGCCTCCATCGTCCAGCGCATGAGTGCGCTCCCCCAGGTTAGCCCGGCGCCCATGCCGGTCATGAGCACGAGCTGCCCCGGCCACAGTCGCCCGTCCGCGAGAGCATCCGCCAGCGCGAGCGGGATCGAGCCCGAGGAGGTGTTGCCAAACCGGTCCACGTTGACCACAACCTTCTCAGACGGGACGCCGAGCTTCCGGGTTGCGTGCTCGATGATCCGGACATTGGCCTGGTGGGGGATGTAGAGATCCACGTCGTCGATCGAGAGGTCGCACTTCGCGAGGATGTCTTCGGCCGACTGGACGAGGATCCTCGTGGCGAATTTGAACACTTCCCGGCCGTTCATCTTCACGAACCGCTCCGGATCCTCGAAAAACCGCGAGCCGCTGCCCGGGAGCCACAGGCTTTTCCCGCCCGCGCCGTCGGCCCCGAGCTCGAACCCGAGGAAGCCCTGGTGGGGAACCGCCTGGAGCACGACCGCCCCCGCACCGTCACCGAAGAGCACAAGCGTCGAGCGGTCGGACCAGTCGAGGATCTTCGACAGGACGTCTCCGCCGATCACGAGCGCCCGCTGCGCCAGCCCACCGGCGAGCATGCCGTAGGCCTGTGCGAGCGCATACATGAAGCCGGTGCAGCCGGCGGAGAGGTCGTAGGCGGCGGCGTCCTTCGCACCGAGCGCGTCGGCGACGATTGCTCCGGTGGACGGGAACGCCATGTCCGGAGTCACCGTCGCGACGATGATCAGGTCGATGTCAGCGCCCGTGAGGCCGGCCTGCGCGAGCGCGTCGCGCGCAGCGGGCAGCGCGAGATCGGAGAGTGCTTCCTCCTTCGCGGCGATTCGCCGCTCCCGAATGCCCGTGCGCTCCATGATCCACTCGTTCGAGGTGTCGACGTATTGCGACAACTCGTCATTCGTCACCACACGGTCCGGCGCCTTGCACCCGAGGCCGGTGATCGAGATGTCGAGCCCGGCTTTGGCGGTGCCGATCATTCGCCGACGAACACGGTCAGGAGCGCCTCGACCGCGAGCTCGCCGTCGACGGTCGCCCGCCCCTCACCTTTCGCGATCGGCCCGCGCACGCGGACGAATTCGCACTCGAGCGTGAGCACGTCACCCGGCTCGACGATGCGCTTGAAGCGGCAGGCGTCGATGCCGGCGAAGAAGGGGATCTTGCCGCGGTTGGCCTCATCTGCAAGCACGGCCACCGCGCCGGCCTGCGCGATCGCCTCGACGGTGAGCACGCCGGGCATGACCGGCCGACCCGGGAAGTGGCCGGCGAACCACCAGTCGTCGGCGCGCACCTCTCGTCGCGCGACGACGCGCTTGCCCGGCTCGAGCTCCACGATCTCGTCCACGAGCAGGAACGGCGGCCGGTGGGGAATGAGCTCCATGATCACGTCCCGGCCGAACGGCGCGACGGGTGCCGTCACGCGACGTCTCTGTCCTCGAGACGCTCGCGCATGCGGTTGCGGCCGCGATGCGCGTGGCATTTCGCCGTGCCGACAGGCATGCCCGCCGCCTCGGCGATCTCCTCGAAGGAGTACCCAAGAGCGTCCTTGAGAACGATCACCTGCGCTTCGCGCGCAGAGATCTCCGCCAACGAGTCGCACAGCTCGCGACGCAGCTCGGACATGCCCGCTGCGCGCACAGGGTCACCGGCGGGCCCGGCGCGGAGATCGTCGTCGAGCGGCTCGTGGACGCGTGCGCTGCGGCGATCGGCGGCATCGCGGCACGTGTTCACCACGAGGCGGTGCAGCCACGTCGAGAACTGCGCGTCGCCACGGAACTGCGGCAGTCGGACGCACATCTTGGCCAGCGCTTCCTGCGCCGCGTCACGCGCATCTTCGGGATCGCGCAGCACGTGGCGCGCAAGGCGCTCCACCCGCGGCCCGTGGCGTGCGCACAGAGCCTCGAGCGCGACGCGATCGCCCGCTTTCGCCCGCGTGACGAGCACCGGGTCGCTCAACTTTTCGTAGACGGGGGCTGCCTGCCGGCGCAGCGGCTGCGTGATGGCCTTCACGGCGAAAGTAGTCTAGATGGGCGTGTCGGACCTTTCGCCCGAGCTCGTCATCCCGTTGTTACGTGGACGGCTCGGGCGTCCGTACCGCTTCGTCGCCGAGTGCCCGTCGACGCAACGCGAAATCGGCGAGGACGAGCCCGAGGGAGCGACGGTCTCGACCGACCATCAGACCGCGGGCAGGGGCAGGCTCGGCCGAGTCTGGGAGGACACGCCGGGGCGCGCGGTGCTCTTCTCCGTGCTGCTGCGACCGACCGCGGAAATGGTCCGCTGGCCCGAGCTGTCGGTCGTCGCCGGCGAGGCGGTCGCGGCGGCGGTCGGCGCGGGCGCAAGCGTCTCGCACCCGAACGACGTCATGATCGACGGCCGCAAGGTGGCCGGCGTGCTGCCCGAGGCGACCTCGGGCCGCATCGTGCTCGGCATCGGCGTGAACGTGAACCAGCGAGCCGACGAGCTGCCCCCCGACGCGGCGAAGCCACCCACCTCGTTGTACGTCGAGCTCGGGCACAAGGTCGAGCGGGCGCCGCTGCTGGCCGCGATCCTCGCGGAGCTCGAGCGCGGGTACGACGCCTGGCTCGGCGTATCCTGAGAGCCGTGCGCGCACTGCTCGTAGTGCTGGCAGCGCTCATCCTCGCCGGAGCTGCTGGCGCTGCGACCCAGCCGAGGGTTCTCGCGATCCAGTTCGGGCCTGACCTGGAGATCAATCCGGTCACGCAGGACTACCTCACGCACGAGCTCTCGCGGGCGGCGTCGGATCACTACGACGCCGCCGTCATCCTGCTCGACACGCCGGGCGGGCTGTCCACGTCGATGAAGACGATCTACAACGCGGAGCTGAACGCGAAGCTGCCGGTGATCGTGTACGTGTCCCCGAACGGCTCGCGCGCCGCGTCTGCAGGCGTGTGGGTGTCGGAGGCCGCGGACGTGCTCGCCATGGCGCCGACGACGAACATCGGCTCGTCGACTCCGATCGACTCGAGCGGGGCGAACCTCGGCTCCGACCTACGGCGAAAGGTGATCAACGACTCGGTCGCGTCACTGACCGCACTCGCGGCAACGCACCACCGCAACACGACCTGGCCCGCGAAGGCGGTGCGCGTTGCCTCCAATCTCACCGCACAGCAGGCGCTGAAGATGCACGTCATCGACCTGATCGAGCCGACGCTGCCCGCGCTGCTCAACCGGTTGAACGGCTACAAGACGCAGGACCCGCAGCGGCCGTACACGCTGCACCTCGCGGGCGCGCACATCGACACGGTGAAACCCGGCTTCGTCACCCGCCTGCTGAACACCGTCATCGATCCGAACCTGCTGTCGATCCTGTTCCTCGCCGGCATCGTCGGCTTGATCTTCGAGGTGCTGCATCCGGGCATCGTCCTGCCGGGCGCGCTCGGCGCCGTGTGCCTCGTCATCGCGCTGTACGGCTTCTCGGTGCTGAACCCGAGCTGGGGAGGTGTGGCGCTCATCCTGCTCGGCGTCGCGTTGCTCGTCATCGACCTGCACGCGCTGACGCATGGCGCCCTGACGATCGCCGGGGTGATCGCGCTCGGCTTCGGCATGGCCTTGCTGTTCCAGAACCAACCTGCGCCCTACCACGTCAACACCTATCTCATCGTCGGCATCGGCACCGCCATCGCCCTCTTCTGGAGCTTCGCGCTCGGCAAGGGCTTTGCGGCGAGACGCCTGCCGGTGACGGTCGGCCCGCAGACGATCGTCGGCAAGACCGGCGAGGTGCGCGCGCCCGGGCTCGTCTTCGTCAACGGCGAGCTCTGGCAGGCGCATGCCGAGGACAATTCCGAGCTCGTTCCAGGCGAGCACGTCGCGGTGGAGTCCGTGCACGGGCTCCACCTCACCGTCAAACGGTAGGATCCTCACATGCTCGGCTTCGTCCGGATCATGCGGGAGTACGAGCGGGGCGTGATGTTCCGCCTCGGGCGCCTGCTGCCGGCACCGAAAGGACCGGGCCTCTTCATCCTGATCCCGGTTGTCGACCGCATGGTCAGGGTCGACCTGCGCACGATCACGCTGAACATCCCGCCGCAGGAAGTGATCACGAAGGACAACGTCCCGGCGCGCGTGAACGCGGTCGCTTACTTCCGGATCGTCAAACCGGAGGATGCGATTGTCCAGGTCGAGAACTTCATGGTCGCGACCTCCCAGATCGCGCAGACCACCCTGCGGTCGGTGCTCGGCCAGCACCAGCTCGACGAGCTGCTGTCGGAGCGCGAGAAGATCAACGCGATCCTGCAAGGGATCATCGACGAGCAGACCGCGCCGTGGGGCATCAAGGTCTCGATCGTCGAGGTGAAGGACGTCGAGATCCCGCAGGGCATGCAGCGGGCGATGGCCCGGCAGGCCGAAGCCGAGCGCGAGCGGCGGGCAAAGGTGATCAACGCCGAGGGCGAGTTCCAGGCGTCCGAACGGCTGAAGGATGCGGCCGCCGTGATCGAGGAGCATCCGATCGCACTGCAGCTCCGCTA
>DATCBD010000073.1:0-2260 GCA_036512155.1 Gaiellaceae bacterium | reverse complement strand
GACCGGTGCACCTGAGCTCCTGATCGTCATGGGAGCAAACGCGTCTCCCGAGCAGGTGGACGACGTCGTGGCGCGCCTCGAGGAGGCCGGCTGCGGCGCGGTCGTCACTCCGGGCCGTGAGGCGACCGTGATCGGCGCCATTGGGGAGCGGGAACTCCTCGCCGCGCTGCCACTCGAGGGCTACGCCGGCGTCGAGCAGGTGCTGCCGATCCTCAAGCCGTACAAGCTCGTCTCGCGGGAGTTGTCGCCCGACCCGACGGTGATCGAGGCCCGCGGCCGGCGCATCGGAGACGGCTACTTCGGCTTCATCGCCGGGCCGTGCAGCGTCGAGAGCCGCGAGCAGACCCTCGAGACAGCGCGTGCCGTCGCCGCCGCCGGCGTGACGATGCTCCGCGGCGGGGCGTTCAAGCCGCGCACCTCCCCGTACGCGTTCCAGGGCCTGGGCGAAGAGGCGCTCGAGATCCTCATGGAGGCGCGCGAGGAGACGGGCCTCCCGATCGTCACCGAGCTGATGGATCCCCGCCACGTCGAGCAGGTCGTCGACGCGACCGACGTCATTCAGATCGGCGCGCGGAACATGGCGAACTTCTCGCTCCTCGCCGAGGTCGGGCGCGCGCGCAAGCCGGTGCTCTTGAAGCGCGGCCTTTCCGCGACGGTCGAGGATCTCCTGATGGCGGCGGAGTACATCGTCAAGGAAGGGAACTCCGAGGTGATCCTGTGCGAGCGCGGGATCAAGACCTTCGAGACGTCCACGCGCTTCACGCTCGACATCAGCGCCGTCCCCGTCCTGAAGATGGAGACGCACCTGCCGGTGATCGTCGACCCCTCGCATCCGGCCGGGCGCCGCGACCTCGTGCTGCCGCTCGCGCGCGCCGCCGTCGCCGCGGGCGCCGATGGGATCATCGTGGAGACGCACCCGCGCCCCGAAGAGGCGCTCTCCGACGGGCCGCAGCAGATTCCGACCGCCGACTTCCCCGATTTCGCGGCAGAGATCCGCGCGCTCGTGTCCCTCATGGGACGCACGATCGGATAGCGGTGCGCATCGAGCCGGCCACAGCCGTCGTCGGCCACGTCGCCGTGCCCGGCGACAAGTCCATCTCCCATCGCGCGGTGCTGCTCGGCGCGGTGGCGGAGGGCGACACGCGCGTGCGCGGCTTCGGCCGCGCCGGCGACACGCAGGCGTCGATCGACGCGGTGCGCGCGCTCGGCATCGAGGTCGAGGATCTCGCCGACGACGAGCTCATCGTGCACGGTGGCGAGCTTCGCTCCGGCTCGGTCGATTGCGCGAACGCGGGCACGCTCATGCGTCTACTGATGGGGATGCTCTCCGGCCGCGGCGGCATCTACGTGCTCACCGGCGATGAGTCGCTGTCGGCGCGGCCGATGGAGCGCGTGGCCGATCCGCTGCGTCGCATGGGCGCGCGCATCGACACGAGCGATGGGCACGCGCCGGTGGAGATCGAGGGCTCGTCCCTGCTCGCGATCGACTACGAGCTCCCGGTCGCGAGCGCGCAGGTGAAGTCGGCGATCCTGCTCGCCGGGCTGAGCGCCGGGGGCACGACGACAGTGGTCGAGCCCGTGCCCACGCGCGACCACACCGAGCTGATGCTCGAGGCAGGCGGGGCACAGATCACGCGCCGGCCGACGTCGGCGACCGTTCAAGCCTCGACGCTGCGACTCGGCGAGGTGGACGTCCCCGGCGACTTCTCGTCGGCGGCGCCGCTCCTCGTCGCCGCCGCGCTCGTCCCCGGCAGCGACCTGACCGTGCACGGCGTCGGGCTCAACCCGCGCCGCACAGGGCTGCTCGAAGTGCTCAAGCGCATGGGCGTCCGCGTGTCCATCTTCAACCGGCATACGTTCGGCCGCGAGCTCGTCGGCGACGTGCAGGTGCAGCACGGCGAGCTCTCCGCCACCGAGATCGGCGCGAACGAGGTCCCGCTGCTCGTCGACGAGCTTCCGCTCGTCGCGCTCCTGGCCGCGTCCGCGCACGGCGAGACGATCGTCCGCGGCGCGGCCGAGCTGCGCGTGAAGGAGAGCGACCGGATCGAGGCCGTCACCGACCTCCTGCGCGCGACCGGCGCGCACGTGAAGTCGCGCGAGGACGGCTGGGCCATCACCGGCGTCCCGACGCGCCTCCGCGGCGGCAACGTCGAGGCGCGCGGCGACCACCGCATCGCCATGCTCGGCGCCGTCGTCGGCCTGGCGTCCCGGGAAGGCGTGGACATCGAGGACGCCGAGACGGTCGCTATAAGCTTCCCCG
>DATCBD010000072.1:0-17807 GCA_036512155.1 Gaiellaceae bacterium | reverse complement strand
GTTCGGAACGTCAGGCGTGTAGCACGAGGTGACGGTCACGACGCCGCCGAGGATGGCTGCGTTGTACGACACGTCCGGCACGGTGCGGCCGTGATTGGTCGTGAACCCGTTCTGCCACGGCGGCCGGGGGAAGATGACGCTCGGCGCGCCGCCGGTCGCCACCGGGACGGCGCAGCACCCGGTCTCGTTCCAGACCTGCTCCGCGCCGTAGCCGTTGTTCTCCAGCAGTCCGGCGCCGAGAATCGTCCCGCCGCTGAAGGACTGCACGTATGGCGAGCCTTCGGTGCCGCCGACTGCCAGCACGAGCGGGTCGGAGGCCGGATATGCCGCCACGGGGACCGGCGGGGAGTTGCCGTCGCTCGCTCCGAAGTCGCCGGTGGACGCGAGGATCGAGTCGCCGATGAGGGTCGCGCCGGCGTAGATCAGGTGCGACGCGAGGTTGGCGTTGGCCGTATCGGGTGCGTTCTCGTCCTCGCCGAAGCTCTGCGAGACGATGGCGCCGGGATAGCGCGGGAGGACCTGCGCCTCGGCCGAGTTGATGTCGTCGTTGTCGTCCGACGCGGCGACATCGAGCACGATCTTCGCGCCGGGTGCCATCGCGTGCGCGTACTCGACGTCGAGCGTGGTCTCGCTCTGCCAGTCGGAGAGCGCACCGGAGCCGTCGGTCGCGCCCGTGCCGCGCGCATTGATGACGGTGAGCGACGGCGGAGCGGGGAGGTTGAAAACCTGGTCGAAGGTTGCGAGATCCTGCTGGATGTCGGGGCTGCCGTAGGCGTCGACGATGACGATCGTCTGCCCCTTGCCGTCGAGGTTGCGCGGGAAGTTGTACGCCTGGCCGAGCTCGAGCGGCCCGTAGCAGGCGATGAAGAGGCCGCCGCCCGCATCGAGTGGGCACGGTGCTGCCGCAGGGTTCGAGTGCTTCAACGTCGCGACCCGCGGGCCGAAGATGTGCGGAGGCGTCCCGGCTGCCGTCAGCGACGGCGTCGTGTCCGCCTGTCTGCCCAGGACTGCGGCAGCAGAGCCCGGGAGCAAAACGAAGATGCACGTAGCAAGTCCGGCGAGTACGAGCCTGGCTCGCATTGTCTCTCCTTTCCGCGAGCGCACATAGCGCCTGCGGCCGCAGTCGATTGGACACACCTTGTGTTGGCTTTCGAGGAGCCGTATCCCCCGAAAGCGGGCCTTTCCGGTGTCAGGCACACTCGAACGAGTGACTGTGCTCGTTGCAACCCTGGTTCTGCTCACGGGCAACCTGCACGGCGTCGTCATGCGCGGGCCGATCGCGCCCGTGTGCCGGGTCGGGATGCCCTGCAACGAGCCGGCGCTCGGAGCGGTGCTCGTCTTCTCGCGCGAAGGCCGGGTGGCGGCGCGCGTAACCGTCGGCCTGCACGGCCGCTACACGGTTCGGCTGACGGCTGGGACCTATCTGGTGCGGCAGCCGGTCGTGCCGAAGATCGGCTTCGGCATCCGCCCGGATCGCGTCCGCCTCGTCGGCGGCGCGTCCACCCGCGCCGACTTCTTCATCGATACGGGAATCCGCTAGTAGGCGACGGCGCCGCGGCCTGTGGTGGCGGCGTGGCGCTGTTCGTCCGCGCGGTAGCTCGAGCGCACCAGCGGTCCCGAGAAGACTGAACCGAAGCCGAGCGCCTCGCCCTGCTCGCGGAACCAGCGGAACTCGTCCGGGTGCACCCAGCGATCGATGCGCGCGTGCTTCGCGCTCGGCTGGAGGTACTGGCCGATGGTGACGACGTCGACGCCGTTCGCGCGCAGGTCGCGCATCGTCTCGACCACCTCGTCGTTCGTCTCGCCGAGGCCGACGATGATCCCCGATTTCGTGAGTACGTCGTAGTCGGCGATCTCCTTGGCCCGGCGCAGGAGCCATAGCGCGGTGTCGTAGCTCGCCTTCGCGCCGCGCATGTTCGGGTGGATCCGGCGGACGGTCTCGATGTTGTGGTTGAAGACGTCGGGCCGGGCACCGATGACAGTCTGCAGCGCCTCTTCCTCGACGCCGAGGAAATCGGGCGTCAGCACCTCGACCGACGCCTCCGGGAGCTTCGCCTTCAGCGCGCGGATCGTCGCTGCGTAGTGGGCTGCGCCGCGGTCGGGGACGTCGTCGCGGTCGACCGACGTGACGACCACGTGCTTCAGCTCCATCTGCGCCGCCGCCTGTGCGACGCGCAGCGGCTCGAGCGCATCCGGCGGCGAGTCGGGCCGGCCGGAGTGGACGTAGCAATAGCGGCAGGCGCGCGTGCACGTGTCGCCGAGGATCTGGAACGTCGCGGTGCCGCGCCCCCAGCACTCGGAGATGTTCGGGCAGCGCGCCTCCTCGCAGATCGTGTTCAGCGAGAGGCCGTGCACGAGCTTCTGGACGTCGAAGTAACGGCCGTCGCGCGAGGGTGCGCGCACCTTCATCCACTCGGGCCTGCGAGGCCGCTCTGCGACGGGGAGCGATGACTCCATGGGCGTTGTCCAGTCTAAGTCGCGAACCCCATCTCGCAGCCGCTACTCTGAAACGGACTGAGCCGTCCGGTTACAGATTGGAGAACGTTTCGCATGAGCCAGCGCACCTCGACGAATCCCTGGGTCGTCCTCGTCCTGATCTGCATCGCGCAGTTCATGGTCGTCCTCGACGCGACCATCGTGAACGTCGCGCTCCCGTCAATCCAGAAGGATCTCGGACTGAGCGAGGCCAACCTCCAGTGGATCATCAACGCCTACACGCTCGTCTTCGGCGGCTTCCTGCTGCTCGGCGGGCGCGCCGGCGACCTGCTCGGGCGTAAGCGGCTCTTCCTCATCGGGCTCGTCATCTTCACGACGGCATCGCTCTTGAACGGGCTCTCGTCGAGCTCCGGCCAGCTCATCGGCTTCCGCGCGCTCCAGGGACTCGGCGCCGCGCTCGTGTCGCCGGCGGCGCTCTCGATCATCTCGACGACGTTCGCCGAGGGCAAGGAGCGCGCCAAGGCGCTCGGCGTCTGGGCTGCGATCGCTATCGGCGGCTCGGCGTTCGGCCTCGTGCTCGGCGGCTGGCTGACGCAGTCGTTCTCGTGGCCATGGATCTTCTTCGTCAACGTGCCGGTCGGCGTGTTCGCGTTCTTCGCGGCGCTCCGTCTCGTGCCGGAGTCGAGGGACGAGCACGCGCACAAGGGCTACGACCTAGGCGGCGCCGTAACCGTCACCGGCGGTCTGATGACGCTCGTCTACGCGATCGTCAAGGCTGAGACCAAGGGCTGGGGCTCGACCACGACCATCGGTCTCTTCGTTCTCGCGACGGCGCTGCTCGGCGCATTCGTCCTACTCGAGCTCCGCTCCGCATCGCCGCTCGTTCGACTCTCGATCTTCCGCGTGCGATCGCTCCTGACCGCGAACCTGACGATGTTCCTCGTCATGTCGGGCATGTTTGCGATGTTCTTTTTCAACACGCTGTACGTGCAGCGCGTTCTCGGCTACCACCCGCTGAAGGCCGGCGTCGCGTTCTTGCCGTTCACCGCCGGGATCATGGTGTCGGCCGGGCTCGCGTCGACCCTCGCGCCACGCATCGGCGTGCGGCCGGTGGCAGCCGTCGGGATGCTTCTGACGGCGATCGGGATGCTGCTCTTCGCACGCATGCCGGTGCACGGCTCGTACGCCACCGACATCCTGCCCGGGATGATCGTCGCCTCTCTCGGCATGGGCGCCGTGTTCATGCCGCTGACGCTCGTCGCGACGACGGGGCTGCGCGACGAGGACCAGGGCCTTGCGTCCGGTCTGTTCAACACGTCGCAACAGATCGGCGGCGCGCTCGGGCTCGCGATCCTGACGACGCTCGCAGCGAGTCAGACGCACGGCGGCTCGCACGCGCAGCTCGTGCACGGCTTCCACTACGCCTTCGCCGGCGCTGCGGGCTTGGTGCTCGTCGCGCTCGTCGTCATGCTTTCGCTGCTGCGCAAGCGCGACGTCGTGCGGATCGAGTCCGAGGTGAGGGACGGGGCAATCGCCGTCGGCGCATGAGGGCCGACGCGCAACGCAATCTCGACCGCGTCATCGGCGCGGCGTGCGAATGCTTCGCCGAGGGCGGCGTCGACGTCAGCGTGGATGATGTCGCCCGCCGCGCCGGCGTCGGTCACGGGACGGTTTTCCGGCGCTTTCCCACGAAGGAGGCGTTGCTCGACGCCGTCCTCGCCAAGGAGCTCGACCGGATGGTCCTGCTGGCCCAGGCGGGGCTGACCGAGGACGACGCGTGGCGGGGCTTCGCCGGCTTTTTCCGCGCCGCTGCAGAGGGTTACGCGTGCAACCGAGCCCTGCTCGAGGCGAAAGACCGCTGCCGCGAGCTTCCCCAGATGCCGCTGCTGCAGAAGGCCGCCGACAAGCTCGTGGGGCGCGCGCAGAAAGCGGGCGCGCTTCGTCGCGACATGACCGCCGAGGAAATCTTCGAGCTCGTTCCCGCGGCGAGCCGGTTCCCGGACGTGATCCTCGACGGGCTACGCGGATAACCCGGCGTGGGTCGGCTGCGGCCAGAGGCCCACGCCGTCGTCCGCCGGTAGATCGTCGAACTCGAGGTCGAAGACTTCGGCGAGCGCTGCGATCGCGTGCGGCCGTACTTCGTCGACGGTGACATCGCGACCCGCCTCGCGCGAGATGGTCGTGAACGCGGCGTCCTCGAGGCCGCAGGCCGTGATCCACTCCGTGAACGGCGCCGGATCGAGGCTGACGTTCAGCGCATAGCCGTGCGTCGTCACCCAACGGGAGACGTGCACGCCGATGGAGGCGATCTTCCGCGGCGGCGGTGTGAGCCAGACGCCGGTGAGCCTGTCGATGCGCTCGCCCTCGAGCCCGAACGGCACCAGCGTGCGAATGAGCGCTTCCTCGAGGTTCCGCACGTACTGCTTGACATCGCGGCCGTGTCGCTTCAGGTCGATGATCGGGTAGCAGACGAGCTGGCCCGGCCCGTGATACGTCGACTTTCCGCCGCGGTCGGTCTCGACGATCTCGACCTCCGTGCTCTCCGGCAGGTGCAGCTCGGCGCTCTCGTCCGTCCGGCGGCCGAGCGTGATCACCGGGGGATGCTCGAGGAAGATGACCGTGTCGGGGATCGCGCCCTGCGACACCGCGCCCGCGAGCGAGCGCTGCAGATCCCAGGCCTCGCGATAGGGAACCTGCCCGAGCTGCAGCAGGTAGGCGCCTTTAGGTGCCGTCGCCTTCCCAGTTCTCGAGGCGCTCGCGCAGATCGCGCAGGAAACGGCCTGCGTACGCCCCGTCGACGAGTCGGTGGTCGTACGTGAGCGTGATGTTCATGATCGGCTTGATCGCGATCGCGTCGTTGCCGTCCTCGTCCGTGACGACCCACGGGCGCTTCACGAGCGCGTACGTGCCGAGGATCGCCGACTGCGGCTGATTGATCACCGGCGTGCCGTGGAAGGTTCCGTATCCGCCCGGGTTCGTGATCGTGAACGTGCCGCCCTGGACGTCGTCCGGCAGAAGCTTCTTGTCGCGCGCGCGTGAGGCGAGGTCGGCGATCCCCCGCGCGACGCCGAGCAGGTTCAGGCCTTCGGCGTTCCGGATGACCGGGACGATGAGGCCCTTGCCGTCCGCGAGCTCGACGGCGATGCCGAGATTCACGTAGTTGCGCGTCACGATCGAGTCGCCGCGCAGCTCGCCGTTCACGTAGGGATAGTCCTTGAGCGTGTCGGTCGCCGCGCGCGCGACGAACGCGAGGTACGTCGGGTTCACGCCATACGCGGACTGGAACTCCTTCTTCAGCGCAGCGCGGGCGGCGACGATCTTCGACATGTCGACCTCGATCGCGCTCGTGACGTGCGCGGCCGTGTCGAGCGAGCGGCGCATGTGCTCGGCGATGCCGCGCCGCATGGCCGACACCGGCTCGACCTGCTCTCCGGTCTGCGCGGCCGCGGCCTGCGGCTGCAGCCTAGGAGCTTGCGGCGGCGCGGCCGGTGCCTCGGCCTGCGGCGCCGAAGGCGCCGCAGCGGTCGGCGAGGCGCCAGACTCGACGACCGCCAGGATGTCCTGCTTCGTCACGCGTCCTCCGCGGCCGGTGCCGGGAATCTGGTCTGGGTCGATGCCGTGCTCGGACGCGATGCGCGCGACCACCGGGGAGACGAACTTGCCGTTGCCCGAGGGCTCGGCGACGGGCTCGGGGGCTGCTGCGGGTGCAGGAGCAGGAGCTTCGGCAACCGGCTCGGGCACGGGGGCCTGCGCGGGGACAGGAACAGAAACGGGTGGAGGCGCAGGTGCAGCCTCGGGCTCCGGTGCGGAAGCCGGCGCGGGTGCCGTCCCGGCGGAGCCGCCGATCTGGGCGAGCTTCGTGCCGACGTCGACGGTCTCGCCCTCCTGGACGAGGATCTGCACGACTGTGCCGGAGGCCGGGCTCGGCACCTCGGTGTCGACCTTGTCCGTCGAGATCTCGAGCAGCGGCTCGTCGGCCTCGATCTGCTCGCCCTCGCGCTTCAGCCACTTCGTGACCGTCCCCTCGGAGACGGACACGCCCATCTGCGGCATGACGACGTCGACTGCGGTCTCGGTGGCCACGATCAATACCCCGCCAGGTCGCGCAGGCCGGCGACGACGTCTTCGACCTGCGGGATGAACGCCTTCTCGAGCGGCGGCGAGAACGGCACCGGCGTGTCGGGCGCGGCGATGCGCTTCACCGGCGCGTCGAGGTCCTCGAACGCCTCCTCGGCGATCGTCGCCGCGATCTCGGCGCCGAAGCCGCCGGTGCGCGTGTCCTCGTGCAAGACGAGCACCTTCGACGTCTTGCGCGCCGAGTCGAGCACGGCCGCCTTGTCCCACGGCATGACGCTGCGCAGATCGATGACCTCGACGGAGACGCCGTCGTTCTCGAGTTGCTGCGCGGCTTCGCCGGCGGTGTAGACCATCGCGCCCCACGTGATCACCGAGATGTCCTTGCCGAGGCGGTGCGTGCGGGCTTTGCCGATCGGCACCGTGTAGCGCTCCTCGGGCACCTCGCCCTTGATGCGGCGGTACAGGTGCTTGTGCTCGAAATAGAGGACGGGGCTCGGATCCTCGATGGCGCTGATCAGCAACCCCTTCGCGTCCTCGGGCGTCGCCGGGCAGACGCACTTCAGTCCCGGGACGTGCGCGAACGAGGACTCCGGGTTCTGCGAGTGGAACGGGCCGCCGGAGAAGCCGCCGCCGGATGGGAGCCGGACGACGATCGGCACGGGCGTGCCGACGCGCCAGCGCTGCTTCGCCGCGACGGTGACGAGCTGGTCCCACGCGCACGACACGAAGTCGGCGAACTGCATCTCGGCGACAGGGCGCAGCCCCATCATCGAGGCGCCGGTGCACGCGCCGACGATCGCGGTCTCAGCGAGCGGCGCATCGATGACGCGCCACGGCCCGAACTCCTCCTGGAACCCGAGCGACACCTTGAACGCGCCGCCGTACACGCCGACGTCCTCGCCGATCAGGAAGACGCGCTTGTCGCGCCGCATCTCCGTGCGGAGCGCGTCGGAGATCGCTTGAAGGTAGGTGAGCTCGGCCATTAGTGCTATTTGTGGTGGGGGGTGTCGAGGTCTTCGGCCGAGGCGTAGACGCCGTGCAGGAGGTCGGCGGGATCCGGCATCGGTGACTGTTCCGCGCGCTGGAGCTCGTCGTTCAAGAGCTTCTTCACGCCGGTGGAGATCTCGTCCTCCTCCTCGTCCGTCATGTCGACGTTCGCGCGCAGCCAGGTGCGGAAGCGCTCGATCGGATCGGACTCGGCCCACTTCTCGAACATCACCTTCGGCACGTAGAACGCGTCGTCG
Source organism: Gaiellaceae bacterium (assembly GCA_036512155.1). Taxonomy (GTDB): domain Bacteria; phylum Actinomycetota; class Thermoleophilia; order Gaiellales; family Gaiellaceae; genus Palsa-739. The sequence goes on along the minus strand of DATCBD010000072.1, from coordinate 10,050 downwards.
TGCACCGCGTGCCCCTCCATGCGGAGCGTAAGGCACTCGAGCAGCGTCGGCCCGCCGCCGGCGCGCGCCTTCTCGATGGCGCGCCTGGCCTCACGGTAGACCGCGAGCACGTCGGTGCCGTCGACGACGACGCCTTCGAAGCCGTACGCCTGCGCGCGGTCGGCGACATGCTCGGTCGCGTACTCGAGATGTGTCGGTGTCGAGTACGCCCACTGGTTGTTGTCGCAGACGAAGACGACCGGCAGCTCGCGCGTGCCCGCGAACGTCATTCCCTCGTGCGTGTCGCCGCGCGCGGACGCGCCCTCGCCGAACCAGGCGAGCGCAACGCGTGCTTCCTCGCGAATTCTGAAGGCGAGGCCCGCACCGATGGCGACCGGGAGCATGGCCGGAAGATGGCTGACCATTGCGATGAGCCCGAGCGACGACTCCGCCATGTGCACGTTGCCGTCGCGGCCGTGCGTCGGGCCGTCCTGCCGGCCCATGTACTGCGCGAAGATGTGCCAGGGCTGGACGCCGCGCGTGATGTGCACGCCCATGTCGCGATGGAGCGGCGCGCCTACGTCGTCCGGGCCCATCGCCGTCGCGACGCCGACGGCCGCGGCTTCGTTGCCGCGACCGGTGTAGAAGGAGCCGGGGATCTTCCCCTGCCGGTACAGGATGTGCCCGCGCTCCTCCACGCCGCGCGTGATGACCATGTTGCGGTAGACGCCGAGGAGGTCCTCGCGGTCGAGGCCTGCCTCACGCACCTCATGGAGCGAGCCGACTGGCTCCGCTTCTCTCGCGACGGCCATCGGGGCTGAACTCTAACTCCAGTTGTACCGGTCGCCGACGGCTTGGAGCCGCGACCGTGTTTCCTCGTCGCACAGGGCGCCTGCGACGCCCGCCTCGTAGAAGGAGCGGGGCGAGAGCCCGAACGACTCGGCCGCCTCGTAATCACGGGTGAGGTCGGTGTCGAACATCGCCGGGTCGTCGGTCGAGATCGAGCAGCGGACGCCCGCGGCGACCAGCCGCGGCAGCGGGTGGTCGGCGAGGGTCGCGACCGCTCCGGTGCGGAGGTTGGACAGCGGGCAGACGTCGAGCACCGTCCCGCGGCCTGCGAGCTCGCGGACGAGCCCCGAGTCGTCGACGGCGCGGATGCCGTGACGGATACGGTCGGCGCCGAGGCCGTCGAGCGCGCTCCGCACCGAGTCGGCGCCCGCGAGCTCGCCGGCGTGCGGGACCGAGCCGATGCCGCCTTCTCTTGCGAACGCGAACGCGCGCGCGTACGGCTCCGTCGGGTACTCGAGGCCACCGACGCCGAGTCCGACGACGCCTCGTTCGCGGTAAGCGACGGCGAACCGGGCGACCGTCTCGGCCTCCTCCGCCGAGTAGACGCTGGGGATGTCGGGCGTGAGCCGCACCTCCACGCCGTGCAGCTCGCGCGCCTCTCGCGCGCCGTCGCAGTACCCGCTGAACACCTCGTCGGTGTCGAGTCCGCGCCAGAACCCGGGGACGAAGATCCCCTCGAGGTAAACGGCGCCGTGCGCCGACGCCTCGGCGGCGTAGTCGACGACGATCTGGCGGAAGTCGTCGTAGTGCTGCAGCGCGCCGGCGGTCAGCTCGAACGTCTCGATGAAGTGCCGGAAGTCCCGGTACGCGTACAGCGACTCGAGATCGTCCGGGAGCGCATAGTCGTTCCGCTTCGCGATCTGCTTCAGCGTCGCGGCTCGCACCGTGCCTTCGAGGTGCACGTGCAGCTCGATCTTCGGATACGGCGTCAGCTGTTCGCCTCGTTATCGAGCCATCGGCCGACGACGAGCGACCAGAACTCCGGCTGCTCCCGATAGCCGAGCGAGCGATAGAACGCCTGCGCGTCGTCGGTTTGGAGGCCGATGTGCTGGCCGGGGACTGCGGCGGCGAGCATGTGCATGAGCGTGGCCGCGATTCCCAGCCGCCGGTATGCGGAGTGCGTCCAGACGTCGACGACGTACGCGTTGCAAACGCCGTCGGAGAGCATGCGAGCCATACCGACGACGCGATCTTCGTCGCGTGCGAAGGCGACGTGCTGAGACTGCTCGAACGACAGCCGCAGCGCGTCTGCAGAGCGGCCGTTGTCGAAGTCGTCGTCGGCGAGGTCGGCCTTCGCCTGCGCCCAGTCGATGCCGTCGAGCGTGCTGTCGAAGGTCACGGACATCGGGGCGAGGCTACAGTCAGTGCGTGGGCAAGGCCTCGGACTGGCTGCGTGAGGAGCGGCGCAAGGTGCTCGGCGACTGGGTCGCCGTGTGCCTCAAGTGCGGCGCGGGCCGGCGTTGGTTCGAGCAGTTCGAAGCGGAGGTGCCGGACGAGTGCCCGCAGTGCGGCGGAAAGCTTCTGCGCCGCTGCCCGAGCTGCAACGCGGCGTTCTCGTCCATCGCCGCGGTCGACTGCGAGGAGTGCGGCAAGCCGATCCGACCGGACGAGCTCTTCGGCTCGCCCATCAAGCGCCGCCGCTAGAACAATTCGTTGTCGAAGCCGGGCACGACCGGCCCGCTGAGGATCTGCGAAAAGCGGATCACGGTGACGACCTCGTCCGCCTCGACCTCACGGTTGTACAGCTGGCCGAGAAACATCGCCATCTCGTCCGTGCGCCGGATCTCCGGGTTGTCGTGCTCGATCTCGCGCGGCGACAGCTCGCCGAGCGTCTTCACCTCGACCTTGTCGATGACGGCGTCGAAGACGAACTCGCGCGCGCTGTAGCGGTTGCCGCACAGCACCTTGACGACCATTCCCTTCTTGTACTTCCCGGACTTGTCGCCCAGGCGGATGGTGGCCGACTTGCGCCCGGTGCGCAGCTGGTCGGCGACCATGGGGGAGTAGAAGTTGAGTGCGTACATAGGCTCGCGGCGCCCGCTCAAACGAGAAGATCATAGGGGAGCGTCGGCTCCACATGGCTGCGCGCGACCTGATCGGGCGCCGTGCAGCCGAGGAGCCCGAGACCGAGCTCGATCTCGTCCCGGAGGATCGAGAGCACCGACGCGACGCCCGCCTCGCCGCCGACCGCGAGGCCGCCTGCGAACGGCCGCGCAGCGAACGCCGCGCGCGCGCCGAGCGCGAGCGCCTTCAGCACGTCGGTCCCGCGCCTGACGCCTCCGTCGACGTAGACCTCGCACCGTCCCGCGACGGCGTCGACCACCTCGGGCAGCGCGTCGAGCCCGGCGGCGACGCCGTCGAGCTGGCGACCGCCGTGGTTCGAGACCCAGATCGCGTCGGCGCCGTGCTCGACTGCGAGCGTCGCGTCCTCGCGCGTGAGGATCCCTTTGACCACGAGCGGGAGCGGCATCTCGGCACGGATCCATTCGAGGTCGCGCCATGTCAGCGCCGGTGAGTTCTCGAACAGGTTCGCGTACGGCAGGTGCAGATTCGGCGGCGGGTTCTGGAAGCCGAGCCGCAGGTCGCGCTCACGCCTGCCCACATAGGGCAGGTCGACAGTGAGGACGACCGCGGAGTAGCCGGCCTCGCGCGCCTCCGTGATGTGGGCGATGGTTCGCGCCCGGTCGTTGAGGACGTAGAGCTGGAGCCAGCGTGGCCCGTCGCCGGCCTCGGCGATCTCCGCGTGCGTGCTCGTCGTCAGCGTCGACACGCACATGAGCGCGCCGGCGGCGCCCGCAGCGCGTGCGGTCGCGACTTCGCCCTCCGGGTCGATCAGCCGCTGCATCGCGAACGGCGCGACGCCGAGCGGTGACGCGACCGGGGTCCCGAGCAGGGTCGTCGCGGTGCTCACCTCGCTGACGTCGACGAGCATCCGCGGCCGGAAGCGCCAGCGACCGTACGCGTCGACGTTCGCCCGCAGGGTCACCTCGTCGCCTGCGCCACCCTCGAAGTAACACCAGATGCCCGGGTCGACCTTCGCCGCGGCGGCGTCGAGGTAGTCGGCGACGTTGATCATCCGGCGCCGAGCCTATCTCGCGCTTTCGCCGCCATCTCCCGCTCCCCGCCGTAGGCGAGCAGGCGCGGCGCCTCGTCGAGCGGGAGCCAGCGGGCCTCGGCCACCTCGACGCGCATCTCGTCCTCGATCGCGCCGATCCGTCCGCGCCCGGCCCGGAGGAGGAAGAAGCTCACGACCTTGAAGATCCGCTCTCCGTCCCAGGTGTAGACGTATTTGACGTCGCCGAGCTTTTCGACGAGCCGGCCGTCGACCCCGGTCTCCTCCCATACTTCCCGGACGGCCGTCTCAGCTGGGATCTCGCCCGGGTCGATGTTCCCCTTCGGGAGCACCCAGGTCCCGGCCGGCTTCCCCTGCGGCCGGATGGCTGCCACATGCACGCGTCCGGCTAGGGTCCGGACGAGCACGCCGCCGGCCGAGAATTCGCGCTTCATCTCCGTGTTCTAGCGGCTTGCGGGACCTGCGGTCCATCACTACACTACCTCAGCACTCTCGGGGTGAGAGTGCCAGACAGTGTCACAAGGTCGCAGTCAGGAGGCAGTTGTATGAACCTGAAGCCGCTTGGTGACCGCCTGATCGTCGAAGTCCTCGATGAAGAGGACGTCACGACCAGCGGCATCGTGCTGCCGGATACCGCGAAGGAGAAGCCGCAGCGCGGCCGTGTCCTCGCAGTCGGCCCGGGCAGCCGGGACGACGACGGCAAATTCGTCCCCATGGACCTGGATGAGGGCGACGAGATCGTCTTCTCCAAGTACGGCGGGACCGAGATCAAGGTTGGCGTGGACGAGTACCTGATCCTGCGCGAGAGCGACGTTCTCGCGAAGGTCGTCGGGACGCGCGAGCTGGCCGGCGCAAAGTCGAAGTAGGAGGACTGAACAAGCCATGGCTCACAAAGAGCTGAAGTTCAACGAGGATGCACGGCGCGCTCTCGAGCGCGGCGTGAATACCCTCGCCGACGCGGTCAAGGTCACACTTGGCCCGAAGGGCCGGTACGTCGTGCTGGACAAGAAGTTCGGCGCGCCGACCATCACGAACGACGGCGTCACCATCGCTCGCGAGATCGAGGTCGAGGACGTCTTCGAGAACCAGGGCGCACAGCTCGTGCGCGAGGTCGCAACGGCGACGAACGATGTCGCCGGCGACGGAACCACAACCGCGACCGTGCTCGCCCAGGCGATCGTTCGCGAGGGCCTGAAGAACGTTGCCGCAGGCGCGAACCCCATGGGGCTCAAGCGCGGCATCGAGAAGGCCGTCGACGCAGTCGTCGAGAACCTCAAGTCGCAGTCGAAGAGCGTCTCCGGCAAGGAGGACATCGCCCGCGTGGCGACCGTCTCCTCGCGCGAGCGCGAGATCGGCGACGTGATTGCGGACTCGATCGAGAAGGTCGGCAAGGACGGCGTCGTGAACGTCGAGGAGGGCCAGACCCTTGGCCTCGAGCTCGAGTTCACCGAGGGCATGCAGTTCGACAAGGGCTACCTCTCGCCGTACATGATCACCGACGCCGAGCGCATGGAGGCGGTGCTGGACGAGCCGTTCGTCCTCGTCGCCAACCAGAAGATCGGCGCGGTCAAGGATCTCCTGCCCGTGCTCGAGCAGGTCATCCAGGCCGGCCGTCCGCTGCTGATCGTGGCGGAGGACGTCGAGGGCGAGTCGCTTGCGACGATCGTCGTCAATAAGCTGCGCGGCACCTTCCAGGCCGTCGCCGTCAAGGCGCCGGGCTTCGGTGACCGCCGCAAGCGGATGCTCGAGGACATCGCCATCCTCACGGGTGCCGAAGTCATCACCGAGGAGATGGGCCTGAAGCTCGAGAACACGAAGATCTCGCAGCTCGGCAAGGCCCGTCGTGTCGTCGTCGACAAGGACTCGACCACCATCATCGATGGTGCCGGCGAGTCCGACGCGATCAAGGGCCGGATCAAGCAGCTGAAGGCGGAGATCGAGAACACCGACTCCGACTTCGATCGCGAGAAGCTCCAGGAGCGCCTCGCGAAGCTGTCCGGCGGCGTCGCCGTCGTCAAGGTCGGCGCGTCGACCGAGACGGAGATGAAGGAGAAGAAGCACCGCGTCGAGGACGCTCTCCAGGCCGCTCGCGCGGCGCTCGAGGAGGGTCAGGTTCCCGGCGGCGGCGTCGCGCTCATCAACGCGGCGGACGCTGTCAAGGAACAGCTCCTCGCGGAGCTCGAGGGCGACGAGCAGACGGGCGCGAAGATCATCATCCGCGCGCTCGAGGAGCCCCTTCGCCAGCTCGCGGCCAACGCGGGCCTCGAGGGCTCGATCGCGGTCGCAAGCGTTCGCAGCGCCCAGAAGGGCTGGGGCCTGAACGTCGACACGGGTGAAGTCGAGGACCTGCTCAAGTCAGGCATCGGCGATCCCACGATGGTCACGCGCTCCGCGCTGCAGAACGCAGCATCGATCGCGAAGAACATCCTCACCACCGAGGCGATCGTCGCCGAGGCACCGGACAAGTCCGGCGCCGGCATGGGCGGCGGCATGCCCGACATGGGCGGGATGATGTAACGAGCCTTCGGGCTACTGCTGGAAGCGAAGGGCGGCCGCGAGGCCGCCCTTCGTCGTACTAGAACCCGTAGCGCTCTTCTTTCCAGTAGTCCGCGTTGTTGTTGTAGCCGTAGCGCTCCCAGAACCCTGGCTTGTCGGCGGCGGTCAGCTCGATGCCGCGGAGCCACTTCGCGCTCTTCCAGAAGTACTTCGTCGGCACGAACAACCGCACCGGCCAGCCGTGGTCCGGCGTGAGCGGTCCGCCGTCGGCTTCGTACACGATCAACGCGTTCTCGTCCTCGATCGCGGCGAGCGGCGAGTTCGCCGTGAAGCCTGCCTCTGCATGGGCGATGGCGAAATGCGCGCTCGGCTTCGGGTTGCACAGCTTTGCGATCTCGCGCCAGTGCACGCCTTTAAAGTGGGCGTCGAAGCGGCTCCAGCGAGTGACGCAATGGATGTCGCTCGTCACCTCGGTCGCCGGCAGCGCCGTGAGCTCTTCGAAGGTCAGCGTGATCTCGTTCTCGACCTCGCCCCACACGCGCAGGTCCCACGCCGCGAGATCCACCTTTGGTACGTCGCCCGCGTGCAGCACCGGCCACTTCTCGGTCAGGTACTGCCCGGGCGGGAGCCTGGCGGGGTCGAAGCCCGCCGCGCGCACCTTGTCCTCGGCCTTCGAGCGGAAGAGCGGCATCGCGTTCGTACACTAATCCCATGGACGTGGCACAGCGCCCGCGCGCCTTCGTCCGGGTTGCCGGAGCGGACGCGCGCGACTATCTCCAGCGCATGGTCTCGAACGACGTCGACGCGCTCGCTGTCGGCGACTCCTGTCCTGCGCTCCTGCTGACGGCAAAGGCGCGGCTGATCGCGCCGCTCGTCGTCTGGCGGCGCGGCGAGGACGACTACCTGCTCCTCACCGAGCCGGAGCTCGGCGAGCCCGTGAGGGCGCACTTGACGCGCATGCGGCTCCGGGCGAGCTGCGAGGTCGCGCCAGAGGAGCACGAGACGGTGCTCGCGTTCGGCGGCGACGGCATCGCCACCGACTTTCCCGGCGCCGTCGAGGTGCTCGACGCAGGCCTCGAGCCGACGCTCTCCGCCGACGAGCTCGAGCTGCGCCGCATCGAGGCCGGTGTCCCGCGGTGGGGACACGAGCTCGACGATCGCGTGCTCCCTGCTGAGGCCGGCCTCGACGAGACGCACATCAGCTTCAGCAAGGGCTGCTACCCGGGGCAGGAGCCAATCGCTCGCCTGCACTACCGCGGCCATGTCAACCGCAAGCTGCAGGTGGTCGAGCTCGACGACGAGACGTCTGTCGAGCGCGTCACGAGCTCGGCGCGACGCCCCGACGGCTCCGTCGTCGCGCTCGCGTACGTGCGCACCAAAGGTGCCTAGGCTCGAGCCGGCCGCGTGGTGGTCGGTGCGCGCCGCGCACAACCTCAAGCCGGCAACGTATCGCTGCCCGCTCTGCGGCTACCGCCTGCATGCGATGGCACCGCACGTCCTCATCGCGCCCGAAGGCGACACGAGCCGCCGGCGGCACGCGCACGCCGAATGCGTCCAGGCCGCGCGCGAGCAGGGCCGCATGCCGAGTTACGACGAGTGGCGGAAAGCGCAGCCGCGCAAGCGCATGCGGTTACACTGGCCGTTCCCGAAGCGCCCGTAGCTCAGGGGATAGAGCGCTGCCCTGCGGAGGCAGAGGTCGCATGTTCGAATCATGCCGGGCGCATGGCTCAACCAAGCGGTGTTTGGAGGAGCGATGCAGCAAGTTGTACGTCGATTCGTACCTCGTACTCTCCCTCCGGTTCAGTCAGAGCAGCCGAACCGAAGCTGCGTGGGGACTTGTGCCCAAGCAATCGGAACGTCCTGTTTCCGCAACAGCCTGAACATCTCGCTCAATACGACGAGTTCGACAAGGTCGAGAAGCTCGTACGACTCTCGGCGACGAAGCAGATCCCGGTCGATCCATGGGAGGCGCTGACAACGCTCGAGAAGGCGCGTTCCCTGCTGCTTCGCCATCACGCCGCTGTCGCCCGGCGACAAGCAGAGGACAGCGGATCGCCGCGGCGATCGACGACGATGAGCCCATTCCAATAGGTGGCGGAGACGGCAGGACCGCAGTCCTGTCGCCTCCATGCGCACCCGGGGGGATAAAAGATGCTCCGCTGTGTCCGGTTGCGTCTTCTCGGAGACGGTGGTCCGGAACGCAGACGCTCGCTGCTATTCCGAGATCTTGCGTCCGGAAGCGGGCAATCGAGCTGGCTGCTTGGCCGGGTTTCCTTCGCCCCTTTGGTGTGGCTCGTTCGAGGGACAAGGCCCCGCGGGTGGGGCTTGAAGCCTCCAGGGCGTCGGCGTACTGTGGACAACGGGCAGTCCGGGAGAGGGGACAGGCAGGCGATGAGGGCATTGTTGATCGTTGCGGCTGCGGCTGGACTTCTTGCGGTGGGCGCACGCTTGAGATCGACCACATTGTTTCGTTGGAGCTCGGCGGCTCGAACGACATCGCCAACCTGTACCCGGAGAAGGCGACCCTTCCAGGGCACGCGCCTGGCTACCACGTGAAAGACAAACTGGAGAACGGCGCGCACAAGGCGGTGTGCACCGGAACGATCAACCTCCGCTCGGCCCAGCAGCAGATCGCTTCGAACTGGGAGCTGCTCTACAAGAAGCTGTTCGGGGTCGCACCGACCGCCTGATGGGGGCGGCGACAACCCTGCGACCGGCGGCAGACCCCGTGGACAAACGCGCGGCGCGGATCGACAAGTCCTTTGGCAGTTCGCCCGATGCGCGTCACGCCGCTCGAGCCGGAGTGAGTGGGACGATAACGTCGACCAACGCGCGAATCCGACGTCCGATCGTTCGCCGCGCCAGCGTGCGGGGCTGATGCCGAGTACTGCTTCCATGGATCGCAGAGGGGAATGCGTCGGCTGGAACTGCGGTCGGAGAGACGGTGACGTTCCAGGTGAAGCGGTGTGGCAGGAGCGGCTCCCGGCTGCCGACCACCGGCACGAAACGCTGAGACTGCATCTGCCATCGCCACGCATCGTGATGTCGTGCAGCCGAATTCCAGCGCCGGCGGCCAGGTCGTGACGCTCCGCGGGGGCTTGCTACTCGGGACCGCGCTCGCGCGACGACTGGTCAAGGTTGACACCCTGCTTTATTGCGTGGCTGAGCTGCCGGCGGAGGCCGTGCACGACGGACCAGCATGGATTCGTCCGGCGACTGCCGCGGATGCGCAGGCGCTCGCACGGCTCGCTGGTGGACGGCGCACGGTGCGCAAGCGGCTCGCCGGCGGTGACTATGCCGTCGTCGCCGAACAAGAAGATCAGTTGATCGGCGTCGTATGGATCACGGCGCGGCCACTGCGGCTTCCTGGCTATGGGCTGAATGTCGATGCGTCGCCAGAGCTTCCATACTCGTATGGCCTGCGCGTCATTCCGTCGGCGCGCCGGCGAGGCGTTGGCACGGCGCTTGCCTACTACGTTCGGGAGGTTGAAGGGCCGCGACTTGGCTTTCGCTGTATGAGCTACCACATCAGCCCGAGTAATCCCATGACCTACCGGCGCCACGTGGCTGAGGCCAATGCGCTCACGATCGGCGAACTGCGAGTCCTTGTTCTCCTCGATCGCATACCGCGCGTAATCCGTAGCCGCCGCGTG
>DATCBD010000071.1:0-3858 GCA_036512155.1 Gaiellaceae bacterium | reverse complement strand
CAGCGCAATTCCCCGCGCGCCAACATGGGCTTGAGCATGTTCGCCGCGTCGACCGCGCCTTCGGCAGCGCCAGCACCGACGATCGTGTGCAGCTCGTCGATGAACAGGATGAGGTTGCCCTCGGCGTTGCGAATCTCGGTGAGGACGGCCTTGAGGCGCTCCTCGAACTCGCCGCGGTACTTCGCGCCCGCGAGCATGGCGCCGATGTCGAGCGCCCACACGCGCTTGCCCTTCAGCCCCTCGGGGACGTCGCCGTCGACGATGCGCTGCGCGAGCCCCTCGACGATGGCCGTCTTGCCCGTGCCCGGCTCGCCGATCAGCACCGGGTTGTTCTTCGTGCGGCGGGAGAGAACCTGGATGACGCGCCGGATCTCCTCGTCGCGCCCGATCACCGGGTCGAGCTTCCCCTGCTCGGCCGCCTCGGTGAGGTCGCGGCCGAACTTCGACAGCGCTTGATACGTGCCCTCCGGGTCCTGCGAGGTGACGCGCTGGCCGCCGCGCACCGCCTTGATCTTCGCCTCCAGCTGGTCACGTGGGACGACGTCGAGCGCGAGCAGCAGATGCTCGGTCGACACGTAGTCGTCCTGCATGCGCTTCGCCTCGTCCAGCGCCTTGTCGAGCACCTTCGACAGCGCAGCCGACACGCTCGGCTGCTGCTGCGCGCCCTCGATGCGCGGCTTCGTCGCGAGCGTGGCCTCTGCCTGCGCACGCAGCGCGTCGGCGTCGGGGACGAGCTCGCGCGGCAGCTCCTGGTCGAGGAGCGCGAGCACGAGGTGCTCCGGGTACAGCTCGGGATTGCCGGAACGGCGCGCCAGCTCCTGCGCGGCAGCGACCGCTTCCTGCGACTTGACTGTGAGCTTGTTGAAGTCCATTACCGCCTTTCCGGAAGCAGGTCGTCGCGATAGAGCACGAGGTCGCGGCGGTAGTGCCTGTGCACGTTCTGCACTTCCCGTTTCGCGTCGCGCTGCAACCGGTCGATCTGTTCATGCGCCCTGCGCAGCTCGTCCTCGAGGCGCAGCGCCACCTCGACGCCGGCAAGGTTGAGGCCGAGCTCGGTCGTGAGCCGCTGGATGATGCGCAGCCGCTCGACGTCCGCCTCCGAGTACAGGCGCGTGCCGCCGGGCGTGCGCTTCGGCCGCACGAGGCCCTTGGTCTCGTAGATGCGCAGCGTCTGCGGGTGCATGCCGACGAGCTCGGCGGCGACGCTGATCATGTACATGCCGCGGTCCTTCACGACGCTGTGGCCTGCCTCTGCTTGCGGTAGTAGATGAACCCGCCGATGGCGATGGCGATGAGCGCGAGCCCGATCCAGCCGCCGAGCAGGAACGCCGTGCGAACGCCGTTCCAGAGGAACAGATAGATCAAGAACTTCCCGAGGAAGCCGGCCTTCGCGAGGCCGATCCCGCCCGCGGCGATGCCGCCGCCGGCCGTCTTCATGCCCTTGCGGCTGGTGCGCTCTTCCGCCGTCAACGGCTCGGGCGCTTCCCGCGGGCCTTGCTTGAGCAGGTCCGGATCCATCAGCCACCCACCTTCTTGAGCTCCTCGAGGATCTCGCGCTCCTTCTTGTTGACGCGCTTCGGCACCTGGATGCGGACGCGCGCGAGCACGTCGCCCTTGCCGGAGCCGTTCAGCTTCGGCGCGCCGCGGCCTTTGATGCGCAACAGCTTGCCGTCCTCGGAACCGGCCGGGATCTTCAGCGACACGGGGCCCTCCGGCGTCGGCACCTCGACCTTGTCGCCGAGCGCGGCCTGCGCATAGGACACGGGCACCTCCACGATCAGGTCGTCGCCGCGCCGCTCGTACGTCTTCGACGGCGCGACGCGCGTGACGACGATGAGATCGCCCGCGGGGCCGCCGTGCTGGCCGGCCTCGCCCTTGCCCTTCAGCCTGATGCGCGTCCCGTCCTTGACGCCGGGCTTGATCTTCACCGTGTACGTCTTGATGCGCCGCTCGCGCCCGGTGCCCTGGCAGTTCGGGCACGGCTGCTCGATGACGGTGCCGTTGCCGCGGCAGCGCGGGCACGGCTGCGAGAGCGCAAAGAGCCCCTGGCTCTCGGTCCTCACGCCGCGGCCGTTGCACTCCGGGCAGATGACGGGGGCGGTTCCCGGCCGCGCGCCGGTGCCGCCGCACTCGCGGCACGCGGTCATCATCTCGACCGGCACCTTCGCGTCGGCGCCGTGGAGCGAGTCCTCGAAGGAGAGGTGCACCTGCGCCTCCACGTCGTTGCCCCGCACCGGCTGGCGCGCGGCACGCGCACGCGTGCGGGCGGCTCCACCACCGAACATGCCGCCGAAGATGTCGCCGAGGTCGCCGAGGTCGAAGTTGCCGAAGTCGACGTTCGGCCCGCCCGCCGGCCCCGGCCGGCCGTTCTGGCTGCCGAAGCGGTCGTACTGCTTGCGCTTCTCGGGATCGGACAGCACGTCGTACGCCGTCTGCACTTCCTTGAAGCGCTCCTCGGAGTCCTTGTCCCCCGCGTTCGCGTCGGGATGATGCTTGCGCGCGAGCTTGCGGTACGCCTTCTTGATCTCGTCGTCGGAGGCGTTCTTCTGGACGCCGAGCGTGTCGTACGGCGTGCTCATTCGGCCACGATCACCCTGGCCGGACGCACGACGCGGTCGCCGAGCGTGTAGCCCTTCTGGATGACGTCGAGCACGTCGCCCTGCTCCGCCTCCTCGGACGGCTGCGCGAGCAGCGCCTCGTGCACGTGCGGGTCGAACTTGCCCTCGGTCGCGATCTCCTTCACGCCCTGCCGCTCGAGCAGCGACGCGAGAGAACGGTGGACGAGGCGCACGCCTTCGTCGAGCTGTGCCTCCTCGTGCTGCTCGGCCGCGTTCAGCGCGCGCTCGAGATCGTCGAGGATCGGGAGCAGCTCCTTCAGCAGCCGCTCGTTCGCGAACGACACGTACTCCTGCCGCTCACGGGCGGCGCGCTTCTTGTAGTTCTCGAAGTCGGCGGCAAGGCGGAGCAGGCGGTCGTCGACCTCCTGCTCCACCTGCTCAACCTGCGCCTCATGCTCGACGTGCTCGTCAGTCATTGGTCACGTCTTCGTACTCGCCTTCCTCGACGACCTCTTCGTCGGCCGAGGAAGCACCGTTGCCGCCGCCGGCTGCCTGCGCTTGCGCGGTCGCCTGCGCGTACACCGCCTCGGCGAGCTTGTGCGAGGCCTCCTGCAGCGACTCCGCCTTCGCGCGGATGTCGGGGAGGTCGTCACCTTCGAGCGCCTGGCGCAGCTCCATGATCCGGCCCTCGATCGTCGAGGCCTCCGACTCGTCGAGCTTGTCGCGGTGCTCCTTCAGCGTGCGCTCCGTCTGGTAGGCGAGCGTCTCCGCCATGTTCTTCGTGTCGACGGCCTCGCGCAGCCGATGCGCCTCGTCGGCGTGCGTCTCGGCCTCGTTGATCATCCGCTTCACCTCGTCCTCGGACAGGCCGGAGCCGCCCTGGATCTGGATCTGCTGGACGTTCCCCGTGCCGAGATCCTTCGCGGACACGTTGATGATCCCGTTCGCGTCGATGTCGAACGTGACCTCGATCTGCGGCATGCCGCGCGGCGCCGGCGGGATGCCGACGAGCTGGAACTTGCCGAGCGTCTTGTTGTACGTCGCCATCTCCGACTCGCCCTGGAGCACGTGCACCTCGACGGACGGCTGGTTGTCCTCTGCCGTCGTGAACGTCTCCGACTTCTTCGTCGGGATGGTGGTGTTGCGCTCGATGAGCTTCGTCATCACGCCGCCCTTGGTCTCGATGCCGAGCGACAGCGGCGTCACGTCGAGGAGGAGGATGTCCTTCACCTCGCCCTTGAGCACGCCCGCCTGCAGCGCGGCGCCGACGGCGACGACCTCGTCCGGGTTGACGCCCTTG
>DATCBD010000070.1:0-2614 GCA_036512155.1 Gaiellaceae bacterium | reverse complement strand
GGCAGGATCACGCCGCCGAGCCCGTAGATGCCGAGGTTCCGGCGCAGCAGCGCCGTGGCGCCGATCGCGCGGTAGCGCACGCCCTTCAATGCAAGCGGGATGAGCGCCGGGATGATCAGCGCGTTGAAGATGATCGCAGACATGATCGCGCTCTTCGGATCGCCGAGATGCATGATGTTGAGCGAGTTCAGCGGCCCCCGCTGCCCCGACTTCGTCGCGTAGGTGAACGCGAACATCGCCGGCAGGATGGCGAAGTACTTGGCGACGTCGTTCGCGATCGAGAACGTCGTCAGCGCGCCGCGCGTGATCAGGAGCTGCTTGCCGACCTCGACGATCTCGATCAGCTTCGTCGGGTTCGAGTCGAGGTCGACCATGTTCCCGGCTTCCTTGGCCGCGGTCGTGCCCGTGTTCATGGCGACGCCGACGTCGGCCTGAGCGAGCGCGGGCGCGTCGTTCGTCCCGTCGCCGGTCATCGCGACCATCCGCCCCTTCCCCTGCTCCTCCTTGATCAACGCCATCTTCGCCTCCGGCGTTGCCTCAGCGAGGAAGTCGTCGACGCCCGCCTCCTGCGCGATCACCGCCGCGGTGACGCGGTTGTCGCCGGTGATCATGACCGTGCGGATGCCCATGCGGCGGAGCTCGTCGAAGCGCTCGCTCATCCCGCCCTTGACGATGTCCTTCAGGTAGACGACGCCCAGCGCCCAGTTGTCCCGCGCGACGACGAGCGGCGTCCCGCCCTGCTCGGCGACGCCCTGGACGATGCGGTCGAGCTCAGGCGGCGGGCTGCCGCCCTGCTCGGCGATGAACTTCTTCACCGAGTCGGCCGCGCCCTTGCGGATCATCACGCCGTCGACGTTCACGCCGCTCATGCGCGTCGTCGCGCTGAACGGGACGAACTCGTGCTCGCCGAGCTCGCGTTCCCGGACGTTGAACCGCTCCTTCGCGAGGACGACGATCGAGCGGCCCTCGGGCGTCTCGTCGGCGAGCGAGGCGAGCTGCGCCACCTCGGCGAGCTCACGCTCTTCGACGCCGTTGACGGGCAGGAACTCGGCCGCCTGGCGGTTACCGAGCGTGATCGTGCCCGTCTTGTCGAGGAGGAGCACGTCGACGTCGCCCGATGCCTCGACGGCGCGGCCCGACATCGCGAGCACGTTGCGCTGCACCAGCCGGTCCATGCCGGCGATGCCGATCGCGGAGAGCAGCGCGCCGATGGTCGTCGGGATGAGGGCGACGAGCAGCGCGATGAGCACCGTCTGGGACGTGGAGGTGCCCGCGTAGAGCGCGTACGGCCGGAGGGTCACGACGGCCGCGAGGAACGTGATGGTGAGGCCGGCAAGCAGGATGTTGAGCGCGATCTCGTTCGGGGTCTTCCGGCGCTCCGCGCCTTCGACGAGCGCGATCATCCGGTCGAGGAACGACTGGCCCGGCTCCTGCGTGACCTCGATGACGAGCCGGTCCGAGAGCAGCTTCGTACCGCCGGTGACCGCGCTGCGGTCGCCGCCGGACTCGCGGATGACCGGCGCGGACTCGCCGGTGATCGCCGACTCGTCGACCGAGCCGACGCCCTCGATGATCTCGCCGTCGGCCGGGATGATCTGGCCCGCCTCTACGACAACGACGTCGCCCCTCTGCAGCTCCGCTGCCGGGACCTCTCGGCCGTCGCGCAGCCGCGCGTTCGTCGTCGTGCGCGTCGCCCGCAGCGCGTCGGCCTGAGCCTTGCCGCGGCCCTCCGCGATCGCCTCGGCGAAGTTCGCGAATAGCACCGTCAGCCACAGCCACACCGTGATCGTGCCGACGAACCACAGGCTGCCGTACTGGCCGCGCGCAAGCTCGAGGAAGAAGATCACGGTCGTGATCAGGCTGCCGAGCTCGACGATGAACATCACGGGGTTCTTGAGCTGCAGCCGCGGGTTGAGCTTCGGGAACGAGTCCCGAACGGCTGCACCAACCAGCTCGGGCGTGAAGACGCTTGAACTCTGACGGGCCATTGACTACTTCCCTCCGAGCTTGTCGAGAGCAAGATTGAGCTCGAGCACGTTGACGCCCGGCTCACCAAAGAATCCGAGGCTGCGGCCGTCCGTGTTCTCCTTGATGAGCTTCTGGACGGTCGCAAGCGGCAGGTGACGCACGGCCGCGACGCGGCGCGACTGGAGCGCGGCATTCGCCGGCGAGATGTCCGGGTCGATGCCGGACGCCGACGTCACGACCGCATCGACGGGGATGTCGTGGATCGTCAGGCCGGGGTTGTACGGCTTCTCGAGCTTGAGGATCGCCTGCGCATTGGACGCGATGAGCTTCGCCAGGTCGGGATTCGTCGGGCCGAGGTTGAGGAACGTCGTCGCGCCGGCGTTGTATGCAGGCGCGGTGCCCGACGGCCGCTCGTGGAAGTACCGCGGCCACGTGAACTGCTGAGCGGCGAGCTTCGAGCCCCTCACTTCGCCGTTCCTGTCGACGAGGCTACCGCCCGCCTTGTTCGGGAAGGCGACGGACGCGAAGCCGGTCATCACGGCGGGGTAGGCGAAACCGAAGAACGCAGTGAGGACGACGACGGCGGCGATGGATGCGAGAACGCTCTTCATCAGTGCATCAGCCCTTCCACAATCGGCCCGAGGGT
>DATCBD010000069.1:0-14330 GCA_036512155.1 Gaiellaceae bacterium | reverse complement strand
GCCACCGGCAGGAGAACCTTCCAGCCGAAGCGCATGAGCTGGTCGTAGCGCAGACGCGGGAGCGTCGCCCGCAGCCAGATGAAGGCGAAGAGCACGCCGAGCAGCTTCAGCACGAACCAGATCGGGCCGAGGTTCCACGGGCCGTGCCAGCCGGAGAAGAAGAGTGTCACCATCAGCCCTGAGAGCGTGATCAGGTTGATGTACTCGGCCGTCTGAAAGAGGCCCCAACGCATGCCGGAGTATTCGGTGTGGTAGCCGGCGACGAGCTCCTGCTCCGCCTCCGGAAGGTCGAACGGCGCGCGGCTCGTCTCGGCGATGCCGGCGAAGAAGAACACGAGCAGGCCGACGAACTGCGGAATGACGAACGGCAGCGTCACGCCCTGCCGGTGGACGATGTCGACGAGCGAGAGCGAGCGGCCGAGGATGACGACGCCGAGCACGCTCAGCGCGAGCGACACCTCGTACGAGACGAGCTGCGCGCACGTGCGCATCGAGCCGAGCAGGGAGAACTTCGACTCCGACGCCCAGCCGCCGACGATGAAACCGTAGATGCCGATCGACCCGAGAGCGAAGATCAGGAGCAGCGAGATCGGGACGTTGACGACCTCACCGGTCACCTGCCAGTGGTAGATTTTCCAGCCAGACCCCCACGGGATGACCGAGAACGCCGCGAGCGCCGTGAACATCGAGATGACGGGCGCGAGGATGTACGGGAGGTCGATCGCGCTCGACGGAGCGAAGGCCTCCTTGCGGACGAGCTTCACGAGGTCGGCGATCGGCTGCAGCAGCCCGAACGGGCCGGCGCGGTTCGGGCCGTAACGGTTCTGCAGACGGCCGAGGCCCTTGCGCTCGAGCCACGTCAGGTACGCGAACGCGACCATGACGAGGTTCACGATGATCCCCGCCTTGATGAGGCTGATCCACCACGGCTCCACTACGCGCTCACCTCGACGGTGCCGCGCAGGTCGCCTGCGTGCTCGCGCGCGATGCGCACGACGCCCTTGCGCAGATCCTTTGCGATGCGTGCGCGCAGTTGCATCGACGTGCCGTTGTGGGAGACGGTCACCGTCGCGCCGTTCGCGATGCCGCGCGCCTGCGCGTCGGCGCGCGCGAGCTCGACCTCGGCGGGCGGCCGCTGGAACTGGAGCTCCTCGACGCGCTCGACCGCCGGCCCCGAGAAGAGCGGCTTGTAACAGACGAGCTGCAGTCCTTCGCGGGCGGCCTCGGGCTCCGGCAGTGGCGGGGCCTCGACGTGCGCGGGCGCGCCGACGTACCCACGGAGCGGCGCTCGCTCGCCGACCTCGCCGAAGGACAGGCCGCCGTAGATGCGCTCCGACAGCTCGGCGAAGACCATCGGCGCGTGCGGCGCGAGCTCGACGCCGAAGCGCGACGCGAGCTGCGACAGCCACGCGAGCTCGTCCGGCGCGGGCGGCATTGCCGAACGGCGGAGGCGCTGCAGCCGTCCTTCGAGGTTCACGTACGTGCCGTCCCGCTCGAGGTAGCTCGTTCCCGGCAGGACGAGGTCGGCCCAGCCGGCGGCGAGGCCGTGGAACATCGAGATCGCGATCACCGACTCCGCCTTCTCGGCGAGCGCACGCACGCTCGGGTCGTTCGCGGCCTCGTCCCCGGACACGATCAGCAGGCCTACTGATTCGGTCTCTGCCGGCTCCTCGTCGGAAGCGGCCGCCCATGCGTCCGCGGCGCCGCGGCCGTTCGGCGTCTCGGGGAGGTAGAACGCGCCGCAGCCGTCCTTGCCGGCGAGACCGAGACGCTCCGCGTGCGCCGCCACCGTCGCGCCGCCGCGGCCGCCCGGGCCGGACCAGATGAGCACCGCTCTGTCGGCGGCCCGCACGGCCTTCTCGTCCAGCTCGGTCAGGACGCGCGCACCGGTTCGGCGCGCGGCCTTGATCCAGAGGTCGACGATCGGCGCACGCTCCGCGACTGAGACGTCGCCAAGCACGACGACGACCTGCGCGTCGCGGATGGCCGACAGCGGCAGCCCGTACGCGTCGAGGCTGTGGGTGACTTCCTCGGGGAGCATCGCCTCGTGCGATCCGGTGCCGACGCGGACGAGCTTCGCGAGCGCGTACGCCTGCTCGACCGTCTCCGATCCGGAAAGCGCGACGACGACGCGGCCGTGGGCCGCGCGGAGCAGCCGCTCCGCTTCGTCCAGCGCGTCGTCCCACGACACCGGCTCGAACCCGTGCATCCGTACGCGCTTGATCGGGTCGACGATGCGATCGGCGGACCGCAGGTGCGTGAAGCCGAAGCGGCCCTTGTCGCAGATCCAGCCCTCGTCGATCTCCGGATGGTTCCGCGAGAGGATCCGCTTCACCTTGCCCTCACGCACCGTCGCGTTGACGTTGCAGCCGACGGAGCACATGCCGCACACGGTCGGCACGTTCTGGATCTCCCAGGGGCGCCCCTCGAACCGGTACTGCGTCGGCAGGAGCGCGCCGACGGGGCAGAGCTCGGTGACGTTGCCCGTGAAGGGGCCGCTGTACGGCTCGTCCTCGAACGTCGTGATCACCGACATCGCGCCGCGGTTGCGGGCGACGAGCTGTCCGTCCTCGCTTACGTCCTCGCTGAAGCGCGTGCAGCGGTAGCAGAGGATGCAGCGCTCGCGGTCGAGCGAGATCGCGGGCGAGATCGGGATCGGCTTCTCGAGGGTGAGCTTCTCGAAGGTCATGCGCGTGTTCCCCGGCCCGTAGCGGAACGTCAGGTCCTGCAGCGGGCACTCGCCGCCCTTGTCGCAGACGGGGCAGTCGAGCGGGTGGTTGACGAGGATGAACTCGAGCGTCCCGTGCTGGCCCACCGACGCCTTCTTCGAGGTGCGCGCCGTCTTGACGACCATGCCGTCCGTCGCGGTCGTGGTGCACGCGGTCTGGAGCTTCGGGATCCCCTCGATCTCGACGATGCACATGCGGCATGCGCCGATGCCCTCGCCGAGGCGCGGCTCGTAGCAGAAGACGGGGATCTCGATGCCGGCCGCGAGCGCCGTCTCGACGATGCCCGTCCCCTTCGGGACGTGCACCTCGCGCTCGTCGACGGTGACGCGGACGAGATCGGTCATGCGACCACCTCGCGATGCGCGGCGTGCTGATCCGAGGGGGCGAAGAGCCCGTCGAGCGAGGAGTCGTGGCCAAAGGGGCAGCCGCCGTGCTCGAGATGCGCGCGGAACTCGTCGCGGAACTTCGTCACGCAGCTCGCGACGATCATCGCGTCGGAGTCGCCGAGAACACAGAGGCACTTGCCGATGATCCGGTCGCACACGTCGAGTGCGAGGTCGAAGTCGCTCTCGGATGCGGTGCCGTTCTCGACCGCGCGCAGCATCTGCACGAGCCAGCGCGTCCCGACGCGGCACGGCGTGCATTTGCCGCACGACTCGTGCATGTAGAACTGGCCGACCCGCAGCGCGAACTGCACCATGCAGGTGCGGTCGTCGAGGACGCAGACGACGCCCGACCCGATGAAGTAGCCCTTCTGGCCGAGCGAGTTCGCGTCGAGCTTCGTATCGAGGTCGTCCGGCGTCATCACCGGGAAGGACGAGCCGCCCATCATCACGGCCTTCAGCGACCGGCCGTCCGGAACGCCTCCACCGATCTCCTCGATGAGGTGGCGCGTGGTGAGGCCGTGCGGCAACTCGTACACGCCCGGTCGCGCGACGTTGCCTGAGAGGCAGAAGAGGCGCGTGCCCGTCGAGTCGGGCGGCGCACCGATCTTCGCGTACTCGGCAGGGCCGACTTCGAGCACGACCGGGATGGTCGTGATCGTCTCGACGTTGTTGATGAGCGTCGGCGCGGCGTAGAGGCCTTCGATCGCCGGGAACGGCGGCTTCGAGCGCGGCTGCCCGCGCTCTCCCTCGAGCGACGAGAGGAGCGCTGTCTCCTCGCCGCAGATGTACGCGCCGGCGCCGCGGTGCACGAGGATCGTGACGTCGCCGAGCAGGCCGGCAGCGCTCGCCTCATCGACGGCGGACTGCAGGACGTCGTACTCGGTCGAGTACTCGCCGCGGATGTAGATGAAGACGAAGTCCGACTGGATCGCGTGCGCCGCGATGAGGCAGCCCTCGACGAGCCGGTGCGGGACGCGCAGCATGATCTCGCGGTCCTTGAACGTCCCGGGCTCGGACTCGTCGGCGTTGACCGTGATGTAGATCGGCTTCGCGACCTTCTCCGGCGACGGGATGAAGCTCGCCTTGCGCCCGGTCGGGAAGAACGCGCCGCCGCGGCCGCGCAGGTTCGACTCGATGAGCAGCGCGATCACTTCCTGCGGCGGCATCGCGCGTGCCTTCAGGAGTTGGGCGTAGCCGCCGACGGCGCGGTAGGACGCGAGGTCGCGCAGCGGCGACTCCTCCGCTCCTCCGAGGACGAGCGCCTCAGACATTGCGCAGCTCCTCGAGGATGGCGGGGACGTCTTCCGGCGTGACCGACTGGCGGTAGCGCTGGTCGATCGCGACGATCGTCGGCGTGGAGCAACCGCCGAGGCATTCGACTGCGCGCAGCGTGATCTCGCCGTCGGCGGTCGTCTCGCCGGGCGCGATATCGAGCTCGCGCTCGAACGACTCGAGCACGGCCTGCGCGTTCACGAGCCCGCAGCAGACGTTCGTGCACACCTCGATCGTGTGCCGGCCGATCGGCTCGAAGTTGAACAGGTCGTAGAAGCTCGCGACCGACATGCAGTAGGCCGGCGTCAGGTCGAGCGCCTCGCCCACCTCCTCGATCGCCTCGCGGGAGAGCCAGCCGTACTCGTCCTGCGCGAGCCGGAGCGCGGGCAGGATCGCGGACTTGCTCTCCGGGTAGCGCTTCGCGACCTTCTGGATCTCGTCGGTGAGGCTCATCGGTCCGTGTCTCCCATGACTGCATCGAGCGAGCCGACGATCGCGATCAGGTCGGCGATGAGCGATCCCTGCGCGCACGTCGCGGTCGCCTGGAGCGCCGCGAACGACGGGGCGCGGAAGTGCACGCGCCACGGCCTCGGGCCGCCGTCGCTGACGACGTAGCAGCCGGACTCGCCGCGCGGCGACTCGATCGCGACGTAGATCTCGCCCGCGGGGACGCGATACCCCTCGGTCACGATCTTGAAGTGGTGGATGAGCGACTCCATCGAGGTGTGCAGCTCCTCGCGGGGCGGGAGCACGACCTTGCGGTCGTCCGCGATCCAGGGCTGCCCTTCCATGCGCTCGAGCCGGTCGATGCACTGGCGCACGATCTGCGTCGACTCGGCCATCTCGTCCATGCGGACGCGATAGCGGTCGTAGACGTCGCCGCCCGTGTAGACGGGCACGCGGAAGTCGACCTGGTCGTAGGCGAGGTACGGAGCGTCGCGCCGGAGGTCCCAGTCGACGCCGGACGCACGCAGCACCGGGCCGGACTGCCCGAGCGCGATCGCGTCGTCGGCCGAGAGGAGCCCGACGCCCTGCGTGCGCTCGAGCCAGATCTTGTTGCGGTCGAGCAGCGTCAGGTAGTCGTCGAGCGCGTGCGGCATCCGCTCGACGAAGCTGCGCGCCTCGGGATAGAAGCCTGCGGGGATGTCCTCCGCGAGCCCGCCGGCCTGGAAGTAGCGCGTGTGCATGCGCTGGCCGGCGACGAGTTCGAACAGGTCGAGGATCGTCTCGCGCTCGCGGAAGCAGTACCAGAACATCGAGATCGCTCCCAACTCCAGCGCGGACGTTCCGAGGAACACGAGATGCGAGTGAATGCGGTTGAGCTCGCACATGAGCATGCGCATCCACGTGGCCTTCTCCGGCACCTCCAGCTCGAGCAACTTCTCGATCGCGAGGACGAAGACGAGCTCGTTGTTCTGGTAGCCGACGTAGTCGATGCGCTCCGGGTAGGTGATCGCCTTCCACCACGTCTTCTGCTCCATGTTCTTCTCGAAGCCGGTGTGGAGGTAGCCGATCACCGCCGAGAGGCCGACGACCTTCTCGCCGTCGAGGTCGACGATGAGGCGCAGCACACCGTGCGTGGACGGATGGTTCGGGCCGAAGTTGACCTGCAGCACATCGTCGGTCTCCCGCAGCGCCGCGGGCACGTCGACGATGGTCGGGACGCGCTTCGGGATGCGCGAGCCTTCATAGATCGGATCGCCGACCATGGGCCAGCGGCGCGCACGGCCGACGTGTGGGAGCGTCGCGGTCATTCGGCCGATGAGAAGCGGACGGGCTCGCCGCCGAGCGGGTAGTCCTTGCGCAGCGGATGGCCTTCCCAGTCGTCGTCCATCAGGAGGCGCGCGAGGTTCGGGTGGCCGTCGAAGCGGATGCCCATGAGGTCGAACTGCTCGCGCTCGAGCCAATCGGCGGCGGGCCAGACGGCGACGACGCTGTCGACCGTCTCGCCGTCCTCGAGCCAGCACTGGAGGCGCAGCCGCGGCGCGCCCTGGCGCAGTGCGAGCAGGTGGTAGCTGAGCGAGAACCGCGCGGGCTTCGCGTCCGGCAGCGCCTGCAGCCCCTGCGTCATCGGCATGTTGAGGTCGCGGCCGGCGGTGGTGCCGATGTACCCCGAGACGCCCTTGCCGGCCCAGTCGAGATAGTCGGTTGCAACGAGGTCGCTGAGCATGGCGAAGCCGAGCTCGTCGCGTGCGAACGTGCACGCGTCGCGGATGCGCTCGCGCTCGACGACGACGGTCGTCTCGCCGTACGCCTCCGTCGTCGAGACGTAGCCCGGGACTTTTCCGAAGTCGTTCACGTCGCGACCTCTTTGCGCTCGTACGCCGGCGGGATGCCCGCGAGGTGCGCTTCGTGCAGCCGGATGATCCCCTCCATCAGCGCCTCCGGGCGCGGCGGGCAGAACGGGATGTAGATGTCGACGGGAACGATGCGGTCGACGCCCTGGAGG
The DNA here is from genome assembly GCA_036512155.1 of Gaiellaceae bacterium. Taxonomy (GTDB): domain Bacteria; phylum Actinomycetota; class Thermoleophilia; order Gaiellales; family Gaiellaceae; genus Palsa-739. Next base: position 7,494 of record DATCBD010000069.1, on the reverse strand, counting down.
ATGGCGTAGTTGTTGAACATGCCGCCGGAGCTCGCGCACGCGCCCATCGCGATCACCCACTTCGGCTCGAGCATCTGGTCGTAGATCTGCCGCAGCGGCGCCGCCATCGTGTGCGCGACGCGGCCGGAGACGATGAGCAGGTCGGCCTGGCGCGGCGACGAGCGGAACGCCTCCATGCCGAAGCGCGCGAGGTCATACCGCGAGCCGACGATCGACATCATCTCGATCGCGCAACACGCGAGCCCGAACGTGTCCGGCCACATCGACTTCGTCTGCGCCCAGCGCACGGCCTTGTCCAGCGTCGTGATGCCGAGCGCCCGCTCGAGCTCCTCGACGCCGAGCTCTTCCTCGAACTTGGAGGGCCCCTTCGTCGGCCAGAGCAGCCGCTCCGACTGGAGCCCGTAGTCGCGCAGGCGCGTGGTCTTGTCGTCAGCCATCTACCACTCGAGGGCGCCCTTGCGCCAGATGTAGACGTACGCGACCGCGAGGATCACGAGGAAGAACGCGAACTCGACGAATCCGAACCAGCCGAGCGCGTGCAGCTGGATCGCGAGCGGATACAGGAACACGATCTCGATGTCGAAGACGATGAAGAGCATCGCCGTCAGGTAGAAGCTGACGGTGAAGCGCTGCGGCTTCATCTGGCCCTGCGAGACGCCGGACTCGAACGGGATGACGCGGGCGCGCGTCCGCCTCGTCGGGCGGGTCGCGAGGGCGAACGAGGCATAGATCATCGATGCCGGGATTGCGAGCGCGAAGAGCCCGTAGATCAAGAAGGGCAGCCAGTTGCTCAGCATCGGCGGGGCGACGTTACCAAGTCCGCACTTGTTCACGCTCGACACCAGGAGCGGTGAGCGAGACGGGTGTTACAAAGTCGTGCGCCGGCGACCCTCGCTGGTACGATATGAGCCGATGGAGCTTCAGGAGCGCACCGAGAGCATCGTCTCGCTGACCCCGGCGGCCGCGGAGAAGATCCGCGCCCTCATGGAGACCGAGACCGACGTCTCCGTTCTCCGGGTGGCGATCGAGGGCGGCGGCTGCTCCGGGTTCCAGTACGGCCTCGGCTTCGACCGCGGCGCCCAGGAGGGCGACCACGAGTTCGAGATCGAAGGTGTGAAGGTGGTCGTCGACCCGTTCAGCGCGCCCTATCTGAAGGGTGCGACGGTCGACTACCTCGAGACCATCCAGGAGTCCGGGTTCAAGATCGACAACCCTCAAGCGGTCTCCTCGTGCGGCTGCGGGCACTCCTTCCAGGTCGCCGAGGGCGGCGAGGCTCCCGAAGAGGGCGCCCACGGCTGCGGCTCCGGCTGCTCGCACTAGTGCGCTCCGTCCACCGCGTCCTCCTCTCCGTCTTCACCCTCGGGGTCGTCGTCCAGTTCTTCCTCGCCGGCCTCGGCGTCTTCCGCGTCCAGCACGGGGCATCCGACGCGAGGTTCGACCATGTCTTCGAGCCGCACCGGGTGCTCGGGAACGTTCTCCTGATCGTTGCGCTGCTCGTGCTGGTGGCGGCACTCGTCGGACGGCTCGGCCGAGGCCAGGCGCTGCTCGCGCTCGTGCTGGCGCTGCTCGTCTTCCTCCAGTCGATCCTTGCGAACAACGGGCCTTCCTGGGTACGCGCGCTGCATCCCGTGGTCGCCGTCCTGATCCTCGCGCTCGCCGGCTCCTTCACGGGCCGGTTGTGGCGTCAGCACCGCGCCGCTTCCTGATGTCCCCGCTTCGCGTCGCCGTCGTCGGCTCTGGCCCGGCCGGCTTCTACGCGGCGGGCGCACTCCTCTCCGCCGACTTCCCCGTCCAGGTGGACATGTTCGAGCGGCTGCCGACGCCGTGGGGCCTCGTCCGGCTGGGCGTGGCGCCCGACCATCCGAAGCTGAAGACGGTCTCGAAGGCGTTCGAGCGCATCGCCGAGCGGCCAGGCTTCCGCTTCCTCGGCAACGTCGAGGTCGGCCGGGACATCGCGACGGAGGATCTCGCGCGCCTTTACGACGCTGTCGTCTATGCCGTGGGCGCGCAGACCGACCGCCGGCTCGGGATCCCCGGGGAAGACCTGCCCGGTTCGTGGCCGGCCACAGAGTTCGTCGCCTGGTACAACGGCCATCCCGACTACCAGGGCCTCGACTTCGACCTGAACGTCGAGCGGGCGATCGTGATCGGCGTCGGCAACGTCGCGCTCGACGTGGCGCGCATGCTCGCGCTGACGCCCGAGGAGCTGGCGCCGACGGACACTTGCGACGCGGCCATCGCCGCCATCGGCGGAGCCTCGATCAAGGAGATCGTCGTCGTCGGTCGCCGCGGCCCGGCGCAGGCGGCGTTCACCACGCCCGAGCTGGCGGAGCTCGGTGACCTGGCCGGGGCGGACGTGATCGTCGACGCGGCCGACCTCGAGGGCGCGGAATCGACGGACACGAACTCAGCGCGCAACCTCGAGGTCCTGCGCGAGTTCGCCGCACGCGAGTCGTCCGGGAAGCCGAAGCGGCTCGTGCTGAAGTTCTTCCACTCCCCCGTCGCGATCCTCGGAGAGGGCCGCGTCGAGAGCATCGAGCTGGTCCGCAACGTGCTGGACGAAGACCACCGCGCGGTGCCGACGGAGGAGCGCGAGACGCTCCCGTGCGGGCTCGTGTTCCGCAGCGTCGGCTATCGCGGCGTCACCCTCCTCGGCGTGCCGTTCGACGAGCGCGCGGGTGTGATCGCGAACGAGGGCGGACGCGTCGCGCCTGGCGTCTACGTCGCGGGTTGGATCAAGCGCGGGCCGACCGGCGTCATCGGCACGAACAAGAAGGACGCGACCGAGACGGTTGAGCTGCTGCTCGAGGATCTGCACGACACGCCCCGCAAGGGCGCGACGGCGGACGACGTGGATGCGCTTCTCGACGAGCGCGGCGTGCGCCGCGTCGTCTACGCCGGCTGGCTCGCGATCGACGAGGCCGAGCGCAGTGCGGGCGAGCCGCTGGGCCGGCCGCGCGTCAAGCTTTGCACCTGGGACGCGCTGCTCGCCGCCGCCGAAGGCCTACACTCATCGGCGTGAAAACCGAAGAGACACAGAAGCTGTGGGGCGCCGAGACGACGAAGGCGATCGCCAACTTTCCCGTGTCGGGGGAGCCGATCCCCGCGCCGGTGGCGCGGTGGCTCGGCCGGATCAAGGGCGCGGCCGCACGCGCGAACGCCGACCTCGGCCTGCTCGACCGCGACAAGGCCGACCGCATCGCCGCCGCCGCCGAGCGCATAGCGCGCGGTGAGCTCGACGACCAGTTTCCGATCGACGTCTTCCAGACCGGCTCCGGCACCTCGTCGAACATGAACGCGAACGAGGTCCTCGCGAAGCTCGCCGGCGACGACGTCCACGCGAACGACGACGTCAACATGGGGCAGTCGTCGAACGACGTCTTCCCCTCCGCCGTCCATCTCGCTGCGCTCGACGAGATCGTCAACGATCTTCTCCCCGCACTGGAGCAGCTTGCGAACTCGCTCGAAGCGAAAGCGGTGGAGTTCGACGACGTCGTGAAGTCGGGCCGCACGCACTGGATGGACGCCGTGCCGGTCACCCTCGGCCAGGAATTCGCCGGCTACGCCGCGCAGGTGCGTCAGGGCTACGAGCGCGTCGGTTCGACCCTCACCCGGCTCGGCCAGATCCCGCTCGGCGGCACCGCCGTCGGCACCGGGCTGAACACGCACCCCGAGTTCGCGGCGCGCGTGCGTGCGCTGCTCGCAGCCGAGACCGGCCTCGAGATCTCCGCGCCTGCCGATCCGTTCGAGGCGCAGGCTGCGCGCGACGGCATCGTCGAGGCCTCGGGCGCGCTGAAGACCGTCGCCGTGTCGCTGACGAAGATCGCGAACGACATCCGCTACCTCGGCTCGGGGCCGCGCGCCGGGCTCGGCGAGATCGCGTTGCCCGAGCTGCAGAAGGGCAGTTCGATCATGCCGGGCAAGGTGAACCCGGTCATGCCGGAGGTCGTTACGCAGGTGGCGGCGCAGGTGATCGGCAACGACATCGCCATCACCGTCGGCGGCATGCAGGGGCACTTCGAGCTGAACGTGTTCGTGCCACTGCTCGCGCGCAACATCCTCGACTCGGTGAAGCTGCTCGCGAGCGCCAGCCGGCTGTTCGCGGAGAAGTGCGTCGACGGGATCGTCGCGAACCGGGAAGCGGCCGAGCACTACGCGGAGCTGACGCTCTCCGCGGCCACGGCATTGAACCCCTACATCGGGTACGACCGGGCGACCGAGATCGTCAAGGAAGCTGCGGCGTCCGGCCGGTCGCTCCGCGAGGTCGCGCGAGAGAAGGGTGTCGACGAAGCGACGCTCGACGAGGCGCTCGACTACCGCAAGATGGCCAAGCCGCACGGCTAGCGGCTTCCGGAAACTGCCGGAACCTCCAGTTGGCAAACCGCTCCAGGTTGTGCAGGATCGTCTGTACACAGGGGCGTCCGCAGCGCCCCGATTAGATGGAGAGGGGACACTCGATGAAGCACCGACGCAGGTGGTGGGTAACCCTGATGGCCGTCTCCGCAGTCGCCGCGGTTGCCGCTTCGGCCTCGCCCGGCTCCGCGAAAGCGGCGAAATACATGAGCGTGGCCCAGGGGGCCGGCGCCGCCGCCCTCGCCGGGTACACGCCGTTCGATCCGACCGCCCCGAGCACACCGGAGACGGTGACGTTCGTGCTCAGGGCTCGCAACGAGAGCCAGCTCGAGTCCCAGGTCGAGGCCGGAATGCCCGGCGGCTTCCTGTCGACGAGCAGATTCGCCAACACGTACGGACAGTCGAAGGTGGTCGTCCTGGGGATTCAGGCATACCTGGCCCTGTTCGGCATCCACTCGCACGCGATGGCGGACAACCTCGACATCCAGACAACGGGGACGGCGGGTCAGTACAACAACGCCTTCCAGATCGTCCAGCAGAACTACATGATCCCCTCGCACGGCGCGCACGGGCGCGGCCACGGCACGATCACCGTGCACGGCTCGCCGCAGAACCCGAAGGTGCCGTCCGAGTGGGGGCCGTACATCCTGGCCATCCTCGGCCTCTCGAACTACCCGACGGACCAGAGTGACATGGTCGGCACCGCCGACGGCGTCAGCACGCAGGGCCTGAACAACACTGCCCTGCTGCCGTCCGACTTCGCCGCGCGGTACCACCTCGACGCAGTTCAGCACGCCGGCGGGACAGGGCACGGCCGCACGATCGGCATCGTCACGCTCGCAGCCGACCGGCCCGACGTCGTCAGCGAGTTCTGGAACGCCATCGGCCTGTCCGCGTCGCAGTCGTCCGCCGGCCGCATCACGACGGTCAACGTCGACGGTGGACCGGGCGCACCGAACGCCGCCGCAGGGTCCGACGAGACCGCGCTCGACATGGAGCAGTCCGGCGCGCTCGCACCGGACGCGAACCTGAGCGTCTACCAGGCGCCGAACACCGACGCCGGCTTCGTCGATGCGTTCTACCAGGCCACGGCCGACAACACCGCTGACACCGTGTCGGCGAGCTGGGGTGAGTCGGAGACGATCATCCGCGCGTTCCAGAACATCGGGCTCGAGGACCTGAACTACCCCGAGGCGTTCAGCCAGGCGTTCCTGGAGATGGGCGCACAGGGGCAGAGCATGTTCCTCTCCTCCGGTGACTCGGGCGCGTATCCGGCCTCGCGTGACTTCGGCTCGACCGACCGCACCGCCGGCAACCCCGACGACAGCCCGTGGGCGACGTCGTCCGGCGGCACCACGCTGCCGGGCCCGTTCTCGACGTCCTCCGGTCTGACGTTCAACTTCCCGCAGGAGCGCACGTGGGGCTGGGACTACCTGTGGGCATCCGCCCGCCCGGCCCAGCTCGGTGAGACCGAGGAGCAGTACGCCGAGTCGCATGTCGTCGGCGGAGGCGGCGGCTACAGCGGCTTCTTCTCGATGCCCGCGTATCAGAAGGGCGTCAAGGGGACCGCGAACTTCAGCGCCGTCGAGTACTTGCAGCCGACCGGCTTCTCGACCACGAATCCGTTCTTCGGGGTCGACTTCGGTCTGAGCCTGCCGTACGACTGGAACTTCAACGCGACGCCGAACGTCACGAAGGGCGGTGCGGGCAATGCCGGCCGCGCGACGCCTGACCTGTCGGCCAACGCCGACCCGGAGACGGGCTATCTCGTGCTGTACACGTTCGACGACAACCCCGATCCGACCACTGCGACGTTCGAGCAGTTCGGTGGCACGAGCTTCGTCGCGCCGCAGCTGAACGGCTCGGCGGCGGCGATCGACTCGCTGCTCGGTCGGCGCGTCGGCTTCTGGAACCCGGCGATCTACAAGTTCGCCACGTCCAGGAAATCACCGTTCACGCCACTCGATGCGTCGGGCACGTCGAACGACAACCTGTACTACACGGGTACGAAGGGCAACATCTACAACGTCGGCTCGGGGCTCGGAACGCCGAATCTCGCCACGCTCGCCGGCGACTTCGCCACGCTCGGTTACTAGCGGCCGGGCCGATAGCTGCGAGAAGGGCCGCCCTCAGGCGGCCCTTCTCGTGTCTCAGGCGGAGATCGCGACCTTGGCGGTGAACGCGAGTCTGTTGCGACGGATGTGGATCGCGTACGTCCCGGCCGCGCGCGGGTTGCCGAGACCGGCGTCGTGCGTGAGCAAGAGTGTCAGCGTGCCCGGGCCGACGACGAGGCAGGTGACGCCTCTGTGCACGGGCATCGACACCGTCACCTGGTGGCCGTTGACCTCGACGGCGGGCGCGGACTTGCCGTTGACGAGCACGGCGGAGGCTGGAATGGAGCGCGGCACCGTCGCAGCGGCGGGGATCGTGATGATGGCCGTCCCCAGCCCGGGCTGCCCGCAGACCATCTCGTAGTGCACGCGGATCGTCAGCGCGACCGGCTTTGCGCCCGCCTTCCTGTCAGAGAGGGTCGCCGTCGCCGCCGGCATGTTCGGGCCGCCGGGGTTGATCGGGATCGGCTGAACGGGCGGTGTGGCAGCCGAAGCCACCGTGGCTGCCGTGGCCGCCACGATGGCGGTACAGATCCCGGCGACGCGAATGGTCACGTCGCCGGGATGGTAGCGCGGATCAGGCTCCCGGCTCCGCGGTGTGCGGATGCTTCTGGTGCCAATGGTCGGGCTTGCCGTGGTGGCCGCCCATTCCGGGATTCGGCAGACCGGGGTTGTCAAACGGCTTCACGCTGACGAGATCGGATACGAGATTCGCGACGTTCGGCGTTCCGAGGCCGGTCGCGTCGTCGAAGCCCTGGCCGGCGAAGAAGCCCTGCGTCGGGTCGGCGCCCGGATCGTTCCCACTGCCGAGGACGTTGTTCCCGGACGTGACGTCGTGGAAGTCCTGCTGGTATGCGTGCGGGTTCTTCGCGATCGCATAGAGGGCCGGGGCGACGAGGCCGAGACCGCGCTGGCCGCGCATGCCGCGGGCTTCGTTCGCGAGCGCGACGATCGCGGCCCATTGCGGCGACCCTGCGCTCGTGCCGCCGATGAGCGAAAAGAACGGGTCGGTCGGGTCGCAGCCGTTCGG
>DATCBD010000068.1:0-12445 GCA_036512155.1 Gaiellaceae bacterium | reverse complement strand
TCCTGGCGTTCCTGCATCTCGCGCTCGCTGAACTGCTGCAAGCCCTCGGTGATCGCCTGACCGATGGCAGTCACGATGAGCCGGCAGCTGCGCATCGCGTCGTCGTTGCCGGGGATGACGACCTGGATGTCGTCCGGGTCGCAGTTGGTGTCAACAATGGCCACGATCGGGATCCCGAGCTTGTTCGCCTCGTTGACCGCGATGTGCTCCTTCTTGCAGTCGATGACGAAGACCGCACCCGGGACGCGCTTCATCTCGGCCATTCCGGCGAAGTTGTTCTCGAGACGCTCGAGATCGTCCTTGGCGTCGTTGGCCTCCTTGCCACTCATCCGCTCGAAGTCACCGCGCGACTGCATGACGCGCAGCTCCGCGAGCCTGCGCAGACGGCGCTGGATCACCGTGAAGTTCGTGAGCATGCCGCCCATCCAGCGATGTGTGACGTACGCCTGCCCGGTGTTCCGGCAGACCTCCTCGATGACGTCCTGGGCCTGCTTCTTCGTGCCGACGAAGAGCACCTTCTGCCCGTCGGCGACAACCTTCCTCAGGTAATCGCAGGCGACGTCGAGCTGCTTCTGGGTCTGCTCAAGGTCGATGATGTGGATGCCGTTGCGAGCCGTGAAGATGTACGGGCGCATCCGGGGATTCCACCGGCTGGTCTGGTGGCCGAAGTGAACTCCGGCCTCCAGCAGCTCGCGCATGGAGGCAACGGGCATGGTGCTCCTTCCAGATTGGTTTGGCAGAGCGCCGGCGGAACCGAGGCGCAACCGGTCTCAAGGACCGGCACCCGCGCCGCGGGACGAGCCGCCGGGGAGGAGGGACGTTTCCCGGGAAAGCTTAGCGACGAGCCGCAGAAAGGGCGGTTTCGAGGTCGGCCGGGAGCGGCGAGCTCACGTCGACCGGCTCGCCCGTGAATGGGTGCGGGAAGGCCAGGCGGGCTGCGTGCAGGAACTGCCGCTCGAGGCCGAGATCTCCGGCGCGGCCGTACAGGGGATCGCCGGCGACCGGCAGGTCGACGGCGGCCAGGTGGACACGGATCTGATGCGTCCTCCCCGTCTCCAGGCGCACGCGCAGGAGCGCGTGTCGCCGGAGGAGCTCTTCCACCTCGAAGTGCGTCACCGCCTCGCGCGGCGTGTCGGTGTCGAGCGAGTGGCGCAGCGCATCCCTCCGGTCGCGCCCGATGGGAGCGTCAATCGTGCCGCTCCGCGATCGCGGCCGACCCACGACGAGCGCCAGGTACTCCCGCGTCAGCGCACGCTGCTGCACGAGCTCCTGCAGGCGCCGGTGCGCTTCGGGCGACCGCGCGACGACCATGAGGCCGGATGTGTCCCGGTCGAGCCGGTGGACGATGCCCGGCCGCTCCGGCTCCTCTCCGCCCTCGACGTCGTAGGCGAGAAGGCCGTGGACGAGCGTCCCCTGCGCGTGGCCGGGAGCCGGATGGACGACGAGGCCGGCCGGCTTGTCGACGACGAGCAGGTGCTCGTCCTCATACGGCACGGTCAGCTCCATCTCCTCGGGCTGAAGCGTGCTCGTCACCGGGCCCGGTGGCTCGAACTCGAGCTCCTCGCCGCCGGCCAGCCGCGAGCTCTTGGAGCGCGGGTTGCCGTCGACGAGCACGCCGCCGTCGCGCAGGAGCCGCTCGGCGACGGCGCGCGAGCCGATCTCGGGCAAGCCGGCGAGGAAGCGGTCGAGCCGCTCGCCGGCGGCGGTCTCAGGAACGCGCAGGTGCGTCACGGCGGCCACGGTTGCGCGGCATCCGCTCCGCTGCGAGAAGCGTGGTCAGAAGGATGACGACGCCGACGACGATGAAGCTGTCGGCCAGGTTGAACGCCGGCCAGTAACGCAGGTCGATGAAGTCGGTCACGTAGCCGAGGCGCACGCGATCGACCAGGTTCGACACGCTCCCGCCGATCACGAGGCCGAGCGCCACGGGCAGCACCGGATGACGCGCGCCCGAGCGCGCGAAGAAGAGCAGCATCCACGCGACGGCGATCCCGGTCAGGACGATGACGACCGAGGTCGCGCTCGCGAAGAGCCCGAAGGCGATGCCGGAGTTCTGCACGTGATGGATCCAGAACGGCCCGATGACGTGAATGCCGTCGTCGAGCGCAAGATGGCCGGTGACGATGTGCTTCGTCAGTTGGTCGGCCGCCACCGCTGCGAGGCCGATCGCGGCGAGGCCGAGCCACTGCATCGGGCCGGCGCGGAGCGAGCGCTCAGCCACCGAGATCGGCGTGAGCGCATCCGTCGACGAGCCAACTCTCACATCCACCTCACGCCGCAGCGGCTCGCTCATGGACGTCGGTCCTTTCTGCCTCGATCCATCGACGACGCCGATGCGAGGCGCCGCTCGATGAGAGCAGGACCAACGCCGGTCAGCTCGATGATCTTGTCCCGGGCGCTGTGCCCCGAAACGATGGCGACGGCGCTGAGGGGCAACGCAAGCGTGTCGGCCATGAGCCGCACGACGGCGTCATTGGCGCGCCCCTGTTCCGGAGGCGCAGTCACGCGCACCTTCCACGCGTCTCCGTGGCGGCCGACGATCTCGGCCCGGCCGCTGCCGGGGCTCACGCGCAGCCGCAGGCGCGTCGTGGCAGCGCTCATGCCCTGAATTGTAGTTACGCCGCTTCGGGGGCGACCATCCGCGGCTCCCGGCCGTGGAGCGTGTCCTCGACGTCGGCGACGAGCTCGAGCACCGTGCGGAGCCGTTCTCGAAGCATCCGCGTCTCGGTGATGAGGCGTTCGTTCTCGGACAGCGAGCGGCGCTGCACCGCGCGCGCCTCCTGGTGCGCCTCGGTGAGGATGAGCTCCGCCTCGCGGCGCGCCTGCTCCTTCAACTCCTGTGACGCGCGCTCCGCGGAGACGAGCGTCGTGCGCAGCAGCGCCTCGAGCTCGCGATAGCGCACGAGGTCATTCTCGAGCTGTTCGACCTTGTCAGCAAGGTCGGCGCGCTCGCGCCACACGTCCTCGAAGCTGCTGACGATCTCCGCGAGCAGCCGGTCGGTCGGGCCGCGCTTGTAGCCGAAGAAGCCTGTGCCTGGCGTCATGTGCAGAATCTCGACTGGTGTGAGTGCCATCGGGTTCTCCCCTCTCTAGTTGAAGCGGTTCAGCACCGTGATCAGCACCCGATCGAGGAGCCACAACACGATGATCGCGACCATCGGCGACAGGTCGAGCGGCCCGAACGAGGGCAGGAACCGCCGGAAGAGCCGCAGATATGGCTCCGACACGTCGTAGAGGAAGCGCTGGATCCGGTTGAGCGTGGGCGAATACGGCAGCCGGAGCCAGCTCGTGAGGATGTACGCGAAGATCACGAGCGTGTAGACGGTGATGAAGACGTCCACGAACGTCTCGGCCTTCGAGATCGCATCTCCGAGCAAGGTGACGGTGGCAGTAACGCCCATCGAATGCGCGTTCGCCCCGTCGGGGCCTTTTCCTACGCCTGGTTGAAGAATCCGCCCCGTTCCAACATCTTGGCCCGCTCTTCGGCGGAGACCTCGACGTTGCGGGGCGTGAGCAGGAAGACCTTGTCGGCGACGCGCTGCATGCCGCCGTCCATCGCGTAGGTCAGGCCGCTGGCGAAGTCGATGAGACGCTTGGCGAGCTCCTGGTCGGAGCCCTGGAGGTTGAGGATGACCGGCATCCCCTCCTTGAAGCGGTCGGCGATCTGCTGGGCGTCGTTGAAGCTCCGCGGCAGGACGAGGTGCACGCGGACGGCGCCGGGGCCGGGCACGCTCTCGACGCCGCGCAGCCGCCGCGGCTCGGGGGCCGGCCGGAGGATGCTCGTCCGCGCGTTCGCGGCCGACTCGGGGTCGGTCCAGTCGTCGAACTCCTCGCGCCGGCCGCGCCGGTGCGGCAGGCGGCGGACGTTCGGCCGCTCGGCATACGCGCGCTGGAGCTCCTCGTCGGTGACGTAACCGTCCTCGTCCCAGTCCTCTTCTTCGGCGATCCCGAAGTAGACGAGGGTGCGGTTCCAGACGTCGGCGAAGGCCATGGTTGCGCGGATGTTACCCCTGCCAGAGGACTGCGCCCACCCTGACGAGCGTCGCTCCCTCCTCGGCCGCGACGGCGTAGTCCTGGCTCGTCCCCATCGACAGCTCGGACAGCCCGTTCGCCTCGGCCAGCTCCCGCAGCCGCCGGAAGTACGGGCGCGAGGCTTCCGGGTCGTCCGTCGCCGGCGGCATGGTCATGAGCCCGCGCACCTGTGGGTACAGCTCCACGAACGCCGGCACTCCCTCGGGCACGACGCCGGACTTCGTCGGCTCGCCGGAGAGGTTCACCTCGACGAGCGCGGGAATCGTCAGGCGCTGCGCGGCCGATTCCGAGTCGAGCGAGTGGCACAGCTCGCAGGTCGCGTTGACGATCTTCGCCTTGCGGCTCTGGAGGTGGCCGATGAAGTGCCAGCGGAAGGCGTTCCCGTAGCGCGCGTGCTTTGCCTCCAGGTCCTGCGCGCGGTTTTCGCCGACCACCGGCACCCCCGCTTCGGCGAGCACGGCCATCTCGTCGACGGAGACATACTTCGTCGCAACGACGACAGTCACGGTCGGCCCTACTTGTTCGACGATGCGCTCGTAGCGCTCGCGGATCGCCGCCGGCTCACGTGACGTACGCGATCACTCCCTGGCGGCCGGTGCGACCGAGCTCGCGCCGATGGGAGAAGAAGCGCTCGCCGTTGCACGCGGTGCACACGTCGAGCCGCTCCACGTGCTCACAGCCGGCCGCGCGGAGCGCTCGCTCGACGCAGGTCCAGAGATCGAGCTTGCCGTCCACGACGACGTCGGCGCCGAACGCCTCGCGCGACGGGCCGGCGACCTCTTCCCCCACCTCGTAGCAGCACGGCCCGATCGCCGGGCCGACGACGGCCGCGAGCTTCCCAGGCCCGATCGCGCGCACGCCCTCGGCGACGATTCCGGCCAGCAGACCGCGCCAGCCCACGTGCAGGACGGCGAGGGCGGGACGCACGCGCGATTCGGGCCGGCGCGCGATCGCGACCGGCACGCAGTCCGCCGTGATGAGGAGCATCGCGCGGCCGCGTTCATCGCTCCACAGCCCGTCGCAGTGGTCGTACACCGTTCCCGGCGTGACGATGCCGCGCGACTGCGCACGGGTCACCGTCGCTCCGTGCCGCTGCCACGCCATCGTGGCCGCGTCGGCGTCGGCGCCCACCGCTTCGCACAGACGCCGGCGGTTCTCGACGACGGAGGCGGGATCGTCCTCCGTGCGGATTCCGAGGTTGAGCGACGCGTACGCGCCTTCGCTCACGCCGCCCTCGCGCGTCGAGAAGGCGACGCGGTACGGGCCGAGCGCGTCCCAGTCGATCAGCGCGACGCCGGCCATCCCTCCACCTTCGCATGCTCGAGCAGGCGGTCGCGGTCGTTCATGCTCGGATCGTCGACGACGAGCTCGAGCAGCTCCTGCAGCGCGTGTCCGAGGTCAGGGCCGGGGCGAAAGCCGATCGCGATCAGATCGTCGCCGTCGACGGCGAGGTCGCTCAGACGGTGCGGCGCCGGCAACTCCTGCTCGAGCAGCGCGTGCAGCTCTTCGACCCCGCTTGCGTCGCGGTTCTTCCCACGCAGGTCCGCGAGCCGGATAGCCACCAGGTCGAATGCGAGCTCGTCGCCGTGCTGCAGCAAGAAGCGGCGTGCTTCGAGCGGCGTCCTCGGCCGGTCCTCGTCGCGGTACGGATGCTCGCGCACGATCGCGACAACGCGGCGTGCGAGTCGTTCGGGATACCGCAGCCGGCGGAGTGTGTCGCGCGCGATCTCCGCTCCGACGAGCGCGTGGCCGAGAGGATCGTCGTCGACCGGCTTGCCGAGATCGTGGAAGAGCGCTGCCAGTCGCACTGCAAGGTGGTCGCCGGCGTCGGCCGTTTCCTGGACGACGGCGAAGATGTGATCGGCGAGATACCGCGCCGGTCCGAACTCGGGTATCAGCTCGACGAGCACACCGGTGTCGCGCGCGGCAATGAGCGCCGCCGCCGGGCGCGCACCGAGCAGAAGCTTCGACAGCTCCCCCATTCCGTCCGCCTCGAGCCCGCCGCCGATCCGCTCGCCCGAAACGAGTCGAACCGCAGGCGCCTCCTCGACCATCTGCGCGCGCGTCTGCTCGTCGAGCTCGAAACCGAGCTGCGACACGAAGCGGAGGCCGCGCACGAGACGGAGCGGGTCCTCGGCGAAGCTCATCGGGGACACCGTGCGCAAGATGCGGCGCTCGAGGTCCGCCCGGCCGTCGAGCGGATCGACGATCGTGCCGTCTTCGAGCCGTCGCGCCATCGCGTTCACCGTGAAGTCGCGGCGGCGCATGTCGGCCTCGACGGACAGCGACGGGTCGGCGACGATCTCGAAGTCGTGCCGGCCCGGGCCGGTGCTCACCTCCTTGCGCGGCGGCGCGAACTCGATCCCGGCCGGCGCGAGGGCGCGAATTCCGGGATCGCGCGGATGCAGGCGGACTCCGACGAGGCGATCGGCCACGACGAGGTCCTCGACGCGGCCGTGCGGCTCGAGCGCAGCCCGGAGCGCGTCGGTGTCGACGCCCGGCACGAGGAAGTCGGCGTCCCTCGACTCGAGGCCGAGCAGCTCGTCCCTGACAGCGCCGCCCACGAGGTACGCGTCCAGGCCGAGCGAGCGGACGTAGTCCTCGATCGCGCGGACCACTGAGCGCCTAGACCGCCGCGATCGCTTCGATCTCGACGAGCGCCCCCGACGGAAGCTTCGCCACCTCGACGGTCGAGCGCGCGGGCGGCACGTCGCCGACGTGCTTCGCATAGACGCTGTTCATTCCCTGGAAGTCGTCGAGGTTCTGCAAGAACACCGTCGTCTTCACGAGCTTGTCCAGACCGCTGCCCGCCTCTTCGAGGATCGCACGCAGGTTCGCGATCACCTGCTCGGTCTGCTCCTCGATCGAGCCCCCGCTCAACTCCTTCGCGCCCGGCTTCAGCGCGAGCTGGCCGGACACGAACACGAACCCGCCCGAGCGGATGGCTTGGGAGTACGGCGCGCCCTGGAACGGCGCGGGCGCCGCCTCGGTGCGAACGACGGTCTTGTCACTCACGCTCGGCTCCTTTCGGTGCATGCGGCGGCGAGGGCGACCCCGAGCGCCTTGAAGATCGCGTCGAGCACGTGCTGCGTGTCGGTCCCGTTCAGCAGGCGGACGTGCAGCGTCACGCCGGCTCCCTCGGCGAAGCGTTCGAGGAAGCGGCGTGCGACATCGGTGCCGAGGCCGCCGATCCGCGCCTGGGTGAGGTCGACGTTCGAGACGAGCAGCGGGGCGTCTGTGACCTCCAGCACAACGGTCGCGAGCGCCTCGGCGGAGGTCATCACGGCGGAGCCGTACCCGCAGGCGTTCTCGGCGCGCAGCGGCCCGGCGAGCGCGCGGCCGAGCGCGCTGCCCGCCTCCGCGACTTCCGCCTCAGCGGCTCCCGGCTCGACCTCGAGCGAGAGATCGAACGACGCGTATTCGGCGAGCCGTTCCAACAAGCTGTCGAGCACGGGCAGGCCGGTCTCGACGTTGGCCGATCCCTCCCCGCGCGGGTCGACGCGGACACCGCTGCGCCCGGCCGCGGGCTCACGTGCGTTCATGGCGCCGAGCGTACTACCTAGGACCGCCCCACCCGTAAGGTCGGCAATGCTTCCCGCCGCGGGCGGGCACGAGCAGCCGCCACTGGGCGCGCAGAACAAAACCGTCGCCAGCGCTCATAAGCGGACGCGGGCTCCGCCCGCGGCCGCTCCCGCGAAGCGGGGGAACCTCACAAGGCGAAAGTGCGCAGCACTTTCGCCTTAAGCGTCGACGCGCTCGATCGACGCGCCGAGCGCGCGAAGGCGCTCGTCGATCCGCTCGTAGCCCTTGTCGATCTGATGGATCGCGCCGATCGTCGAGCGTCCCTCGGCGCACAGTGCCGCGAGCAGCATCGCCATGCCGGCGCGGATGTCGGGGCTCTCCATCCGCTGGCCGACGAGCGGAGTCGGGCCGGTGACCACGGCACGGTGCGGATCGCACAAGATGATCCGCGCTCCCATCGACACGAGCTTGTCCGTGAAGAACAGGCGGTTCTCGAACATCTTCTCGAACATGAGCACCGTCCCGAACGCCTGCGTCGCGACGGTGATCGCGATCGACGTGAGGTCGGACGGGAACGCCGGCCACGGGCCGTCCTCGATCTTCGGGATCATCCCGCCGAGGTCGTCGCGGATGACGAGCTGCTGCCGCGACGGCACGTGCACGCTGTCCTCGCCGATCTCCATGCGGACGCCGAGGCGCTCGAACGCCGGCTTGATCGAGACGAGATCCTTGGGGTCTGCGCCCTCGACGGTGACCTCGCCGCCGCTGATGGCGGCCATGCCGATGAAGCTGCCGACCTCGATGTGGTCCGGGCCGATTGCCCACGAGCCCCCGGTCAGGGTGTCGACGCCGTGAATGCGCAGCACGTTCGACTCGATGCCCTCGATACGTGCGCCCAGCGACACGAGGAAGCGGCACAGGTCCTGTACGTGCGGCTCGCACGCGGCGTTGCCGAGCACCGTCTCGCCCTGCGTCAGCACCGCCGCCATGACGGTGTTCTCCGTCGCCATCACGCTTGCTTCGTCGAGGAAGACGTGCGCGCCGCGAAGCCCCTCGGTGCGCATCTCGTACTGGCGGTCGATGTCGACGTCCGCGCCGAGCTCCGCGAACGCGTGCATGTGAGGGTCGAGCCGGCGGCGGCCGATGACGTCGCCCCCGGGCGGCGGCATCGTCGCGCGGCCGAAGCGGGCGAGGAGTGGGCCGGCGAGCAGGAACGACGCGCGCATGCGCGCGCACAGAAGCGGGTCGGGGTTGGACTTGGCGACGTTCGCCGTGTCGACGCGCACATCGTTCGGCCCGGTCCACGCGGCGTCGGCGCCGAGGTCGCACAGGAGCTCGATCATCGTGTCCACGTCACGGATGCGCGGGACGTTCGTCAGCGCCACCGGCTCTCCGGTGAGCAGGGTGGCCGCGAGGATCGGAAGCGCACCGTTCTTGTTCCCGGCAACGCGAATCGACCCGCTCAGCGGGCGCGCGCCTTCGATCGCGAAAGCGTCGGCAACAGCAGGTACGACGGCCATTGGGCGGTAATGTAGCGGCGTGTCCGAAGCGACTCGCCAACAGGCCTGGGAGACGCTGACGCGGTACACGAAGAGCGAGTCGCTGCTGCGGCACGCGCTCGCCGTCGAGGCCTCGACGGCCGCGTACGCCCGCAAGCTCGGCGGCGACGAGGAGCTCTGGCGCGTCTCCGCGCTCTTGCACGACTTCGATTACGAGATGCACCCGACGCTGGACAAGCACCCGCAGGACGGCGCGCCGATCCTCCGCGAGGAGGGCTATCCCGACGAGGTCGTCGACACCGTTCTCTCGCACGCAGAGCATCTCGGCCTTCCGCGCGACACTCCGCTCAAGAAGGCGCTCTTCGCCTGCGACGAGCTGTCCGGCTTCGTGCACGCGTGCGCGCTCGTACGGCCGACCGGCCTCGAAGGCCTGGAGCCGAAGTCGGTGCGCAAGAAGTTGAAGCAGCCGTCGTTCGCCGCCGGCGTGCACCGCGAGGACGTCTACAAGGGCGCCGAGGAGCTCGGCGTCGACCTCGACGACCACATCCGCACCGTCGTCGAGGCGTTGCAGCCGATCGCGGCCGAGCTCGGGCTACCCGGCTAGGCCCGTCGCAAGTCGTTGCAGGTCGTCCTCATTCGTCCACCAGCCGACGGCGGCGCGCACGAGATTGCGTCCCGGCAGCTCGCGCACGACCACGTCTTGCCGGTCGAGCGCTGCGACGAGCTCGGTCGGGTCGCCGCTCGGCCGGAACGCGACGAGTGTGGAATGCCCTGGCGGCGTCACCACCTCGACGAGCTCGGACAGAAGCTCGTGACAGCGCGCCGCTGTGGCGGCCGCACGCTCGTACCGCCAATCGGGATGCGTCCCGAGCGCGGCGACGAGGCCGGCAAGCGTCGGGCCCGCCGTAAAGCCGGAGTCGAACCGCGCCGCTCGCGGCTTCGGCTCGAATGCGCCCGACGGCTCGTACGAGGAGGCGGCGAAATGGCCCGGCGATGCCACGCGCAGCCGCTCGGGATCGAGCACGTACAGGCCACCCGTCTGCTCCGGGCCGCATAACCACTTCTGCGGCGACACGGTGTAGAAGTCGAATCCGCCTGCGGCGACCTCGACCGCACCGGCCGACTGGGCGCCGTCCACGAGCACAGGAACGCCGCTCCGTTCGCGGACGCGCGCGAGGTCGAGTCGCCTGCCGGTCGTCCACAGGATGTGCGAGGTCGCGATCAGGCGCGTCTTCGGCGTGACCGCTGCGAGGATGGCGTCCTCGTCGGCGCCGGTGACGACGACGCGCGCGCCGGACGCGTACGCTGAGCCGATCAGGCCGAAGTGCTCCTGGTCGGTCGTGACGATCTCGTCGTCGCCGGTCAGGTCGAGACCGGAGATCACGGTCGCGCAACTCCTGCTCGTCGACTCCGTCAGAGCGACATGCTCCGCGTCGACGCCGATGACGGCGGCGAGCCCGCGCCGCGCCTCGTCACGCAGCGCGAGGATGCGCTCGATCCAGCGCGAGCCACTCCGTCCTTCCCGGGACTCGCGTTCGAGCTCCTCCACCATCGCGGCCGATGTCGCCGCGGCGAGCGGGCCGTTCGTGCCCGCATTCAAGTACGCGTAGCGCTCGAGCACCGGAAATTGCGCGCGTGCCTCCTCGAAGGTCACCCGACCATCGCCTCCACGGGCGCGTGGTCGGAGAGCAGCCGCCCGTCGACCCGGCGTCTCTCCGTCGGCCACGCGACCGGCGGAGTCGACGGCAATCCGCGAATGAGGATCTGGTCGATGCTGTTCGCGAGCGGCTCGGAGAAGCCGACGAGGTCATAGGGCGGGCGCAGGTTCACGTCGCCCGCGAGGACGACCGCGTCTCTGCCTGCGAGGTCGAGGACACGGCGGAACTGCTCCTCGGCCACGGCGCCGCCGGTGACGTGGAAGTTGCCGACGAACGCACCGCCGTCGAGCTGCACGCCGAGGAGGACGCGGTGCGGGCCGACGGGGTCGCGGCGCTCTTCCACGACCGCATGCCGGCGCGCCACGAGCGTCGCGAGCGCCTCGCCGGTGACCGCGGAGCGCAGGATGCCGTGGTGGAGGTCCGTGACCCAGCGGCCGAGGTCGGCGCTGCGGAGCAGCGGTTGCGCGCCGACCGCCCCGATCGCGTGCATGCCGCTCCACGACTCCAGATGCCGCAGCGCCCACACCGGCACCTCCTGGAGACAGACCACGTCCGGATCGTCGGCCGTCACCAGCTCGACCATCTGACGGACGTACGCGCGCCGCTCCGGAGGGACGGCATTGCCGTGGAAGAGATTCCACGTACGGACGAGCAGCGGCACGCGCGTAGCCTACGGCGATGCGAATCGTCCTCGCCGACCCTCCCGCGTTCACGCCGGCGTACGACCACGAGCTCGCGTCCGCGCTCGCGCGTGCCGGCGCCGACGTCGAGCTCCTCACGTCGCGCTTCCGCTTCGGCGACGTTCCGGCAGCCGTCGGGTACACACGCAGCGAGCCGTACTACCCGCTCTCCTCGCGGCTGTTCGGCCGCTCCCGGCTGCGGCTACCCCTGAAGGTCGTCGAGCATCCCTTCGGCGTTGCGGCTCTGAATCGCCGCCGTGCGGACGTCGTGCACGTGCAGTGGCTCGTGCCGGAGCTCGACGCGCGGCTCCTACGACCGCGCGTGCCGTCGGTCTTCACCGCACACGACCTCTTGCCGCGACGAACGGCGAAGAAGCAGGACTTGTGGCGCGACCTCCTCGCCCGCTTCGACCGTGTCGTCGTGCACAGCGAACGCGGCCGCGAGGCGCTCGCCGAGCTCGACGTCGACGCACGCGTCATTCCGCATCCGGTGTTCCGCAGCGATCCGGCGCGGCAGGACGACGGACGCACGGTTCTGTGCTTCGGCGTCATCCGGCCGTACAAGGGGCTCGGCGACGCGATCGATGCCGTGCGCCTGGAGGGTGGCGCGCGGCTCCTCGTCGCCGGCGACCCGCTCGAGCCCGTCGACGGCTATCGCGCCGCGGCGGCCGGCCTCGAGGTCGAGTGGCGCCTCGGCTACCTGCCCCAGGCGGAGGTCGACCGCGCGCTCGGCGAGGCGACGGTGGCCGTTTTCCCCTACCGCCCGGAGCTCGATCAGAGCGGCGCGTTGCTGCGCGCGCTCGGCGCCGGTGTGCCTGCCATCGCATACGACGTCGGCGGCATCGCCGAGCCCGTGCGGCGCTTCGGAGCCGGCCGCGTCGTCGAGGCGGGAGACGTCGACGCGCTCGCGGCTGCGGTGCACGAGCTGCTGACGGACGCCGGCGCGCTCGCCGAGGCGCGGGCCGGAGCGATGCGCGCGCGCGACGAGCTCACCTGGGATGCTGCCGCCCGTGCACATCTCGCGCTGTACGAGGAGATCGCATGATGTTCCGCC
>DATCBD010000067.1:0-31141 GCA_036512155.1 Gaiellaceae bacterium | reverse complement strand
GCTTCCGTGATGAGCTCCGCGACGGAAACGACGTCGAGTCGGCGCTGGTGGAGACGATGACCCACGCCGGCCACTCGGTGATCGTCTCGGGCACGACGGTGGCGGTCGGTCTCCTGTCGATGATCATCTTGCCGCTGCCGTTGCTGCGCGGAATGGGTATCGGCGGCATGTTGATCCCGGTGGTCTCGGTGCTCGCCTCGCTCACCCTGCTGCCGGCGATGCTCGCCGTTCTCGGAACACGCATCAACAGCATCCGTGTGATGCCGCGTCGCCTGACCGACAGCGGCCATCCCGAGGACGGTGCGTGGGGACGCTGGGCGCGCTTCGTGCTCCGGCGCCCGGTCGCGGTTGCGGCCGTCGGCGTGGCGATCGTTGCCGTGCTCGCGGGGCTGGGTACGCAGCTGAACCCGAACGAGGCGCAGATGAAGTACTTCCCCGGCACGGGCACGGCGATCGCCGGTCGCACCCAGCTCGCCGCGGCAGGGATCAGCCCCGGTGTGCTGAAGCCGCTCAACGTCCTCGTCGAGCACGGAGGCAACGCTCAGGAGATCGCAGCCAGGCTGCGCGCCGTCCCCGGAATCGTCGGAGCAACTGCGCCGCCAGGATGGCAGCGTGGGCAGAACTCGCTCGTCGAAGCGTTTGCCACGATCGACGGTGCCGCCCCCGGCATCCAGACGATCATCAACAACGCCAACGCCAGCCTCAAAGGAACGAACGGCACGCTGACCGGCATCGCCGCGGTCGACCGTGACTTCCTGCACGCCCTCCTCGGCAGCTTCCCTTACGCGCTCGGTCTCGTCCTGCTCCTGACGCTGATCCTGCTCACGCGGGCGTTCCGTTCAATCGTGCTCGCAGCCAAGGCGGTGCTGCTGAACCTCCTGTCGCTCACAGCAGCCTTCGGGATCATCGTCTTCATCTTCCAACAGGGCCACGGCTCCTCACTCTGGGGTATCGCCGCGACCCAGTCCATCACCGCATATATCCCGGTGATGATCTTCGCCTTCCTGTTCGGGCTCTCGATGGACTACGAGGTGTTCATGCTCTCGCGCATGCGAGAGGCATACGACGAGACAGGCTCGACCGACAAGGCGATCGAGCTCGGCCTGGCACGCACCGGCAAGCTCGTCACGAGCGGTGCGCTGATCCTCATGTTCGCCTTCCTGGTGCTCTCGTCGAGCCCCGGCTACGAGATCAAGTCACTCGCGATCGGCCTCGCGGCAGGAATCATCTTCGACGCCACCGTCATCCGTGCCCTCCTCGTCCCGGCCCTGATGAAACTCCTCGGCAACGCAAACTGGTGGATGCCGAACTGGACCGGGTCCGTTCTTCGCGTCCCACGCCGAAAGCCGGCACCCGAGATCGCGATCGAGGCCGCATAGACCTATCCGTGTTCGCGGGGGCAGCCAATCAGGCGGCTGCCCCCGCTTGTTCTTGTGAGGCACACAGCGACAGTTGGTACCGCGTTGGTACCGCGAACGCTGATGAGGCCGAGCAAACCGGCATGGGCACCGGCTTCGCGGCGGATGCGGCTTAGATCGTCTTGAACTGCTCGAACGGCTGCCGACAGCTCTCGCAATAGCGAAGTGAACGGCACGGCGTCGGGCCGAAGATGTTCTCGAGCTTCGTGTCCGTCGAGCCGCAGTACGGGCACCGGTGCACCTGCGCCTGGATCTGCACGAGGCGCGGCGCCGGCGGTGCAAAGCCGGCGGCGCGCAGCTTCTCGCGCCCCGCGGCCGTGATCTTGTCGGTCGACCACGAGTCGTCCTGGATGACTTCGACGTTCACACCGGGCACCTTGTCCTCGATCGCGCGCTTCATGAACTCGAGCGCCGGACAGCCGAGGAACGTCGGCGTGAACTCCACGTGGACATGTCCCTCCGAGACATCGACCGAACGGATGACGCCGAGGTCGACGAGCGACACGACCGGGATCTCCGGATCGGGGATCTCCTCGAGCGCCGCCCACACCTGCTCGGTGGTCACCATTGCGAGCCGACCGGCGCCGAGCGGCGCACCATCGTCATCTCGTCCCACAGCGGCGCGAAGTCGTCCGTGTGCAAGCCGCGCTCGACCGCCTCGACCTCGTCGAGGCCGACACGCGCCGCGAGCTCCTCACGCTGCGCGGGAAGCACGACGCCGAGCGCGTACGGCCACAGCTCGGTCACCGCGTCGCGGAAGCGCGGCTCGTCACGCAGCCGCTCGCGCCACATCTCCGCGTGCATGCGGTGGTACGCCTCCTCGCGGTTGATCTTCGCCGCGAGCCCGCCGACGTCGGGATCCTCCATCAATGCGGTGATGCGGATCTCGTCCGCGACCTCGTACAGCCAGCGGCGCGCGATCGTGCGCCCCCAGTCGAGCAGCCGCAGCTCGACGAGCGGCGCGCAGCGGTACTCGTCCAGCGGCCGGTCGAACGCGAGCGCGTCCGCGTCGTCGGTGAGCCGCTCGTACACGGCGCGTGCGTGCCCGATCTCGTTCTGCGCGATGGACGAGAACGCGACGTCCTCCTCGAGCAGCGGCGCGATGCCCGTCCACTCCGAGTCGCGCCAGCCGATGACGAGCTCGTCGTCAGCCAGCCCGAGCAGCAGCTCGTTCACGGGCCTCCTTCAACCGCGCTTTGATCGAGTAGCCGTCGACGCGCCGGTACTTGAGGTCGAATTCGTCCGCCCAGTCCTCGACGTCGTGGATGGCGTCACGCGGGACGAGCCACAGCGCGACCGACTCACCGCGGCGCCCGTACTGCTCGCGCGCCCACGCCTCGGCAAACTCCGTGTCGGGCGCGACGACCGAGCCGGCGTGCTCGAACGCCTGGCCTTTCCGTTCTCGGCGAAAGACCTCGTAGATCATGCGACGAGAACCGCGTCGCGCACCCACTGCTCCTGGTCGAGGAACCGGCGGCGGAACGCGAGCCGCTCGTCGGTCTTCGGCCCATGCCCGGTGACGACGTGCATGAGCTCGTCCCAGTCGGGCTCGCTGTACTCCCACACTCCGTCGTCGCGGCGCCGCAGCTTCGTGTCGGGAACCGTGAGCCCGAGCTCCCAGATCTGCGGCACGTAGCCCTCGAGGAACTGCTGCCGCGCCTCCTCGTTTCCCTGCGACTTGATGCGCCACAGGTACATCGGGTCCTCTTCCTTCGGGATCGGGTTGCCGTGGAACTGCATCAACGGGCCCCACCACCGATTCAGTGCCTCCTGCACGAGCTCGAACTGCGCCGGCGTGCCGGTGACCATGGCGAGGATGACGTCGCGGCCGTGGAGGATGTGGAACGACTCCTCCCAGCAGATCTTCTTCATGATCCGCGCGTACGGCGCGTACGAGCACTTGAGCAGCGCCTTCTGGCTGATGATCGCCGCGGCGTCGACGAGCCACGCGATGACGCCGACGTCACCCCAAGTCTTCGTCGGGTAATGGAAGACGTTGTGGAACTTCGCCTTCCCGTCGACGAGATCGGCGAGGCAGCGCTCGCGCGGCTTGCCGAGGTCCTCAACGACGCGGTAGATGAGCTGCGCGTGCCCGACCTCGTCCTGCACCTTCGCCGTGAGCGCGAGCTTGCGCTGGAGCGTCGGCGCACGGAGGATCCACTCGCGCTCGGGCAGGACGCCCATGAGCTCGGAGTTGCCGTGCATCTCGATGAACTTCACGAGCTTCGCCCGGTAGTCGTCCGGCATCCAGTCGGCCGTCTCCACCTGGCCGCCAGCCTGGACGTAGGCGAGAAATGCCTGCTCATCCTGGGGTATCTCTACGGCAGCCATGGCTCCCTTCGGACCGAACGAT
The DNA here is from genome assembly GCA_036512155.1 of Gaiellaceae bacterium. GTDB lineage: Bacteria > Actinomycetota > Thermoleophilia > Gaiellales > Gaiellaceae > Palsa-739. The sequence goes on along the minus strand of DATCBD010000067.1, from coordinate 27,370 downwards.
CGTTAGCCTAAGTCTAGATGAGCACCCGCCGGACCGAGTTGACGCGCGCCGCCGCCCGGCTCTTCGCCGAGAAGGGCTACCACGGCACCTCGATCGGCGATCTCGCCCAGGCCCTCGGTGTCCAGAAGGGCTCCCTCTATGCGCACATCGAGTCGAAGGCCGACCTGCTCTGGGCGGTGGCGAGCGAAGGCGCGGCCGCGTTCCACGCCGGGCTCGACACCGTTCCCGAGGAAGGTCCGGTCGTCGACCGCATCCGCGCTGCATTGCGCGCGCACCTGCGCGTCGTCTCGGAGCAGCTCGACGTGGCCACCGTCTTCATCCGGGAGTGGCGCTACCTCGAAGGCGAGCGGCGGGACGAGTTCATCGCCGAGCGGCGGCGGTACGAGGAGCGGTTCCGCGCACTCTTCCGCGAAGGCCGCGAGCGCGGCGAGCTGCGCACCGACCTCGACGACGCCACCGCCGCCCTCCTCGCGCTCTCGGCCGTGAACTGGGCGTACACATGGCTTCGGCCTGGCCCGGACACCGACGGGCTCGCCGATCGCTTCACCGCTCTCCTCGTGGACGGAATGCGCGGCTACGCGACTCCGTGATTCACTGATGGCCCTGACTCCCGTCACGCTGGTCGTCAATCCGTTCGCCACGCGAGTCACGCAGGCGAAGCTCGCAGCCGTGCAGGCCGAGCTCGAGCGTGTCGTCGAGCTGACCGTCCAGCTCACCGAGCGTCCGGGCCACGCGACGGAGCTCGTCACCGCAGCGGTCGACGGCGGTGCCGAGGCGATCATCGTCTTCTCCGGCGACGGAGGGTTCAACGAGGCACTCAACGGGCTCGTGCGCGACGTGCCGATCGGCTTCCTGCCGGGTGGAGGGACGAGCGTTCTTGCGCGTGCGCTCGGCATGCCGCCGGACCCGACCCACGCTGCGCGCCGGCTCGCAGTGACGATCGAGGCCGGGCGGACGCGGCGCATCACCGTGGGTCGCGTGAACGGCCGCCGCTTCGCGTTCGGGGCCGGAATCGGCATCGATGCGGAGGCGGTTAGGCGCGTCGACCGCATGGGCCGCACCGACGAGGGCAAGCGTCCGGGCGATCTCGCGTTCGCGATCTCGGTCGTCCGCTCGCTCGGCGCCCGGCACGGGCACATGGAGCCCGCGCTCGAGGTGAAGGGATACGGCCGCGCCGCATTCGCGTTCGTCGCCAACGGCAGCCCGTACACGTACGTGAAGCGACTGCCGCTGCCGATCGCGTCGGAAGCGCAGTTCGAGCTCGGCCTCGATCTCGTCGCGCCCGTCCGCGTCCGCCGCCGGACGCTCGTGCCCACGGCGCTGTCGATCCTCTCCGGGCACGTGCGCGGACGGCGGGAAACGCTGTACGGCCACGACCTCGACCGGTTGGAGATCGTGTGCGACGCGCCGATGGCGCTGCAAGCAGATGGCGAGGATCTCGGCGACGTGCGGGAGGCCGTCTTCGAGGCAGAGCGCGGCGCCGTCTCCGTGTTCGTCTAGTCCATACTGGACTAATCCATGCAGGAGTAGTAGCGTGGCTCGCATGCAGATGCCGAGCCCGTTGCGCTACGACCTCATGCTCTGGTTGGCAGCGCGTGGCCGGGAGGCGGCATTTCGCGACAAGCAGCTCGATCTCGCGCGCGTTACGTCGGGCGAGTCCGTTCTCGACGTCGGCTGTGGCACCGGCACGCTCGCAATGGCGGCAGCGCGTCGCGCGGCGTCCGTGCACGGTCTCGATCCGTCGGCCGACCTGCTGGCGCGGGCGCGCAAGAAGGCGCGCCGCGCCGGACTCGGCGTGGTGTTCGAGCTCGGCACGGGCGAGTCGCTGCCGTATCCGGACGAAAGCTTCGACGTTGTGCTGAGTTCGTTTGTGCTCCATCACCTCTCCCACGACGCTTTGCACGACTCGGCGCGAGAGCTACGGCGTGTTGTGAAGGCGACCGGGCGCGTATTCATCGTCGATACCGGTCACGGCGCCGTGCACGGCGGCGGCTTCGACCTCGAGGCCATGGCGCCGAGGCTCGCCGCCGTCGGATTGCATGCAATCGAGAGCGGGCCTGTCGACTTCCCATTGCGAGGCATCGGGCCGGTGCACTACGTCCTGGCGTCAGTCGCATGACGACGCGGGTGAAGAAGGCTGTCACGGAGCTGACGACGACCGAGGCTGCGGTCCTCGCGCTGCTCGCCATCGAGGGCGAACGGTCCGGCTACGAGCTGCTGAAGCTGGTCACGAAATCGATCGCACACGTGTGGGCACCCGCGCGAAGCGGGCTCTACGCGGTACTGCCGCGGCTCGAGCGCGGCGGGCTCGCGCGCAGCCGGCACGTGAGTCAGGCGGCGCGGCCCGACAAGCAGCTGTACACGATCACGCGCGAGGGCAAGCGCGCGCTTCATGGATGGCTCACGACTGTCGAGCCGGGCGCGACCGAGAGCTTCTTCCTCAAGCTCTTCGTGGGCGGCCTCGCCACGCCCGAGGTGCTGCGCGCGCACCTGGAGCAATTTCGCGACGACACGCAGGCGCGGCTCGCAGTCTATCGGCTGATCGAGCCGACGAACACGAATCGCAGCCACGATTGGTACCACCATCACCTGCTCCGTCTCGGCATCGCACGTGCGGAGACCGATCTCGAGTGGGCAGACGGCGTCTTCCGCTCGCTTGCGCGCGCACCGCGATGATCGCAACGGCGGTGAGCTGGACGGGCACGTATGCGCTGCCGGTCTCCGCGGCTCCCGTCGTGATCGTCGTGCAAGCCCACGGCAGTACCGCGACCGTTTCACTCGGGCCGGGACATTCGGGCGCGACGTCGGTGGCGCTCCTCGTCAACGGCACGCGGGTTCGCTTCACGTTTCCCGGGCTTCCACAGAAGGTCGCGTTCGCCGGCGTCGTCAGTGGTGCACGGCTGATCGGCACGGTGAGTCAGGGTCGGTTGCACGGGACTTTCACTCTCCGCCGGGGGCTCTCGCGCCTCCTGCCGCTCCTCGGCGGTTACCGCAGCGTTACCGGCGCCGAGGCGGCGATCGTGCATCCGCTGGGCGCGCCGGCCATGCTCGTCGAGCTCCCCTCCGGGGCGATGCACGGAATCGGCGCTGCACTGACGGTCGGCGTCCGGCTCGGCGACACGAGCGGCGACGGCGCGATTGCTCCAGACGCGTCCGGCTTCACCTGGAGAGGAACGCACTACGCGCGCATGGCGCTGCGGCAGCGCGAGGTGCGCGTCGGCACCGACGCGGCGACGCTCACGCTTCCGGCGGGACACGTGCCGTTCGCCGCCGTCGCGATGGTGCACGGCTCTGGACCGAGCACCCGCGACGAGTTCGACGTCTTCACGATGGCACTGGCTCTAGGCGGCGTCGCCGTCCTCGCGGACGACAAGCGTGGCGTCGGGGAATCGGGTGGAAGCTATCCGGGCGAGGTCGCGAGCACCGCGACCATCGATGTGCTGGCGCGGGACGCTCAGATCGAGGTGCGGTTCCTCGCGAAGCTGCCCGGGGTCGATCCGTCCCGCGTCGGTCTGTGGGGGGACAGCCAGGCGGGATGGATCGTTCCGCTCGCAGCGGCGCGCGAGCCTGCCGTGCGCTGGGCGATCCTCAACTCCGGGCCGTCGGTGACGGTCGGCGAGAGCGATCTTTGGGGATCGCTGGCGGGCGAGTCGGAGTCGCCGCCGAGCGGCACGCGGGCGCAGATGCTGGCGCAGGTACGAGCAGCCGGACGGTCCGGCTTCGACCCGGTTCCGTCGCTCCGTGCGCTGACGATCCCGGTGCTCTGGATGTTTGGCTCCGACGATCGCAACGTCCCCACCGAGCTCTGCGTCGAGCGGCTCACCGCGTTGAAACCCGGGCACGACTTCAGCTGGTTCGTGCTGCCCACCGCGCACACGCCGATCCAGTTGCCGGACGGCCTCCTGTCGAGCCTCCCGCGGTCGCCGGGGCTCGATCCGCGCTTCTTCCCGTCGCTCGCCGGCTGGCTGCACCGCGAGGGAGTCGAGCACTAGGCTTCAGCTCGATGGTCAGGGTTGCGCCCGGTGAGCACGACCTTCGTCGCGTCATCGACGAGGACCGCGAGCTCGACGGCGTCGGCGAGCAGGAGTTGCTCGACCTCTACCGCTCGATGGTGCTGTTGCGCACGTACGACGAGCGCTCGCTCGTCTACCACCGGCAGGGCCGCATCGGGACGTACGCGATCTTCTGGAATCACGAGGCCATGCAGGCCGGCTCCGTGCGCGCGCTCGCGCGCGAGGATTGGATCTTCCCGAGCTATCGCGAGTCGGCGATCGGCCTGCTGCGCGGGATGCCGCCGGCGACGGTTCTGCACTGGTGGCGCGGCCATCCCGCCGGCTGGTGGAACCCGTCCGAGTACAACGTCGCGTCGATCTGCGTGCCGATCGCGACGCATGTGCCGCACGCCGCAGGACTCGCGTGGGGGAAGAAGCTGAAGGGCGAGAGCGCGTGCGCGATCGTGTACTTCGGCGACGGCGCCACAAGCGAGGGCGCGTTCCACGAGGGCGCGAACTTCGCCGCCGTCATGCAGGCGCCGCTCATCCTCTTCTGCAACAACAACCAGTGGGCGATCTCGACGCCGCTGTCGGCGCAGACGCGCGCCGAGACGCTGGCGGACAAGGCGGTCGGCTACGGCATGCCGGGCATGCGCGTCGACGGCGGGGACGTGCTAGCCGTGTACGAGGCGACGCGTGAGGCGGTAGAGCGCGCACGTGCCGGTGAGGGGCCGTCGTTCATCGAGGCGGTGACGTATCGCGCCGCGCCGCACGCGACGGCGGACGATCCGCGCGCGTACATCGACCTCGAGCGCGTCGAGCAGGAGAAGAAGAACGAGTGCCTCGGCCGGTACGAGCGCTACCTTCGCCGCCTCGGCGTTCTCGGCGACGAGCTCGAGGCCGAGGTCAAGTCGGAGGCGGCGGACGCGATGCGCGCAGGCATCACGGCCGCGGAAGCCGAGCCCGATCCCGATCCCGACCTCTTGTTCGAGAACGCGTATGTCATTCCGCCGCCGAACCTGCGGGAGGGCTGGATTGACTGAGAAGCTCCTCGTCGAGGCGGTGAACGACGCGTTGCACGTCGAGCTGGCGCGTGACGAGTCGGTGATGGTGTTGGGCGAGGACGTCGGCCGTGCCGGCGGCGTGTTCCGCGCGACCGCGGGTTTGCGCGACCGCTTCGGCGAGAACCGCTGCGTGGACACGCCGCTCGCGGAGGCCGGGATCCTCGGCGCCGCGGTGGGGTTGTGCATGGCGGGGTGGCGGCCGGTGTGCGAGATGCAGTACGACGCGTTCTCGTATCCGTGTCTCGATCAGCTGATCACCCACGTGGGCCGCTACCGGTGGCGCACGGGCGGAACGATGGAGTTCCCGATCACGGTGCGCATGCCGTACGGCGGCGGGGTGCGCGCGCCGGAGCTCCACGACGACTCCCCGGAGACGTACTACGTGCACACGCCCGGGATCAAAGTTGCGATCCCGTCCACGCCGGCGGACGCGAAGGGGCTGCTCGCGGCCGCGATCCGCGACCCGGATCCGGTGGTAATCCTGGAGCCGAAGGTGATCTATCGCACCGAGCGCGGCGAGGTTCCGGACGGCGAGCACGTCGTCCCGCTCGGCAAGGCTCGCATTGCGCGTGAAGGAACCGATGTCACGCTCGTCGCCTACGGCGCCATGGTGCCGATGTGCCTGCGCACGGCGGAGGCGCTTCAGGGCGAGGTCTCGTGCGAGGTGCTCGACGTGCGCTCGCTGCGTCCGCTGGACGAGGAGGCGCTGCTCGCATCCGCGGGGAAGACGGGCCGCGTCGTGATCGTGCAGGAGGCGCCGCGCACGGTCGGCTTTGGAGCCGAGCTCGCGGCCATCCTCGCCGAGAAGGCCATCCTCGACCTGCGCGGGCCCGTGCTCCGCGTCACCGGCTTCGACGTCCCCTATCCGTACTGGAAGATCGAGGACGCATACATGCCGTCGGTCGAGCGAATCTCGCACGCGGTCCGGCGCCTCCTTGAGTTCTGAGCGTCTGCGCATCTGGCTCGAGCCCGGCGAGTCGGGCTTCTGGCTGCGCAACGCGGCGACGGGCGAGGCGATGTCGTTCCGCGATCCGCGCCTGCTCGTGGTGAAGGTCGCCGGCGTCTCGCACCGTTCGGAGGCGATCCAGGACGACGCGTTCGCGCCCGGGCGCCGCGTGGCGCTCGTCCCCGAGCCGGACAACAAGCACGATCCGGACGCGGTCGGGATCTGGGACGTCGACCGGCGCGTGCAGGCGGGCTATGTGCCGGCGACGTTCGCGCCGGAGTTGCGCGGCGACGAGCAGGCGGTCGCGATCTGGGAGTTCCGCGACGACGAGGGACGGCGGATCGGCATGCGCGTCCTCATCGCGCCGCCGGACGCGTGGATCCAGGAGCCGCCGGCGTGAAGGGCTTCTTCTGCCTCGACTACGAGCCGGAAGCCTCGGTCGCGCCGGGAGAGCCCGTCTCGTTCCACGCGTTCAACGCGGGATGGCACTGGGACCCTGGTGACGAATCGACGCGGCCGGAGGGCGGCGGCCACGCGCTCGCCGGCCCGTTCGAGGTACGCGGCGCACGCGCAGGCCAGACGCTCGTCGTCCGCGTCGACGAGGTGACGCCGCGCGGTTGGGGCGAGACGTTCGGGGATGGCGAGCGCTTCGAGTGGCAGCTCGATGGCGACACATGGCGCATGCGGACGCACGCTGTCCAATCCGCGCCGTTCCTCGGCGTCATCGGCATGTCGCCGCCCGACCCGGGAAAGCATTCGACGATCCCGCCGCGGCGCTGGGGCGGGAACATCGACTGCAAGCTGCTCGTCGCCGGCACGACGCTCTATCTCCCGATCCCGGTCGACGGCGCACTGCTGATGGCCGGCGACTGCCACGGCGCGCAGGGTGACGGCGAGGTCTCGGGAACCGCGATCGAGTGCCCGCTCGAGCGCGCGACATTGACGCTCGACGTGAGCGACCTCGATCTGCGCATGCCGATCGCGCGAACCGACGACGCCTGGATCGCCTTCGGCTTCGATGAGGATCTCGACGCCGCCGCGTCACTTGCCACCGCGACAATGCTCGACCTGATGGAGCGCGAGCTCGCGATCTCGCGAGCCGAAGCGCTTGCGCTTGCGAGCGTTTCGGTCGACCTGCACGTGACGCAGGTCGTCAACGTGGCGAAGGGCGTTCACGCCATACTCCGCGCGTGAGCTATGAGTTCAAGCTGCCCGACCTCGGTGAGGGCCTGACCGAGGGGGAGATCGCGCGCTGGCTCGTCGCCGAGGGCCAGGAGATCGCCGAGGACGACCCGCTCGTCGAGATCGCGACCGACAAGACGACGGTCGAGATCCCGTCGCCCGCAGCAGGCACGGTGTCGAAGATCCTCGTCGGCGAGGGCGAGGTCGTTCCGGTCGGGACGGTGCTCGTCGTCATCGGTGGTGGAGGCGAAAGACCGGTACCTGGTACGGCTGCGCCGAACCAGGTACCTGCCCGTGCTACGCCACTTGTTCGGAGTCTTGCCAAAGAGCTCGGCGTCGACCTCGACGCGCTCACCGGTACCGGGCCGCAGGGGCGGATCACGGAGCAGGACGTGCGCGGCGCCGCCGGTCCGAAGGAAGGACGCCGCGAGCCGATCCGCGGGATCAGGCGGCAGATGTTCGAGCACCTGACGAAGGCGCACTCGGTGCCCACGGTCACGTGGGTCGAGGAGTGCGACTTCACCGGTGTCGACCTGAAGCTGCTCGTGCCGCTCGTGCTGAAGGCATGCGCGGTGTCGCTGCAGGAGTTCCCCGAGTTGAACGCGCGCGTCGAGGACGGCGACCTCGTGTACCTCGACCGCTACGACATCGGCATCGCCGTGCAGACCGAGCAGGGGCTCGTCGTCCCGGTCGTGCGCGACTGTGACTCGCGGACGCTCGAAGAGCTTGACGCCGACGTCCGCCGCCTCGCCGAAGCAGCGCACGGCGGAACGCTCCCGCCCGATGACCTCCGCGGCGGCACCTTCACGGTGACCAGTGCGGGCCGCTCTGCCGGGCTCTTCACGACGACGTTGCTGAACCATCCGGAGGTTGCGATCCTCGGCATCCATCGCATCGAGGACCGCATCGTCGTGCGCGACGGCGAGATCGTCGCACGGCGAATGGGGAACGTCTCGGTCACGTTCGACCACCGCGTGATCGACGGCAAGCGCGCCGCCGACTTCGGTCTGGCGGTGATCGCCCGCCTACGCGATCGCGCGTAGGTGCGAATCGAGCATCTCTTCGATTCGCGGCGTCGTTACGCGCCCGTCGAGACGAGCGACGATGCGGCGGTTCTGCACGAGCGCGAGCGCCGGCACGGTGCCGACGTGGAAGCGGGCGGCGATGTCGGGCCGCTCGTCGACGTCGACCTTCTTCACCGCGAGATGCTCGCGCTCCTTGCGGGCGATGTGCGCGAGCAGGCTCTCCATGCGCCGGGCCGGGCCGGATCGCTGTGAGGTGAAGAAAACGAGAACTGAGCGTTCCATCACGACTACAACGCGCGATCGGCCCCAGGAGGTACGTCACTACACTGACGACGATGGGCGCCTGGTACTGGATCGGCGTTGCGGCCGGGCTCGGCGCGGCCGCCGGCGTGTTGTTCGCCGGGGCGTTGCGGGTTGCGCTCGTCGGCGTTGCCGTCCTCGCCGCAGTCGCCGGCGCCGCTCTCGGCTATGGGATCGACGCCTGGCAGTCGGGTGGCTGGGGCGACATCGTCGCCGGAGTCGTCGGCGGCGCGCTGGGCTCGGCCGGCGCCTTCCAGATCGTGCGCGGCGCGTTGCGCCGCGGCGGGACGAGGGGTGGGACCGCCGTCATCGTGGCGGGAGCTGCGCTTGCTGCGGACGGGCTCGCCTGGGTGCCGGCGCTCGGGTACCTCGAGGCGATCGCACTTCCGCTCCTCGCCGTCCGACTTAGGCGTCGCGCGCCCGAGACGTACGCAGGACTTCGCACGCTCGCCAAGGACTGACGTTTGCCCGCGAAGAAGCTCGTCCTCATCGTCGTCGACGGGATGACGCCCGAGGCGTTCGAGCGCGCCGCCGACGGTCGCGCGCCGGCGCTCGCGTTCCTCGCCGCGCACGGCGACTACCGCCGCGGCACGTCGGTGTTCCCTTCGCTGACACCGGTGTGCCTGTCGTCGATCGCGACCGGCGCCGGCCCCGGCGTGCATCACATCCCCCACCTCGTCTGGTGGCATCGCGGCGAGCGGCGCATCGTCGAGTACGGGTCGTCGTTCTCGGCGGTGCGCGCAGCAGGCATCACGCAGTCGCTCACCGACACGATCTACAACATCAATCAGCAGCACCTCTCGCCCGACGCGACCACCGTGTACGAGGCGATCGACGACGCCGGCCTCGTCGCCGCAGCGGTGAACATCACGTGCTACCGCGGCCGCACGCGCTACCTGCCCACGCTGCCGTGGGTGACGAAGCCGGCGTATGGCCCGAAGCGGTTCTACTTCTACGGCCTGTTCGAGTCCGACCAGACGGGTGCGCCGTTCGCGGTGCACAACCGCGCCGGCGGATCGACCGACGCGTACGCCTCCGCGGTCGGACGCTGGCTCGTGACGCGCGACGGCTTCGACTTCCTCGCTTACTACCTCTCCGACTTCGACTACTCGTCGCACGTGCACGGTCCAGACGGCGCGGAGGACGTCGCGCTCGCGCGGACGGACGCAGCCGTGCAGAGCCTGCTCGACGCAGCCGGTGGCGGCGACGCGTTCCTCGAGCGCTACGCGGTCGTGCTCGCGTCGGATCACGGGCAGACGACGGTCGAGCGCACCGCCCGGCTGCAAACGCCGTTCGTGTCGCTCGAGCGTGACGTCATCGTCACGGCGTCGAACCGGGCCGGGCAGGTCTATCTGCGCCGGAGTGCGCGGGTGGACGCGGCTGCGCTCGCCGCACTGCTGGACACGGAGCCGTCGGTCGAGGTGACCTTGCGCCGCGAGGGCGAGGACGCGGTCGCACGGCGCGAGGGCGAGGAGCTCCGCTTCCGCCCCGCCGGCGACAGTTGGGAGACGGCCGGTGATGTGGGGATCCTCGACCATCCGGACGCGCTCGCACGCTCCTGGTCGGCGCTGGCGAACCCCAATGCCGGCGAGCTGCTCGTGTCCGCGACCGAAGGGTGGGAGTTCACGGATCTCGGCGGACGCCACCACGCGGGCGGCGGAAGCCACGGCTCGCTCGTGGCCGGCGACTCGACCGTTCCGTTGCTCACGATCGGCGTCGACGCCGAGATCAGCCGCATCACGGACATCACGCCCGCGGTGCGCGAGCACTTCGGCGTCGGCGTCACCGCCGATGCTCGCTGAGCGTCACGTGATGGTCGAACGACAGCTGCGCGCGCGCGGCATCGTCGACGAGCGCGTGCTCGCCGCCATGGAACGCGTTCCGCGCGAGCTGTTCGTGCCGCCCGAGCTGCACGGCCGTGCGTACGCCGACGCGGCGCTGCCCATCGGCGAGGGTCAGACGATCTCGCAGCCGTACATGGTGGCGCGCATCTGCGAGGAGCTCGGGCTGCACGGCACTGAACGCGTCCTCGATGTCGGCACCGGCTCCGGCTACCAGGCCGCGGTGCTTGCCGAGCTCGGGGGCGAGGTGCACTCGATCGAGCGGATCGCGGCGCTCGCCGACCGCGCGCGCGAGCTGCTCGACGCTGCAGGGTACGGCGACCGTGTGCACGTGCACGTCGGCGACGGCAGCCGCGGCCTTCCGGAGCACGCGCCGTTCGCCGCGATCGCGGTCGCGGCCGCCGCGCCGAACTTGCCCGAGGCCTTGTACGAGCAGCTCGAGATGCGCGGCCGCCTCGTCGTGCCCGTCGGGAACCGGTGGGAACAGCTCCTCCAGGTGGTCGTGCGGACGCCCGAAGGCCCGGCGGTGCTCCGGACAGTGCCCTGCCGGTTCGTGCCGCTCATCGGCGCCGAGGGGTTCGACGGGCGCTGATTCCCGGTCGCGTTTGCCCAGCGTCCACTCGGACAGGAAGGATGTCGCCATGGGGTCACGTTCCGCGGCCGGTCTGGTCGGCACTCCCGTTCGGCTGCACGGCATCCTCCTCGGGCGGCCTGTCGACCTCCTGCTCGATGCTGCCGGCCGTCGTCTCCTCGGCTTCGTGGTGGAAAGCGGCGACGAGGCTCCGCGCTTCCTGCCCTTCGCCGCGTCGCAGCCGGCCGAGGACGTCATCGCCGTCGCCTCGGCGCTGATGCTGCTCGACGACATCGGCTTCTATCGCAAGCGGGGCGCCTCGTTCCGGTCGCTCCTCGGCACCCAAATCGAACGCGGCGGCGCTCCGGCAGGGACGCTGGTAGACATGTGGGTCGTCCCGAACGGCGATGTGATCGAGCTTGAGTTGGAGCTGGACGGACGGCGCAATCGCATCCTGGCCGCGGGCTCCTCGTTCGCCGCCTCGGCGGCGACCGCGGCCTGACCGTACCGTGTCCGTGATGGTCGTCACCGGTGCACTCCGCGCTCGGCACAACTGGGAGCAGCTCGGCAAGTTCTGCGTCGTCGGGGCGGTCGGATACGCGATCAACCTCGGCGTCTACGCAGGGCTCCTGCATCTCGGGCTGCACTACCTCCTCGCGGCCACCGGGTCGTTCCTCGTCGCCGTCACGAGCAACTACACGTGGAACCGCCTCTGGACGTTCCGCGACCGGCGCCGCGGTGTCGCCGCGCAGGGCATGCGCTTCTTCGTCGTCTCGCTCGGATCGCTGGGCACGAACCTCCTCGTGCTCGACCTGCTCATCTCGGTCGGCGCGGGGAAGCTCGTCGGCCAGGCGATCGCGATCGTCGTCGTCACGCCGCTGAACTTCGTCGGCAACAAGCTCTGGTCGTTCCGGCACACACACGCCGAGTGAGGATCTAGCCTTGGCGGCGTTGGCGCGCCGTCTCCTCGTCGTTCTTGCCTGCGCGTTTGCCCTCGTGCCTGCCGCCCGCGCCGCGACGACCGTCACGTCGCCCGTCTACGACGCGCACGGCCACCTCATCCAGACGCCGTTCGCCCCGACCGCGAACGTCGCCCGGCTGACGAAGGGGCAAGCGCTCGCGATCGTCAAGAGCAACCCCAAGGCGAAAGCGTGGCTCGCGCGCTACCCGAAGACCGGGTTCACCGACGAGGAGACGTACGACGCGACCACGCACCAGTGGACGGTCAAGATCTGGTGGAGCAAGGCGGGCGAGGTGGTGGAAGGGACCGTCGACGACACGAGCGGCGCAGTCGTCAGCCTCTGGACCGGGCCGCAGGTGGCGTGGGGGATGCTGCGTGGCGTCAAGGGCGCGTTCGGCGGCGACAAGATCAACAGTCCGTGGATCTGGGGCGCGTTCTGCGCGGCGTTCCTGATCGGGCTCGGCAACTTCCGGCGGCCGCTGTCGCTCCGGAACCTCGACCTCATCATGCTGCTGTCGCCGACGGCGTCGCTCTGGTACTTCAACCATGGGAACGTCTTCACCGCCGTTCCGCTCTTCTATCCGGCGCTCATCTGGGTGATCGGGCGCGGGATCTGGGTCGGCGTGACCGGTCGCGGCTCCGGGTCGCGCGCGCTCTGGCCGACGTGGCTCCTGCTCGCGGCTGCCGTCTTCCTCGCCGGCTTCCGCGTCGGACTCAACGTCGAGGCGTCGAACGTCATCGACGTCGGCTACTCGGGCGTGATCGGCGCGCAGCGCATCGTCTCTCAGGGGCAGGCGCCGTGGGGGAACTTCCCGGTCGAGGACAGCCGCCCCGCCTGCGGTCCGGCTGACAGTTCCGGCGAGATCCGCGACCGCATCCAGACGAACGGCCGCTGCGAGTCGGCGAACCCGCAGGGCGACACGTACGGGCCGACGGCGTACGAGGCGTACATCCCGGGCTACCTCGCGTTCGGCTGGAGCGGCAAGTGGGACAGCCTTCCCTCCGTGCACTTCACGTCGATCCTGTTCGACCTGTTGTCGATGCTCGGGCTCTTCCTCGTCGGCCTGCGCTTCGGAGGTGCGCGACTGGCAGCGATGCTCGCATTCGCGTGGGCCGCCTATCCGTTCACGCAGTACGCGTCCAACTCGAACACGAACGACTCGATCATGCCCTGCTTCCTCATCTTCGGCTTCTGGCTCGCGTCGTCGCCGGCCGGTCGCGGCGTGTTCGGCGCGCTGTCCGGGTGGAGCAAGTTCGCGTCGCTCATCGTCGCGCCGCTGTGGGCGACGTATCCCGACCGGCGTCCGTCGCTGCGGTTCATGCTCGCGTTCGCGGTGACCACCGTGGCTGTCTTCTCCGTCGTTTTCCTCGAACCGAGCCCGCTGCACGAGCTCCGCGTCTTCTGGGACCGCACGGTCGCGTGGCAGATCGGCCGTGACTCGCCGTTCTCCTTGTGGGACTGGCAGCAGTACCACGCGCGCGGGCTGCCGAACCTGCACCTCGTTCAGCGCGCGCTCCAGGTGCTGCTCGTCATCGGCGCGGTCGCGGTCGCGTTCGTCCCGCGGCGCAAGTCGCCGCTCCAGCTCGCCGCTCTCACCGCGGCGCTCCTGGCCGGCTTCGAGCTCGTCCAGACGTACTGGCTCTACACGTACATCCCGTGGTTCTTCCCCTTCGCCGCTATCACCGTCCTCGCGCCCGCGACGCTCAGGCGGGCGCGTGTCCCCGCGCAGCAGATGGACTTCCGCCACTGGGCCGCCCCCGGCTAAGGCGAAAGTGCTGACGCACTTCCGCCTTGTGAAGGTTCCCGCTTCGCGGGAGCGGACGCGGGCGAAGCCCGCATCCTCTTATGAGTGTTGGCGACGGCTTTGTTCTGCGCTGGTGCGGCCTCCGCTAACGCTTCGCGTTAGCTCGGGCCTCTGGTGTCGGCTTCGCCAGGACGTCTAGAGCTAACTCATTCCGGTCGTGAGTCAGACGTTCACGCGCAGCAGCTCGATCCGCTCCGCGCGGCCGTCGTCCGTGCAGTCGACGACGACTCCTTCGATCCTGACGTCGCCTTCCGCCGGCTGGAAGCGCACGGGCAGGCGCGTGCGCATGCGGCGGATCGCCAGCTCGGCGACCACGCCGATCACGGAGTCGTGCGGTCCGGTCATCCCGGCGTCACTGACCGCTGCGGTCCCGCCCGGGAGGATGCGCGCGTCGTTCGTCTGCACGTGCGTGTGCGTCCCGATGACAGCGGTGACGCGTCCGTCCAGCCAGCGCGTCAGCGCGATCTTCTCGCTCGTCGCCTCGGCGTGGAAGTCGACGACGACGACCGGCGCCTGAGCGCGCGCTTCGTCGACGAGCTCGTCCACCATTTCCCACGGAGACATCGCCGCGTCGATGAACAGGTTGCCGAGCAGGTTGATGACCGCTACTCGGACGCCGTTACGCGCCTCGACCACCGCGAGGCCGCGGCCGGGAAGCTGCGACCCCGCGTTCGCGGGACGGATCACGAGCTCGCTCGTCGCGAGGTACGCGCCGATGCCGTCGCGCCTGAACGCGTGGTTGCCGAGCGTGATCACGTCGGCGCCTGCGGCGAGCAGCCGGTCGGCGAGCTTGCCGGTGATGCCCGCTCCGTCGGCGATGTTCTCGCCGTTGACGATGCAGACATCGATGTCGAGCTCGTTGCGCAGGCCGGGCAGTCGCTCCTCGACCGCGAGCCGGCCGGGCGCGCCGAACACGTCGGCGAGGAAGAGGATCCTCAGTTGAGCGCCAATGCTGCGGACGCGCGCACTTCGATCGAGACGTGGTCGCCCGCGTCGTTCGTGTAGCGCGCGAGCGCCTGGCGCTCGACGCGCGACAGGTCGATCACCATCCCGACCTTCGTGCGGCCGCTGACGACGTCGTTGCCGACGCGAAGGGCTGCGTCGGGGCGGAGCTGCGTGAGCGTGACGACGAGCGACGGCGCGTTCTGCGGCTGAATGTCGATCTGCGAGCCGAAGTGCCGTCCGGCGACGACGAAGGGTGCGATGCCGACAACGGTCCCGTCCACCGGTGAGTACACGTCGGTCCCGGGTGAGGCGCCGACGTCGAGCGCGGAGAGTGCGCCGCCGTCGAGCCGGTACCACACCGGATGCCCGCCGGACCCGCCGAAGACTGCGTGGAACACGCGCTGGACGACGCCCTCGTTGCCCTGGCGGCCGAGCGGCGCGAGCGTGAGCGCGCCGTCGTTCGCCGAGTGGTAGCCGATGGCGGTCGTCTGACTCTGCGTGACCGGCATCTGCAAGCGCACGGGGCCGCGCACGGCGACGATCTGCGGATACGGCTGAGTGGCGTTCGCGATCGAGCGTGCGACGGACAACCTCGCGACGTCGTTCGACGCCCCTCCACCGAACGCGGTGAGAGCGAGGGCCACGACGAGGACAACGGCAAGCAGGATGAGCAGCGCGAACCGCCGAGCTCGGCGCGCGTCACGCACCTCCCGACGTTCGACGCGCCGCCTCCTGCTGGGACGCGAGGACGGCATGTCGACCGGCACCGTATCGGACGGCAGTGGGTCGTTCAACCGGGGTTCCACCCATTCGAGGGCCAGAGCGCCCTCCGTCCAGTCCCAGGAATCCCGCCGAATCCGGCTGACCCCCGCGATACGATCGCTCGGATGGCGACGGGCCCCGCTGCGTCGAGGATCGAGATCCCGCGCTGGGTGCAGCTGGTGGGGCTGCCGCTTCTGCTCGTGTTCGTGTGGGTCGTGGCGGGAGCCGTGCGTCACGTGGTGTTCCTCTTCCTCGTGGCGCTACTCATCGCCCTGCTCCTCAATCCGCTCGTTCGTGGACTGGGAAGGGTCTGGATCCCGCGCGGGCTCGCGGTCGCGGTCGTCTACTTGGCGTTTGCAGCAGCGCTCGCACTCGCAGTCCTCGCTCTGGCGACTGTTGTCGTGCAGCAGACGCGCACTGCCAGTCACCGGATCGACAACTACTTTACGGTCGTCTCCGGACAAACCCACGAGACGGGGGCGAATCACGATCTCGCCCGTCTGCAGCACTGGCTGAACGCGCATCACCTGAAGCAGGTCCACGTCGAGAAGAGCGGGAACAAGTTTCTCAACTCGATCGGGACGAAGGACGTCGAGAAGTACACGACGAAGGCGCTCAACTGGGCTGAAGGAGCTGGGCTCGCGGTCGTGTCGCTGCTCTTCAGCGCGCTGCTCGTCGTCGTCGTGTCCATCTACATGCTGCTCGACATGCAACGACTCGCGGGAGCGGTCGACCGACGGTTCCCACCGCACCCGGGAAGCAAGCCGCTGATCACGCGGATGGAGCACGCACTGGCGAGCTACGTGAAGGGCCAGCTCCTGCTCTCGCTCATCATCGGCGCGAGCTCGGGCATGGGGGTGTGGATTCTCGGGATGACGGGCCTGCTGCCGCACGGCGGCAGGTACGCCCTGCTGTTCGGTGCGTGGGCCGGTGTGACCGAGCTGATCCCATACGTCGGCCCGTGGCTCGGCGCGCTGCCGCCCGTGCTGTACGCGCTCGTGACGCATCCGATCTCGGCCCTGTGGGTGGCGCTGCTCTACCTCGGCATCCAGCAACTCGAGGGGCACCTCGTCGTCCCGAACGTGATGGGGCGCACGCTGCGGCTGCACCCGCTGCTCGTCATCTTCGGGCTCCTCGCGGGCGCCGAGATCTACGGGTTTCCGGGCATCCTCGTCGCGCTCCCGCTCCTCTCCGCCGCACGCGCGGTGTGGGAGTTCTTCGCAGAGCGCGTCGAGCTCCAGAAGTGGGACAGCGACGCGCCTATCGCGGTCGACGTCGACATCCTCCCGCCCGACGCACCGCCCGCACCCGCGGCGCCGTGACGTCCCCGCTCCTGCGCGCGCTGCGCGTCGCACGCCGCTACGGCGCCGTCGAGGCGCTCGCGCCGACCGATCTCGAGCTTGCTGCCGGGGAGACGGTCGCGCTCGTCGGCGCCAACGGCGCAGGCAAGTCGACGCTCCTCGCGATCCTCGCTGGCGCCATCGACCCGAGCGAGGGCACGGTTGAGACACACGCGCGCGTCGGCTGGGTCCCGCAGCGTCCGGCGCATTACTCGCGCCTCTCCGCGCGCGAGAACCTCGAGCTGTTCGCGCAGCTCGAGAACGTTCGCGACACGCGCGCCGCTGCGACGCAGATGCTCGAACGGTTCGGGCTCCCGGATGCGCAGCGGCCGTCGAGCGAGCTTTCCGTCGGCAACCGCCAGCGCCTGAACGTCGCTCTTGCGCTGCTCGGCGAGCCGCGCGTACTGCTCCTCGACGAACCGACCGCCTCCCTCGATCCCGGCCAGCGGCGGCGGGTCTGGGAAGTTGCGGACGCCTTGCGTGCCGAGGGCGGTGCCGTGTGCTTTGCCACGCAGAACCTCGAGGAGATCGAGCACGCGACCCGCACGATCGTGCTGCAGGACGGCCGGGTCGTCTCGCTCACGGTCGAGGAGGCCTTCGGTTGAGCGCCGTTCTCCTTCTGTTACGGAAGGATCTGCGCGTGCTGCGCCGCTCGCCACTCCTGCTCGGCGCACTCGTTGCGTATCCGATCGTCATCGCGCTGCTCGTCGGCCTCGTCGCCGGCTACGCGGCGGCGAAGCCCCGGGTCGCGTTCGTCGACGACGACAACCTGCCGCAGGTGATCGTCGTCGGCGGTCATCGCTTCCACATCCAGACGGTGATCGACGACGTCGCGAAGCAGGTGACGCTCGTGCGCCTTTCGGACGCAGAGGCCGCGCGCGAGCTCGACAACGGCAAGGTCGTGGCGACGATCACCGTGCCGCCCGGCTTCCTCGGCGACCTCGAGACGACGGTCGTCAGTCCGCACCTGATTCTCAAGACCGGGAGCGGCGGTCTTGCTCCGCGCGTCACGCAGCAGGTGCAGTCGCTCGTCTACCAGCTCAACCAGAAGCTCCAGGGCGGCTACATCGCCGCCAACCTCGCGTTCGTGAAGCTGCTGCTGCAGGGCGGCCACGGGAAGTTCGTCGGCAAGCAGTTCGACGTCCTCGGGCTCGACCGCACGTCGTTGGAGCTCGCGAAGCTGCCGCAGAGCAAGCGCGTCGCCGCGATCGCGAACTTCGTCCGGCAGGCGAAGGAGGGCCTCGCGCAGACGGGCGAAGCGCTGCGCGCGACGGCGAACCCGATCGCGCTCCAGCAGGCGAAGTCGCACGGCCGCACGTGGTTGCTCTCCGCGCAGGTGCAGTCGTACGGCATCGCGGTCACCGTCACGTTCCTCGCGCTGTTGCTCGCGGCCGGCGCGACGGCGGCTGAGCGGGACGAGGGGACGATCGGACGGCTGCGTCGCGGCCTCGTGTCCCTCGGGCAGCTCGTCTGGTCGAAGGTCGCACTCGCCGCCGCCGTCGGTCTCGTGCTCGGGGCCGCGATCGCGATCGTGTTCGGGATCGTCGTCGACGTCGGCGGCATCACCGGCGGCGAGCCGTGGTCGCGGCTGCCGCTGCTCCTCGCCGGCGTCGTCCTCGTTGCGGCCGCGGTCGGCGCCGGCGGTGTGCTGCTCGGGGCGCTCGCGCGCGAGGCGCGCACCGCGTCGCTCCTTGCCGTCCTGCTCGTCCTGCCGGTCGTCTTCCTCGGCCTCGTGCCGCGCGGCGCCGTGCCGCTCGCGTACTGGGTCAGCCTCTTCCTGCCGTTCGCGCACGCGGTCCGGCTCTTCAGCGCCGCGCTCTACGACACGAGCCCGTGGCACGTGGTCGGCGTGGAGGCGGCCTGGCTCGTGGGGATCGGCGCGGTCTCGTGGGTGCTGGCCCGCCTGGGCGCGCGTACTCTTTCGGCGTGAGCTCCTTTCCCGAAGTCCGTCTCCGCCGTTTCCGCCGCACCGGCGGGCTGCGCGGCCTCGTCCGCGAGACGAGGCTGTCGCTCGACCAGTTCGTCATGCCGCTCTTCGTCGCGCCTGAGGCGCTGCCCGACGAGGCGCTGCCGGCGATGTCGCGCGTGACGGTCGACGGCCTGCTCCGCGAGGTCGAGGATCTCGTCCGCCTCGGCGTGCGCGCCGTGATCCTGTTCGGCATCCCGGACGAGAAGGACGAGGAGGCGACCGGCGCCTGGGAGGAGGACGGGATCGTCCAGCAGGCGCTGCGCGCGCTGCGCCCCGAGTTCCCCGATCTCGTGCTCGTCACCGACGTCTGCCTGTGCGAGTACACGTCGCACGGTCACTGCGGCGTGATCGTCGACGGCGAGGTGCACAACGACCGCAGCCTCGAGTTGCTCGCGCGCACGGCGGTCAGCCACGCGGAGGCCGGCGCAGACGTGGTCGCCCCGAGCGACATGATGGACGGGCGCGTGCGCGCGCTCCGTGAGGCGCTCGACGACCACTCGTTCGAGTCGACCCCGATCCTGTCGTACGCGGCGAAGTACGCATCCGCGTTCTACGGGCCGTTCCGCGAGGCCGCGGGCTCGTCGCCGTCGTTCGGCGACCGGCGCGGCTACCAGATGGATCCCGCCAACGTGCGCGAGGCGCTGCGCGAGTGCGAGCTCGATCTCGACGAGGGCGCCGACGCGCTCATCATCAAGCCCGCGCTTCCGTATCTCGACGTGATCCGCGCGGCGCGCGAGGCATTCGACGCCCCGATCGCCGCCTACAACGTCTCCGGTGAGTACGCGATGGTGAAGGCGGCGGCCCGCTCCGGCTGGCTCGACGAGCGGCAGGCAGCGCTCGAGTCGCTGACGGCGATCCGGCGCGCGGGCGCCGATCTGATCATCAGCTACTGGACCAAAGACCTCGCCGCTTGGCTCTGACGACTCGCTCCGATCTCTATCGGCGTGCGCTCGAGCTGATTCCCGGCGGCGTCAACTCGCCGGTCCGCGCGATGAAGGCGGTGGGATTGGACGAGCCGTTCTTCGTCGCCCGCGGCGAGGGCGCCTATCTCGAAGACGTCGACGGGAACCGTTACCTCGACTGGGTGCTGTCGTGGGGGCCGCTCCTCTTCGGCCACGCGGACCCGGAGACGGTCGAGGCGGTGCGGGCCGCGGCGTTGCGCGGCACGAGCTTCGGCGCGCCGACGGAGGCCGAGGTCGAGCTCGCCGCCGAGATCGTCGACGCGCTCCCGTCAGTCGAGCGCGTGCGCCTCGTCTCATCCGGGACGGAGGCGGCGATGAGTGCGCTCCGGCTCGCGCGCGCATTCACGAAGCGCGACCGCATCCTGAAGTTCGCCGGCGGATACCACGGCCACGCCGATGCGCTGCTCGCAAGCGCCGGCTCCGGTGTCGCCACGCTGGCCATCCCGTCCACGCCGGGCGTGCCGACCGCCGTGACCGCGGACACGATCGTGTGCCCGTACAACGACGCGGAAGCGGTCGCCGCGGCTGTCTTGCGCTACGGCGAAGGTCTCGCCGCGATCATCGTCGAGCCGGTCGCGGGGAACATGGGCGTCGTTCCGCCGGAGCCCGGCTTCCTCGACCTACTGCGCGCGTTGTGCGACGCATCGGGCGCGCTCCTCGTGTTCGACGAGGTGATCACCGGCTTCCGCGTCGCACGCGGCGGCGCGCAGGAGCTGTACGGCGTCCGGCCCGACCTCACCATCCTCGGCAAGATCGTCGGCGGCGGCCTGCCGCTCGCGGCGTTCGGCGGACGGGCGGACGCGATGGACCTGCTCGCTCCTTCCGGCCCCGTGTACCAGGCGGGGACGCTGTCCGGCAACCCGCTCGCGACCGCGGCCGGGCTCTCCGTCCTGCGGCGCCTGCGGGACCCGCAGGTATACACGGAGCTCGAGCGCCGATCGGCACGGTTGGCGGACGGTCTCGCATCCTTCGGCGTGGTGCAACGGGTCGGCGCGATGCTGACGCTGTTCATGACGGACGCTTCAGTCCGCAACTTCGAGGACGCGCAGCGCTGCGACACCGATCGCTACGGCGCGCTCTTCCGTCATCTGCTCGACGCCGGCATCTACATCGCGCCGTCGCAGTTCGAGGCGATGTTCGTCTCGCTCGCGCACACGGACGAAGACATCGACAGGACGATCGCGGCGTGTGGGACGAGATAGTCGACGGCGCCGCCGACGAGAGCGTGCTGTGGCGCAGTTGTTTGCGCCCGAGTGACGAGCGAGAGCTCGTCGCCGTGTTCTCGCCGCTCGCCGAGCCCCGGTTCGCCGTCGGGCTGGAGACGATCTACGAGGGCTACCTCGCGCACTACGGGACGCCGCGCCTGTTCGCTCCCTCCGATCCCGACCTCGCGCTGCTGCTCGGCGACTACCTCTATGCGCACGGGCTCGTGCGCATCGCCGCGTTCGGGGAGACCGACGCCGTGTCCGACCTGTCCGAGCTCATCTCGCTCTGCAGCCAGCTTCGCGCCGAGGACGCCGACGGCGACGGGGCGCTCTGGGCCGCGAGCGCCGCGCTCCTCGGGACCGGCCCCCGGCTCGACGACGCCCGCGGGGCTCTGCGCGTCCGCGGCGACCCCGCTCCCCTCGAGGCGGCGGCACGCGCGGCTGCCGGCGACACGGCGGTCGACGAAGCGCTCGCCGCGCACCTCCTGCTTCGATAGATTCCGCCCGTGCTCGCGCAGCTCCCACTGCTCGCCGTCGAGACGGCCGCCGAGGAGGGCAAGAAGACCGTCCTCGTCATGCTCGCCGTCGGCCTCCTCTTCGTCGCGGTGATCGCACTTGGTGAGCTGACGCACTGGCTCCGCCACCGCCGCTAGTGGTCAAGGACCTGCGCGAGTGGATCGCGCTGCTCGAGCGGGAGGGCGAGCTCGTCCGCGTCTCGGCCGAGGTCGATCCCGATCTCGAGATCACGGAGATCGTCGACCGCACGGTGAAGGCCGGCGGGCCGGCGCTTCTCTTCAAACATCCGAAGGGCGCGCAGCATCCGCTGCTGATCAACCAGTTCGGAACCGAGCGGCGCATGTGTCTCGCGTTCGGGGTCGAGCGCCTCGACGACGTCGCGCGCAAGGTCTCCGACGTCCTCGAGATGCAGCCGCCCACCGGGCTGGTCGAGAAGGTGCGCGGCCTGCAGAAGCTCAAGTCGATCGCCGACTCGCTGCCGCACACGGTGCGCAAGGGCGCGTGCCAGGAGATCGTCCTGCGTGGCGACGAGGTCGACCTCGGCCGCCTTCCGATTCAACGGTGCTGGCCCGGCGACCCGGCGCCGTTCATCACGCTGCCGGCCGTCATCACGCGCGACCCGCGCGACGGCACGCGCAACGTCGGCATGTACCGCATGCAAGTGATCGACCGCGCGACCACCTTCATGCACTGGCAGATCCACAAGGACGGGCGCGCCGACTGGCTCGCGACCGAGGGGCGCATCCCGGTCGCCGTCGCGCTCGGCCTCGATCCGATCACGGCGTATTCTGCGAGCGCGCCGCTGCCGAAGAACGTCGACGAGCTGATGCTCGCCGGCTTCCTCCGCGGCGAGCCGGTCGAGCTCGTTCGCGGCGTCACCGTCGACCTCGACGTCCCAGCGAACGCGGAGATCGTTCTCGAGGGGTATATCGCGAAAGACGAGCTCGGAGAAGAAGGGCCGTTCGGCGACCACACCGGCTACTACACGGCGGCGGAGCCGTTCCCGGTGTTTCACATCACCACGATGACGATGCGGCGCGACGCGATCTATCCGTCCATCGTCGTCGGCAAGCCGCCGCAGGAGGACGCGTGGCTCGGCAAGGCGACGGAGCGCATCTTCCTGCCCGCGGTGCGCACGACCGTGCCGGAGATCGTCGACTACGACCTGCCCATCGCCGGCGCCTTCCACAACTGCTGCATCGTCTCCATCAAGAAGTCGTATCCGGGCCAGGCGCAGAAGGTGATGCATGCGCTGTGGGGCCTCGGCATGCTCAGCCTCACGAAATGCATCGTCGTCGTCGACGCCGAAGTGAACGTGCACGACTACGCCGAGGTTCTCTTCTACGCCGGCGCGAACGTCGATCCGGCACGCGACGTCATCCTCAGCGAGGGGCCGACCGACCATCTCGACCATGCTCCTGCTCGCCAGTTCGTGAGCGGCAAGCTCGGCATCGACGCGACCGCCAAGCTCCCGGAGGAGGGTGCGCGCCCTTGGCCCGAGGAGATCGAGATGACGCCGGAGATCAAGGCGCTCGTCGACCGGCGCTGGGCCGAGTACGGGTTGCCCGCGCAAAGGACACCCCGATCAGGTTGAATCAGGGCCGGATGCGCGAGGAGGGGATGACACCGGGGCCGCCCGAGCACGGCCCGTCGCCCACCATTTGGCCGCTCGGCTTCGCCGTCGGCATCGCCGTCGCCCTCGTCGGGCTGATCGTCGACCCGATGGTCATTGCCTCGATCGGCGCCGTGATCGCGATCGCATTCGGCTTCCTGTGGGCGCGCGAGGCGACTTCGGAGATGCGTCGCGCGGCGCCGACCGTCACCGCCGAGGTGCGGGAGGCGACGCCGGCGGAGGCCGCCGCCATGCCGGAAGCAAAGCCGGCTGCCGAGAGCATGCCGCGCAGCCGCTTCCTCGAAGGGGCGACGCTCGGTCTCGGAGGCATCATCGGCGGCCTCGTCACGCTTCCCGTCGCGGGCTTCGCGCTGCTCCCGTCGTTCCTCGGCCAGAAGGGCCACAAGGTGGACATGGGCCCGGTCGACGCCTACCCCATCGGAAAGTGGTTCATCTCGACGTTCACCGTCGATCCTTCGGAAGGTGAGGTGTCGCGGCGCACCGCGTTCGTGCGCAACAACGGCGCCGTCGGCAACAACGTTCCGAGCTTCACGATCATCTCGAACCGCTGCGCGCACCTCGGCTGCCCGGTGCAGGCGAACGGACCGACCGGCGCGATCCTCGGCGAGAAGAACGTGACCGAGCACACCGTCAACGGCGCGATCCTCCTGCGCCCGGTCGTGCCGGCGGGCTTCGGCTGCCCGTGCCACGGCGGTCAGTACGACACCGAGGGCAACCGCACCGCCGGCCCGCCCGTGCGCGCGCTCGATCGCTATTCGTTCGAGATCGACAACGGCCACCTCGTGCTGCTGAGCACGTTTTCGGTGTCGCACGTCGTCGGCACCGGCGCCCAAGCGAAGATCTACAAGTACAAGCTGTCCGGGCCGGGGCAACACGTCGACGGTCCGGAGCAGTGGTTCTATCCCCTCCAGCCTCCGCACCACTGATGGCGATCCGTCGCGAACCGAGTCGCGCCCAGGTCCGCCGTGAGCAGATGCTCGCCGCGGCGACGTATCCGCTCGACTGGCTCGAGGAGCGTTCAGGCCTCGTCGGCGGCGTGAAGTACTTCCTCTTCCGCAAGGTCCCGTCTGACACGAACTGGATGCAGACGCTTGGCTCGGCGACGCTGACGGCGTTTCTCGTCCAGGCCGTAACGGGCGTGATCCTCGCGATGTACTACAAGCCGTCGCCGCACGACGCGTACTCGTCGATCCAGAACATCACCGACCACCTGACGATGGGCTGGCTCGTCCGCGGCATGCACAAGTGGGGCGCGAGCGTCTTCATCATCCTCATGTTCCTGCACATGGGGCGCGTGTTCCTGTTCGGCGCGTACAAGTACCCGCGCGAGCTGAACTGGATCATCGGCGTGCTGCTGCTCGTGCTCGGGCTGACGGCGGGCTTCACCGGATATCTCCTCCCGTGGGATCAGACCGCGTACTGGGCGAGCGTCGTCGGCATCAACCTGAACGGGACGGCGCCGTTCCTCGGCCCATGGCTCGCGCAATTCCTGCGGTCCGGCCAGGAGATCAACGGCAACACGTTGTCGCTCTTCTACTCGCTGCACATGCTCGTGATCCCGGCCGGGATCATCTCGCTCATCACACTGCACCTGTACCTCGTCATCCGGCTCGGCGTGACCTCGCCGCCGTGGTCGCGCGAGGCCGCCGGACGCGACGTCGTCGAGGAGCCCTCGTCGGTGCGCACCGGGTTGACGCGTCCCGCGCCGCACGGCGGCGCCTCGGGAGGCAGTGACTGATGGCGGAAGAGAAGCCGAGCGGCCTCGACGAGCGCCGGGCGGGATTCGCGCGCTACAAGAAGGACGTCAAGGAGCGCGGGAAGTCGTTCTTCCCGTACGCGATGTTCCACGACACGGTGATGAGCCTCATCGTCGTCACCGTGATCGTGGGCCTCGCCGTCATCTGGAAGTGGACGTCGTACGGGCCGCACCACGACGGCCTGCACAAGGGCCTCATCGGGCCTGAGTACGCGCCCCCGGCCGACCCGGGGACGGTGAGCTTCGTCCCGCGGCCGGACTGGTACTTCTACTTCCTCTTCTA
Organism: Gaiellaceae bacterium; assembly: GCA_036512155.1. Classification (GTDB taxonomy): domain Bacteria; phylum Actinomycetota; class Thermoleophilia; order Gaiellales; family Gaiellaceae; genus Palsa-739. The sequence goes on along the minus strand of DATCBD010000067.1, from coordinate 2,312 downwards.
TCTCCTGCGCATCTTCAAGTGGCCGGAGACGGTGTTCCTCGGGACGATCGGCGTCCCGACGATCGCGCTCATCCTGCTGCTCGCGCTGCCGTTCATGGACCTGCGCCGCGAGCGGCGCCCGTCGCGGCGCCCGGTGGCGATGGTCGCCGCCGTGCTGACGATCTTCTCCATGGGCATCCTCACGTGGAAGGGTGCGACCGCGAAGGAGGCGCTCGCCTCCGAGGTGATCGCAGACGTCCCGTCGTGGGTGACCCAGGAGAAGCTGCCCGCGGCCGCCATCCCGGGCGCGAAGCTGTTCGCGACCGCGGGCTGTACGGCCTGTCACACGTATCTCGGCACCGGCTCGTCGAACCTCGGCGCCCCCGATCTGACCGCGATCGGCACGCGCAACCTCGGCATCAGCTTCCAGATCAGGCACCTCCAGTGCCCCTCCTGCGTGAACCCGGGCTCGCCCATGCCGAAGTTCGCCTCACTGGGCACGGCGAGGCTGCACGAGCTCGCCGTCTTCCTCGAATCCTCCAAGGGCAAGCGGTAACAGCGAGAATCCCGGGGAATGCACGTATTCCTCGGGATCACGGGCGCTTCGGGCGCTCCGTACGCTGCCCGGCTGCTCGAGGCGCTCGCCGCGGCTGACTGCGAGATCGGCGTCTGCGCGTCCAGCGCCGGCGTCGAGGTGCTCGCCACCGAGCTGTACGGCAACGCGAAGCTCTCCCGGGACGAGACGCTCGCCCGCCTCCTCGAGCACGCGCCGCGGGCGGCGCTGTACGACCCGAACGACTGGAAGGCGCCCTACGCGTCCGGCTCGGCGAAGGTCGACGCCTACGTCATCTGCCCCTGCTCGATGGGCACGCTCGGGACGATCGCCTCCGGCGCCATGCAGAACCTCATCCACCGCGCGGCGTCGGTGGCGATCAAGGAGGAGCGCCGCCTCGTCCTCATGCCGCGCGAGACGCCGCTCTCGGCCATCCACCTGCGCAACATGCTCACGCTGCGCGAGGCCGGCGCGACCATCCTCTTCCTCGCGCCGGGCTTCTACCACGGTGCGGAGACGGTCGACGACCTCGTCGACTTCATCGTCGCGCGCGCGCTCGACCAGCTCGGTCTCGAGAACGTCGCCGCCAAGCGGTGGGGCCAGTAGTGGTCGAAACGGGACGCCTGCCGGCTGAAGGCGTGCAGCGCATGTTCGACCGCATCGCACCCGTGTACGACGCGATGAACCGCGTGATGACGGCCGGGCTGGACCGTCGCTGGCGGCGGATCACCGTCGAGCAGGTCGTGCGCAAGGGCGACCGCGTCCTCGATGCCTGCTGCGGCACGGGCGACCTCGCGCTCGCCGCCCGGGCGCGCGGCGCCGACGTCGTCGGCCTCGACTTCTCCGAGGCCATGCTCGAGCGCGCACGCTCGAAATCCCGCGAGATCGAGTGGGTGCGCGGAGACGTTCTCGCGCTGCCGTTCGACGACGCCTCCTTCGACGGGGTCACCGTCGGCTTCGGCGTTCGCAACGTCGACGACCTCGAGGCCGGGTTGCGCGAGCTCCGTCGCGTGCTTCGCCCAGGCGGGCGCATCGGCATCCTCGAGATCACGCGTCCGCGCGGCGCCCTCGCGCCCTTCTACCGCCTGTGGTTCGACCGTGTCGTCCCTGCTATCGGCCGGGCGGTGCCCGGCGGCGCGGCCTACACGTACCTGCCGGCGAGCGTGCGCCGCTTTCCCGCGCCGGAGGAGCTCGCGGCGCTGCTCGAGGACGCGGGCTTCGCAGCCGTGCGGTTCCGCCTCTTCGCCGGGGGTATCGTCGCCCTCCACGTGGCGGAGGCCGGTCAGTGACGAGCCTGGCGGAGATCCGGGAGGCGCCCGGCCTCGAGTCGTACCTCGACGCGATCGAGGAGCGGCTGGCGCGCACGGTCGCGTCCCACCCCGGCCTCGTCGCCGCCGTCGGAAACGAGGCGCTCGCCGCCGGCGGCAAGCGCCTGCGGCCGCTGCTCGTCTTTCTGTCCACGCCCTCGAACGAGGAGCCGTCGATCGCGGCCGGCGTCGCCGTCGAGCTCGTGCACATGGCGACGCTCGTCCACGACGACCTCATCGACCGCGCACACTTCCGGCGCGGGAAGGCGGCGGCGTGGTCCGTGTACGGGCCCGAAGCCGCACGTGCGACCGGTGACTATCTGTTCGCGCGCGCCTTCGCCGAGCTGACCGCGACGGGCGACGCGGGCGCCGTCGAGATCCTCGCCGACGCGACGCTGTGCCTGGCCCGCGGCGAGGCGCTGCAGCGGACGCAGACGCATGACCCGGCCACGACCGTGGACGCATATCTCGAG
>DATCBD010000066.1:0-33096 GCA_036512155.1 Gaiellaceae bacterium | reverse complement strand
TCTTCTTCTTCGAACAGAAACACTGGGGCCTGAAAACACGAGAGCGCCACCTACTCGGACTGCTTCGTCCGCACCTCGCGCTCTGGCGTGGCCGGTGGAGCGGCCCCGCCTCTCCAGTTGTGTTTGAGCTCACCGCGCGAGAGCGGGAAGTCCTCCAGGCAGTCGCAGACGGTGCGACCAACCGCCAGATTGCAGAGCAGCTCTGGATCTCTCCGCACACCGTCAGGACACACCTCCAGCACATCTTCGAAAAGCTCGACGTCCGCACACGCACCGAAGCCTCAGCACTCATCCGCAACACCGGGCCGTCGAGAGCTGAACTCTCCGTCGGCGGCCGCTTCGACACCGCCCGCTGACCGCGCTACCCGCCCGGAGTCGGTCCCCTGCATCGGCGGCCTACGCCAATGTCATACACCGAAAAGGTGCACCTCTTCAGAACCGGCTGCGCTCAGGGGTCATTGCGCAACACTGGCGCAGGCGAGTGTCCGCCACCTGTGTCGATCCCTACCAAACGTTCGACCCTAGGCAGCCGGGCCTGATCACGGGAGATGCGTTGCCTTCGGCGGGGATCTAGGGTGCGCCGATGCCGGTCTGTCCTTCCTGCGGTCACGAGAACCCGGACGGCGCGAAGTTCTGTATGGCGTGCGCCTCGCCCTTGTCTGGGCCTGCCCATGTGTTGGCGGAGGAGCGGAAGGTCGTGTCAGTGCTCTTTTGTGATCTGGTGGGGTTCACGGCTGCGTCGGAGGCTGCGGATCCGGAGGACGTGCGGGCGCGACTGCGTCCGTACCACGCGCTGTTGCGTGAGCGGATCGTGGCATTTGGCGGCACGGTGGAGAAGTTCGTTGGCGACGCGGTGATGGCGGTGTTCGGGGCGCCGGTCGCGCACGAGGACGATGCCGAGCGCGCGGTGCGAGCGGGCCTGACCATCCTCGAGTCGCTGGCGGTGCTCAACGAGGCCGATCCGGCCCTGTCGCTTTCGGTCCGGGTCGGGATCAACACCGGCGAAGCCCTCGTAGCGCTCGAGGCACGGCCCGAGCAGGGTGAGGGTTTCGTGACGGGTGACGTTGTGAACACCGCCTCGCGCATTCAGGGCGCCGCACCGGTCGGCGGGATTGCGGTCGGCGAGGAGACGTTCGCGGCGACCGAGCGGGTGTTCGAGTGGGAGCGGCTCGATCCGGTGACGTTGAAGGGGAAGGCCGAGCTGGTCGGGCTGTGGCAGCCGCTGCGAGCACGGGCGCGTTTCGGTAGCGACGTGATCCGGGGGCTGTCGACGCCGCTCGTGGGCCGGGGGCTCGAGGTGCTGCAAGCCCGCACGGTGTTCGACCGGGTAGCGGGCGAGTCGACGGTGCAGCTCCTGACGCTGGTCGGTGAGCCGGGTGTCGGCAAGAGCCGGATCGTGGCCGAGCTCTTCGCCTACATCGACGGCTTGCTCGACGTCGTGCGCTGGCGCCAGGGCCGCTGCCTGCCCTACGGGGAGGGGATCACGTTCTGGGCGCTGGGCGAGATCGTCAAGGCGCACGCGGGCGTGTTCGAGTCTGACCCGCCCGACGAGGCGCAGTCAAAGCTCGAGCGCGTGTTGCCCGAGAGCGACGAGATGCCGTGGCTTCGGGCGCGGCTGCTGCCGCTGTTGGGGATCGAGGCGGGTCCGCCCGTGTCGCGGGAGGAGTCGTTCGCGGCGTGGCGGCGCTTCCTGGAATCGATCGCCGAGGAGGGCCCGGCGGTGGTCGTGTTCGAGGACATCCACTGGGCCGATGAGGCCCTGCTGGCGTTCCTCGAGCACCTGGCCGACTGGGCGCAGGGGGTGCCGCTGCTCGTCGTGTGCACCGCCCGACCCGAGCTGTACGAGAAGCACGCCTCGTGGGGGGCGGGGCTCAAGAACGCGACGACGGTGAGCCTGTCCCCGCTCTCCGACGCCGACACCTCAAGGCTTGTCGCGGCGTTGCTGCAGCAGGCGGTGCTGCCGGCGGAGACGCAGCAGCTGTTGCTCGAGCGGGCGGGCGGCAACCCGCTGTATGCCGAGGAGTTCGTGCGCATGTTGCGCGACCGGGAGCTGCTCGATGCGCAGGGGCGCCTTCGTAGCGCGGTCGAGATTGCGTTCCCGGAGTCGTTGCAGGCGTTGATCGCGGCGCGTCTGGACACGCTGCCGGCGGATCGCAAGAGCCTGCTGCAGGACGCCGCGGTGATCGGGAAGGTGTTCTGGTCGGGAGCGGTGGCCGAAATGGGCCGACGCGAGCGGGCCGACGTCGAACGGGCTCTGCACGACCTCGTCCGTAAGGAGCTGGTGCGGCCGTTCCGCCAGTCGTCGATGGAGGGCGAGCAGGAGCTCGGCTTCTGGCATGTGCTCGTACGGGATGTCGCCTACGGCCAGGTGCCGCGTGCGCAGCGGGCGGCCAAGCACGTCAAGGCGGTCGAGTGGTTGGAGCGCAAAGCGGGCGAGCGCGTCGAGGACATCGCCGAGGTGCTGGCCTACCACACCGGCGAGGCGATCGCGCTCGCCGAGGCGACCGGTGACAGGGCGCTCGCCGCCGAACTCGGCCCGGCAGCCGGCCGGTATGCGCTCCTCGCGGGCGAGCGGGCGCTCGGCCTCGACAACACGAAGGCGCTGCAGTTGCTCGGCCAGGCGCTCGAGCTCACGCCGGCCGAGGAGCCCGTGTATCCCAGTGTTCTTGTCCGCTGGGCATCCGCTGCGTATCAGGCCGGCAACTTCCCGGGTGCCGCCGAGGCTCTGGAGCGGGCTGTTTCGCAGTTCCGGCTGCGCGGCGATGCGGAAGGGACGGCCGGAGCGCTGAGCAGCCTATCGCTGGTGCGCTACTACCTGGGCGACCCTCGGCATCTGGCAATCGCGCAGGAGGCGGTGGCGCTTCTCGAGGCTCGGCCCGGGCCGGCGCTCGTCGAGGCAGTCGATCGGCTGGCCGGGTCGCTTATGGTCATGGGCGCGAACCGAGAGTCGCTTGCAGCAGCCGATCGTGCGATCGGGCTGGCAGTATCTCTCGGTCTCCCCGAGCCAGGCAGGGCGCTCGGCTTCCGCGGCGCAGCACGCTGCAACCTGGGTGACCGGGAAGGGCTCGCGGACCTCGAGCGGGCGCAAGAGATCCTGCTCGAGCGGGGCCAGGGGCGCGACGCGGTGATTGCCGCGTTCAACCGAGCGCTGACGACCGGGGAGATCGAAGGCCCCACGGCAGCTCTCGCGGCGCTGGACGAGGTCATCGCACTCGCTCAGGCGCGCGGCATCACCTCACTGGTCGCCGCCACGCGAGGAACCCGACTCGACGTGCTCGTCGCCATGGGGCGACTGGGCGAGGCCCTGCTCGAAGCACCCGCTGTTCTCGAAGCCATCGAGGCTACGAGCAACGCCATCCTGTTGCACCAGGCGCAGGCCGCCGTCGCCAGGGCTCGGATCGAGACCGGAGCACCCAGACAGGCACGCGAACTAGCTGAGACGGCACTCGAAGGCGCCCTGGCCGCGGCCAACCCCGCGAACTTTCTTGAGGTGGCAGCCGTTGCCTCCCTGGCGCGGATCACCGACGGCGCAAGCGAGGACGCCCGACCCCTGCTGATACAGATCGCCGAAGAACCCGAGACGCTAGCGGGGTCGGCGAGCTTCCTGCCGTCACTCACCCGCGTCGCCGTTCTCCTCCACGACATCGAACTCGCAGACCGGCTCCGCGAGGGAGTTGGGACGCTGCACCCCGCACACTCGGCGTCGATCATGGCATCCCAGGCCCAGGTGGAAGAAGCGCGCGGAGAACTCCGCGTCGCCGCAGACACGTACCTTGAGGCGGCTGAACATCTGGCCGTCCTCGGAGCCGGTCTCGAACACGCCCATGCCGTCCTCGGCGCGGGACGATGCCTCACCGCCCTGAACGATCCGTCCGCCGAGCCGACACTACGCAAGGCACGTCGCCTCTTTGCCGAGATGGGCGCCCAACCGCGAACCGACGAGTGCGACACCCTGATCGCAAAAACCAGCAGGCTCAGCTCGTAGACGCCGAAAGCCAGGAACAACAACGGGAATGAATGGAGGCGGCACTCGGCTGCCCTCGCGGCCCTGAGTCGCCCGGCTCGTCAATACTGAGCGTTGAGATGGCGGGCGATATCGACGCGATGGGCACGCGGAAGGACGGGCTCAACGAGTTCCTCGAAGAGAAGCTCGCCGAAGGCTTCACGGTCGAGACCCGAACCGAGACACACGCAATCATCTTCCGCCGCCCCAAAGGCTTGCGACGGTTCATAAGCGGCGACGACCCCGGTCGCTTCGTGGTCGAGGTCGACGAGGACGGCCACGCGACGATGCGCGCCGCCGAGCCGCGGCGGTCTTGATCGAGTCACCTCGGGGCCCCAGCTCAGCTGCATTCCGGAACACTGGCGCACCAAGTGCTCCTTACGTCGGGATGGCGACAAACCAGCGGCCCTTATCGCCGTCGAGCCAGCGATCCAGCCGCAGGCCGGCCTCGGCCAGAGCAGCGCCAAGTTCATCTTGGTCGGCGAACACACGCATCCCGAACTTGTGTAGCCAGCGACGCGATCCGCTGGTGTACTCGACCGTCCCGTGAACCATCGACCCCTTTAAGGGCTCGACCAGCAGCCTCGACCTCACCGCTCCCAGCTGCGTCTCCCTGTCCTCGGGGCTGCCAACCAAGCGGTAGCCCTTCGACCACGACGAGATCGGAATGTCTGCGGCACGTCGCGAGGAATGCTTTGCGCGTATCGGCCGGCGCGTTGATCAGATTGCTCGCGAGAACGACACCGTCGAAAGGGCGACCAAGCTCCAAGCCGTCGATGCGCGCACATACCGTCTCGGCGTTTTCGACGTAGGCGAGCATCGCGGCCGACTCATCAACCGCCGTGACCCGGAAGCCGAGCCGCACGAGCTGCCGTGTCATCCGGCCCGCGCCACAACCGAGTTCAAGCACCGAACCACCCACTGGCATCGCCTCCGCGACCCGCTCCCCTTCATCCATCTCCGAGAGCAGCGCATACAGCTCCACTGGACTACCGTCAGGCGCAGCGTCCACGCCTCCTATAGTCGCGCAAGGCATCTGTTCCTCGCATCTGCTCGGGGGACATTCCCGAACGCTGGCTCACGCCAGAGCGGCTCCGCTCGCAACGCCCCACACGTCGAGGAGCGCGACTAGAGCAGTTTCCGCGCCAAGGCCTCCAGCTTGGGGAGACTGGTGAGCACGGCGAGGATCTTGATCGAGTAGCTGCCGGTGAAGACGTAGAGGAAACCGCCAGTCTTGGGTGCCCAAGCCGCTTTCCCCAGGTGCTGAATCTTGGTGACGTGGAGAGCGGCGTTCGCTGCCTTCTCGCCGGCTGCGAAGGTCGCCGCAGTGTCGAGCTGGAACTCGACCTTCGGCGCCAGCGCGTTGGTGCCGTACGTGCAGGTGATGCCGTACGGGTTCTTGGCGAGTCTAGGCGCGCTCGCCTTCGTTCCCAGCGCAGCGCTTACGATCGACGCAGAGGGACAAGACTTGGGGACGGCGGCCGGCGCTGCCGTCGCCGCCGCGAGTACGAGCACGGCCACGCCAACCACCTCAAAAACGCTACGGATCGCTCTGGCCATCAACCCTCATCTTCGCGGACTGCCTGCGCCGCATACGCCACTCTAGGCTCCGCCGAACCGGTTAACAAGGGCGAGCCCCGGGGATACGCAGCCCCGTCTTCAGCCGCCCAATGTTGCCGCGCTTCGGAGGACATTCCCGAACACTGACGCAGGCGAGGGAGTCTGATAGTCAGAGACCGGTTGCTGAGCGCGGGCCGCCCTGGAGACGCGAAGCGGCGAAGAGGTATCGATTGACGCTAAAGAAGTACCGCCCTTGGTGCTGAAGTTCTGCGAGGTCGTTGAGCCATTCGGTTGCCTCGTCTTCTGAGACGCCGCCGCGCCCGGGTACGAATGCGGCGATGAGCGGGGCGATGTTGTAGCTGAAGGTCGTGGCGTCGTACGCCGTGTTGAGTATCGGGACGATCCGGATTTCTCTGACCTCGAATCCGGCCGCGCGGAGGCGGGGTTTGAGCGAGCGCGGAAGGTAGGGGTCTGGCAGGTGCTCGTTCCACGCGGCAGCGATCCGAGCTGCGCGGCGGCGATCCGTGGGCTGCCCAGACGAGCGAGTCCCAGTCGGTGTCGATGATCACGAGTCGTCCGCCGGGTCGCAGGACGCGGACTAGTTGATGGAGCGCGGCGTCCGGCTCGGCGAGGTACTCAATGACCTGCGTCGAGACAGCGGCATCGAAGACCGCGTCTGCAAACGCAAGCGCGGTCGCGTCGCCCTCCACGATGTCGACCCGGTCGCTGAGTCCGGCGGCCGCGATCCGCTTCGAGGCGATCGAGTTCATGTCAGAGCTGACGTCCACCGCGACGATCCGGCCGGTTGCACCGACCTCCCGTGCGAGCTCACAGGCGAGGAACCCGGGGCCTGAACCGAGGTCCAGGATCGATTCGCCGGCTGAGGCTCGAAGCGAGCGTCGCAACTCTTCGCGCTGAACGATCATGTCGGTCGTCGCGTACGCCTGCTCGAGCTGCGCGGCTGCCTTGTTGTCGTACAGCATCCCGGCCATCACCGAATCCTCGGGGCGCGCCCGATTAAGCGCAAGGCCGCCGCCTACAGGCGCGGGCCTCGCGGCGTCGATCTTCCTCGACATTCTCAACGTCGAGACTAAAGCCGCTGCCGGGCCGCACCGGCGAAGGTCGCTTTCGAAGGCAGGGCGCCTTCTTCCTTCGATGAGACTATGCGGTCATGCCTGACGCGGTCGCAATCCGCATCGACCGTCTGCGGATCATCCGCGGCCGGGCTGTCGCCCATCGACGACTTGACCTGCGAGGTTGCTCGCGGCTCGGTTACGGGTCTGCTCGGTCCGAGTGGGAGCGGGAAGACGACCCTGATCCGGGCGATTGCCGGCGTCCAGCGCATCGCTGGCGGCGATATCGAAGTACTCGGCGAGCCTGCCGGTACGAAGGCCCTGCGGTCGCGCGTCGGCTACATGACGCAGGCTTCATCGGTTTATGACGACCTAACCGTGGGCGAGAACTTGCGGTTCTTCGCACGCGTGCGCAGCGCAGCGAATGCGCGTACGACCCGTCAAGCAGTTGACGAGGACGGCTGTGCGAGATTCATGCGAGCTAGCCCTGGCGAAGGAAGGCTAACCCCAACGCGCGCCATAATGCGGGATCCGCTTGGTCAAGCCAAGCGGCGTCTCACGGCGACTGATGGCGAACGCCGCGCTGGGTTCACACGCGAGGGGTCGCTGGTTCGATCCCAGCCGCGCCCACTTTCTGGGAGGCTCGCATGAGGTTCGATCTGCCGCAGGAGTTCGTCGAGATCCGAGCCGCGGTCGGAGAGCTGTGCGCGAGATACCCGGGCGAGTACTGGCAGGCGCTCGAACCGGACGGATACCCCGACGAGTTCGTCGCCGCGCTCACCGAGAGCGGATGGCTCGCCGCGCTGATCCCCGAGGAATATGGCGGCGCGGGTCTCGGCATCGCCGCGGCCGCAGTGATCGTGGAGACGATCAACGCGAACGGCTGCAACTCCGGCGCGTGCCACGCGCAGATGTACACGATGGGGACCGTTCTGCGGCACGGCAGCGCCGCGCAGAAGTCGGAGTACCTGCCGAAGATCGCGTCCGGAGAGCTTCGCCTGCAGGCGTTTGGCGTCACCGAGCCCTCCTCCGGATCGGATACGACCAAGATCCAGACGACGGCGACGCCGACCGATCGCGGCTACGTGATCCGTGGGCAGAAGATCTGGACGTCGCGAGCGGAGCACTCCGATCTCATGCTCCTGCTCGCCCGGACGACCCCAGCCGATCGCGTGGAGAAGAAGACCGACGGACTCTCCGTCTTCCTGATCGACATCCGTGCGGAACCAAAAGGCCTCGACATTCGCCCGATCAAAACGATGATGAACCACGCGACGACCGAGGTCTTCTTCGACGACGTCGAGATACCGGCGAGCGCGCTCATCGGCGACGAGGGGAAGGGATTCCGATACATCCTCGACGGCTGGAACGCCGAGCGGATCCTGATCGCCTCCGAGTGCATCGGCGACGCTCGCTGGTTCATCGAGAAAGCGGTCGAGTACGGCTCGGAGCGCGTTGTATTCGGACGGCCCATTGCGTCGAACCAGGGCGTGCAATTCCCGATTGCACGCGCACACGCGGCCACCGAAGCGGCGGACCTGATTCGACACAAGGCTGCGTGGCTGTACGACCAGGGGGAACCGTGCGGCGCGGAGGCAAACATGGCCAAGCTCCTCGCGTCCGAAGCTTCCTGGTCGGCGGCGAACGCCTGCGTCGACACGTTCGGCGGTTACGGCTTCGCGGCGGAGTACGACGTCGAGCGGAAGTTTCGTGAAACGCGTCTCTACACGGTCGCACCCGTATCGAACAACCTCGTCCTCGCATACGTCGGCGAGCACGTGTTGAAGATGCCGCGGTCCTACTGATCGTGGCTAGCCGAGCTTGCGCTTCACCTTCTGCACCGAGGGAGCCGCGGCTTTCGCCTTGGTGAGCGGCCGCGCCTTGACGGCCACCGAGGCCGGCTTGGCAGAGATGGTGATCTCCTCGCCGGTGGCGGGATTGCGACCCGGGCGCGCCTTCGTTGCCGGGCGGAGACGAACCTCGATCTGCACGACGCCGCCGATCTTCACCTTCTCGCCCTCGGCGATCTGTTCGAGCACGACCTCTTCGAGCGCCTCGAGCGCCCGCTTCGCTTCCGCGCGGCTCGTCCCGGAGAGTTCGGCGACCGCATCGGCGAGTTGAGTCTGAGTCAGGGGCACGACAAATCCTCCGTCGTTGGTAGGTAGCTGAGACGGCTCATTCAAGCGGAGCGCGCGGACGACGGCTGGAGAAAGCCTTGACTTTGTGGTACAAAGTGAGATAGCTTTGCACCACAAAGTAACGAGGAGGCAGCGAGAGATGAACGCGAGCGACGAAGGCGAAGAGCTCGATCCCCGGGCGGCAGCGGCGCTCCTGGAGGAGACCACGAGGCGGGCGCAGCGCCAGTTCGACTTGAGGCGGCCGCTACTCATGGTGATCGGAGCGGCGGTGGTGCTGATCGCCTACGGCGTGCTGTGGCTGTCCGTGCGCGGGCAGCATCCGTATTCGGGCCCGGCCGGCTGGGCCTTGGCGGTCCTGTACTCGACCTTGCTCGTCTGGATCATCGTGGTCGCGACCTTCTACCGGCGCGCAACCAGCGGCGTCAGCGGCCGCTCGGCACGGCAGCAGAAGGCCGACGCCGCCGCGTTCATCCCGATCTGGATCACCGTCTACGTGTTCCAGGGGGCGCTGCACCACGCCGGTGCGAGTCACGCGATCGTCTACGGCATCTACCCGGCGGCAGCGCCGATCATCATCGTCGGCTCAGCTGCAGCTGCCTACAACGTCGCAAAGGAGAACTGGCCCTGGGTGGGGTTCGCGGTTGCCGCCGTCGCCCTCGCCGCAATCGGCTCCTTCGCCGGCCCCGCCGGTGTGTGGGCCGTCATCGGCATCGGCCTGTGTGTCCTGCTCCTCGCACGCGCTGCCGGTCAGGTCTGGCTGCGGCGCGCATAAGGGACACGCGTGACCACCGAGGAGCTCGATCCACTGATCCACGTCCCCGCGCGGCTCCGCATCATCGCCACGCTGGCAGCCCTTCCCGACGGCGACGCGCTCTCGTTCACCCGCCTCCAGGACATGATCGGTCTCACTCCCGGCAACCTGATCACACACTTGCGCAAGCTCGAAGACGCCGGCTACGTCGACACCGAGAAGACCGGTAACGGAACCGCCTCGCGCACCACGGTCGCGCTCACCCACGTAGGCCGCACAGCCCTCGACACCTACACCGCCGCTCTGCGCGACCTCCTCGCGGGCTTGTAGACAGTCAACCTCCGCGCGCGATGCCGATGCTCGCGCACACGGGCTTACTCGTGTTTCCGCGTGCGTCGCGCGCGCTCACGCAGTAGCGCACCTTCGCCGGGGCGGTCACGGGGACGCGCCAGCGAACGGAGTAGAGGCCGCTTGTATTCACCGCCCGCAGCGGCAGATGGAACGTCGTCCCGCCGACGACCTGCACGGTGACGGCCGCCTTGCCACTGTCGTCGTCGACCGCATATTCGAGCTTCGCGGTTCCGCCCCGCCGCGCATGCTCGTCGAGTGCGACCACGATCGGGGCGAGCACGTCCGTGTACCGCAGCACGCGGGCGGCGACCAGCCGCTGCGCAGCGGTCGCGGCCGCGCGCGTGAGCCCGTCCGCATCGGCCGCACTCGCGAGGCCTTTGAGCGCCTGCTGCTGCGCGGCGGTCGACCGGCCTCCGTCGTAGACGCCGAAGCCTGCCGGCATGACGACGAGCAGCACGCCCGCGTACAGCGTCCGGAGCTCCAGGCCGAGGTACCGCGCATAGGCGGTGGGCTTGCCGTACAGGCTCGGGATCGCGCCGAGGTCGATCCGCGAGGCCACGACCGCGACTTTCAGGCGGTTCCCGCCCGCGTTGGCCACGGCGACGAGCTTCTCCAGGACTGCGGCCACATCCTTATGCGGCGCCGGATACGGCAGGAACACGTCAGCGGCCGGAAGGACGTCGCTGGCGGGGTCGCCGTCGGCGCGCGCGCCCGCGGCCGCCAGCAGCGCAGCCGCGATGACCACCGCGACTTGCATAACACGCACTTTTTTGCATAATATTCCGGTCATGCCGACGGTGGCAATCCTCGGGGCCTCGGGTTACTCCGGCCAGGAGACACTCGACCGCATTCTCCGGCATCCCGAGCTGGAGATCGTGGCGCTCGGCTCCGACTCGCTGGCGGGTCAGACCGCGGCCGCGCTCGACGTCCGGCTGAACGGCTCGCTGCCCCGCTTCGTCCCGAACGAGGATGCCCTCGCAGCAGGCGCCGACGTCGTTTTTCTCTGCCTCGGCAACGAGCGCGCGGCGGCCGTCGAGCCGCCAGCCGGCGCTGTCGTCGTCGACCTTTCCGGGGCGCATCGCCTCGTCGATCCAGAACTCGCCCGCGCCTGGTACGCGGTCGCGCCCGGCGCGTGGAGCTACGGGCTCCCAGAGCTCTATGCGCCGGAGGGGAATCTCATCGCCAATCCCGGCTGCTACGCGACGGCGGCGCTGCTCGCGCTCGCGCCGCTCGCCGGCGCCGTCGATCCGGCGACGGTCATCGTCGACGCCAAGTCAGGCGTCTCCGGCGCCGGCCGCGAGCTGAAGGCGAGCTCGCACGCAGGCTTCGTGCTCGAGAACGTCTCCCCGTACGCGGTCGGCGCGCATCGGCACGCGCCCGAGATCGCGCAGCAACTCGGCTTCGCCGTCTGCTTCGTCCCGCACCTCCTCCCCGTGCGCCGCGGCCTGCTCGCGACCTGCTACGTCCACACGGACGCGGACGTGCGCACGCTGCTCGAGGACGCGTACGCGGACAGCCACGTCGTGCGCGTGCTCCCGGAAGGCACGACGCCCGAACTCGCGCGCGTGCAGGGAACAGACGCCGCCGAGATCGGCGTCTTCGCGGACAGTGCAACGGGCACGACGATCGTCGTCTGCGCGCTCGACAACCTCGGCAAGGGCGCTGCGGGCCAGGCCGTGCAGAACGCGAACCTCGCGCTCGGCCTCGACGAGACCGCGGGGCTGCGGCTGACGGGGATCCTCGTATGAGCGTCACCGCCGCCAAGGGCTTCGTCGCCGGCGCCGTGCACAGCGGCATCCGCGAGAAGGACCGCCTCGACCTCGCGCTCGTGCACTCGCTCGTCCCGGCGACGGGCGCGGGCATGTTCACGATCAACCGCGTCCAGGCGGCGCCGGTCGTCGTCTCGCGCGAGCACCTCGAGCACGCGCAGCCGCAGGCGATCGTCGCCAACTCGGGAACCGCGAACGCAGCCACCGGCCCGGCGGGAGTCGACGCCGCACGCGCGACCGCCGACGCCGTCGCCGCGAAGCTCGGCATCGAGCCCGCGCAGGTGCTCGTCCTCTCCACCGGCGTCATCGGCCAGCCGCTGCCGGTCGAGGCCGTCGTCGCCGGCATCGGCGAGATCGAGCTCGACACGGACGGAGGCGATGCTGCCGCGCACGCGATCATGACCACCGACACACACGCGAAGCAGTCGGTCGCGCACGGCCCGGGCTTCACCGTCGGCGGCATGGCCAAGGGCTCGGGGATGATCCACCCCTGTCTCGCCACGATGCTCGCGGTCGTCACGACCGACTATCCGCTCGAGCCGGGCGAAGCGATCGACCTCCTCCGCCCCGCCGTCGACGCAAGCTTCAACGCGATCTCGGTGGACGGCGAGTGCTCGACGAACGACACCGTCCTGCTGCTCGCCAACGGTGCGAGCGGCTGCGAGCGGAACGACGAGGCGTTCGCGGCGGCGCTCCGCACCGTGTGCGGCGAGCTCGCGAAGCAGATCGTCGCCGACGGCGAAGGAGCCACCGTGCTCGCCGAGATCGCCGTGCGCGGCGCGGCGAGCGACGGCGAGGCGCGCGCGATCGCCGAGCGCGTCGCCACCTCCCCGCTCGTGAAGACGGCGCTGTACGGGCACGACGCCAACTGGGGCCGCATCGCCGCCGCAGCCGGGTCGGCGAAGCACGACGGCGGCTTCGCGGCGCTCGATCCGGACAAGCTCTCGATCCTCATCGACGGCGTGGCCGTCCTCGTCGACGGCATGCCGTCCGGGGACGAGCCCGTGCTCACGAACGGCCACTGTGCGATCGAGATCGACCTCGCGCTCGGCGACGGCGTCGCGTCCTACCTCACCAGCGACCTCTCCTACGACTACGTGCGCATCAACGCGGAGTACCGTTCATGAGCGTCGTGCTGAAGGTCGGCGGCGCGTCGATCGGCAGCACGGCGGACGTCGTGCGCGAGCTGCGCACGCTCGGCCACTCCGTCGTCGTCGTGCACGGGGCCGGCCCGCAGATCTCCGAGGAGATGGAGCGCCGCGGGCTCGAGGTTCGCTTCGTCCACGGACGCCGGGTGACGACGCCGGAAGGCCTCGAGGTCGTGCGCGAGAGCTTCGCCGCCGTCAACGCCGCCGTCTGCGCAGCGATCGGCCCGGACGCGATGCCGCTCGCAGGCGATGAGGTCGGCCTCGAGGCGGAGCAGGTGCCGGAGCTCGGGCTCGTCGGCCAGCCGGTGCCGTCGTGCCCGCCCGCCGTCGTCGCGGCACTCGAACTGGGCCGCGTCCCCGTCGTCTCGCCGCTCGCACGCGGGCCGCTGAACGTGAACGCCGACGAGATGGCGACCGCGCTCGCCGTCGGGCTCGGCGCGCAGCGCATCCTCTTCCTCACCGACGTGCCCGGCGTCTTCCACGAGGGCCGCCTCCTGCACTCGATCCCCGCCGCGGAAGCCGAGGCGCTCGTCGGCCAGGGCACCTTCGACGGCGGCATCGTCCCCAAGCTCCTCGCCGCGTCGCGCGCCGCGCGCAGCGGCCTGCAGGCGGACATCGGCGCCACGGCGGTGGTCGCGTGAGCATCGCGGTCGAACCGCATCTGCTGCCGACGTACCCCGAGACGAAGATCGGCTTCGTCGAGGGCGACGGCGTCTGGCTCACCGGGACGGACGGGCGCCGCTATCTCGACTTCGCGGCCGGCATCGCGGTCGTCTCGCTCGGGCACCGCCATCCTGCGCCGCTCGCGGCCGCGCACGCGCAGCTCGACCGGCTCTGGCACGCGTCCAACCTCTATGCGAGCGAGCCGGCCGCCGAGCTCGCCGCGATCCTCTCCGAGCGCTTCGGCGGCGCGCAGGCGTTCTTCTGCAACTCCGGCACCGAGGCGAACGAAGCCGCGCTCAAGTACGCGCGCAAGGCGACCGGCAAGGCCGGCGTGCTCGCACTCGAGGGCTCATTCCACGGCCGCACGCTCGGCGCGCTCGCCGTCACCGGCCAGCCGTCGAAGCGGGCCGCCTTCGAGCCCCTCGGCCCGGCGCGCTTCGCGACGCCGAACCACATTCCGTCGTTGTACGAGGCCGCGGGCGACGACATCGGCCTCGTGCTGCTCGAGCCGGTGCTGGGCGAAGGCGGCGTCGTCCCGCTCGACCCTGGGTTCATCGCCGCGGCGGCGACGCTGGCGGAGGAGCTCGGCGCGCTGCTCGCGTTCGACGAGGTGCAGACCGGCGTCGGCCGCACCGGGACGTTCTTCGCGTGGGAACAGATCGGCGTGAAGCCGCAGCTCCTTACGCTCGCGAAAGGGCTCGCAAACGGGCTGCCGATCGGCTGCCTCCTCGTCGCCGACGACGCGCCGCGCGGGTTCGTCCCCGGCGACCACGGCTCCACCTTCGGCGGCAACCCCGTCGCGTGCGCCGCGGCAGCCGCCGTGTGCCGCACCGTCGACGACGAGCTGCTCGCGAGCGTCCGCGAGAACGGCGCGCGCCTCCTCTCCGGCCTCGCCGGCCTCCCCGCAGTGACCGAGGCTCGCGGAGCGGGCCTCCTCGTCGGCGCCGTGCTCGACCGGCCCGCGCAGCAGGTCGTCGACGCAGCGCTGGAAGCAGGCCTCGTCTGCCTCACCGCCGGCCCCGACGTCCTTCGTCTCGCACCACCGCTCGTCGTCGACTCGGACGACATCGACAACGCTCTCGCGATCCTCACGGAGGTCACCGCATGAACCGCCAGCAGCGTCACGCCGCCATCCTTCGCATCCTGCGCGACCACGCGGTCTCGACGCAGACCGAGCTCGCCGACGCGTTGCACGCCGCCGGCCACGACGTCGTGCAGACGACCGTTTCGCGCGACATCCACGAGCTCGGGCTCATCAAGGTGCGCGGCTCGAGCGGCCGCCTGATCTACGCGCCGCCGCAAGCGGCGGAGGCCGAGCGGGCGGACGCGATCGCCGTCGCGTTCGCCCGCTGGGCGCTCGAAGTCGAGCCGAGCGGCAACCTCGTCGTGGTCGTCACGCCGTACGGGTACGCGAGCCCGCTCGCGCAGGCGATCGACGTCGCACACCATCCGCGCATCGCCGGCACGATCGCGGGCGAGAACACCGTCCTGCTCATCGCCCGCGAGGGCACGACCGGCGCGAAGCTGGCGGAGGAGATCCGCGGGCACATGCTGCGGGGCGTTGCGTGATCCTCGCCACGCTCCCGATCGGCGAGAACGTCGGCATCGCCTTCTCCGGCGGCCTCGACACGTGCTGCGCACTCGCGTGGATGCGCGAGCGCGGCGCCGTCCCGTACGCGTTCACGGCCGATCTCGGCCAGCCGGACGAGCCGGACGTCGCGTCCATCCCTGAGCGTGCGCTCCGTTACGGCGCCGAGGACGCGGTGCTCGTCGACTGCAAGGACGCGCTCGCGCGCGAGGGGCTCGCCGCCCTGCAGTGCGGCGCGTTCCACGTGCAGACGGCCGGCAAGCGCTACTTCAACACGACGCCGCTCGGGCGCGCCGTCACCGGCACGCTGCTCGTGCACGCGATGCAGGAGCTCGGCGTCGAGATCTGGGGCGACGGCTCGACGTACAAGGGCAACGACATCGAGCGCTTCTACCGCTACGGCCTGCTCGCGAACGAGCACCTGCGCATCTACAAGCCGTGGCTCGACGCCGCGTTCGTCTCGGAGCTCGGCGGGCGCAGGGAGATGAGCGAGTGGCTCGCCGAGCGCGGTCTCTCCCACGGCACCTCGATCGAGAAGGCGTACTCCACGGACGCGAACATGCTCGGCTCGACGCACGAGGCGAAGAACCTCGAGCACCTCGACACGAGCATGCGCATCGTCGAGCCGATCATGGGGGTCGCGCACTGGGACGCGGACGTCGAGATCGCGCCGGAGATCGTGACGATCGCGTTCGAGGACGGCCTTCCTCTCGGCGAGCCCGTCGACGTCATCCGCGAGATGAACGCTATCGGCGGCCGCCACGGGCTCGGCATGTCCGACCAGATCGAGAACCGGATTATCGAGGCGAAGAGCCGCGGCATCTACGAAGCGCCAGGGATGGCGCTGCTGCACATCGCGTACGAGCGGCTGCTGAGCGCGATCCACAACGAGGCGACGCTCGAGCGCTACGCCATCGACGGCCGCCGCCTCGGCCGCCTTCTGTACGAGGGTCGCTGGTTCGACCCGCAGGCGCTCATGCTGCGCGAAGCGCTGCAGAAGTTCGTCGCGCGGCCGGTCACCGGTGAGGTGACGATCGAGCTGCGGCGCGGCGACGACTACACCATCCTCGAGACGCGCGGCGAGTCGCTCACGTACGACCCCGAGCGGCTCAGCATGGAACGGTCCGCGACCGCGTTCACGGCCGCGGACCGCATCGGCCAGCTCGCGTTGCAGTCGAACGACATCGCCGACACGCGCCGGTTCCTCGCGGCACACGGCCATCCCCTGCTCGAGGTGCACGCATGACGCTGTGGGCCGCCCGCACCGGCGTCGCGCTCGACCCGGACGTGGATGCGTTCCTCCGCGCGGAGGACGACGAGCTGCTGCCGTACGACTGCGCGGCGACCGCCGTGCATGCGCAGCGGCTGCACGCGGTCGGCATCCTCGACGACGGCGAGCTGGCCGACGTCGAGACGCGACTCGCGACGATCGCCGAGGAGGGCGCCGCCTACCTCGGCGAGTACGAGGACGTGCACTCCGCGATCGAGGGGCTGCTCGGCCCGGTCGGCCGGAAGATCCACGCCGGCCGCTCGCGCAACGACCAGGTCGCCGCCGCGGCGCGCCTCTATGTCGGGGACGCATGCGCCGAGGCGTCAACCGCCGTCGCGCGCCTGACGGAGACGATCCTCGACGTCGCCGAGCGCGAGGCGGAGACGCCGCTGCCCGGCTACACGCACATGCAGCGCGCGCAGCCCGTGACGTTCGGCCATCACCTGCACGCGTGGGTGGAGATGCTCGAGCGTGACCGGACGCGGTTCGAGCACGCGGCGGCCTCCGCTGCGCCGAGCCCGCTCGGCGCCGGCGCCCTCGCGGGGTCGACCCTGCCGCTCCCGCTCCCGGAGTCGCCGATGCGCAACTCGCTCGATGCCGTCGCGGACCGCGACTTCGCGCTCGACTACTTGTACGCGGCCGCGGTGCTGTTCACGCACCTGTCGCGCATCGGCGAGGAGATCGTCCTCTGGTGCACGTCGGAGTTCGGTTTCGTCCGCCTGCCGGAGTCGGCCTCGACGGGCTCGTCGATGATGCCGCAGAAGCTGAACCCGGACGTCGCCGAGCTCGCGCGCGGGAAGGCGGGCACCGCGATCGGGAGGCTGACCGGCCTGCTCGCGGTCGTGAAGGGCCTGCCGCTCGCGTACGACAAGGACCTGCAGGAGGACAAGACGCCGCTCTTTGCGACGCGGCGCGACGTCCGCGGCGCCCTCGCCGCGCTCGGCGCGCTGATCGGCGGCCTCGACCTGAACCACGAGCGGCTTGCCGCCGCCGTCTCCGATCCGCTCCTGCGTGCGACGGACGCGGCCGAGGCGCTCGTCCGCGACGGCGTTGCGTTCCGCGACGCGCACGAGCAGGTCGCCGCCGCCGTCCGCGGAGGCACCTTCGTCGCGCCCGACCGCGACGCTCCGCGCGCCGCTCCCGGCCCCGCCGGCGTCAAGACGGCACTGAACGACGCGCGCCTCCGCCTCGCCGCGCGCGCACTCGCCGACACGACGCGTGCGCTCGTCGGCCGCGACCTGACGACGCTGACGACCTGGAGCGCGTACGAGCTGCGCCTCGTGCTCGACCTCGCGGAGCATCTGAAGTCGGCGCAGAAGAACGGCATCGAGCACCGCCTGCTTCCCGGCCGCACGCTCGGCCTGATCTTCGGACGGCCCTCGACACGCACCCGCGTGTCGTTCGCGGTGGCGATGGAGCAGCTCGGCGGCTCGGCCATCGCGCTCAACACGTCGGAGCTCCAGCTGTCGCGCGGCGAGTCGCTCGAGGACACGGCGCGCATCCTGTCCGGCTACCTCGACGCGCTTGCGGTGCGCTGGCCCTCGCAGGCCGACCTGGAGACGCTCGCCAACTTTTCATCCGTGCCCGTGATCAACGCGCTCACCGACGACGAGCATCCGTGCCAGGCGCTGGCGGACGCGCTCACGATCCGCGAGCGCTTCGGCGGTCTCGACGGCGTGCGCGTCGCATACCTCGGCGACGGCAACAACGTCTGCGCATCGCTCCTCGTCGCGTGCTCGGCGCTCGGCGCCGAGGTCGTCTGCGCAACACCGCGCGGCTACGAGCCCGGTCCGGGCGCACTCGGCGCCGCGGTCGCTTTCGGCGGCAACGTCACGCTGACCGACGACCCGTACGCGGCCGTCGCCGGCGCGCAGGTCGTCTACACCGACGTCTGGACGAGCATGGGCGAGGAGGACGAGCGCGATCGGCGCCTCCGGGACTTCGCCGGCTTCGGGATCGACGCCGACCTGCTCGCGGCCGCCGCGGCCGACGCGATCGTCCTGCACTGCCTTCCAGCGCACATCGGCGAGGAGATCTCGGGCGACGTGCTGTACGGCGGCCAGTCGGCCGTCTGGCAGCAGGCGGAGAACCGTCTGCACGTGCAGAAGGCGTTGCTCACGCTCCTCGTAGACTGAGCAGCCTGAGCAACTCGGATCTGACCGACCTGCGCGACCGCATCGCGGCGCTCGACCGCCAGGTGCTCGACGCGCTCAACCAGCGGCTCGAGCTGGTGCGGCGCGTGCGTGCCCACAAGCAGGAGACCGGGGCGCCGCTGATCGACGCCGCGCGCGAGGCGGAGCTCCTCGACGAATTGGCGCGATCGAACCGCGGCCCGCTCGGCGAGCAGGCGGTGCGCTCGCTCTTCTCGGCCGTCCTCGACGTCATGAAGCAAGAGTCACAGGGGGCAGGCACCGGAGCGGCCACCACGCAGGCGAGGAAACCGGCGCCGATCTCGCGGCTCGCGATCGTCGGGACGGGCCTGCTCGGCACGTCTGTCGCGCTCGCCGCGCGTCGTGCAGGCGTCGCCTCCGTGCGCGGCTGGGACGCCGATCCCGCGATGCTGCGTGAAGCGGCGGTCGAACGCGCCTCGTCGCTGGCGGACGCGGTCGCAGGGGCGGAACTCGTCGTCGTCTCGGTGCCCGTAGGCGCCGTCGTCACCACGGTTCGCGACGCCCTCGCGTCCGCGCCTGACGCGACAGTCACCGACGTCGGCTCGACAAAGCGCGTGCTCGCCGCGGTCGAGGACCCGCGGTTCGTCGCCGGCCACCCGCTCGCAGGCGGCGCGACCGGCGGCCCCGCGCGCGCGAGCGCCGACCTCTTCGACGGCGCGATCTGGTTCCTGACCCCGTCGCCGGTGGCCGAGGCCGCGCGGGTGCAAATCGTGGAGAGCTTCGTCGCCGCCCTCGGCGCGCGGACGGTGCACCTCGATCCGGCCGAGCACGACAGGCTTCTGGCGGTGACGAGCCACCTCCCGCACGCGCTGGCGAACCTGCTCATGCGCACCGCCGCCCGGGCGGGCGAGGACGCCCTCGGCTACGCCGGCGCGTCGCTGCGCGAGATGACGCGCGTCGCCGGCGCGAATGCGTCCATCTGGGCGGACATCTTCGTCGCCAACGGCGACCTCATCGCGTCGGCGCTCGCCGAGCTCGGGAGCGATCTCGCCGACGTCGAACGCTCGCTGCGCGCCGGCGAGCGCGATGCGATCGAGCGGTGGATCGCCGAGTCAGCGACGGCGCGCACGCGCATGCTCGAGTACGCGTACCGCACCGAGGCGAAGATGCTCAACCGCATCCGCGTGCGCATTCCGGACAAGCCCGGCGTGCTGGCCCGCATCACGCAGTCGCTTGGCGCAGCGGGCATCAACATCGAGGACTTCGAGCTGCGCCACGTCTCGCCTGAGTACGGCGGCGTGCTCGTCATCCTCGTCGCGGGTGGCGACCAGGCGGAGCTGGCGCGAACGCTGCTCCGCCGCGAGGGCTACTCGGCGGCGTAGCGCCGGGCCAGGTCGAACAACTCGGCGGTCAGCTCTGTGGCGCGGTCGGTCGCCGTCTCGATCTCCGCCACGTCGCTCAGCTGCTCCGGATCCAGGCCGGGCTTGAGGAGGGCGCTGTAGCCGCGGATCACGAGCAGGGCGTTCCGGAGGTCGTGGACGAGCCCTCCAACCAATGCCGCCTGTGACTGTGCGTCGACCGCAACCGCGCTCATGGGCTCAATTTCGTCGCGAAGACCTCTGCTCCCAAGAGTCAAACGCCGCAACAGATTTGCGGCTTACTCCCTAACCCGAACGGACGCTCGGAGGGGCCGCCGAGCTGCGGGCGGGGTCACGTCGTCGCGAGGGATACTCCACACGTGGTCGAGGCACTGAACGTCGATCCCGGCGCGAGCGAGCCGCTTCCGTGGTCGCGCGCAGTTGCGCAGCTCGAGGAGTTGCGGCCCGCCGGCGGACGGGGCCCCCCGTGCTGGCTCGCGACGGCGCGAGGCGACGGTCGTCCTCATGTCACCGGCGTGGTCGGCCATTGGCTCGACGACACGTTCTATTTCGTCAGCGGTCCGAGTACCCGAAAAGCCCGGAACCTCGCCGCCGACAGTCGCTGCACGGTCGCAATCTCGCTCGCCAACCTCGATCTCGTCCTGGAGGGGGCTGCACGCCGAGTGAACGACGAAGCGACCGTTGCGCGGATCGCGGAGCGCTTCAGCGAGCGCGGCTGGCCGCTGACGGTCGAGGGCGATCTCCTGACGGCACCGTTTCAGGCGCCGACCGCCCCGCAACCTCCCTGGCACCTGTACGCACTGACGCCCAAGCGCGCGCTCGGCATCGGCACCGCGGGTGAGCCCGGTGCGACGCGGTGGACCTTTCCTACGCGGGACTGACCCGGCCGCGCACCTCGCCGAGTTCGGTCGCGCGGAGCACGACCTCGTCTCCGTCGGCGAGGAAACGCGTGTTGCCGTACAGCTCGATGAGCGAGCCCTCGGTGCCGGGCTCGGCGCCCGAGATCGTCCCGGTCCCCATCAGGTCGCCCGTGCGCACAGTGGCGCCGTTCGAGGTCGCGTGCGCGAGCATTTGCGGCATCGTCCAGTACAGCGTCCGCGCGTTTCCGCGCGAGATCGTCTCGCCGTTCAGCTCGATCGAGAGATCGAGGTCGAGCCCCCAGTCGCTGCCGCCGGCGAGCTGCGCGATCGGCGGCGGCTCCTGCTCCGGCGCCTCCACGCGTCGCTCCTCGAGCAGCGCGAGCGGCGTTACCCAGGCCGAGATGGACGTCTGGAACGACTTGCCGAGGAACGGCCCGAGCGGCACGTACTCGAACGCCTGAATGTCGCGCGCGCTCCAGTCGTTGAGGAGCACGACGCCGAAGACATGGTCTGCGAACGCGGCAGTGCTCAGCGGCCGTGACGACGGCACACCGACGACGAAGCCGAGCTCGAGCTCGACGTCGAGCCGCTGCGACGGGCCGAACTCGCCCGCGCGCAGCTGACCGCGGGGGCGGGCGACGTCGGTGCCGCTCACGGCGACCGTCCCCGCACGGCCGTGGTAGCCGACGGGCAGCCGGCGCCAGTTGGGGAGGAGCGGCTCCTGGTCCGGGCGGAACATCCGCCCGAGGTTGGAGGCGTGCTCGAGCGACGCGTAGAAGTCGACGTAGTCGGCAACGTCGAACGGCAGGCGCATCTGCGGGTCGGCGATGCGTGGGCCGTCGTGCGCGCGAGCGGCCGGGATCGCTTCACGCCACGCCGCAGGGCCCGCAGCCATCAGCGCGTTCAGCGTCGGCTGCGCGAACACGTCGCCCAGGCTGCGCAGGTCGACGACCTCCCCGCCCTCGGCCCACGCGAGGCCTCCGTCGGCGAATACTCCGAACCCGGTCACAGGATCCCCAGCTCGTGCAGCTCGCCGACGGGCTCGAAGAACGAGCAGCTCCCGATCGAGTGCAGCAGATGCGTGCGCACGTGCTCGAGCTCGCCAGGGCCTGCGGCGCGTCCGTTCCAGCGGAACGACTCGGCATCGAGCTCGAATGCGCCGGGCCGCGCGCGCAGCGCGTCCTCCTCGTCGGCGAAGACGCAGGCTGCGAGCAGGTTGAGGAACCCATGCTCTCCCGCGTCGGTCGGATACGCGTGGTGCAGCCCCGCCGTCGCCTTGAAGACGACGTGGGCCTCGCGGCAGCCGCGCACGAACGCCGCCAATTCCTGCACGGCCGGGATCGCGGCACCGCCGCAGCGGATCTTCGAGGATCCCTCGATGTAGAGGTCGTTGCCCTGGCGCTCGGTGCCGCCCCCGACCACCGCGAGCTCGCGACCCTCGATCTCGACGCCCTCGGGCACGACGAAGCGGCCGAGGAGCCACGCGTCCGGGCTCTCCTGCGCGCGCGCGTCCTCGGCGAGCGCGTCCGGCAGCGTCATGCTCGCCGGCGGGAACAGCGGCGCATGGTCGAAGAGCCTGCCCAGAAGGGCCCTCTTAGCATCCACGAGCGGCAAAGCTACACTCCTCCGCGGGTCGGGCTCCGCGCAGTGGAAGCTTGTGAACCGCGTCAGATCCGGAAGGAAGCAGCGCTAAGCATTCCCTTCCAGGTGCGCGGCCAGCCCGGCCCGTATGATCGTTCGATGGCCGCCCTGTACCGGAAATACCGTCCTCAGAGCTTCGACGAGGTGGTCGGGCAGGAGGCGGTCGTCAGGACGCTGAAGAACGCGATCACGTCCGGACAGGTGCGGCAGGCGTACCTCTTCGCAGGCCCGCGTGGAACCGGCAAGACGTCGCTCGCGCGCATCCTCGCGAAGAGCCTCAATTGCGTGCAAGGCCCGACGGTGACGCCCGACGGCACGTGCCACGCCTGCCTTGCGATCGCCGCCGGCACCTCGCTCGACGTCATCGAGATGGACGCGGCGTCGCAGCGCGGCATCGACGACGTGCGCGAGATCCGCGACCGCGTCGTGCTCCAGCCGGTCGAGGGCCGCTACAAGATCTACATCCTCGACGAGGCGCACCAGCTGACGGACGCGGCGTGGAACGCGCTGCTGAAGCTGATCGAGGAGCCTCCGCCCCATCTCGTCTTCATCTTCTGCACCACCGACCTGTCAAAGGTGCTCTCGACCGTGCGGTCGCGCTGCCAGACGTTCGTGTTCCAGCGCCCGCGGCTCCAGGACCTGCTCAAGCGGCTGCGCATGATCGCGGACAAGGAGGAGATCGCTGCACCCGACCAGGCGCTTGCGCTCATCGCGCGCGCCGCGCGCGGCTCGTACCGCGACGCCGAGTCGGCGCTCGACCAGCTCGCCGCCGCGACCGAGAACGACGTCACCGTGCAATCCGTGCTGCAGCTCCTCGGCACCGTCGAGGAGGAAGCGCTGTTCCGGCTGTGCGACCTCGTCGTCGACCGCGACACCGCGGGCGCGCTCACATTCGTCGAGGAGCTGTCCGAGCAGGGGCACGACATCGGCAGGCTCGTGACGGAGCTCATCGAGCACCTGCGGCAGCTGCTGCTCGTGCAGCACATGGGCGAGGTGCCGGATTCGCTCCCCGTGACGGAGGAAGCCCGCGAGCGCCTGCGTGCGCAGGCGAACCAGCTCGGCGAGGCGACGGTGATCCGGCTGATCGACCTGCTCGCGGTCGCCGTCGACGACATGCGCCAGGGCGGCGATCCGCGCCTGCCGCTCGAGCTCGCGCTCGTCAAGGTCACGCGGCCCGCGGCCGATCTTTCGCGCGAGACCGTCGCGTACCGCCTGGAGCTCCTCGAAGGACACGCGGGCCGCGTGACTAGTGGCCCCCCTAGTCCGGAGCCCAAGCAACAACCCGCCGAACGCGTTGCTCCCACCGCTCCGGACGTGGCGCTCGAGCAGCTCCAGGAGGCGTGGGCGCGCACGATCGTCCCGGCGGTCGCCGAGCGGTCGATCCCCATCTCGACCGTGCTCGGAGAGGCGCGCCCGGCGCAGCTCGCGGGCGACACGCTCACGGTCGAGTTTCCGGCGAATGCGTCGTTCCACCGCCAGCTCGCGGAGGAGCCGAAGAACGCGACCATGCTCGCCGACGCCCTGTACGAGGTGACGGGCAGGCGGCTCGCGCTCGCGTTCGCCGTCGGCGAGGGCGGCGCCGAAGCGCTCGAGCTCGACGAGCCGGCGGGCGAAGAGCGGATCATCGAGCTGCTGAAGACCGACCTCGACGCCCGCGAGAGGGACCCCGAGTGAGCTTCGATATGAACAAGCTGATGCAGCAGGCGGCCGAGATGCAGGAGCGCGTGCAGCGCATGCAGGAAGAGGCGAAGAAGCAGACGGCCGAGGCATCGGTCGGCGGCGGGATGGTGAAGGTGACCGCGAACGGCGCCGGCGAGGTCATCTCGATCGAGATCGCGCGCGAGGCGATCGACCCCGACGACGCGGAAGGCCTCGCCGACCTCGTCCTCGCAGGCGTGAACGAGGCGCTCCGCTCCGCGCACGCCGCGGTCGAGGCGCAGGCGCAGGCGATGATCGGCGAGTTCGGGCTGGGTGACCTCGGGCTTCCCGGCCTCGGCGGGTAGGCGGCTTGCGCGGCCGCTACCTCTTCTCGAACTGGTTGTGGCTGCTCATCGTCCTCGCCCTCATCGGCGTCGTCGTCTGGGGCTGGGCCTGGGACTTCAGCCGCTAGGGCTAGCCTGAACGGATGCTGAGCCCCGCCGTCGACAACCTCGTCGCGCAGCTGACGCGCCTGCCCGGGATCGGCAGCCGGACGGCGCAGCGGCTCGCGTTCCACCTGCTCCAGGTGTCGAAGACCGAAGCCAACGCGCTCGCGGACGCGATCCACGACGTGAAGGAGCGCGTCCGCTTCTGCAACGAGTGCGGCAACCTCACCGAGGAGGAGGTCTGCGCCATCTGCCTCGACGCGCGGCGCGACCGCACGATGATCTGCGTCGTCGAGCAGCCCGTCGACCTGCTCTCGCTCGAGCGGACGGCCGAGTACCGAGGCCTGTATCACGTCCTCGGCGGCGCGCTCTCACCGATCGACGGCGTCGACCCGGAGCACTTGCGCATCGACGAGCTCCTCCATCGCGTCGACCGCAACGGCGTGCAGGAGGTCGTGCTCGCGATGAACCCGAACATGACCGGCGAGGCGACCGCCGCCTACCTCGCCGACCGGCTGCGGGGACGCGTCCGTGTAACTCGCCTGGCGAGTGGCCTGCCCGTCGGCGGCGACCTCGAGTACGCAGACGAGGTCACGCTCGGCCGTGCGTTGACCGGCCGCCGCGAGATGTAGGCACACTCTCAAACGTGTCCGTCACGCACCATGAAGAGATCCCGCAGCTCGCCGCGGACGTCGCCGCGCGGGGCCGCGACCTGGTCGTGATGAAGTTCGGCGGCACCTCCGTCGGGGACACGCAAAAGATCAAGGACGTGGCCCGCCGTCTCGTCACGGCGCGCGAAACCGGACATCGCGTCGTCGCCGTCCTCTCCGCGATGGGCGACACGACCGACGACCTCATCCGGCTCGCGCACGAGGTCTCGCCGCATCCGCATCCGCGCGAGTACGACATGCTCGTCTCGGTTGGCGAGCGCATCTCGAACGCGCTCTGCGCCATGGCGATCCACGATCTCGGCCACGAGGCGATCTCGCTCACCGGCTCGCAGGCAGGGATCCTCACCGACACCGTCCACGGCAAGGCGAAGATCGTCGAGGTGCGGGCCGCACGCATCCACGAGGCGCTCGACGACGAGAAGATCGTGCTCGTCGCCGGCTTCCAGGGCGTGTCGTCGGAGCACGAGGTCACGACGCTCGGCCGCGGCGGGTCGGACGCGACCGCAGTCGCACTCGCGGCGGCGCTCGGAGGCGCGTGCGAAATCTTCACCGACGTCGAGGGCGTGTTCACCGCCGACCCGCGGCTCGTGCCGGACGCGCTCAAGCTGCCGAAGGTCAGCTACGAGGAGATGCTCGAGATGGCCGCCACCGGCGCGCGCGTGATGATGGCGCGGTCGATCGAGATCGCACGCAGGTACGGTGTCCCTCTCCACGTGCGCTCGGCATTCAGCGACGTCGAAGGCACCTGGATAGGCGAGGAGGATCAGCTCGTGCTCGAGAAGGCGATCGTTTCCGGCGTGACGCACGACACCACCGAGGCGAAGGCCACGGTGCTCGGCGTGCCCGACCGGCCGGGAGTCGCCGCGCGTGTGTTTCGCGCGCTCGCGGACGCGGGCGTGAACATCGACATGATCGTGCAGAACGTCTCCCTCGACGGCGCGACGGACATCTCGTTCACGCTGCCGAAGACGGACCTTCCCGCCGCCGAGCCGACCCTCGAAGGCTTGCGCGAGGAGATCGGCGCGCGCGGGATCGTCTACGACCCAGACATCGCGAAGGTCTCGCTCATCGGCGCAGGCATGAAGAGCCATCCCGGTGTCGCCGCCGACATGTTCGAGGCGCTCGCCGATGCCGGCATCAACATCGAGATCATCTCCACGTCCTCCATCCGCGTCTCCTGCGTCGTGCGGGCGGCCGACGTCCAGAAGGCCGTCTCTGCGGTGCACGAGAAGTTCCGGCTCTTCGCCGAGGAGCGGGTCGGTGCCTGACGCGCGCATCGCTGTCGTCGGCGCCACCGGCGCCGTCGGCGCAGTGACGATGCGGCTGCTGCGCGAGCGCGGGCACGAGAACGTGCGCGCATTCGCGTCGGCGCGCTCGGCGGGACGCACGCTCGAGGGCGGGATCGTCGTCGAGGAGGCGACGCCGGAGGCGCTCGGGTCCGCCGGAGTCGACCTTGCGTTGTTCTCTGTCGGCACGTCGGCGTCGCGCGAGCTCGTGCCGCATGCGGTGCGCGGCGGCGCGGTCGTGGTCGACAAGTCGTCCGCGTACCGCCTCGAGCCGGGTGTGCCGCTCGTCGTGCCCGAGGTGAACGGCGAGCGCGCGCGCGAGCACCGCGGTGTCGTCGCCAATCCGAACTGCTGCACGATTCCCTTAACGTGTGTCTTGGGCCCGCTGCACGAGGCCGCCGGTTTGAAGCGCGTGCGCGTGTCGACGTATCAGGCCGTCTCCGGGAAGGGCGCGGCGCGGATGGAGCAGCTGCTCGCGGAGTCGCCGGCGGAGCACGACCTGACGATGGACTGGAGCTGGGACGGCGACGAGACGGACGAGGAGTCGAAGCTCCGGTCCGAGACGCGCAAGATCCTCGAGCTGCCGGAGTTGCCGATCAGCGCGACGACGGTACGCGTCCCCGTGCTCGTCGGGCATGCGGAGGCCGTGTGGATCGAGCTGGAGGAGCCGCTCTCGCCGGAGCAGGCGTCGGCGGTGCTCGCCGCGGCGCCGTCGGTTCAGCTGGTGGACGTGCCCACGCCGGGCGCGGCGGCGAAGACGGACGACGTGCTCGTCGGCCGGATCCGTCCCGATCGGGCCGGCGAGAACGGCCTGGTGCTCTTCCTCGCGTGCGACAACCTGAACAAGGGCGCCGCGCTGAACGCGATCCAGATCGCGGAGCTGCTGCTCGGCGATCGCGTCGCAGCCTGATGTTGAAGGTCTTCTCGAGGCTTCACGTCTTCCTGTACAGGGCGAGCGGCGGCCGGATCGGAGGCCGCTTCAAGGCCGCGCCGGTGCTGCTGCTGACGACAACGGGGCGAAAGACGGGCAAGCGGCGCACGACTCCGCTGCTGTACGCAGAGGATGCCGGCCGGTACGTGATCGTCGCGTCGGTCGGCGGAGCTCCGAAGCACCCGGCGTGGTACCTGAACCTGCGCGGCAACGCCGATGCGACGATCCGGGTCGGAAGCCGAGAGCTCAAGGTGCATGCGGACACAGCCTCGCCGGACGAGCGCGCGCGTCTGTGGACGCTGATGACGCGGATGTATCCGGGGTACGACGCCTACCAGGCGAAGACCAGCCGCGAGATTCCGGTTGTGACTCTCACGCCTGCGGCGAGCTGACAAGCGCACGAACGGTCAGGCGAGTCGACGCTCGCGCAGCGAGCGGTCCTCACCCAATGGCTTAGCGACGAGCGCGCCGTCTTCCAACGATGAGCATGAACGCCCAGAAGGCGACGTAGACCAGAGCGAGCCACCAGAGGCGGAGCCAGATGGCCAACAGAACGACGACCACGGTCATCACCACTATGCGGACGACGAGTGCGTTGGAGATCCGGCGAGATTAGCCAACCGGCCGCTCGGGGGACATTCCTGCACACTGGCGCTTGATGCGATCCTCTCCGTTCCGGCGCGTACCCGGATGTAGCCCCCTGAGGGACCACTGAGGCATGCATGGCCGGCGCGGGCTAGAAGGACATCGACCAGGTGCCGGACGCGGTAACGGAGAGGGTGTAGGTGCCTGGGCCGATGTAGCTCTCGCCACTTGTGCCGTTGTCGCCGTTGTCGAAGTTGACGGGGCTTGTGTCGTTCGGACTCGAATAGACCGAGAAGATGTTGAAGCCCATGCTGTCAGGCTGCGACGTCCAGCGAACTTCAACGCCGTGCGTCAAGGTGATCGGTGCGAGGGTTTCGGCCCCGTTGCCTTTGATGGTGCGCGCGATCGGCGGCGACAAGACGGTGACCGTGACCGGTGTGACCTTACGAGCACAGACCTTGGTCTTAGCGACCTTCGTGCATGCGCCGGGCTTGAGGTAGATGGTCGAGACGCCATAGGCGGCTGCAGCGCCGGCAAAGACGAGAAGCGCGACCGTGGCGACGAGAAGCGGTTGTTTCACCCCATTTACGGTACGTCGCGCAGGAGGTTGGTGTCAGAACAGCCGTGTGCCGCGGCCCTGTTCAGCGGGCGCGATTCATAACCTTCCCCGACGATACAACGCTCGATCGCCCAACTCCTATGACCCGGCAACTCGGGGGACATTCCCGAACACTGGCGCAGGTGGCGTCTTTCTCACCGGACGCTTTAAGGCGACGGAGCTTTGTTGATCTTGGGTCTTCCGGCGCGAAGCACTCCATGCGCGAGCGTCCAGTCCGTCGTTGTTAGCCCAGAGGGGCAGCAGGCCTCGTCATGCCGGCCGTACCAGCCTTCTTGGGCGATGACCTTGCCGGGCC
This sequence comes from Gaiellaceae bacterium, assembly GCA_036512155.1. Lineage (GTDB taxonomy): Bacteria > Actinomycetota > Thermoleophilia > Gaiellales > Gaiellaceae > Palsa-739. The sequence goes on along the minus strand of DATCBD010000066.1, from coordinate 4,320 downwards.
GGAACCTAACCGCGAGCAGGGTCGCGGGCTCGTAGGGTTTCGGCTGCTGCTGAGGCGTGACCACCCCGATCACCTTCAGCGACTTCCCGCTGCTTGTGAAGATCACCTGTGCGTAGGCCAGGACACCATCGGCCGTTCCGCTCCCGTCGTTGCAGTCGACGGCCAGGGCGGCTTCATCGTGTCCGTCGCCGTCAATGTCTCCGTATCTGACGGGGCTCCAGCCAGCGTCGACGTGAACCGTTCGATACACAGGCCAGCGGTGCGACCTGACCAACGCTTTGCTGCCGTGCAGCCGGATCCCTCCCGTGGCACCACAGACAGACCCCGGCAGCGTGACCGCACTCCACCGGATCGAGCGCAGGTTGAGCGAGGAGGCCCCACAAGCAGTCAACACGAGGAGACAGGCAGAGCACCCAGCTCCGCCCAACAGATAGCGAGCCCAACTCCGAACCACGAGCCTCATCGTGCCACCGCGACCCGAGTGCTCGAGTGACATTCCCGAACACTGGCGCAGGCGACAGACGATGGATGGGCGCGCTATAAAAAGGCAATGCGCTGCGTCGCGCTGATCATGGCCGCGACGGTGGCGACTCTCGGGGCTGCCTCCTCCGGCGGAGCGGGCGTCCGAGGGTCGCATGCGACGGATCGGCTGCAAGTTACGGTCTCGATTAGCGGCGGTGCCTTCGCCCACCTCTGGACGGCACCGGTTCGTGGCGGGGGTCAGTGCTACTTCTTGACCGTCGACCGGCGGGGCGCGGCACATGCCCAAGCGTCCGTCGTTCCGGCAGGCTGCACGCGTGTCGATCACCTATCCCCGACCGCAAAGAATCGACTGGCCTACACGATCACTGGCCCCGATCGCGCGTGCCTTCCGGGACGTACCGACTGCAGAGTGCAGGGCCTGACGTTCATCTACGGCGAGGTCGAGGCCCTGTCGCCAGTGGCGAGAGTTGCAGCCCTGGGGCCGGGTACGTTGCATCCGGTCACTGTTAGGGGGCACTGGTTCCTGAGCAAGCTCCCTTCCCTCGCTGGGTACAAGCACTGGCGACTTGTTGCGTACGGAAGAGCCGGGCAGATCCTAGGCCGCATCTACTTCTGACCCACGCCACTTCGGCAGACTCGTCAGGCGTCATTCGGGAACACTGGCGCAGGCGGTGTTCCTGGTGTCGAGGGCGGCATATGCTCGCGTTGCTTGGGAAAGCCGCCGAACTCTCCCTACCCGCCGGATCTGGTCGAAGACGCTGTCCTGGTCACAGACCTTGAGGACTTAGTAGATGCGGTGGTGGTCGATCGCGATTGGGCGAATCGCCCGGCGCGTGGGTTGGTGGCTCGACGCGTGGAGCTGCGCCGCTGCCGGTTGACCGGCGTCGAGCTTGCGGAGGCCATGCTCTCAGACGTCGCGTTCGACGATTGCCGGCTCGACCTCGCTGGGCTGCGGATTGCGAAACTTGAACGGGTCGTCTTCCGTGAGTGTCGAATGGCTGAATGCGACTTCTACGACGCATCTCTGACGGACGTCCTGTTCGAGGATTGCGAGCTACGGGAGGCAACGTTCAGCGGCGTGAAACTCAAGCGGGTCGAACTCCGCGGATGCGATCTGTCTGGCCTCCGAGGCGTCGAGGCGCTTCGCGGCGCCCGTATGCCCTGGAACGACGTCCTTGAGAACGGCCCGCTGTTCGCAGCGGCACTCGGGCTCGAGATCATCGACTAACGGTCGGGGGACATTCCCGCACGCTGGCGCAGGCAAGTGTCTGCGCGCTACCGGGGTCCGGGCCAGACGGTTACTGGTGCCGCAAAGAGGGAACTGCGTATGGAGACAAGGGAGACAACTCGATGGGGGTGACACCAATCATGAGTAATCAGGACGATGTGAAGGGCCGCGTGAAGGAAGCGCTCGGCGACCTCAAGGACGATAAGGACTTGAAGCGCGAGGGCAAGGTGGATCGCGCTGCCGGCGCCGCGAAAGACAAGATCGACAAGGCCGCCAACAAGGCCAAGGGCGCCCTCAGGTCACACTGACCGACGTCAAGGGTCCCGCACGCAAGAACTCGACGAAACAACCGCTGTTCATTCTGGGTTCGGGCTTTGCCTGATCAGCGCGGGTACCGCGGTAGTCCGTCCCTTGCCGGCGGGCCTGGACTGACCATGACTTCAGGGCTGTCAAGGCTCTGTCCAAAAGGGAGGTAGGACATGTTGTTGTTGATCCTGCTCGTTCTTCTTGTCCTCGCGATCGGCGGCGGACTCGTCGTCTCGAAGTTCTTGTTCCTGCTGATCCTCGTCGCGATTGCGGTCTTCGCGGTCTCGAGGATGGGGAGCAGATCGTCGACCTGAACGCCGCTTTTCCGAATCAGCTGACAACGGAGGTAGAAAATGGGTCTTAGTTTCAGTCTTCTTTTGGCCGCAGCGGGCGCAGTCCTAATCTGGGCTGTCAACGCGACCGTCAGTGGAATCAACATCCACACCATTGGGGTCATCCTGCTCATCGTCGGGATCATCGGCTTCGCGGTTTCCCTCTTTTTCTGGTCGAGTTGGGGAGGCTTCGGCGCCCGAACGCCTGGAGCAGGCCGGTCAACCGTCATCACCGAGCAAGAGCAGCACACCGAGCCGCGGATCTAAAGGAATCGAATCGAATCGACCCGGCCGGCCCGCGTACGGACTGAACGAGCCTCAATTCGAGGTGCTGCAACGATCCGCGCGAGCTGGCCGAGCCATCAAGCCTCCGGCATGCCCCGCTGACGCGATTGCGAGGAGAAACGGATGGCTTCGGCAAGCTCCTCTGAGGCCTCTTCTGCGGACCACCATTCGCCTGAACACAGCAAGCGCTAACTCGAAGAGTCGCCTGCCAAGAGCGGATTAAGCGCACGCGGCAGCCCGTCTCAGATTCGATCGAAGCCGCGTAATCGGGTTCGAACCCATAGGAGCAGGCGTTGAACGCGATCTTCACGGGGTGTCTCCGAAGACGCGCCAGCTCGAAGCCGATCGAGGTGGACGCGATGAGCACCGCAACCGCGGCGCCGTACATCACCGCAGCGCACGCAACTGCGACAGCGCTCAGTGACGGCGCTCTCGTGCTGCGCAAGGTCGGGTGACACTCCCGCACGCTGGCGGCATATGCTCGCGCTGCTTGGGAAAGCCGCCGAACTCTCCCCTATCCGCCGGACGTCCCGGATGACTTTGTACCGGTCACCGACCTTGATAGTGGCTGAGCGTGACTGACACGCCGAGAAGAGGCGGCAGCGGTCGTCGTCAGCGGACGCGGGTTGATACGACGCAGGCGGCGAGTCCTGGGTTTATGCGTGGCTATTTGCGGGCGCTTGGGCCGGGGTTGGTGACGGGGGCGTCTGATGATGACCCATCCGGGATCGCGACGTATGCGGAGGCCGGGTCGCGATTTGGGTTCGGTTTCCTGTGGACGGCGCTGCTGACGTTTCCGCTGATGGCTGCGGTGCAGGAGATCTGCGACCGGACGGCGCTTGCGACGGGGAAGGGGTTGGGTGAGCTTGCCACCGAGCGGCTGGGCGGCAAGGCCCGAAGCATCGTGATCGGTCTGGTTGGGGTGCTGATCGTCGCGAATGCGCTTAACATCGCCGCCGACCTGGTCGCGGTTGGTTCGGGCATGCAGTTGCTGCACGCGGGCCCCACAGTCGCGTGGGCGCTGGTCGCGGGCGCTGCGATCAGCGCGCTGCTTTTGACCGGGTCGTTTGAGCTTGTCGCCCGGGTCTTCAAGCTGCTCTGCGCAGCGCTTCTCGCCTATGTCGCGATGTTGTTTGTCGTCAAGGTGAACTGGGGGAGCGTCGCCCGCGGAAGCTTTGTACCCCGCCTCTCGTTTGGGAGCACCTACATTGCGCTGCTCGTAGCGATCCTCGGAACAACGATCTCCCCGTACCTGTTTTTCTGGCAGAGCATGCACCGACTGGAGGAGATGCGCGACGAGCCAGACGGCGGCAGCAAACCCGAGCCGCTCCCAGAACGCGAGGATGCGGCCGCCGAGAAGAAACAGCGCAGAAGCCGCTTCGACGTGTTCTTCGGGATGGGCTTCTCGAACATCGTGATGTTCGCGATCATCGTCACGACCGCAGCCACTCTCGGCGCACACGGCAGACACAACGTCACAAGCGCAGCCGAGGCGGCAAGCGCGTTGAAGCCGGTCGCGGGCAGGTTTGCCTCGTACCTCTTCGCGCTCGGTTTCATCGGCGCCGGCATGCTCGCGATCCCGGTGCTCGCGGGCGCCGGCTCGGCCGGGATGGCGGGGCTGCTCGGCAAAGCCACAGGCTTCTCTCGCTCACCCCGCAAAGCCCCCACCTTCTACGGGCTCGTCCT
>DATCBD010000065.1:0-18376 GCA_036512155.1 Gaiellaceae bacterium | reverse complement strand
CCGCCGGGACCGGCCACTGCCGTTCCCTCGTCCTCCACGATGTCCGCGGGCCGCGCGAACCGATACCCGATGCTCGGCACGTCGAGGCGCGGATCGTGAGCACGCTGCTCCGTCGCCGCGCCTTGCCGCTCATCGCGCCTCTTCCGCCGCCCGAACATGCATTCCCTGTGCCCAGGCACCGCTACACTAACCGCCGGTTCGGGGCGCATTCGTCTAGTGGCCTAGGACACCGCCCTCTCACGGCGGCGGCACGGGTTCGAATCCCGTATGCGCCTTTCCCTCCTCGTCCAGGAGACACATGGCACCGAAGACCGGCAAGTTCCTCGGGATGCCGTACGACTGGCGGCGTCCGACACTCGCCCGCGCGAAGTCGCGCTGGTGGAACCCTGCCGACCCGCGGCTGTTCACGCCGAGGTCGTTCGGCTGGGGCTACGCGGTGAACTTTGCGCGGCTGCTCGGCCGCAAGCCCTAGTAGCGCCGTATGACCTTCCTGCGGAGAACCGCACGGGCGGCGCGCATCGTCCTCCGGGACGGCGGCCTCCCGCGCTGGCTACGCGCACTGGCCGCGGTCGGCCTCGCCCCCATCCCCGGCCCGGTCGACGAGGTCGCGCTCCTGCTCGTCGCCGCCATCCTCTGGCTCGGCTATCGCGACAGGCTGCGCCGGGCGTGGCGCGACGCAGGCCCTAGCTGACGGCCGACAGGTCCGCAACGAGCGGCCCCGTGTCGAGCGGCTCGAAGCCGAGTCGTCCGGCGATGTCCTCGCTTGACGGCTTCGTCCCCTCCGCGAAGAGGTCGCGCAGAATGTCGCCCGTCTTTGCGCTCCGCCACCAGTCCTCGCCCACCTCGCGTAGGAGGTGCGCGCGCAGCTGTGCGCTCCGGATCCACGCGCGCAGGTAGTCGGCGGAGTAGAAGCCGCCGTCCATGTCGGAGAGATAGTTGCGCGGGTCGTAACGGACACCCGTCGCCTCGGTGAGGAGCGGCGAATAGTCGCGCGACGACGCGCCGCGCTCCTCGGCGAAGCTCGACCAGAAGCCGAGCTCATATCGAAGCTTTGCCGTGTAGCGCCGGTACAGCAGCGCCTCGAGGAACAGCGTCGCCTCGGCGTTCTCCTCCGCCTGCGCATCCGAGAGGCCGAAGTGAAGCGCGTGCCAGCCTGGCTCGCGCGTGATCGCCTCGAAGATGTACGAGTAGATCTCCGTCAGCGCGTGATCGCGCGAGATGGCGCGAAACGTGAATGGCAGCCGCGGGTCGACGCCCGCGTAGTGGAGCGCATGGCCGGCCTCGTGCATGAACGCCTGGTAGTCGGCGAGCCCGCCCTGCGCGAGCGTGATCAGGTGCACGACGTCGGGCGGATCGGAGGCGATCACGCAGGCGCGCGGATTCTTCTGCGGCCGGTCCTCGAGATCGAGCCTGATGTTCGGGATCGCGGTGAGATCGAAGCCGAGCGCCGACGTCGTCTCCAGGCAGATGGCGGTGGCCCGCTCCTTCGTGTACGTGGACTCCAACGGCGACAGGCGCCGAACGTAGGCGACGTGACCGCTCGTCGGGATCGCGTCTCGCTCGGTCCCGAGGATGCGGTCGAACCAGCGATCGCGCATCGCCTCGTACGGAACGGTGGTCGCGTCGGAGGCTGCGACGAGCGCGCGCTCGAGCTCCCGCAGCGAGATCGCCTTCTCTTCTTCGGCGCGCGCGACAGGGTCCGGCTCGCCGCTGATCGCTGCGTCGAGCTCTTCGACGGCCGCGAGTAGCTGGAGGCGGTCGGGGTTGAGCCGCGCCGACGCCGTGCGCTCGAGGTTGCCGAGCTCCTCGCGGTCGGCGTAGCCGTCTGTCACCGCCAGGCGCGCCTGGGCTGCGCGCAGCGGCATCTCCTCGCCCTTGAACGTGACCCGCGCGCCGATGAGTGCGTTCTCGAGCGCGTCCTGCCTGTCCGCGAGCTCGGCGGAGATGATCCCGCCCTCGCACGTCTTCCGCAGCCGATAGAGGCGCTCGCGGTCTTCGCCCTGCGCGGCGTTCTCCGCCTCGTGCAGCGCCTCGAGCTGCGCACGCGAGAACAGGTCAGTGTAGCGCGCGACGATCGCCGCCTGCTCCGACACCTCCTTCTCGCCCACGCGAACGGCGCGGCCTTCCTCGGAGCGCTCGAAGTAGTAGTCGCGCAGGCGCGACTCGTACTCGGCGGGGGTGCGAACGGCTGTCGTCGACATGGATCGGAGATTAGCGGGCGGCGAGCCGCTTGACCGTCGAGAGGAGCGCGTCGATGGTGAACGGCTTGCGCAGATAGGCGTCCGCGAGGCCGTCCACATTCGGCCCGATCTCCGCCGAGCCGGTGACGAACGCAACCGGGACGCGCGGCTTCCGCTCGTGCAGCTCGCGGACGAGGTCGCTTCCGGTCTCGTTGCCGATGCGCAGGTCGAGGAGAACGACGCTCAGGTCACGGGACGCCGCGGCCGCACGCGCTTCGGCGAGCGTCCCTGCCTCGAGAACGTCGAAGCCCTCGAGCTCGAGGTTGATCCGGCAGAGCAGCCGGATGGAGGGCTCGTCGTCCACGACGAGCACAGCCGGGCGATCCACGGCGGGGAATGTACTCCGTATCTCGGCCGGCGAGCCGGCCGTTTCTCCTTTGGCCATGCAAACCGAAACGGGCGACAGGTGGCCGCCCGTGGACCGGGGGGACGAGGCGGCACAGCACGACCTGCCGGAGCCGAAGCCGGAGTTCAGGCGACGGGCCTGGCGCATGTATCAACGCGCCCTCGACCCGCTGGCGCGGCCGCGGCCGCTTCCTACGAGCGAGAGGCGGCGCTCAGCCTTCTGAGCGTTTTCTCGCGGCCGAGCAGCTCGATGCTCTCGAACAGCCCCGGCGACACCGTCGAGCCCGTGACCGCGACGCGGATCGGCTGGAACGCCTGACGCGGCTTCAGGCCGAGACGCTCGACGACGCCGCGCAGCGCCGCCTCGATCGCCTGCGCCGTGAACGGCTCCAGGTCCGCGAGCGCGTCGCCCGCAGCCGCGATCACTTCGGCGCCGCCGTCCACACTCGTCTCGACGTCTTCGAAGAGAAAACGCGCGTAGTCGGGGAACTCATCGAGCCGCGCGATCTTCTCCTGCACGAGCGGCGCCGCCTTGCGCACGAGCTCCGCGTCCCAGTCGTAGCCGTTCTCGCCGAGCCACAGGATGAGCCGGTGCGCGAACTCGTCCGTCGGTAGCGCGCGGATGTACATGCCGTTCATCCAGTCGAGCTTCGCGTAGTCGAACTGCGCCGGGCTCGCGCTGACGCGCTCGAGCGTGAAGCGCTCGACGAGCTCGTCGCGGCTCATGATCGTCGTCTCCCCGTCGGGAGCCCAGCCGAGGAGCGCGAGGAAGTTCACGAGCGCCTCGGGCAGATACCCGGCGCTGCGGAACTCCCCGACGCCAACTGCGCCGTGCCGCTTCGAGAGCTTCTTGCCGTCCTGGCCGAAGATGCTCGGCACGTGCGCGTAGATGGGGATGTCGCCGGCGACGGCGCGGATGAGGTTGATCTGCTTCGGCGTGTTGGAGATGTGGTCGTCGCCGCGAATCACATGCGTGACTCCATCCCAGACGTCCTCCATCGGTGAGGCGAAGTTGTAGGTCGGCCGTCCGTCCGAACGGACGAGCACGAGATCCTCGATCGTCTCGTTCTGCACCTCGACGCGGCCGCGCACCACGTCGTCCCACGCGGTCACGCCCTCGTTCGGCATGCGGAACCGGATCGCGCCCTCGTCCTCGTACGCCTTGCCCTCGGCGACGAGTTGCTCGGCGACGCGCCGGCAGTCGTCGATGCGGTCGAGCTGGAAGGTCATCTCGTCGTCCCAGTCGATGCCGAGCCAGAGAAGCGACCTCTGGATGTGGTCGACGGCCTCGGCCACCTCGCGGCTCGTGTCCGTGTTCTCGATTCGCAGCAGGTTCTTTCCGCCGTGCTTGCGGGCGAAGAGCCAGTTGAACAGAAAGGTGCGGACGCCTCCGATGTGCAAGAGGCCCGTCGGGCTCGGTGCCATGCGGACGCGGACGCTCACCGGGATAGCGTAGGCGCCTGATGGAGATCGGCGCACACGTCTCCTCCTCCGGCGGCATCCACACCGCCGTCGACCGCGCGGTCGCCATCGGGGCCGACTCCCTCCAGCTCTTCACGCAGAGCCCGCGCATGTGGCGGCCGACGAACCACGACCCGGCGACGTTCGACCGTTTCCGCGAGCGGCGCGCCGAGACCGGCATGGGCGGCGTCCTCTGCCACGCGCTCTACCTCTGCAACCTCGCGGCGCCGAACGACGACGTCTACGAGAAGTCGGTCGCCGCGCTGAGCAACACGATGGAGGTCGCGGGAGCGATCGGCGCCGACGCGGTCGTCTTCCACGTCGGCTCGCACCTCGGCTCTGGCTTCGAGCATGGGCTGGAGCGCGTCGTGCCGGCGATGGAGCAGGTGCTCACGCTGACGACCGACGAGACGTGGCTGCTGATGGAGAACTCCGCCGGCACCGGTGGGACGATCGGCCGCTCAATCGACGAGCTGGCCACGATCTTCCAGCGTCTCGACCGCCACCCCCGCCTCGGAATCTGCCTTGACTCGTGCCACCTGTACGCCTCCGGCGTCGACGTCGCCGATCCCGCGGCGCTCGACGCATGCCTCGACGAGGTGGACGCCTCGGTCGGGCTCGACCGCTTGCGCGCGCTGCACGTCAACGACTCCGCCACCGCCCTGGGCTCGAACCGCGACCGCCACGCGAACATGGGCGAGGGCATCCTCGGCGAGCGGCTCGGCGTCTTCCTCGGCAATCCGCGGCTGCAGACGTTGCCCGCGGTGCTCGAGACGGCCGGCCCCGAAGGCCACGGGCCTGACGCCAACGAAGTCCGCAACGCCAGGGAGATACGCGCACGCGCTATCGGTGGGTGATCCTCGGAGCAGGCACGCTTGCGCAGGCGAGCTTCTCGACCGCATCGGTCGGGTTGCCCGCGCTCGCCCCTGAGATCCGCTCGCACTACGGGCTCTCGCTGAGTGAGACCGGCGTCGTGCTCGCCGCGATCGGCATCGGGATGCTGTGCACGCTCCTCGCGTGGGGCCTGCTCGCGGATCGGTTCGACGAGCGCTGGGTGATCGCTGTCGGCCTTGTCGGCGCCGGCGCGGCGCTCGGCGCGGCCGGCGAGACCGGCGGGCTCGGCTCGCTCGTCGGCGCGCTGATCGCGGCGGGTGCGCTCGGCGCGAGCGTGAACGCGGCCAGCGGCCGCGCGATCATGAGCTGGTTCCCGTCGGGCGAGCTCGGCCTCGCGCTCGGGATCCGGCAGACGGCGATCCCGATCGGCGGCGCGCTCGGCGCGGCCCTCCTCCCCATCCTCGGCGGGACGCGGCCAGCGTTCTTCTTCCTCGACGGCTCGTGCATCGTGGGCGCGATCGTCGCCGCCGTGTTCATGCGCGGCACGCCCGCGCGCGAGCCGGAGCTCACGGACATCAGCGGCCCGATGCGTGACCCGCGCATGTGGCTCCTCGGCGGCGGGACGGCGCTTTACCTCACGGCGCAGATCGGGATCACCGGCTTCGTCGTGCTCTTCCTGCACGAGCACCGGCACGTGTCCACCCATGCCGCCGCCGGATTGCTGGCCGGGATCAACGTCCTCGCCATCGGTGCGCGCATCGGCGCCGGCCGAGTCTCCGACCGGCTGCGCACGCGCATGCGACCGCTGCGAGCCATCGGGATCTCGCTCGCAGCCGCGACAGCCGTGGTCGCCACGCTGACGGATGCGCCGCTCGCCGTGCTCATCCCGGCGTTCGCGGTCGCGGGCGTCCTCAGCATGGCCTGGAACGGGCTCGCGTTCGCGGCGGCGGCGGAGGCCGCAGGCGCGGCGCGGACGGGCGCCGCCCTCGGCTTCCAGCAGACGCTGCTCGGCGTCGTCGTCGCGGCCGCGCCGCCTGCCTTCGCCGCCGTGGCCGCGTCCTCGTGGCGGCTCGCGTTCGCGCTCGCCGCGCTCGGGCCGCTGCTCGGCGTCCTCGCCCTGCAGTTGGTGCCCGAGGCTAGGACAGCCGGGCGAAGACCCGGAACGTCGGCGATCCCGCCGGCAGCTCGTTGAACTCCGGGTTGATGCAGCCGAGCTCGCCCGTGCGCTGCTCGTAGCACGGCTCGATCTCGGCGTGGCACATCGGCAGCGGGTTGCGCATCGCCTTCACCGCGCCGAAGCCGGCGCGCCGGGCCTCGGCCGCCCGGAGCATCTGCACGTCGATCTCGACCTCGAACACCCGCTGCATGCAGCCCATGAACGTATGCCCGTGCTCCTCGTACGCGTACACGAACGGGCACGAGCGCTCGATACACGCTGACGGGTAGACGACCTTGTCGCAGTGGACGCCGCACGCGCGGCACTCCACGTCGTCCTGGGGCCTGAGCGTCAGCGTGAGCTCGCTCATCTGCCCTGCATTGTGTGCGCCGGATTTCGGATCCCGCAAGTCTTGACAGATCCCGTGTTTTCCGCTTACGCAAACGGAGTCGTGACTTACCCCAGGCGCAGCACCGCTGTCAGGACGTCCATTTGCGTGAATGCGCGGTACTCCGGCTCGGGCGCGTCGGCGTCGTCGTCGGCCCTGAACCACAGCGCCTGACAGGTGTGCATGCCGAGCGCCTTCGCGCCGGCGATGTCTGTGGCGAGGGTGTCGCCGACGAAGAGCGTCGCCGCCGGGTCGGTACCGATCGCCTCGAGAGCGCGCTCGAAGATGGCCGGGTGCGGCTTCCGCCAGCCCACCTCGGAGGAGAACACGGCCACGTCGAGGCGCTGCGCGACCCCCATCTGCTCCAGATCGCGATGGAGAAGATGCGGCGGGTCGAACGCGTTCGACACGAGGCCGACCCGAAGGCCGCGGTCGCGCAGCGCCTCGAGCAACGCGTGCGTCGTCGTCGCGAGCATGCGCGCGGGCTGCCACGCGGCGTGCTCCGCCTCGAGGAAGCTGTCCAGCTCCTCGTCGGTCACGGCGATTCCCTCTTCGGCGAGCAGCCGGCGGACGAGAGCCGGGTACTCGACCTCCTCGAGCGTGCCGGGCACCCACAGGAGGGGCAGGTACGAATCGCGGAACCGTTCGGTGAGCGCCGGCACCGGTTCTCGGCCGATCGCCCGCAGGCCCGCGTCGTGTCCGACCGCGAGCAGCTCGGGCTCCCACTCCCAGCGCATGAGCGTGTCGCCCCAATCGAAGAGGACCGCCTGCAGATCCACCGCCCCGACTACGCTACCGGCCCGTGGCTCGCAGGATCCTCTGGGCGTCGCTGGCCCTCGCGCCCGCCACGATCGCGGTCCGCTACGCCGTGCACCCGGGCAACACCGCGCTCTTCGTCCTCGCCGCGATCGCGCTCATCCCGCTCGCGTGGCTGATCGGGGAGACGACCGAGCACGCAGCCGAGCACACAGGCCCCGGCGTCGGCGGCTTCCTGAACGCGAGCTTCGGCAATGCGCCCGAGCTGATCATCGCGATGTTCGCGATCGCGGACGGGTTGCCGGAGGTCGTGCGGGGCTCGCTCGCCGGCAGCGTCATCTCGAACCTCTTGCTCGTGTTCGGCGTGACCCAAGCCGTCGGCCCGGAGAAGCGCCTCGACCGCCGCTCGCTCCTCACACAGCTCGGCCTCGTCGGCGCTGCCGTCGTGCTGCTCGTCCCGCCGGTCGTCCTCGGATACACGGGATCGCCGGAGCGCCACACAGCGGTCCTCGTCTCGATCCCGATCTCGGTCGCGCTGCTCGTGCTCTACCTCGCGGTGACCGGGCGCAACTTGCGTCGCCATACGCAGCTGGAGCGCGCCGAAGCGTCGTCCGCCGCGTGGCCGCTCCCGCTCGCGCTCACCGTGCTCGGCGTCGCCGCCCTCGCGACGGCGATCGTGAGCGAGATCCTCGTCCACTCGCTCAAGGGCTTCGCGTCGGCGATCGGCGCGAGCGAGTTCTTCATCGCCGCGGTGATCGTCGCGATCGTCGGCAATGCCGCGGAGCACGGAGGCGCCATCGTCATCGCGCGGGCCGGAAAGATGAAGCTCGCGAGCGAGATCGCGATCTCGTCCAGCGCACAGGTGGCGCTACTCGTCGCGCCCGTGGTGATGCTCCTCTCGCTGCTGTTCACGCACGAGCTTCCGCTCACGTTCCGCTGGGAGGAGCTCGCGGCGATGGCGGCCGCGGTCGTGCTCGCCGGCGCGACGATTGTGAACGGCCGGTCGAGCCGCCGGGAGGGAATGGTTCTCATCGTCGCGTACGTGTTGATCGCTCTCGGTTTCCTCGCCGCCGGGAACCGCTAGTTTGGAGCCGTGGCCACGACCCAGGATCAGACGCAGCCGAAGCGGCCCGCGGCGGGCGACGTCGTCGTCTCCGCGCGCGACCTGACGCGCCGCTACGGCGAGGGCGACACGGCCGTCGACGCGCTTCGCGGCGTTTCCCTCGACGTACGCGCGGGCGAGCTCGTCGCCGTCATGGGCCCATCCGGCTCGGGCAAGTCGACGCTCATGCACATCCTCGCCGGCCTCGATACGCCGACGAGCGGCACCGTCGAGATCGCCGGCACCGAGATCACCAAGCTCGGCGACACCGACCTCACGCGCCTGCGGCGCGAGCACATCGGCTTCGTCTTTCAGTTCTTCAACCTCCTGCCCATGCTGGACGCCGAGGAGAACGTCGTCCTGCCGCTGTCGATCGCGGGCGAGAAGCCGGACAAGGCGTGGCTGGAGGAGCTGCTCGAGAAGACCGGGCTCGCCAAGCGGCGGTCGCACCGCCCGTCGGAGCTCTCCGGCGGCGAGCAGCAGCGCGTCGCCATCTCGCGCGCGCTCATCACGAAGCCGACCATCCTCTTCGCCGACGAGCCGACGGGCAACCTCGACTCGAAGACGGGCGGCGAGATCCTCGACCTCATCCGCGACTCGGTCGACACCTACGGCCAGACGATCGTCATGGTGACGCACGAAGCGCGCGCGGCGGTGATCGCCGACCGCATCCTCTTCATCGCCGACGGCCTCATCGTCAAGGAGCTCACCGGGGCGAGCACCGAAGACGTGCTCACCGTGATGAGCAGCCTGAGCTCGTGACCCTCGTCGCACTGAAGGGCCTGCTCGGCCGCAAGCTGCGAGCCGTCCTCACTGCGGTCGCGATCGTGCTCGGCGTCGCGATGATCAGCGGCACGTACGTCCTGACGGACACGATCAAGGCCGCCTTCGGAACCGTGTTCACGACCGTCTACAAGAACACGGACGCCGTCATCACCTCGAAGAGCGCGCTCGGCAACAACACGAACAACAACAACCTGCCGCCCTCGTTCCCGGAGGCGCTGCTGGCGAAGGTGCAAGGGCTCCCCGGTGTGGCCGATGCGCAGGGCGGAATCAGCGACTTCGCCAGCCTCGTCGGTCGCGACGGCAAGGTCATCTCCGGAGGCGGAGCCCCGTCGCTCGCGTTCAGCGTCCACCCGCACGGCGACCAGCACTTCAACCCGCTCACGCTCGTCAGCGGCACCTGGCCGGTAGGCCCACACCAGGTGGCGATCGATGCGAACACGGCGAGCAAGAAGCACTACAAGGTCGGCGACACGATCGGCGTCATCGCCCGCGGGCCCGAGCAGACGTACACCGTCGCGGGCATCGTGAAAATCGGCGGAGTCGCGTCGCTCGGCGGGGCGACGATGGCGATCTTCGACTTCCCGACGGCGCAGAAGATCTTCAACAAGGTCGGCAAGCTCGACGCGATCGACATCGCCGCCAAGCACGGCGTCTCGCCCTCCCAGCTCGTACGCGAGGTCAAGCCTCTCCTGCCGGCGAACGCGGAGGTGCGAACGGGGCAGGCGCAGGCCGCGCAGGCCACGAAGGACACGAACGGCTTCCTGTCCATCATCAACGACTTCCTCCTCGCATTCGGCGGCGTCGCACTCTTCGTCGGCGGGTTCGTCATCGCGAACACGCTCTCGATCACGATCGCGCAGCGCACGCGCGAGCTGGCGACGCTGCGTACGCTCGGCGCCACGCGCCGTCAAGTGCTGCGCTCGGTCATGCTCGAAGCGCTCGTCATCGGGACGCTCGGCTCCCTGGCCGGCCTCTTCCTCGGCCTCGGCCTCGCCAAGGGGCTGAACCGGCTCTTCGTGCACTTCGGAATCGACCTACCGCAGGCGGGAACGGTCTTCGCCACGCGCACCGTCGTCGTCTCGCTCGCCGTCGGTATCGGCATCACGCTCATCGCAGCGCTTCGGCCGGCAATCCGGGCAACGCGCGTGCCCCCCATCTCCGCCGTCCGCGAAGGCGCTGTCCTGCCGACCTCGCGCTTTGCTCGCTTCAGCGTCGCCGCCGCCCTGTTCACCATCGGCGGCGCGGTCGCGATCATGCTCATCGGGCTGTTCGTCGGCGGCATCTCGACCACCGACCGCCTACTGGCGATCGGCATCGGTGCAGCCGCCGTGTTCGTCGGCGTGGCGATGCTCGCGAAGACGCTCGTGCCGCCGCTCGCGCGCGTGCTCGGCTGGCCGGCAGTGCGAATCGGCGGAGCGGCAGGCGCGCTCGCCCGCGGCAACGCGATGCGCAACCCGCAGCGCACCGCGTCCACAGCGTCCGCGCTGATGATCGGCCTGGCACTCGTCACACTCGTGTCCGTCCTTGCCTCCGGGCTCAAGACGACGTTCGAGAATGCCGTCAATTCGGTCTTCACCGGGCAGTACGCGGTCACCGCGACGGACAACTTCTCCCCCATCTCGATCGCGTCCGCCAACGCGCTCGCGAAGGTGCCCGGCGTCCAGGTCGTCTCAGGCGTCCGCGCCGGCGACGGCAAGGCGTTCGGCAGCAGGATCGGCGTCACCGGCGTGTCCGGCGACATCAGCAAGGTGATCACGGTCAAGTGGCAGGCGGGCTCCCAGGCCGTGCCCGGGGAGCTCGGGAGCAACGGCGCGTTCGTCGCCAAGGCGTACGCGAAGAAGCATCACCTCACGGTCGGCTCGCCGATCGCCGTCGAGACGCCGTCGGCGAAGACGATGCACCTCGTCCTGCGCGGGATCTTCGCGCCGCCGAAGGGCGGATCGCCCTACGGTGACGTAACCGTCTCGACGCAGCGCTTCGACGCGGAGTACCCGAATCCACAGAACGTCTTCGCCTTCGTGAACATCGCGGGCGGCGCCACCGCAGCGAACACGGCCAAGCTCACCGCCGCGCTGAAGACCTTCCCCGACGCCAAGGTGGCGACTGCGAGCCAGTTCAAGAAGAACCAGGAACAGGGAATCGACACCCTGCTCAACCTGCTCTACGTGCTGCTCTCGCTCTCGATCATCATCAGCCTCTTCGGGATCGTGAACACACTCGTCCTCACGGTGTTCGAGCGCACGCGCGAGCTCGGCATGCTGCGCGCGGTTGGGATGACGCGGCGTCAGGTGCGACGGATGATCCGCCACGAGAGCATCGTCACCGCTCTCATCGGGGCGGCCCTCGGCATCCCGGTCGGGATCGTGCTCGCACTCATGGTCGGCAAGGCGATCAAGTTCGCGGCGTTCACGATCCCGGTCGGAACGCTCGTCACGTTCATCTTCGCCGCGATCATCGCGGGCATCGTGGCCGCGATCTTCCCGGCGCGGCGTGCCGGCCGATTGAACGTGCTCGAGGCCCTGCAGTACGAATAAGCACGAAGGATCCCGGCGGCGCGGGCCGAAATGAGTCGCGTCGTGGAGATGCAACTGCGTAGATACTTCGCCGGCCTCGTGGCTTTCGGGTCCGTCGTGTGCTGGGCGACTGACGGTCTGCTCACGGCAGTCCTCGCGACCGGAGCGTGCATCGCGATCGTCAACGCTCCCGCGCTCCTCGCGAATCGCCGCCGGGCACGGCCCCGCGCACAGCGTCCGCGGCCTATCCGCACCCGGCCGCTCCGCGAAGAGATGCCCGAAGGCCTGCCGCTCGTCCCCGACGAGCCGTCGCTGATCATCGAATTCGGGTAGCTACCGTGGTCCGATGGACGTCGGCCTCCTGGAGAGCACGCTCTTAGAGCTCGATCAGCCCGCGTACCGCGCGGGCCAGGTCTGGTCGTGGGCGGCACGCGGTACCGCCGGGTACGACGCGATGACCGACCTCCCGAAGGCGCTGCGCGACAAGCTGACCGAACGTGTGCCGTTCTCGACACTCTCGGTCGAGGTCCAGCGCGAAGCGCGCGACGGGACGATCAAGGTGCTCTTCCGTACCGCCGACGGGCACCCGGTCGAGGCTGTGCTCATGCGCTACCGCGACGGCCGGCGCTCGCTGTGCCTCTCCTCGCAGTCCGGGTGCCCGCTGACGTGCACGTTCTGCGCCACCGGGCAGATGGCCTTCGGTCGGAACTTGACCGCGTCGGAGATCCTCGACCAGGCGCTGCACTTCCGTCGTCTGACGGAGGTCGACCACGCGGTGTTCATGGGCATGGGCGAGCCGATGCTCAACCTCGACGAGGTGCTCGGCGCTGCGCGCCGCCTTCCGGAGATCGGGATCACGCCCCGCCGAACCACGATCTCGACGGTCGGCTGGCTCCCCGGCCTGAAGCGCTTCGTCGACGAGGTGGACGAGCCGATCCGCCTGGCGCTGTCACTGCATGCCCCCGACGACGATCTGCGCTCGCAGATCATGCCCGTGAACGACCGCTATCCCCTGCGCGACATCATCGCCGAGTGCCGGCGCCATGTCGCGCTGCGCAGGCGCCGCGTGTTCATCGAGTACGTCATGCTCGCGGGCGTCAACGACTCGCGCGCGCAGGCGCGAGCGCTCGCGGCACTCCTCGGCGGCGACGACTTCAAGGTCAACCTCATCCCGTACAACCCGACCGGCATATACGACGGCTCCGACCGCGACCACATCGCGCGGTTCAAGTCGGAGCTCGAGCACCACCATGTGCCGGTGACGGTACGCCTGACGCGCGGCCGCGACATCGAGGCCGCGTGTGGTCAGCTTGCGGCTGCCCCAAAGGTCGCAAAGAGGCTCAGGATGTCGACGCGCTGATCTGGTTGGCGCTGTAGCCGCCCGCGCTCTTCCGGATCCGGAGCGTCACGGAGTCGCCGGTCTGCAGCCCGTCCGCTTGGCCGGACTTGCCGTTGATCAGGATCGTGGTCGCCGGTGTGACCGCGATCGTGAGCGTCTGTCCCTCCAGGTCAGCGTCGTGTGCACCGGTGGCGGTGACTTGCACGGTGACGACTCCGCTGCCGACGGCGGTGATGGCGCCGGCGATGTACATACCACGTGCGGCCGGAGTGGCTGCCGTCAGTGTGTATTGCGAAAGCAGGAGCGGCGACCTGGGTTTCTGGTTGAAGTCGAAGTCGTTCACGAGGTTGCCGAGAATCTTCGCGTTCTCGCGGACGTCGGGGCGTGGATCGGGTCGTCCGTCGGTGCGAGGGTTCAACCGCTGCCCGTGCAGGAAGTCGTCTTCGATGAACTTCGCGTACGCGTCGAAGCTCAGCGTCTGGTGATCGATGTAGCCGCGCTTCGCGTAGGGGCTGATCACCAGGCCGGGGACGCGAAGCCCGTAGCCGTTCTCGTCCACGACCGGAGGGACGACGTGGTCATAGAACCCGCCCCAGTCGTCCCAGGCGAGGAAGATCGCCGTCGACTTCCAGTCCGGGCCTTTCATGATCGTGTTGATCAGCCCGGTGACGTAGTCCTGGCCGGCCGAGATGCGCGACGGTGGATGCTCGCTGACCGCGCCCGCCGGGTCGACCCAGCTCACGGCGGGCAGGCGCCCCGCGCGCGCCTGGACGTAGAAGTCGTGGATCGGCTGGATGTCTCCGAGCTGTCCGTCCTGAGCAACCGTGTCGAAGTACGGAAGCGGGTTCCAGATCCCGGGAGTCTTCGCGTTCTGCGGAAGCGCAGGACAGGTCATCTCATCGTCCTCGCAATCGGGTTGCGTCCCCGGAAAGACGTAGTAGCCCCAGCTCACATGCTGCCGGTGCAGCAGGTAGGTCAAGTCAGTCCAGGCGTAATCCGGCGGCGGCGGCGGCGCCCCTGCCTTGGACTTGAAGTCGGGCGGGTTGCCGGGGCTCTGCAGGGCGTTCACGCAGCTCATCGGGTCGGCCTTGACCGAGCACTTCGCCGACCACTCCGAGACCATGAACAGATGCGCCGGCAAGCTCCAGGATGCATTCGGCTCGAACATGTGATCCTGGAGCACGAAGTTGCGTGCGTACGCCCAGTAGTTCGGGATCTCGCTCGCGTCGTGGTACCCCATCACGTCGACCTTCGCGCCGTTGGTGCAGTTCGGGTTGGTCGGGTTCGCGCACCCCTTCTGCGCGTGCTCTGCCTGCGCGATGAAGCCGTCCATCTTGCCGCCGTCGATGTCGGCGGACGCGTTGGTCTGACCGTGCGGGCCTCCGCCGTTCACATCGCTCGAGTCGTGATACGGCCGCTGGCAGCCGCCGTGCACCGGGTCGGGCACGCACACCGTCGGCACGCCGTTCGACATCGGAATCCCATCCGCACCCGGGTAGGTGCCGAAGTACGAATCGAAGCTGCGGTTCTCCTGCATGATCACGACCACGTGCCGGATCTTGTGAATGCCCGGATCGATTCGCGGCGCCTGCGAGCCGATCGTGCCCCAACCTGCGACTGCCGCCCCGGCAGCCACCAGCAGGAGCACCACGAGGATCGAACGAGCACGCATCCGGGCGGATGATCCCCGTCGCCTGTAAAGGCGACACCTCCGCTACGCAAGCAGCGTGTAAAACAGCGAACCGCTAGATCGGTTCGTACAGGCGGTCGCGCTGCCGCCACGCGTGCCACATTGCCGCGGCGATAAGCAGGGCGTCCCCGCTCGCGATCGCGACGTCGGCGAGGTTGAACGCGATGCCGCCGCGCACGAGCGGGTTCGGAACGCCGTCGCGCCACGCGAGGCCGGCCACGAGCGTCGCGGCCGCCCCGCCTGCCGCGATGCCCGCGCCCAGCGACATCGCGAGCGAGTGCGCTCTGGGTACGAGGAACAACAACCCGGCGGCGAGCGCGCCTGCACCCGCGAGCGCGACCGGCGAGCGCGCGTGCGACAGACGGCTGGGTGCGAGCACGTCGTCGACCAGCGTTGCGACGACAACCGCGCCCGCGACTGCGAGCGCGAGCCTCACACGACCGGGGCCGGCTCGAACCCGTACTTCACAACCGGATTCTTCGCCGCCCGCACCTCGTCCAGACGTCGCACCGGCCGGTCGTGGGGCGCCTCCTTCAGGAGCGTGACGTCGTCGGCCGCCTCCTGCGCGATGGCGAGCATCGCGTCGCAGAACGCATCCAGCGTCTCCTTCGTCTCCGTCTCCGTCGGCTCGATCATCAGCGCC
Source organism: Gaiellaceae bacterium (assembly GCA_036512155.1). Classification (GTDB taxonomy): domain Bacteria; phylum Actinomycetota; class Thermoleophilia; order Gaiellales; family Gaiellaceae; genus Palsa-739. The sequence continues at coordinate 3,123 of DATCBD010000065.1, read as the reverse complement.
TCGGGGACGATCAACGGGAAGTAGACCGTCGGCGGATGGAAGCCGTAGTCCATCAACCGCTTCGCGACGTCGAGCGCAGTGGCACCGTGGTCGCGCTTCAGGCTGCGCGCCGAGAGAACGAACTCGTGCATGCACAGCCGGTCGAACGGCAGGTCGTAGGCGTCCTTCAGCCGCGCGAGGACGTAGTTCGCGTTCAGCACCGCCGTCTCCGACATCTCGCGCAAGAGCGGCCCGTACATGCGGATGTACGCGTAGGAGCGCACGAAGACGCCGAATGGCCCCGTGAACCCGCGCACCTTGCCGATCGACTTCGGGCGCGCATAGTCGAGGGCAAACGTCCCGTCTTCCTTGCGCACGACCGCGGGCACTGGCAGGTACGGCTCGAGGATCTTCCGCACCGCGATCGGACCGCCGCCTGGCCCGCCGCCGCCGTGCGGCTGCGAGAACGTCTTGTGCAGGTTGATGTGCACGATGTCGAAACCCATGTCGCCCGGGCGCGAGATCCCGCACACGGCATTGAGATTTGCGCCGTCGTAGTACATGAGCGCGCCGGCGCCGTGGAAGATCTCCTTGATCTGCTCGATGTTCTCGTCGAACAGCCCGAGCGTGGACGGATTCGTGAGCATGAGCGCGGCCGTGTGCTCGTCGACCTTGCCACGCAGATCCTCGACGTCGATGTTCCCGCGCGCGTCCGTGCGCACGGGCGTGAGCTCGTACCCGGCCATCGTCACCGACGCCGGGTTGGTGCCGTGCGCGGTGTCCGGGATGACGACCTTGCGCCGCTGCTCGCTCTCGCCCTTCTCTTCGAAGTACGCGCGGACGAGCATGAGCCCGGTCAGCTCTCCCTGCGAGCCGGCCGCGGGCTGGAGCGAGACGGCGTCGAGGCCCGTCACCTCCATGAGGATCTCCTGCAGCCGCCACTCGAGCTCGAGCGCGCCCTGCGCGCCGTCCTCCTCCTGGTGCGGATGAAGCTGCGCGAAGCCCGGGAGCATCACGAGCCGCTCGTTGACACGCGGGTTGTACTTCATCGTGCACGAGCCGAGCGGATAGAAGCCGTTGTCGATGCCGAAGTTGCGGGTCGAGAGCTCCGTGAAATGGCGCACGAGCTCGAACTCGGGAACCTCAGGCAGACGCGGCGGCTCCCCGCGGCGCAGCTCCTCCGGAACGTCCGCCGCCGGCAGCCCTTCCGGGCGCGGGATGACAGATGCACGCCTGCCCGCCTGCGACTTCTCGTAGATCAGCTTCACGTCCCTGGCCGCCTTTCGCTCCCGCCCGGCGGAGCCGGGCTCCGCGAAAGGCTGACGACGCTGGCGGCAGGATCCTGCGCGCGCGGCGCTTGGTCGTACGTCATGTACTGCCCTGCGCGCCGCGCGCTTGGCTCCTTTGCCAGCATCGCCCCAGGAACGTGAAGAGACTTCATCGCGCCACCTCGGCGAGCACGTCGGCGAGCCGGTCGATCTCCTCCGTCGTGCGTTTCTCGGTCACGGCGACGAGCAGCACGTCGTCCATGCCCTCGTAGTCGCGGCCGAGCGCGTAGCCGGGATGGACGCCGAGCGCGCGGGCATCCCGCACGACGTCGCGTGCGTTCCGCCCCACGCGGACTGCGAACTCCTTGAATGTCGCCCGATTGGCGAACAGGAGCTCGAGCCCGGCGCGCTCCTGCAGCCTCCGCTTCGCGTGCTCGGCGAGAGCGAGGCAGGCCTCCCCCACCTCGCGCAGCCCTTGCGGGCCGAGCCACGTGAGATACACGAGGCCGCCGAGGGCAAGGAGCGTCTGGTTCGTGGTGATGTTCGATGTCGCCTTCTCGCGGCGGATGTGCTGTTCGCGCGTCTGCAGGGTGAGGACGTAGCCGCGCTTGCCCTCGGTGTCGACCGTCTCGCCGACGATGCGGCCGGGCATTCGGCGGATGAACTCCTGGCGCGCAGCAAGGAACCCGTAGTGCGGACCTCCGTACGCCATGACGTTGCCGGCGGCTTGGCCCTCGCCGAGCGCGATCGCGCAGCCGTACCGGCCGGGAGCCTCGAGCATGCCGAGCGACAGCGGGTCGACGTGGGCGATCGGTAGCGCTTCGGCGCCGTTCGCAGCCGCGGCGAGCTCCGGCGCCGGCTCGAGGCAGCCGAAGAAGTTCGGCTGCTGGAAAAAGACCGCCGCCGCATCCTTCGCCGCCGCCGCCAACGCATCGGGATCGGTCACGCCGTCCCGGTGCGGAACTTCGACAACTTCGAGGCCGAAGCCCGGCGCATAGGTCTTGATCACCTGGCGCACCTGCGGGTTCGTTGCCTCGGTGATGACGATCTTCGTCTTCCCCGTCGCGTGCTTCGCGATGTAGCAGGCGTCCGCCGCGACGGTTTCGCCGTCATAGCCGGAAGCGTTCGAGACGTCCATGCCAGTGAGCTCGCAGATCGCCGTCTGGTACTCGAAGATCGACTGGAGGACGCCCTGGCTCATCTCCGGCTGGTACGGCGTGTACGCGGTGAGGAACTCGCCGCGCTGCATGACGGTGTCGACGACCGCAGGCACGTAGTGGTCGTAGATGCCTGCGCCGAGGAACGACAGCTCGCGCGTTGTGTCGACGTTGCGCGCCGCGAGCTCGGCGAGGTGCGCGGACAGCTCCTGCTCCGAGAGCGGCGGCTCGAGATCGAGCTCGCGGCCGAAGCGGACCCCGGCCGGCAGGTCGTGGAAGAGCTCCTCCACGGAGGAGACGCCGATCGTGCGGAGCATCTCCTCGCGGTCGCTCTCGGTGAGGGCGAGAAACGGATGCGTCACTGGTCTGCGAGGACGGTCTTGTAGGCGCTCACGTCGAGGAGCGCATCCGTCTCGGACGCGTCCGACATGCGGATACGGATGAGCCAACCGTCGCCGTACGGATCGACGTTCACCGTCTCCGGCGCGTCGACGACCTTCTGGTTCACCTCGAGCACCTCGCCCGAGAGCGGCGCGATCACATCCGAGACGGCCTTCACCGACTCGACCTCGCCATAGGGCTGATCCTTCGTCACCGTCGAGCCCTCCGCCGGCGGCTCGTAGTGGACGAGCTCGCCGAGCGAATCGGCCGCCCACCACGTCACGCCGAGCACCGCCTCGTCGCCGTCGATCCGGGCCCAGTCGTGCTCGGGGTGGTAG
>DATCBD010000064.1:0-20984 GCA_036512155.1 Gaiellaceae bacterium | reverse complement strand
TCGGTGCCGGGGCGCGTTTCCTTTTGAGAGACGATTTTGTCTACAGCTCCGCCGGAGCTGTCCACAACCTCCATCGGGGCGAAACGGACTAACCGATGAGGCTGCGGCGGAAACCGACCGCCACTGCGTGGGCGCGCGAGCGCGCCTGAAGCTTCGCCAGCAGGTGCCGTACGTGCGACTTGACCGTCTCCTCGGAGAGGTAGAGCCGCTGCCCGATCTCCCGGTTCACAAGGCCGTCGGAGATGAGCTGGAGTACCTCGATCTCACGCGCCGTCGGCTCCTGCTCGAGCTCGGTGCGCGGGACGCTCTGGAAGGGGAGCACCGCGGCCGTCGCCGGGCTCACAGAACGCCGGCGTGCGGCCACCTCCTCGAAGCGCCGCGAGTGGTCCAGGTAACGATCTAGGATTTGCTGGCGTTCAGCTGCGTCCACGAAGCGAGTATCGGCGGGGGCACAGCCCCCCTTTAGAGGTACTGGCCCTATTGAGGGATGCGGGATTGCCGCCGTTGAGCGGCTTCCGCCAGCGCCGTCTCGTCATACAGGTGGCACTCGACCTCGACGCTGTCGGCCGGCAGCAGCCGCGGCTCGACCGGGTCATACCAGTCGATCTCCAGGGCGCCGTTCGCATCCCGCATCTCCTGCACCCCGGTCCAGAACGGCTCGGCCGGATCGGCCGCTCGGGCGCGGTCCAGGAGGCCCCGCAAGTCGGAGCCGTGGGCGCCGCCATGGGCCTCCAGCCGCACGTGCGTCTTCGCCACGTCGAGTTCCTCCATCGGGCCTACCGCCGCCTGCTCCGCTTCGAAGCCCTCCTCGTCGAGGCCTGCCCAGCGGCGCTCGAGCAGCTCCTTCAGGTCGCGCGACTCCCAGCCGCACACCTCGAACGCCTTCGGGCAGCGCGGATGGAAGGAGCACCCGAGCGGCGGCCGCGACGCGTCCGGCACCTCGCCCCGCGGCAGGTCGCGAGGGATCGTCCGCCGCGGATCCGGCTCCGGGATCGCCCGCAGCAGCGCCTGCGTGTATGGATGCTTCGGATCCGCGTAGATCGCCTCCGACGGCCCGATCTCCACGATCCGCCCGAGGTACATGATCGCGATCCGGTCGCAGAAGAACTTCGCCGTGGCGAGATCGTGGGTGATGTACAGGTACGTCAGGTCGAAGTCGTGCTTCAGGGCGAGCATCAGCTCGAGGATCTTCGCCCGGACGCTCATGTCGAGCATCGACACGGGCTCGTCCGCCACAAGCAGCACCGGGTTGAGGATGATCGCGCGGGCGATCACCGCCCGCTGCTTCTGGCCGCCGGAGAGATCGGACGGGAACTTGTCCATGAACTGCTCCGCCGGCGCCAGCCCGACCCGCTCCAGCACGTCGGCCACGCGGGCGCGAACCTCCTCCCGGCCGCGCGCCAGCCCATGGATCTCGAGCGGATGGCCCACCGCCTGCGCGACCGTCATCGCCGGGTTGAGCGACGCATGCGGGTCCTGGAAGACGATCTGCATCCTCCGCCGCAGCAAACGCCGGTCGTGCTCGCTCGCGTGCGTGATGTCCTGCCCCTCGAACTCGACCGTCCCCTCCGTGGCCGGCACGAGGCCAAGGAGCGTTCGCCCGAGGGTCGTCTTGCCGCTGCCCGACTCGCCCACGAGGCCGAGCACCTCGCCCTTGCGCAGCTCGAGCGAGACGTCGTCGACCGCCCGTACCGCCGCGCCGGTCCGGCCGACCAGCCGGTCGAGGAAGCTCCCGCGGATCGAGTAGTACGTCTTCAGCCCGCGGACCGAGACGAGGACGTCGTCTGTGGCGCTCATGCCTCCTCCGCGACTGCGATCTGCTCGCGCTCGAGCGGCGCCGTCCCGCCCTCGGGAATCTCCCGCTCCGGTCCGTGCAGCCAGCAGAGCACGCGCCGGTCGGGGTCGGGCTGCGTCTCGATCGGGTCGTGCGCCGGGCACACCCGCATCACGTCCGGGCAGCGCGGATGGAAGTGGCAGCCGGACGGCGGCGAGATGAGGTTCGGCGGCGCGCCCGGGATCGAGTGCAGCACCTTCGTGTCCAGCGAGATCGTCGAGCGCAGGAGCTCCCGCGTGTACGGATGCTTCGGGTCGGCGAAGACGTCGCGGGCCGGGCCCTCCTCGGCGATCTGCCCGGCGTACATCACCGCCACGCGGTCGCAGGCCTCGGCCACGATCCCGAGGTTGTGCGTGATCAGCAGGAGCGCGGTGTCGAAGTTCTCCTTCAGGTCGGCGAGGATGCGCAGGATCTGCGCCTCGACGATCACGTCGAGCGACGTCGTCGGCTCGTCGGCGACGAGCAGCGACGGGCGGAGGACGAGCGCGAGCGCGATCATGATGCGCTGGCGCATGCCGCCGGAGAACTCGTGCGGGTACTGGCGGAACCGCGTCGGCGGGATGCCCATACGGCCGAGCGTGTCGAGCGAGCGGCGCCGGACATCCTTGGGGGTGAGCTTCGAGTCGTGCTGCTCGATCGTCTCCCGGAAGTGATCCTCGATCCGCAGCAGCGGGTTCAGCCGGGTCATCGGCTCCTGGAAGATCAGCCCCAGGTCGGGGCCGCGCAGCCGGCGTAGCTCGCGCGGCGACATCGTCACGAGGTTGCGGCCCTTGTACAGCACCTCGCCGTCGGCGCGCGCGCCCTCCGGCAGCAGGCCGAGGATGCCGCGCCCGAGCGTCGACTTGCCGCAGCCCGACTCGCCGACGAGGCCGAGCACCGACCCGGCGTCGATCTCGAGCGACACGCGGTCGACCGCGCGCACGGAGCCGCGCGCCGTTCCGTACCAGAGGCGCAGGTCGCGAACCTCGAGGACGGCCGTCACGCCTCGAGCAGCTCCGCGCCGGCGTCCATGCTCGGCGCCGCGAAGTCGACCTGCCGGATCGAGCGCCGTCGCAGCACCGGGTTGATCGTCTCGTTCAGTCCCTCGCCGAGCAGCGTGAGACCGGTGACGAGGAGCACGATGGCGAGCCCCGGGAAGAGGCCCGTCCACCAGATGCCCGAGGCCGCGTCCGACACGGCGCGCGAGACGTCGTAGCCCCACTCGGCGCCCTGAGTCGGCTGCACGCCGTAGCCCAGGAAGCCGAGCGCGGTCAGCGTCAGCACCGCGTCGGCGGCGTTGAGCGTCGCGATCACCGGCACGTTCTGCACGACGTTGAAGAAGACGTAGCGCCGCAGGATCGTGAACGGCTTCGCACCGAGCGCACGCGCAGCCTCGACGTACGGTTCCTCGCGCACGCTGATCACGTGGTTGCGCACGACGCGGAAGTACTGCGGGATGTACGTGATCGTGATCGCGATCGCCGCCACCAGCACGCCCGAGTTGACGCTCCCGCCGAGGAGGAACGCGATCACGATCGCGAGCAGCAGCGGCGGGAACGCGAACATCGCGTCCATGAACAGCACCGTGCCACGGTCGAACGGGCCGCCGAAGTACCCGGCGATCAGGCCGAGGGGCACGCCGACGACAAGGCCGAAGGCGAGCGCGAGCCCGACCACTTCCAGCTCGGTCTGCGCGCCCCAGACGATGCGGGACAGGACGTCGGTCGACTGCACCGTCGTCCCGAATAGGTGCGCGTGCGACGGGTGCGCAAGCTGCGCGAAGCGGTGACCACCCGACGTGTACTGGTCGAACCCGTACGGGGAGAGGAGCGGCGCGAAGATCGCGAGCAGCACGAAGACGAGCGTCATGCCGACGCCCGTCCACAGCATCGTGCGCGCCATGCCGCGCGCCTCGGCGATCGGCGCGAGCGCCCGCCGGATCCCCACCGTCCGCCGCTGCAGGCGTACTGCCGCGGTCGCCATCAGTACCGCACCCGCGGGTCGATGAACGCGTTCGCGAAGTCGATCACGATGCTGGCGGCAACGACGACGAGCGCGAAGACGACGACGATGCCCTGGACGGCCGCGTAGTCGCGGTTCTGCAAGTAGATGTACAGCTCATGGCCGAGGCCCGGCCAGTTGAACGTCGTCTCCGTGAGGATCGCGCCGCCGAGCAGCAGCGCGAGCTGGAGGCCGACGACGGTGATGACCGGCACGAGCGCGTTGCGGAACGCGTGGTGGTAGACGACCGAGCGCTCCTTGATCCCCCGCGCGCGGGCGGCCTCGATGTAGTCCTCCTTCATCGTGCGGATCACGTTCACGCGGATGAGGCGGATGAAGACGCCGCCGTACACGATGCCGAGCGTCGTCGCGGGCAGGATCAAGTGCTGCGTGATGTCCCACAGCGCACTCCAGTTGCCGTCGATGATCGCGTCGAGGAAGAAGATGTTCGTGTGGGTCTGGAGCAAGGCCTGCGTGATCGGGCTCGCCTGGTCCGAGATCGGCAGCCAGCCGAGCCAGACGCCAAAGATGAGCTGGGCGAGCAGCCCGAGGAAGAACACCGGCGTCGCGTAGACGACGATCCCGAACAGGCGCCCGCCGGTGTCGAGCGGCGAGTCGCGATACCGGCCCGAGAGGAGGCCGATGAGCATGCCGACGAAGACCGCGACGATCATCGCGAAGAACGTCAGCTCGAGCGTCGCCGCGCCGTTCACGAGGATGATGCTCCCCACCGAGCGGCGGTCGGAGATGGTCGTGCCGAAGTTCCCCCGGATGATCTGCCCGAGGTAGTGCCCGTACTGCACGTAGACGGGCTTGTCGTAACCGAGCTGGTGGCTGATCGCCTTGATGACCGAGGGCGGTGCGTGCCCGCCGAGCGACGCCGATACCGGATTGCCCGGCGCCACCCGCATGAGCAGGAAGACGAGCGTCAGCAGGATGAACACCATCGGCACGACCAGGGCGAGGCGTGTGATGGCGTAGCGCTTGAGCGACGACCCCTGATTCATTGCGCAATCCTAGAAAAAGAGAGGGCGCCCGAAGGCGCCCTCTCTTCGCAGGCCGCTAGGACTTCGACAGCAGCCAGAACCGCATGAGGTAGTCGAGATCGATCGTCTTCTTCATGTTGTGGATGTTCGACCGCCCAACCACGAGCATCGAGTTCTGCCAGTACGGGATGATCGGCGCATCCTGCGCGGCGATCACCTGCGCCTGCTTGATGTACGTGAGGCGCTGCGCGAGTGTCTTCGCGCCCTCTTCGTTCTTGATGATCGCGTCCATCTTCGCGTTCGAGTACCCGTTCGACGTGAAGTTGGACTTCGTCCCATAGAACGGCGTGATGTAGTCCTCGGCGTCCGGATAGTCCGGGAACCAGCCGAGCTGGAACGCGCCGTACTGCGTGCCGAGCGTCTTCGAATACGTCGCCCACTCGGCGGACTTCAACGTCACCTTGAACAGGCCGCTCGCGTTGAGCGAACGCTGGATCTCGGTGTACTCGTCCGCAGACGCGTCGCCGTAGTGCGACGGGGTCCACCACACCGTGAGCGGCACCGGCGTCTTGATGTGGCCGGCCGCGAGGACCGCCTTCGCCTTTGCCGCGTTCGGCGCCATGCCGTACAGCTCGCCGAACGCGTTGGTGTGACCGGGCAGACCGGCCGGCGGCATCGAGTACAGCGGCTGCACCTGGCCGTGGTACACGCGCGTCGCGATGTCCTGCCTCGGGAAGAGGTAGGCGATCGCCTTGCGCACGGCGAGCTTGTTCGTCGGCGCGCGCTTCACGTTCAGCACGAGGTAGCGGATGCCGACGCCCTTGCCCTTGTACAGAGTGACGCCGCTCGTCTTGCCGAGCGCCGTGTACTCCGTCGGGGTGAAGTCGCGGAAGGCCATGTCGATCGTCCCCTTCTGGAGATCGAGCTTCATGGTCGACGACTTCGAGTAGTACGTGATGATCAGACCACCGTTGGCAAGCTTCCCGTTCTCGCCCGCATAGTTCGGGTTCGGGGCGAAGACAGCCTGCTGCCCCGGCGTGAACTTGCTGAGCGTGTACGGGCCTGTCCCGACGAGGTCCTTCACGTCCGTGTTCGCGACGAGCTTCGTCGCCGGATACACCTTGTGGTCGACGATCTCGCCTGCGCCCGTCGCGAGGATGTACGGCCACGTCGACTGCGCCGTGCTGAGATGGAACGAGACGCTGTACGGGCCGCTCGTCGTGACGCTCTTCAGGTTCGAGATCAGACCCCAGATCCCGGAGGGATCGTGGATCTTGTTGACGCGGTCGAAGGACCACTTGACGTCAGTCGAGGTGAACGGGTCGCCGTTCGAGAACTTGACGCCCTTCCTGAGCGTGCAGGTCCAGACCGTGACGGACGCGTTCGCCTTGCATCCCGTGGCCAACGACGGCGCCGGAATCGTGCTTCCTGCGTTGAGGTCGAGGAGATGCTGGTAGATCAGGATGTCGACGGTGCCCGAGCCGTAGTCGTAGTTGCCGGCCGGGTCGACGTTCGTCACCGTGTCCGTCGTACCGTCGAGAATCGTGCTCGCGGTCGAATGGTTCGCCGCCAGCGGCTTCGATTGCGCGGCGGTCACCCCGACCGCAGCCAGCACTAGGCCGGCAAGGCCGAGCACCACCAGGTACCTCAGCCGTGGTCTCAAATGCATGTTCCCTCCCGGGGGTTGGTTCGTAGGCCTGACTATCTCATGCAGATGGTCGAGTAGTCGAACCCGTAGACCACCTGGTTGACATAACAGCCGAGGTCCACCTTCGCGTTGAAATAGTCGGTGAACTCCCGGTTGAGGAACGGCGCCCAGGGCGCCTGGAGCATGATCTGGCGGTCGAGCGAGGCCCAGCGCGAGTTCACCGGGCTCGTCGGGATCGGCTGCTTGTTCAGGTCGTCGATCTCGGCGTTCACCGCCTTGTCGTTGAAGTTCGCGTAGTTGTTGTTGTAGGTCTTCGTGATCCGCTCGCCGTTCAAGAGCACGTCGAACCAGTCGAGCGGGTGCGGGTAATCCTGGAACCAGTCCGCGAAGCCGATCTGGGCATTCGTGGCCTCGTTGCCGACCGTCGCCCAGTAGACCGCCGACGTGACGATGTGCTGCTTCGCCTTCAGCCCGATCGAGTCGAGCACCTTCACGAGGTACTCGGTCGCCTTCGGGTCGAGCCCGCGGTCGTGGTTCCAGACGGTCACGTGCGCGCCGGTCGCGCGCGCCTGCTTGATCAGCTTCCGCGCCTTGGCGAGGTCGTGCCGGTACAGCGAGTGCTTCGTGTAGGACGGATACGTCGGCGGCAGGATGTTCTCGGTCGGGCTCGCGAGGCCGCCGTAGATGGCGACGAGCGCGTTCCGGTCGATGGCGTAGTTGACCGCCTGCCGCACTTTCAGCTTGTCGAACGGCGCGACGCGCGTGTTCATGAAGAAGTAGTAGGTGTTCGGCGGCGTGTACACCTTGAGCTGGTCGCCGTACTTCGCCTCCGTCTCCGCGAGGCTGTTCGCGGGAATCGCCTGCGGGTCCCAGTCGTCCTGGCCGGCCGTCGTACGCTGGAGCGCCGAGGCCGCGTCGCCGACGATGTCCCAGATCACCTTGTCGGGATTGCCGGCCGGAACGTTCCCGCCGAGCCGCGCCGCATGGAACTGTGGGTTCCGGACCTCGACGATCTGCTTGTTCGGCGCGTAGCTCTGGATGACGTACGGGCCGGTCGCGGGCAACGGGTGCGTCGACGTGTCCGATGCGGGAGCGTTCGCGGGAACGGGCGCCGCGAACTCGCTCGCGAGCACGTTGGCGAAGTCGCCCTGCGGCGTCTTCAGCGTGATCGAGATCTTCCCCGTCGCGTCGTTGGCGACGATCCCGGAGATGTGGCCGCCCTTTGTCTTGCGCGCCGCGTCGGCGCCGACGATGTTGTAGAAGTAGCCCGCGCCGGGCGAGTCGAGCTTGAAGTCGCGCTCGACCGTCGCCTTGAAGTCGCTCGCTTTCACCGGCTGCCCGTTCGAGTACTTGAGACCAGAGCGCAGCACGAGCGTGTACGTGCGCCCGTCCGCGGACACCTTCGGCAGCGCGCGGGCGAGATACGGGACGATCGTCGCACCCCCGGCGCCGTTGACGTGCCGGTAGCCGAGCAGCGGCAGGTACACGTTCCAGATGACGTTCAGACCCTCAGGGCTGTAGGTCAGCCCGGGGTCGAGATAGTCGATCGACGTGTCCTCGGCGACGCGGAAGACGGGGAACGTCGGGCCGCCGGAGGCCTTGGGGGTCGTGACGGGAGCGGCGGCCGCGGCCGCAGGGCCGCCGGCGTTCGACGCGCCGCCGCAGCCGGCCGCGACCAGCGCGAGCGCAGCGAGCGGCACCAGGCCGAGCCATCGGGTGAGTCGAGTGAGTCGTTCCATACAGGCGGCACGCACGACCGGCGGCATTGATATTGACGTAAATAGGCCGTCCTGAGTTAGGTAATCGAACATATGTTCGTCTAGACTCGGACGATGCAGCTCAGGCTCGACGCGGCCGACCGGCTGGTGGAGCTCGTCGAGGAGCGGCGCGGACCGGTGCTCGCCGAGGAGGCCGCCCGGCGGCTGTTCGCGCTCCGTTCCGCCCCGGTCTCCCTCGCGCGCAGCCTGCTCGCCGACGTCGTCGAGGCCGACGCGCGGCTCGCCTGGAACGGCGACGCGGTCGGGCTCGCGGCGCCACTCGGCGGCGAGCTCCTGCTCGAGCAGGCGACGTACGTCGTCGTCGACCTGGAGACCACCGGCCTTCGGCCCGGGTCGGCGCAGATCTGCGAGATCGGCGCCGTGCGCGTGCGCGGACTGGAGATCGAGGCGGAGTTCGAGACGCTCGTCGATCCGGGCATGCCGCTGGGGCCCGGCGTCGAAGCGCTCACCGGCCTCAGCAACAGGCAGCTGTGCGGCTCACCGCCGCCTGCGCTCGCCGTCCACCGGTTCCTCGCCTTCGCCGGCGACTCGGTGCTCGTCGCGCACAACGCGCGCTTCGACATGGCGTTCCTCGATCGCGAGACGGTGAAGCTGACCGGGTCGCGGCTGGCGTCTCCCGTCGTGGACACGGTCACGCTCGCGCGGCGCCTGCTCGCCGGGCGAGTCCCACGCGCGTCCCTGTCGCAGCTGGCGTGGTTCCTCGGCACATCCGTGCAGCCGTGCCATCGCGCGCTCCCGGACGCGCAGGCGACCGCGGAGGTGCTGCTCGCGCTGATCGGGCTGGCGCAGGAGCGCGGCGCGCGAACGGTGGCCGACCTCAGCGCCCTCTCGGCGACAAGGACGCGGCGCGTGTGGGACAAGCGGCAGCTCGCGTTCGGCGCGCCGCAGCGGCCCGGTGTCTACCTCTTCCGCGACCGCAACGACGAGGTGCTGTACGTCGGCTGCGCGCGCGACCTGCGCGCGCGGCTGCGCTCGTACTTCCGCTCGGAGCGGCTGCGGCCGGCGGTGGAGGCTGCGGTCGGCGCAACCGACCGGATCGAGTGGCGCGTGCTCGGATCGGAGCTGGAGGCGGCGCTCACCGAGCTGCGCTTGATCCGCGAGCTGCGGCCGCCCGCGAACGCGCGCGTCTCGCGTCCCGATCGGCACGTGTGGCTGCGCAAGCGCGGCGACGGCGTCGTCGCGTCCTCGCAACAGACTGCGGTCGGGCCGATTCGCTCGCGCCGGCGCGCGCAGATGGCCGCGCGGGCGCTGTTCGCCGAGGAGCTGGAGCGGCCGGCGGCCGCATTGCCGCGCCTGCGGAAGAAGCTCGCTGCGTTGGCGGACACCCGCCGCTTCGAGGACGCGGCACGCCTGCGCGACCGCATCGACGCGCTCGAGCACGTCTGCCGCGACCTCGACCGGCTGGAGCGCCTGCGTGCGCTCGAGCGCTGCATCCTCGTCCCGGGGGTCGAGCCGGGCTACATGCGCGCCTTCTTCCTCGCCGGCGGTCGCGTCGCCGCTGAGCGCACATTGCCGCCGGGCGGTGGCGCGCACCTCGAGATCGAGGCCGGCCTCGCTGCGGCGAGGCGCGCAGGCGAGCTCGACGTGGACGAGCTGTTCCTCGTCGCGCGCTTCCTGCGACGGCCGCCCCCGGAGATGACCATCGTCCCGCTCGAGCGGGAGGCGATCCTCAGGCAGCTACGGAGATGAGATCACGCAGCGCGCCGAGCCGGGCCAGTGCCTGGCCCTCGAGTTGACGCACGCGCTCGCGCGTCAGGTCGAGCTCATGCCCGATCGCCTCGAGCGTCCACGGCTCGCCCTCGAAGCCGAACCGCAGCTCGAGGATCCGCCGCTCGCGCTCCGGGAGCGCGTCGAGAGCCCGCCGCACGCCCTGCCGGCGGAGCGACTCCTCGGCCTCGTCGAACGGGTCGGCCGCCTCGCGGTCGGCGAACAGGTCGCCGAGCTCACCCTCGTCGTCCGCGCCGACCGTCTGGTTCAGCGAGACTGACGCGTGCGCTGCTCCGAGTGCCTCGTCGACGTGCTGCATCGGCAGCCCGGTCGCCTCGGCGAGCTCCGCCTTCGTCGCTTCGCGGCCGAGCTCGACCTCGAGCCGGCGCGCCGCACGCGACAGCTTCTGCTGACGCTCGACGACGTGGACCGGAACGCGGATCGTGCGCGCGTGATTCGCAACCGCCCGCTGTACGGACTGCCGGATCCACCACGTCGCGTACGTGGAAAACTTGTACCCGCGGCGCCAGTCGAACTTCTCGACCGCACGGTTCAGGCCCAGCGTCCCTTCCTGGATGAGATCGAGGAATGGAACGCCGAGGCCGCGGTAACCCTTCGCGATCGACACGACGAGACGCAAGTTCGACTCGATCATCCGCCGCTTCGCGGTCGGGTCGCCACGCTCGATGCGCTTCGCGAGCATGACCTCGTCAGCTGCTGTGAGCAGCTTGTGCTTGCCGACGTCGGCGAGGAACAGCTGCAGGCTGTCGGCCGCGCCCGACATCGCCGCGGTCGCTTCGAGCCGCGCTGCCTCCTCCTCGGCCGCCTTCTCGGCAGCGTCGGCGGCGGCGGCAGCCTCGGCCACCGCCTTGGGCGCGCCGATCTCGAGCCCGATGCGCTCGAGCTCGTGCGTCAGCTCCTCGACCTCCTGGTCGTTGAGGTCGAGCTCGACGGCGAACGCCTCCAGCTCGGCGGGCTCCAGGTAGCCGCGCTCCTGCGCAGCCTCGACGAGGGCGCGCGCCTGGTCGGTCTCGAGCAACTCCTGCAGCTGGTTCTGGCTCAGCTCTCGTCAGTCCTCTCTGGGCGCTGCTTCGACTCGGTCAACGATCCTTCTCACTCTACGAGGGAAACCCTCTCGGTGCCAGGGGATCCTTCGACCACGGCCCTTAAAGACTTCGAACGGGCCTACGAGCCTGGTTATTCCGCTGCTGCGGGCTCCGCTTCCTGCTCTTTTGCCGGCGTCGTCCGGACGGGGAAGTCGAACTCGACCTTCCCTTCCTCATTTAGGACGAGCCGGGCCCGGAACGGTTTGTTGTTCCGTGAGCGGAAACCGGACAAGACCTCGCGCGTTTTGCCTTCCTCAAGCAGCTGCCGCGCGAGCTCGGGCGTGAGCGTGCGACCTGCAACGCGCTTCCAGATGACGAAGCCGCAGCCGACCTCCTCGCGGTTCTTCCAGCTCGTGCAGCCGTAGGCGCGCGAGTTCTCGCGGATGATCTCGCCGGTCACGGCGCCGCAGCGCGGGCACAGTCCGAGCTCGACGCGCTCCGGCCGGAGTTGTTCCTTGTCGAGCGCCTCGATCTGTCCGACGATCTCCTTCGTGAAGTTGGCGATCTCCTTGATGAACGCGTCGCGATCGCCGGTTCCGTGCTCGATGTCGGAGAGCTTGTGCTCCCACTCGCCGGTGAGCTCGGGCGAGGTGATCTTGTGCTCCTCGAGCATCGTGATCACCTGGAGGCCCTTGGGTGTCGGCTGCAGGTCGCGGCCGACGCGCTCGATGTACTCGCGGCGGATGAGCGTCTCGATGATCTCCGCGCGCGTCGCCGGCGTGCCGAGGCCCGAGTCCTTCATCGCCTCGCGCAGCTCCTCGTCGTCGACGAGCTTGCCCGCGGTCTCCATCGCCGACAGCAGCGTCGCCTCCGTGTAGCGCGGCGGCGCCTTCGTCATCTTGTCCTCGCGCTCGGCGGCGAGACAGCGCACCGTCTGGCCCTCCTGCAGCGTCGGCAGCTCGCCGCCGTCAGAGTCCTCGTCCTCCGATTGCTTCTCCGCGTCCGGCTCCAGGCCGTAGACGCCGCGCCAGCCGGCCTCGAGCGTGATCTTGCCGCGCGTGCGGAAGCTCTCGCCCTCGACCTCGGTGACGACCGTCGTGCGCGCATACCGCGCCGGCGGATGGAAGACGGCGAGGAAGCGCCGTGCGACGAGGTCGAAGATGCGGCGCTCGTCGGGCGAGAACGCCTCGACGTCGTGCGGGATGTCGGTCGGGATGACCGCGTGGTGGTCGGTGACCTTCGCGTCGTTGATCACGCGCTGGAGAGGGAGCTGGTCGAGCCGCATGACGTACGTCGCTCCCTCGCGGTAGTCGGCGATGTCCTGCAGCGTCGAGGCGACGATCTTCAGCTGCGGCACCATGTCGCCGGACAGGTAGCGGGACGAGGTGCGCGGATACGTGATCGCTTTCTTGTCCTCGTACAGCTTCTGCGCCGCCTGCAGCGTGCGCCGCGCGCTGAACCCGAAGCGGCGGTTCGCGTCGCGCTGCAGCGACGTGAGGTCGTAGAGAAGCGGCGCGCGCTCGGACTGCTCCTTGCGCTCGACCTTCGTGATCGTCCCGTCCTTGCCGGAGACCTTGGAGACGATCTCGTCGGCGCGCTCGACCGCCTTGATGCGCGTCTCGTCCTTCTCGAACCAGATGCCCTGGTACGGCGGCTGGAAGGCGGCGTGCACGAGCCAGTACGGCTCGGCGACGAACGCCTGGATCTCGCGCTCGCGCTTGACGAGCATGGCGAGCGTCGGCGTCTGCACGCGGCCGAGCGACACGACGCCGCCGACCCACGCGCGGCCGCGAATGGTCGCAGCACGCGTAGCGTTCATGCCGACGATCCAGTCCGCCTCCGAGCGCGACCGCGCGGCCCGCTCGAGTGATTGGAGCTGCTCGCCGGGGCGCAGCTTCTCGAAGCCTTCGCGGATCGCCTGCTTCGTCATCGACGAGATCCACAGGCGCTGCACCTGCTTCGGAGGGCCGTCCTTCTTCTTCAGCGACTGCGCATACATCTCATAGATGTAGGCGAAGATCAGCTCGCCCTCCCGCCCGGCGTCACATGCGTTGATGAAGTCGGAGACGTCCTCGCGCTTCATCAGCTTCAGGATCAGATTGAGCTGCTTCTTCGACTTCGCGTCGCGCGGGACGAGGTGAAAGTCCTCGGGGACGATCGGCAGATCGGCCATCCTCCACTTCTTGAACTTCTCGTCATACGCCTCGGGATCGGCGAGCTGCACGAGGTGCCCGACGGCCCACGTGATGACGTATTCCTCCGACTCCAGGAAGCCCTCGTCCTTCTCGAACTTGCCGGCCAGCGCGGACGAGAGGTCTCTCCCTACTGATGGTTTTTCTGCGACGACGAGCGTCTTGGCCATAGATTCACCATAGCGTGAGGCCAACTCGCACCTACAGCGCGGTTGCCGCCCTGAGCTGGCCGATTCTGGTCGTGGTCTACCGGTTACGCGCGCGCGGGCGCGAGAACATTCCCTCCGAGGGCGGTTTCGTCCTGGCATGCAACCACATGTCCAGCTTCGACCCGTGGCCGCTCGGGCTGCCGCTCTGGCCACGGCGCTTTCTGCGGTTCATGGCGAAGTCGGAGCTGTACTGGTTCCCGCTCACGCTCATCCTGAACGGGGCCGGCGCGTTCCCCGTCCGCCGCGGGCAGGCGGACGCGGAGGCGATCGAGACCGCGGTGCAACTCGCCCGAGCCGGGAACGTGGTGGCGATGTTCCCCGAGGGAACGCGGCGGCGGAAGGGCCTCGTGAAACGCTTCGAGGCGCGGCCGCGCTCGGGCGCGGCGCGCATCGCGCTCGAGGCCGGCGTGCCGCTCGTGCCGGCCGCTGTCCGCGGCACCGACCATCTCCGGCGGTTCGCGGCGATCCGCGTCGCGTACGGGCCGCCCGTCGAGATCGACGACCTGCGCGGCGCAGCCGACGTGCGCGAGGCGGCGCTGGAAGCGACCGACCGGCTGATGGCCCGCATCGACGAGCTCGAGGCATTGCTCTGAGCGTTCTGCTCGTCGTCGACGGCGACTCTTTCGCGCACCGCGCCTATCACGGGCTCCCGAAATCGATCCGCCTGAACGCGGTCGTCGGGTTCACGAACATGCTCGTGCGCCTCTGGGAGGTGGAGCGGCCAGACGCTGTGCTCGTCGGCTGGGACACGCTCACCACGCCGACGTATCGGCACGAGGCGTTCGCCGCGTACCAGTCCGGCCGCGTGTTCGAGGAGTCGTTGCTCCAACAGCTCGAGGTGCTCCCGGACGTCGTCCGAGCGTGCGGCTTCGCCGCCGCGAAAGCCGAGGGCTACGAGGCGGACGACTTCCTCGCAGCGGCGGCGCACACGTGGCCCGGAGACGTGCTCGTCGCGACGTCGGACCGCGACGCGTTCCAGCTCGTATCCGACCGGGTGACCGTCCTCCAGCCGACGAAGGGTGTCAGTGAGATGGCGCGCATCGGCCCTGCCGGGGTGCGGGAGCGGTACGGCGTCGAGCCGGAGCAGGTGCCGGATCTCATCGCGCTCCGCGGCGACCCGTCGGACAAGCTCCCCGGCGCCCGGGGCATCGGGCCGAAGAAGGCAGCCGACGTGCTGCGCGAGTTCGGCTCCCTCGAGGCGGCGCTGGCGGCGGGGCGGTTCGCGACCGAAGCGGAGGACTTGCGCCTCTACCGGCGAATCGCTGCGATGGACGCCTCTGCTCCTCTTCCTCCCCTCGCAAATCAGTCACCTACCTGGGCGGAGGCGTCCACCTTCATTCGGAGCCTCGGGCTCAACGCGCTGGCCGACCGGCTAGCGTCCCTGGCATGAACGAGTGGCTCTCGCGCCAGGCCGACGCACTCGGCGTCGGACCGCTGACGGAGGCGGAGCAGACGACGCTGCTCGACCTCGCGCGCATCGCGGCGCACGAGAGCGGCGACCGGACGAACGCGCCGCTCCTCTGCTATCTGCTGGGGCGCGCCGGAGGAGAGCTCGACACGCTCGCCGAGATCGTCCGATCGACGTCCTGACGCATCCCGCGCTCGCGCACCTCCATCCCACCGGCCATCATCCGGAACGGCCGGAGCGGATCGCCGTGCTGCTCGAGCATCAGCACGTGTGGAGCGAGGGACGGCCGGCGACGGATGAGGAACTCGCTCTTGTACACACGCGCGAGCACGTCGAGCTCGTGCGGGCGGTCGAGTCTCCCACCTGGCTGGACGGCGACACGATCGCCACCGAGACGACGTTCGAGGCCGCATCGCTTGCGGCCGGCACGGCGATCGAAGCGGCGCGGCGCGGCGCCTTCGCCCTCGTGCGGCCGCCCGGCCACCACGCGCTGCGGGATCGCGCCATGGGCTTCTGCGTCTTCAACAACGTCGCGATCGCCGCGCGGGCGTCGGGGCTCGAACGCGTTGCGATCGTCGATTTCGACGTGCACCACGGGAACGGAACGCAGGAGATCTTCTGGGACGACGACAGCGTGCTCTTCATCTCGCTCCACCAGTGGCCGTTCTATCCGGGAAGCGGCGGCCCGGACGAGCAGCGTGACACGACCGTGAACGTCCCCATGTCCGCCGGCTCGGGCGACGAGGAGTACCTGCACGCGTTCGAGCACGTCGTCGAGCCGGTGCTCGCACGGTTCGAGCCCGAGCTCGTGCTCGTGTCCGCCGGCTTCGATGCGCACGAGGACGACCCGCTCGCCGGGATGAACGTCACTGCGGACGGCTTTCGCGAGATGGCCCTGCGATGCCGCGCCGCGGCGCCGCGCGTCGCGGCCGTGCTCGAGGGCGGTTACAACCTGGACACGCTGCCGGCTCTCGTCGACGCAACGCTGGAAGGGCTTATCTCGCGGTGAGGATCGACAAGTGGCTGTGGGCGGCGCGGTTCTTCAAGACGCGCTCGCTCGCGACCGAGGCAGTCCTCGCCGGCCATGTCCAGGTGGGTGGCGCACGCGTGAAGCCGGCGCGCGAGGTGCGCGTCGGCGACACGCTCGAGATCCGGCGCGGCCAGGTCGCCTCGACGGTCGTCGTGCGCGCGCTCGCCGAGCGGCGCGGCCCGGCGAGCGAGGCAGCGACGCTGTACGAGGAGACGAAGGAGTCGCAGGAGGCGCGAGAGCAGCAGCGGCTCGAGCGGCGAGACGCCCGTCCCCTCGGCGCCGACCTCGGAGTGCGGCCGACGAAGCAGGACCGCCGCCGACTCGACGCCCTCCGCAAGGGCGAGCGCAGGCGCTAGGAGGGTCTGGCGGGATGGTGCTCGTCGCAGGGATGCGCTGGGCGGATGCGATGCAAGGACGCAGGGCGCGTTCGTAGTTTCACTACGGACGCAACCGAGGACGCAGCAGCGCGCCGATCCAGCGCACCATCTGCGACACAGCCACTATTCCGCCAGACCCTCCTAGGCGGCGCGAGCGAGCGACAGACGCTCGAGGGCCTCGCGGCGTGAGGAGACGCCGAGTTTCCTCAGCAGGCTCTTCACGTGCGAGCGCACGGTGTGCTCGGAGATGTACAGCCGCTTTGCGATCTCGTCCGTGCCCAGGTGCTCGTCGAGCAGGAGGAGCACCTCGAGCTCGCGGGCGGACAGCTTCTGCGCGATCGCGTCCGGGACGCCGCCGACGTGGTCGGAGCCGGTGCGCACGCGATCAAGCAGCCGCCGTGCGACCGCGCCGGAGAGGGCCGCTTCGCCGTGGATGACCCCTTCGAGGAATTCCGCGATCCGCTCCGGCGGCTCTGTCTTCAACAGGTAACCGGCGGCTCCGGCGCGGACCGCTGCGAGCAGGTTGTCTTCGGTGCCGGACGCCGTGAGGACAACCACCTCGCTCCCGGGCGAAGCGTTGAGGATGTCGGGCAGGGCCGAGAGGCCGTCGATGCCGGGCATGGAGAGATCGAGCAGGACGAGGTCGGGCTGGAGGCGGCCGGCCTCCTGGACTGCCTCCGCCCCGTCCGATGCCGTCCCGCAGACGTCGAAGCCGTGCGCGCCGAGCAGCGAGGCCAGGGCCTCACGGGTCAGCGGGTGGTCGTCGACGATGATGACGCGGGCGCTCATCTTGACCGCTTATCGGCAGCGACGGTTCTGCCGACAAGGGGAAAGTGAAAGAACAGAACGACTTCGAGGCCTGGCTCCTCAGCGAAACCCTGCTCGCGGGCCTGCTCGGCGCGATTCTCGCGCTCTTCCTCACGCACCCGGGCATGCGGACGCGGTTCAACCTGCCGGAGCTCCGGCTCGTGCTGGAGACCACGATGGCGCTCGCCGGGCTGCTCGTCGCCCTGCTGGCGGCCGCCCGCTTCTCGGCCGAGGGCCGGCGCGTCGACCTCCTGCTCGCGAGCGGCTTCCTCGTCACCTCTCTCTCGGCGGCCGGGTTCGGCATCGGCCCGCAGCTCGGCGGTCACACCACCCGCCCCTCGGAGGAATGGGCGTACCTCATCGGCGGCATGCTCGGCGCCGCGCTCATCGCGATCGCGCCTTTCGCACGCGGCCGCACGCGCCGCCGAGACTGGGCGATCGCCAACGCGGTCGCGGCGGCGGGGCTCGCGCTTTTCGTCGCCTGGTCTCTCCTGCGCGACGCCGGCGACGCGCTGCCGCCGTTGAGCGTTCCCGCCGGCCAGACGCAGCCCTTCTACCTCACCGGCACGCTCGCGTTGCAGGCGCTGATCATGCTCGTCGCCGTCGTCGGCTGGGGCGAGCGCTTCCGCACGCACCACGAGGACATCTCACGCTGGCTCGCGCTCGGCTTCACCCTCATGCTCTTCGCCGCGCTCCAGCTCGTGTTCCAGCCGCTCGTCGCCGGCAGATGGGTGTCGCAGGGCGACTTCCTGCGCATGCTCGCGTACACCGTCATCCTCATCGGCGCGTGGCGCGCCATCCGCGCCGCCGAGTTCGGGCGCGCCGTCGCGGACGAACGCGCGCGCGTCGCGCGCGAGATCCACGACGGCCTCGCGCAGTACCTTTTCGCGGTCTCGACGCACGCGTCCATGCTCGAGTCCGGCGCAGCCGTCGCGGACACGCTTCCGCGCCTGAAGGAAGCGGCTCTGCTGGCGCAGCAGGAAGCCCGCTTCGCGATCCTCGCGCTGTCCTCCGCGAGCGGGACGGCGCCGTTCGACGCCGCCCTGCGCCGCTACGTCGAGGTTCTCACCGCCGACGGCGCCCTCGACGTGGAGCTCGAGGTCGACTCGGCGATGCATCTCGCGCCCGACGAGCAGATCGAGATCTTCCGCATCGTGCAGGAAGGGCTCGCGAACGTGCGCAAGCACGCGCAGGCGACGTGCGCGGAGGTCGTGATCGGCTGGCGCGCCGGCGAGCGCTTCGTCTCGATCCGCGACGACGGCGAGGGCTTCGACGGCGAGGACAGCGTCGCCGGGCAGGGGCTGAAGAACATGCGTGCTCGCGCGGCGTCGATCGACGGCGGCCTTTCCCTGCGGTCGATCCCCGGGCGGGGAACTGCGCTGGAGGTTGTGCTGCGCACGTAGGCTCGCGGGGTGAGCATCCCCGCAGCCGAATTCGATGAGCGGCGCCAACGGCTGCTCGAGCACGTCCGCGGCGCTGGGCTGACGGGGTACGTCCTCTTCGGCGCGGACTACATCCAATACTTCACCGGCTTCTGGTTCCTGTCGAACGAGCGGCCGGTCGTGTACGCGGAGAACGTCGGGGGCGAGTCGACGATCTTCGTGCCGGAGTTCGAGACCGAGCGCGCCCGCGCCGAGTCGGCATTCGAGCGCATCGACGCGTACGCCGAGTACCCGGGCCTCGAGCACCCGATGCGCCTCTTCGCGCGCGTGCTCGCCGACCTCGGCATCGAGCGCGCCGTCGGCGCAGACCAGGACGGGTACCCGGGAATCCTCGGTTACAAGGGGCCGCCGCTGAGCGAGGTGACGGGCGCTTCGGTCACGCCGCTCGGCGACGTCATCGAGTCGATGATGGTGCGCAAGAGCGAGAACGAGCTCGAGCTGATCCGCGAGAGCGGGCGCTGGTGCGCGCATGCACACCGGCTGCTGCAGGAGTACACGCGGCCCGGCGTCACCGAGGCGGAGGCGAGCCTCCGGGCAGGACAGGAGACGACGCTCGCGATGCTCGCAGAGCTCGGCGACGTGGGCGGGCTGTCGTCCTCGGCGGGCGTGTCTGCGGGTTACCGCGGGCAGATCGGCGTGCGCAGCTCGTGGGCGCATGCCGTCGCGCACGCGATCGAGTTCCACGCCGGCGACATGCTCGTCAGCGAGACGAGCGCCCCGATCTGGGGCTACAACGCCGAGCTCGAGCGCGGGATGATCGTCGGCCCGCCGACCGACGAGCAGCGGCGGCTCTTCGGTCACGTCGTCGCGGCGCAGGAAGCAGCGTTTGCCGCCATCCGGCCGGGCGCGACGTGCGCGGATGTCGACGGCGCTGTCATGCGCTATTTCGAGGGCAACGACCTGCTCGAGTACTGGCGCCAGCACACCGGGCACGGAATCGGCCTGCGCAACCACGAGGCGCCGTTCCTCGACCTCGGCGACCACACCGTGCTCGAGCCCGGCATGGTCTTCACCGTGGAGCCGGGGCTGTACGACTCGGCGCTCGGCGGCATCCGCCACTCGGACACGGTCGTCGTGACCGAGCACGGGATGCAGACGCTGACCGACTACCCCCGCGACATCGAGAGTCTCACGCTGCCGGTCTAGCTGCGATACGAGATGGTCTCGCGCGCGCCGGTCTCCCCGGAGCGGACGATCGCGTCGCAGATCTCGGAAGCGCGGTAGCCGTCCTCGAAGTCGGCGCCGTACGGCGCGACGTCCGCGTCCTCCGCGATCACCCACAGCATGTGGTGCAGCTCGTGCACGAACGTGTCGCCCCAGCCGATGATGTGGCCGGGCGGCCACCAGTGCTCCCAGAACGGATGGTCCGCCTCGCTGACGAGAACGGTCTTGAACCCGCGTGCGCGGTCGCCGTCGGCGCGGAACACCTGGAGCTCGTTCAAGCGCTCCATGTCGAAGGCGAGCGATCCCTTCGATCCGTTGATCTCCCACTGGAGAGCGTTGCGGCGGCCGAGCGCGAACCGCGTCGACTCGATCGTGCCGACGGCGCCGTTCTCGAACTCGACCGCGGCCTCGATCGCGTCGTCGACCTCTCGCCCGGCGAGGAACGTCTTCGCGAAGCCGGAGACGGTGGCGATCTCGCCGTTCAGGAACCGCGCGAGGTCGATCACGTGCGTGCCGAGGTCGCCGAGCGCGCCGGAGCCGGCCTCGTCCACGCTGAAGCGCCATGTGTCGAGGGTCGGATCGTCGCCCCAGTCCTGGAGATACCGGCCGCGGAAGTGCCGGATCTCTCCGAGCTCGCCGGCGTCGATCATCTCGCGGGCGAGCCGGAGCGCGGGCACGAAGCGGTAGTTGAATGCGCACAGGTGCTTGACGCCCGTGGCGGCGACGCGGCGCCAGATCTCGTACGCCTCGTCGGCGTTGCGGCCGAGCGGCTTCTCGCACACCACGTGCTTGCCGGCGCGCGCAGCGGCGACCGTCGGCTCGGCGTGCAGGTGGTTGGGCCCCGAGTTGTCGAACAGCCCGATCCGCTCGTCGGCGACCACGTCGCGCCAGTCGGTGGCGCTGGTGGCGAACCCGTAGCGCGCCGCCGCCTCGCTGACCTTGTCAGCGTCTCGCCCCGAGATGGCGATCAGCTCGGGGACGAGGGGCGGCGGCCACATCATGTAGGAGAGGGTGCGGTACGCGTTCGCGTGCGCCTTGCCCATGAAGGCATACCCGAGCATGCCGACCCCGATCGACCCGGAGGTCATGCCGACTGGAACGCGGCGTCGAAGGCCACCGTCGAGGGGGCGAAGTCCGAGCGGCGCACGAACGCCAGCGCATCCGGGCCGCCGTAGTCGCGGTCCATCCCCGAGTCCTCCCACTCGATCGACAGCGGCCCGCCGTAGCCGATTCGGTTCAGCGCGCGCAGGAGCGCCTCGAAGTCGACGTCCCCGTGGCCGGGCGACACGAACGTCCAGCCGCGCCGCTCCTCGCCGAAGTCCAGGTGCGAGCCGAGGATACTCGTGCGGCCGTCCAGGGTGCGCAGCGAGTCCTTG
>DATCBD010000063.1:0-26709 GCA_036512155.1 Gaiellaceae bacterium | reverse complement strand
CTCGTAGAGCTCTTGCCGGCCGGAAATCGGCCGCGGATCAAGCTCTCCGCTCTCGACGCGGCCGGCAAGGTCAGCGAGCCTCAGCGAACCTGCGGTGATCTCCGCGCCAATCGCGGCGTCCCAGCCCGCGTAGCGCTCCGCCTTCATCGCTGAGAGAACCCCTTCGTCAGCGAGCCTCGCGGCGACGATGAGCGCGCGGGCAACCGTGTCGATGCCTCCGATGTGAGCGTGGAAGAGATCGACCTGGTCGATCGACTGCCGCCGGCGCTTGGCATCGAAGTTGAAACCGCCTGTGCCGAGACCGCCGCCTTGGACGATCTCGTACAGCGGCATGACCAAATCGTCGACCGAGTTGGGGAACTGGTCTGTGTCCCAGCCGTTCTGCGGGTCGCCGCGATTGGCGTCGATCGAGCCGAGGAGGCCGTGCGCGGCCGCGTATGCGACCTCGTTGTGGAACGAGTGGCCAGCCAGGGTCGCGTGATTGGCCTCGATGTTGACCCTGTACTCACCGTCCAATCCGTGCCTGGCCAGGAAGCCATGGACGACGGCGACGTCGCGATCGTACTGATGCTTTGTCGGTTCCATTGGCTTCGGCTCGATGAGCAGCGTCCCCTCGAAACCGATCCGGTGCTTCTCGTCGGCGACGAGGTGGAGGAAGCGGGCGAGCTGTTCGCCTTCGCGCCGCAAATCGGTATTGAGGAGCGAGTCGTAGCCTTCGCGGCCACCCCAAAGGACGTAGTTCTCACCCCCAAGCCGCTTGGTCACGGCGAGCATGTGGCTGACCTGAGCCGCGGCATAGGCGAAGACCGCCGGATCGGGGTTCGTCGCCGCACCGGCCTGATATCGAGGGTGGCTGAACAAGTTCGCTGTCCCCCAGAGCAGGCGCACACCCGTTTCTTCCTGATACCGGAGCGCATCGTCGACAAGAGCGTCGAGATTTGCCTTTGATTCCAGGAAGCTGGCGCCTGCCGGCGCGACGTCGGCGTCGTGGAAGCAGTAGAAGGGAACACCGAGCTTGGCGATGAACTCGAACGCGGCCGCCATCTTCAAGCGCGCGGCCGCCATCGGATCGAGATGCTTGTCGTCCCATGGACGGTCGAAGGTGCCGCGTCCGAACATGTCGGTTCCGTCCCAGCCGAACGAGTGCCAGTAGGCGACGCTGATCCGAAGCCAGTCCGCCATCCGGCGCCCGAGAATGTTCAGTTCGGGGTCATACGTCTTGAACGCAAGCGGCTCCTGCCGTCCGGAGCTCGCATAAGGGATCCGATCAGGAACATCCGGAAAGAACGGCTCTGTCACTTCTTCACTCCTTCAATCGTGGTAGATCCGTCAGCGGAACACGCCTCGGACGCGGCCGGAACCGATCCAGCGCTGTGCGAAGACGAAAACGACGACGACCGGAGCGCCCGTCACGAGGAGCAAGAATGCGATCGAGCTCGGCGGCGAGGTCGTGCGCAGGTTGAGGACGGCGGGCACGTTACCGAACGTCTCGCGGTCGAACAGTTGTTGGGCGATTCCGAGCGCCAGCGGATACCGCTTAGTCGTATCGAGCGACCAGTACATGACCCAAGGTAGGAAGAAGTTCGTCCAGCTCGCGACGAAGTTGAGGAACGCGATCAGCGCCGCGACCGGTGCGGATAGCGGGACCGCAATACGCCGGAAGACCTGCCGTTCGTTGCAGCCGTCGAGGCGCGCGGTCTGGACCAGGACGTCGAACCGCTCGGTGTTGAAGTAGAGATAGGAGAGGTAGACGCCGAAAGGGAACAGGCCGTACGGAAGGATCACAGCCAGCGGGCTGCTGAGCAGGTGCACCGAGTTCGCCTCCAGGAAGAGCGGGAGCACGAGCGCACTCGTCGGGATGAGCATGACGAGCATCGTGAGGATCAACAGCCCTCGCCGACCTGGGAAGTCGTGCGTCGCGATGGCGTAACCGGCTGGAACGCACACGCCGACCGCGATCGCCGTCCCCGCCGTGGAGTAGAAGGCCGAGTTGAACAGCCAGAGCCCGAGGTTTCCGCCGATCGCCTCGAGGACGAGCCAGACGACCGGCACGCCGAAGAACACCGCAAAGATCGTGACGACGGCATACGCGCCGACTCTGGCCGCCGAGATGCGACGCCGGACCAGATGCATTAGTGGCCGACCTCGAAGAGGCGCGTGCGCAGCAGGACGAGGGCTGCACAGATGAGGGCGGCGACCAGCAGGTCGATCCAGATCGCGGCCGCGTAGTTGAAATTGTCGAGCCGGAACGAGAGGTAGAAGGCGAGCTGGTTCGGCGACCACGTCGCATTCACGACCGAACCCGTGGCCTCGGTCACGAGCTGCGGCTCGACGAACAACTGCGAGCCGGCCGCGAATGCGCCGACGACCATGTAGGCGACCCACCTCTTGATCAGCGGCAGCTTGACGCTCACGGCGGTCCGCCAAGCGCCGGCACCGTCGAGTCGCGCGGACTCGAGCACCTCGTCGGGAATCGTCGCGAGCGCGCCGTACATGACGACGATCCAGGCTCCGGCACCGCTCCAGAACGCGATGAGCGCGAAGATCACCGGGAGGTGCGCAGGGGCGAGCGACTCGCCGAGCGAGTGGTACCCGAGCCGGCTCAAGACGAAGCTCCACGGGCTCTTGCCCGGCTGCAGCATGAACAGCCAGAGCATGACGCTCGCGGAGCCTGCGAGGGCTGCGGGAAGATAGAGCACGAACCGGAATGCCGCGGCGACGCGCCGGTGGAACGAGTGGAGGATCAGCGACAGGCCGACGACGAAGACGACGAGTGCCGTCAGCCAGATCCCGAGGAACGTCGCGACGTTCTCGACCGCAGGCACGAAGTTCGGGTTATGGAGGGCGCCGACGAAGTTCGCTGCTCCGGTGAAGTGACCGGTGAACGACGTCAACGCGAGATCGATCGCGTAGCCCACCGGGTAGATCCCGACGGCTATGAGCAGCGCGACATACGGAGCGACGAACGCGTAGCCGGATGCCCGCGGCCGCGCAGCTCTAGACCGAGATCCGCGCACCCGACTCGATGTCGAAGAGAAGCATCGACTGTCTCTTGACGTGCAGCTCGATCCTGCTGCCGACCCTCGGTGCGCTCTTGGGGTCGACGCGAACGATGAAGTCTGGCGCCGCAGCGAGCGCGCTCCGCCGCGCCGTGTGCTCGAGCTGCGCGTAGAGGTAGGCCTCCGCTCCGAGCTCCTCGACGAGGTTGACGACAGCCGGGATCCCTTTGCCTTCGCCGCCGAGCGCAACCGACTCGGGACGGACGCCGACGGTGACCCTGCCGGATCCCACCGCCCTCTCGAACTGACGCGGAAGCGGCAGGATCGTTGAGCCCACCGTGACCCCGTCCGGGCCGATCGTGCCCTCGATGAGGTTCATCGCCGGCGACCCGATGAATCCGGCAACGAATGCGTTGACCGGCGATTCGTAGAGCACGCTCGGGACGTCGACCTGCTGCAGGACGCCGTCCTTGATCACGGCCACGCGGTCACCCATCGTCATCGCTTCGACCTGGTCGTGAGTCACGTACACGGTCGTCACACCGAGCCGTCGTTGCAGCGAGGCGATTTCGGAGCGCGTCGCGACCCTGAGCTTCGCATCGAGATTCGACAGCGGCTCGTCCATGAGGAACACGCGCGGCTGGCGGACGATCGCACGGCCCATGGCCACGCGCTGCCGCTGACCGCCGGACAGCTGGGCCGGCTTGCGGTCCATGTAGTCCTCAAGCTCGAGGATCTTCGCCACCTCGGCCACCCGCGCCTTGATCTCCGGCTTCGGGAGCTTTGCGATGCGCAATGCGAACCCGAGGTTGTCGGCAACATTCATGTGCGGATAGAGCGCGAAGTTCTGCAGGACCATCGCGATATCCCGCTCACGCGGCGCCAGGTGCACGACGCTTTGGCCGTCGATCAAGATGTCGCCTTCGTCGACCTGCTCGAGACCGGCCAGCATCCGTAAGCTCGTCGTCTTGCCGCATCCCGACGGCCCGACCAGCACGATGAACTCGCCGTCGCCGATCTCGAGGCTCAATTCATTGATGGCCTTCGTCGTCGCCTTCGGATAGATCCGGGAGGCGCTGCTATAGGTCACAGTCGAGATGATGTGTCCTCTCGAGCTCGCCGGACCAGCTTCCTGAGGTCGCGCATCACGCCGATGCCGAGGCGGCAAAACCGCGATCACGAACGCGGACCGGCATCGTCGGCGCACTGTCGAGCGAAGCAGCGACCTCCCGAACGTGTTCCTCTACGGCGCAAAGCACACCAGGGCCGTACATCTCCTGTGCGCCGGCGACGAGCCAGACCTCTCGATCTTCGTGTGGCTTCACTCGCCGCGACGGCGGATGCGATCACCTGACTCGGCGTCGAAGAAGAGCAGCGACCCCTCCTTGACCCCGAGATGGATCACCTCGCCGTTACGAGGTGCGGTGCTCGGCTCGACGCGCGCGATGATGTTGCCCTTGACGTTCAGGCCGTTCCCGGCCCCGGTCGCGCTGACCAGTTGCGCGTAGACGAACGCTTCTGCCCCGAGTTCCTCCACGATGCTGACCGTCGCCGGAATCCCCTCCGCGGCAGGAGCGAGGAAGAGCGATTCCGGCCGGAGGCCAACGGTCACAGCCGCTCCGGGCGGGCTCGGGACACCGTCGGCCACCCGAAGGAGGGTCGAGCCGAGCCGTACACCACCGGACTCGACGACCCCTGCGACGAGGTTCATCGGCGGGGAGCCGATGAACCCGGCAACGAAGGCGTTGACAGGGTCCTCGTAGAGGACGCGCGGCGTGTCGCACTGTTGAAGCAAGCCGTCCTTCATCACAGCGACGCGATCGCCCATGGTCATCGCCTCGACCTGGTCGTGGGTGACATAGAGCGTCGTCACGCCGAGGTTGCGCTGGAGTGCGGCGATCTCGGCTCTGGTGGCGACGCGTAGCTTCGCGTCGAGGTTGGAGAGCGGCTCGTCCATCAGGAAGACCCGCGGCTGGCGGACGATCGCGCGCCCCATGGCGACTCGCTGTCGCTGCCCGCCCGACAGCTGGCGCGGCTTCCGCTCGAGATAGCCCTCGATCTCGAGGATCTTCGCAGCCGCCCGAACGCGCTCGTCGATCTCGGCCTTCGCCACGCCTGCCATGCGCAGCGCGAAGCCCATGTTCTGCGCGACGTTCATGTGCGGATAGAGGGCGTAGTTCTGGAACACCATGGCGATGTCGCGGTCGCGCGGCGCGAGGTCCACGACATCCTTGCCGTCGATCCTGATCGAGCCCTCGTCGACGTGCTCGAGACCGGCGAGCATTCGGAGCGTGGTCGTCTTCCCGCACCCGGAAGGCCCGACAAGAACGAGAAGCTCGCCGTCGTCCACCTCGAGGTCGAGGGCATCGACCGCTGCTTGTTCGGTCTTCGGATAGATCCGAGTCGCACCATCAAAGGTCACAGTTGCCATGGGTCTCCTCTGCTACTCCTTGGTCGCGCCCGCGAGCATTCCCGAGACGAGAGCACGCTGCGCGAACAGGAAGACGATCAATACGGGCGCGATCGCAACGATCACCGCCATTGCCAGGTCGGGCCGGTGGAGAACGACGATGCTGCTCCCGGCCGAAAAGTTCGCCGGATTGAACGACGCCGTCGATCCGATCAGCTGCTGCAGCCCGACCTGCAGCGGGTACTGCGAGCTGTCGTACGTCATCACGAACGGAAGGAAGAAGTTGTTCCAAGAGGCGACGAACGCGAAGAACCCGACGAGCGAGACGATCGGGCGTGCGAGCGGCAGCGCGATGTATCGGAACACCGCCCACTCGCCGGCTCCGTCGATCCGTGCGGCCGCGAGGAGATCCCTCGGGATGGTCGACGAGAAGTAGATGTAGGCGAGATAGACGCCGAACGGGAAGAAGCCGAACGGCAGGATCAGCGACCAGATGGTGCCGTACAGGCCGAGCTTGTTGATCTCGAGGAAGAGCGGCAGCACGAGCGCGGTCGCCGGCATGATCATCACGACGAGCGTGATCGAGAGCAGCAGGCGACGGCCGATGAACTGCGTCAGTGCCAGTCCGTAGCCGGCGGGAATCGCGGCGACGACGGCCAGCGCGGTGCCGCCGAAGGAGTAGATCGCGGAGTTCTTCAGCCAGGTCAGGACGCTGTGACCGCTGTACGTGACGACACGGTGGAACGTCTGCGCGAGCGTGTGAAAGCTGCCGAACGCGAACGGCGACTGTGTCAGCAGTTGGCCGTCGGTCTTGGTCGGCGCCAGGAAGAGCCAGATCATCGGCACGAAGAAGAACGCCGTGAAAAACAGCAGGATCACGAGGGCGACGACCTGAATGGCGTGACGTCTCGGAAGCGCCATCATTCGGCCTCGAACAGCCTTCCCCGCCAGACGAGGACTGCCGCAATGGCGAGACCGAGAACGAGCAGGACAACCGAGATCGCGGCGGCTTCGTTGAAGTTGTCGTACTGAGATGCCACGAACCAGGCGAGCTGATTCGGCGACCAGTACTTGCTGACTCCGACGCCGAGAGCCGCCGAGCCGAGCACCGTCGGCTCGACGAAAAGCTGCGTCCCGCCGGCGAACGAGAGGACGAGCATGTACACGACCCACTTGCGGATCAGCGGGAGCTTGATGAAGAGCGCCGTCTTGAAGGCATTGGCGCCGTCGATCTGAGCCGACTCGAGGAGCTCGTGCGGAATGTTGTTCAACGCGCCGTACATCACGACGATCCATCCGCCGGCACCGGTCCAGAAAGCCATGATCGCGAAGATCGCGGGGAGGTTCCCCGGCGCGATCGTGTTGTTGAACTGCGCGTAGCCGAACCAATGCAGAACGAACGCAAACGGGCTCGCGCTCGGGTCGAGCATGAAGAGCCAGACGATGACGCTGGCGGCTCCCGCGAGAGCCCCCGGGATGTAGAAGAGGAAACGGAAGACCGCTCCAACGCGCTGGGCCAGGTTGTGCAGCATCAACGTCAACCCGACGACGAGAATCGTCTGGCTGACGAGCCAGAGCCCCATGAACTCGAGGATGTGCTCGAACGCCGGCAGGAAGCGGTAGTCGTTGAAGGCGTTGACGAAACTCGAGCCGAAGCCGCCGGAGTTGCTGAGGGCGAGGTAGATCGCGTAGACGACCGGCGCGATGCCGAGGAGCGCCAGCAGCGCAACGTAGATCGCGACGAAGAAGTACCCGGCCGTCCGCGAGCTCCCGGCAAGGGGATGCTCACGTTTTCCAGCGGCCCAGTTGCCCCGACGGGCGCTCGCGCGCCCGTCGGGAACAGCTGCTGCTGCAGGGACGGTCATGCGTTACCTAACTACTTACCGTCTCGGCTCCTGCTTGCCTATCCCTTGACCTGCCAGCCGGCGCTCTGAGCCGCGGACTTGATGTTCCCCGCGAGCGTCGACAGCGCCGCTGTGAACGTGCCGCCCGAGACGAGGGCCGGCGTCACGGAGTTGCCGAAGATGGACTCGACGCTCCACGGCACCGGGCTCCATCCGGTCCAGATCTCGCCGGCCGCCTGCTTGATGGCAGCCTCGGTCGCCGTCGGGTTGGCGAAAACGCCGTCGAGCGACTTGAGCCACGTGTCCTGGTCGGGCGCATATGCGGGCAGGCCCTGCGTGACGGCCGGGTCGCCCTGGATCTTCGAACTCGTGACCATGTACGCCACCAGTGCCGCAGCCGCCTTCGGCTGCTTGGTGTGCGACGTGACCATCCACAGGCCGCCGCCGATCGAGCCGGTCACATGGGCGCCGTTGGTCGCCACGGGCGGCGGGTAGGCCTCCATCACATCGGTTCCGGGACCTTGCGAGCCCGAACCGGTCGGATAGATGGCACCGCCCTGCCAGATCGCGCCGATGTCCATGACCATGTGCTGAGCGGTCTTGTTGGTGACCCACGCCGTCGTGAACGGGCCGTCATGGGTGAACGCGCCGAGTGCCGAGTCGATGAGGTGCGCGATCGTCGTGCAGTTCGGTGAGCTCGGATTGCTCACGACCGTCTGGTGGCCGACGGCCTGGTTGAGCGGGCACTCGTTGCCCCACAGGTAGGTCTCGGCATCCCACGGCTGGCCGAACTCACCGATGTAGTAGCCGGGGTGGCTCTTGACCAGCGCCTGACCGTCCGCGGCGTAATCCTGCCAGGTCGTCGGAGGCTGCTTGCCCGGGAAGAACTGGCTGAACAGCTTCGTGTTGACCCAGAGGACGTTCGCAGCGTTGTCGTTGCGCAGGCAGAGAAGCTTGCCGTTGATGAGACAATCGCCGAGGCCTTCGTCCTTGCTCCAAACGCTCTTGGAGATGTAGGGCTTCAGGTCGAGCAGGTCGTTGAACGGCGGAGCGCCGAGCCAGCCGGCCTCGTAGTTCTCCTCGTCGAAGACGACATCCGGAGCAATGCCCGACTTCCAGCCGACCCGGTTGTAGAGCGAGAACTTCGACTGCAGCGTGCCATCGCCGTTGTTGTCGCCGCTGTACAGCACCCACTTGATGTTCGCGTGCGGATGGGTGGCCTTGTACACCTTCACGTACGCAGCACGTGCCGCGTCGTACCAGACGACGAGCGGTGCGGACGACGCCTTCGACGCCGTCGAGACACTCGCCGACGAGCCTCCTGCTGTTCCCGCGACCACGACCGCGACGGCCGCGACACAACCTCCGAGCCAGACGGCGCGAAGCCTACGACTGTTGGATGACTTCATGCGTGTGATCCTCCTCTCCCTGAACAAGTCTTAGACCTTGGATGCGTGTCGTTCCACTACGAAGTCCGGCAGCGCGATTCCCGGCGCCGTCGGGGCGCGGACGAGACCGTCCGGACCGACGCGCGACTCCCGCGTGGCTGGGTTCGAGGTGACGAGCGACTCGTAGTAGGTGCAGTTCGGAATGGCCATGCAGAGATGCACCGCCGGCTCGGTCGGTCCGTGAACCTCGGCACGGAGCCGGAAGGAGTCGGCGAGGTGAGCGATTCGCATCGCGCCAGTGATCCCGCCGCGGTGATTGGCGCTCGTGCGGACGAACGACGCGCAGCCGGACGCTATGAAGTCCGCAGTGTTGAGGTGGCTGCCGTCGGAGGTCTCGCCGACGAGGAGTGGTACCTCGACGCGGTCGGCGAGCCACTTGTACGCGGTCACGTTGAACTCACGCATCGGCTCCTCGTACCAGAGGTAGCCGGCCTCGCCGAGCGCACGACCGAGATAGACGGCGTCGGTCAGGTCGAAGGCAGCCGACCCGTCGTACATGAGGTCGATGCCCTCGCCGACGTGTGCACGCACGGCCTGGCACAGCTCGGCGTCAGCGCGAGCATCTCCCCAGGCATGGAGCTTGATCGCCGGATAGCCGAGCTCGAGGCACTGGTCGACGACGTCGAGGAACTCCTCGGTCGTGGCGAACGTCGTCGTCGACGCGTAGGCGGGAATCTCTTCCCGGTAGGTCCCGAGGAGCCGGTGGACCGGTACGCCGAGGACGCGCCCCTCCAGGTCCCAGAGCGCGACGTCGACGATGCCGAACACCCAGATCGGGAACTCCTCGGTGCGGTCGAGCTCCCACAACCGGTGCCACAACCACTCGCGGCGGTCGGCGCGCTCCCCGACGAGTTCCTCGCGGAGGATCCGATCGACGATGTCGCCGAGCATGGGGCCGCTCCACTCGTGGTAGGCCTCACCCACGGCTCCGTCGTCCGTCGTGATCCGCAGAACCGCTGTCGTTCTCGCCGGAGCCGACCCGCGGAGGCCGCGCCGCCATGCAAATCGGGGCGTGACCGCCGGGAGGGGTATCAGGTCAACGTCGACCGCCGCGATCCGCATCGGTGGTGATCATCATACGAATGATCACCTGCTGTCAAGAGGACCCTACGGATTCCGGCGCTTCTTCCTCTCCGTCCAACGGGCTTCGATGTGCGCGGAGATCCGGTCTCCGGCCAGTTCTCCGTCGCGGGAGGCCAGCGCCTCGAGGATCTCGCGATGCTCGGCGACGGTCCGCTTGAGAGCCGCCCGCGACGCGCCCGAGGCGAGTGGGGCCGTTGCGCCGCCATGGCGATGGATGACGCGAACGATCGTGAGCCCGATCTCGTTTCCGGACGCCCGCATGATGATCGCGTGGAACGCATTGTCGTAGTCGCGGAAACGGTCGTAGTCGTCGTATGCATGATCCATCTCGTCGGCGATGGCCTCGAGCTCCCTGAGCTCTACGTCGGTGAGCTTGGTCGCGGCCTGCGCGCCCATCTCGCGCTCGAGGAGGCGACGGATCGAGATGAGGTCGTCGAGGAGCGTCAGGTCGTCGTCGTATGCGAGGGCGATCTGTAGGACGACGGGGTCGAGGAGGTCCCACGAGCTGCGCGGCTGGACTGTCGTCCCTCTCCCCTGCTCGACGCGTACGAGCCCGCGCTCCTCCAGCAGCTTCAGTCCCTCGCGGACGACCGTCCGGCTGAAGCCGAATTCCTCGCAGAGCGCCGGCTCGGTCGGAAGGACGGCCCCCTCGGGGTAGTTGCCGCCGATGATCAGAGTGGCGAGCTCCTCGACGACGACCGAGGCGAAGCGGGCGGGGCGCCGCTGCCGCCCCCCGTCGCGCCGCAGCTCTCCGTCGACCAGACGAGGTGTGCCTTCCACGCGAGTCATCATATGGTCGTACGGCGACGGCGCTCGTCAACGAGAGCTTGGTCGCGCATCCGCCAAACGAGCGGCAGCGTCGGCTCGCCCGCCGGCCGCTCGAGGTGGTCGACGAACTCCCCGATGAAGGCTTGCCACCGTTCGTTCGCGGGGTCGCGGTCGAGCTCGGCGAATGCGCTCGGAAGATCGTCGCAATCGACGAGGTGGAAGAGGTCACGCCCGCTGCGCCAGATCCACCAGTCGCGAATGCCTGCGCGACGGTGCACATCGAGCAGGTCGTCCGGTATCCGCGCATGGACGACGTCGTAGTCCTCCTCGCGGCCGGCCTTGAGCACCGAATGGAGAGCGACGTACGACATCAGCTGGGCGTGGGTGCGTTGTCGCGCAGCAGACGTTCGGATTTGAGCTCGCTCCAGAGGCCAGCTGGGATCGGCTGCGCGTGGAGCGCGACGTTGCCCCCGATCTGCTCGGGCGAGCGGGCGCCGAGGCAGACGCTCACGACAGCCGGGTGCGCAGCCGGGAAGGCGATCGCTGCTGCCGGGAGCGAGACACCGTGAAGCCGGCAGATCTCAGCGATTCGGCGTGCCTTGTCGACGATCTCTCCGGCCGCTTCGCCGTAGTCGTACTTGGCGTCGTCAGGCGGATCCTCACGCGCAAGGACGCCGCTGTTGAAGACGCCGGCGGCGACGACGCCGACGCCATGCTCGAGGCAGAGCGGTAGAAGCTCGTCGAGCGCTCCTTGCTCGAGCAGCGTGTAGCGGCCGGCGAGCATGAGGATGTCGACATCCGTGTACCGCACGAAATCGGCCAGCATCGCCGCCTGGTTCATGCCGGCGCCGATCGAAGAGACAAGCCCCTGACGACGCAGCTCCTCGAGTGCCGGGTAGCCCTCGTTCAGCGCCTCCGCCCAGTGCTCGTCGGGATCGTGCAGATACACGACGTCGACGCGGTCGAGCCCAAGCCGCTCGAGGCTCTCCTCGAGCGAGCGCAGGATGCCGTCGCGGCTGAAGTCCCAGACGCGCCGATGCGTCGCGGGAACGTTGAAGCCGCCGTCGTCACGCCCATACGGAGGGGCGAGCGGCTCCAGCATCCGTCCCACCTTCGTCGAGAGCACGTAGTCGTCGCGGTTGCGGCCGGCGAGCGCCACACCGAGCCGGCGCTCGGAGAGGCCGAGACCGTAGTGCGGCGCCGTGTCGAAGTAGCGGATGCCGAGGTCCCAGGCGGCGTGGACCGTGGCCGCGGCCTCGTCGTCGCTGACCGTGCGATAGAGGTTTCCGAGCTGTGCGCAGCCGAGCGAAAGTTCAGTCATGCGGGCCGGAATCGCCATCAAGCCTCGATCCCGTACACGGTTGCCGCAGTTCTGAGCAGCACAGCCTGCTGATCATCCGCTGCGAGCTCGCCGACGACGTCGAGAACGGCATCGAACCACTCTTCCATCGTCCCGGTGAGCGTCAGCACCGGCCAGTCGCTGCCGATCATGCAGCGGTCCGGCCCGAAGACCTCGAGCGCATGCTCGAGATACGGGCGGACATCCCCGCTCGTCCAACCGGCACGTGCTTCGGTGGCGAGGCCGGAGAGCTTGCAGCTGACGTTTGAGAAGGAGGCGAGATGTGCGAGATCGTCGCGCCAGGGATCGAGACAGGCGGCGGCGACCGGCGGTTTGCCAAGGTGCTCGAGCACGAACGACGTCTCTCCGCATGCCTCTACGAGCGTCGACACGGCCGGAAGCTGGTCGTGGCTCACGCAGATGTCGAAGGTCAGTTCGCGTTCGGCGAGGAGCTGCACGCCTTCTCGGAGATGCCGGTCGAGGATCGCTTCATCCGGAACTCCTTGCAGCAACCGCCGCGCGCCCACGACGAGCGGCTCGTCGGCGAGCGCCGACAACTGAGGCTCGGCGGCGGCTCCGAGGTGGACCGGTGCATAGGCGACGACGCCTCGTACGAGCGGCCGAGCAACCTCGTTGACCCAGCGCACCTCGCCGAGCGCTTCTTCGTCGCGGCAGTCGGCCTGGACGAAGACCGCGCCGGCGAGGTCGTAACGGCCGCCATCGACGTCTTCGGGGCCGAAGCGCCGACGAAGGATCGGCACCTCCTCGAGCCAGTCGTGAGTGCGCTCGGACGGATCCCAGAGATGGAGGTGAGCGTCGAGGATCTTTCGCATCAGCGGACGACGCGCGGCGCACCGCCGCGCATGACGTGCCGCACTTCGGCAAGGGAGGCCATCGAGGTGTCCCCGGGCGTCGTCATCGCCAGCGCCCCGTGTGCAACACCGTAGGCGAGTGCTGTCTCGAGGTCGGCGCCCTCGAGCATCCCGTAGATCAGACCGGAGGCGAAGGAGTCGCCTCCGCCGACTCGGTCGAAGATCTCGAGTCCGCGCATCTGCGGGCCGACGACGAACTCTTCCCGGCTGCTGCACACCCCGCTCCAGTCGTTGACGGTCGCACTGCGCGCCTCACGCAGGGATGTCGCCACGACCGCAAGGTTCGGGTAGCCGGCGAGCACCTCGGCGTGCAGGCTCTCGTAGGAAGCGACGTCGAGATCGGTGTGCGACTCCGAGATTCCGTCGAGCTGGAAGCCGAGCGCCGCCGAGAAGTCCTCTTCGTTTCCGAGGAGGACGTCGACCAGCTCCACGAGGATGCGATTCGTTGCCGAAGCGGCCGGCCGCCCTCCGCGCGACTGCCACAGCGACGGACGGTAGTTGAGGTCGAAGGAAACGATCACGCCGTGGCGACGCGCCGCCGTCATCGCCTCGAGAACGACGGCGGCTGCCGATTCGGAGAGAGCGGCGAAGATCCCTCCACAGTGGAACCAGCGTGCGCCGTCGTCGCCGAAGATGCGATCCCAGTCGACATCGCCGGGCGCCAGCTCGGACGCAGCCGCGTGACCGCGATCGGAACAGCCGAGCGCAGCGCGAACGCCGAAACCACGCTCGACGAAGTTGAGCCCGTTGCGCACACCGCGACCGATGCCGTCGTACGGCAGCCATGTGACATAGGACTGGTCGACGCCGCCCTGGAGGATCAGATCCTCGAGCAACCGTCCGACCGGGTTGTCGGCGAAGGCGGTGACGATCGCGCTCCGAAGCCCGAAGCAGCGCCGAAGGCCGCGTGCGACGTTGTACTCGCCTCCGCCCTCCGACACGGCAAACGAGCGCGTCGTGGCAATCCGTCCATCGCCCGGGTCGAAGCGCAGCATCACCTCACCGAGCGCGACGAGGTCGAAGCGACATTCCTCGCGGGAGCGGATGTTCATGCCGCCAGCACGCTCGCAGTCTCTCGAGCGCGCCGCTCGACCTCGTCGAAGCGGCCGTCACGGAGCAGTGCGGGCTCGCAGATCCACGTGCCTCCACACGCGAGGACCGACGGCAGAGCGAGGTAGTCGCCGAGGTTCTCCGGATTGACTCCGCCGGTGGGGACGAACTCGACGTCGGGGAAGACTGCGGCAACCGCCTTGATGAAAGCCGGCCCGCCAAGGGTCGAGGCCGGGAAGATCTTGACGACATGACAGCCGAGGGCTCGCGCTCGGTCGATCTCGGTCGGCGTCGCGGCGCCCGGCACGACTTCGATACCGAACTGGTGAGCGGCACGGACAACGGCCTCGTTGGTCGACGGCGCGACGGCAAACTGCGCACCGGCATCGACGGCCGCCGCCAGTTGCGATTCGCTGAGAACGGTGCCGGCCCCGACGATGAGACCATCGAGTTGCGAGGCACGGCGGATCGCCTCCACGGCCGCGTCGGTGCGGAAGGTGATCTCGACCGAGGACAGCCCGCCGGCGAGGATCGCCTCGCAGGCCCGCACCGCGTCGTCTGCGTTGTCGGCGGTGAGCACCGGCACGACGCGCCCTTTCATCGTCCGAGCCATCCACCGTCGACCGGGAGAACGACGCCGTGAACGTAATCGGAGGCCGGCGAGGCCAAGAAGACAAACGCGCCGGCGAGATCGTCGGGCACACCCCAGCGGCCGGCCGGAATGCGCTCGACGATCTGCCGGGAACGAGTCTCGTCCCGGCGCAGGGCCTCGGTGTTGTCCGTGGCCACATAGCCGGGAGCGATTGCGTTGACGTTGACGCCCTTACTCGCCCATTCGTTCGCGAGCGCCTTCATCAGCTGGGCGATGCCGCCCTTGCTCGCGGCGTACCCGGGGACGGTGATTCCGCCCTGGAAGGAGAGCAGCGATGCGACGAAGACGATCTTGCCGGCACCCCGTTCGACCATCAGCCGGCCGAGCTCGCGGGCGAGGATGAACGGCGCCGTCAGGTTGACCTCGAGCACGCGATCCCAGATGTCGTCGCCGTGCTCGGCGGCGGGCTTGCGCTCGATCGTGCCGGCGTTCAGGACGAGGATGTCGATCGCCGGTAGCGCTTCGACGAGTGCGTAGACCGCCTCGCGGTCGGAGAAGTCGCAGCGGAACGAGGGGAACTCGTCGCTGTCGTCGGCGGAGGCGCTGGCGCCGACGACCGCGGCGCCCGCACCGGCGAGCGCATGGGCGGCAGCCTGGCCGATGCCGCGGCGCGCGCCGGTGACGAGCGCGGTCTTCCCGGACAGGTCGAAGCTCAGGCTCGGCAATCGACGAGCACCTTGATGTCGGCCGTACCGGCCGAGAGCTCCTTGAACACCTCGGGCAGACGTTCGAGCGGCTCAACACGACTGATCAGCCTCTCGAGAGGCAGTGCTCCGGATGCCACGACCTCGATCGCTCGCTCGTAATCCTCCGGCTCGTACACACGTGCCCCGCGCACTTCCAGCTCTTTCCAGAAGAGGTCGAACAGCCGGACCGGTTGCGGGTCGGGATAGATCGCCACGACGACGACGCGCCCGCGAATGGACGCGGCCTGCGTCATCGCCAGTGCCGCCGCCGGCGCGCCGGATACCTCGAAGACGACGTCTGCTCCGGCACCGTCGGTCATCTCGGTGACGCGGCCGACGACGTCGACGCCCGGATCGATCGTCTCCAAGCCGAGGTCGGCCGCGAAGGCGAGACGAGCCGGATTCACCTCGCTGACGATCACGCGCGCTCCCTTCGCGCGCGCCGCAAGCGCGACGAGGAGCCCGATCGGGCCGGCGCCGATCACGAGTGCGCTCTCTCCGGCATGAAGCTCGGCTCGACGCACGTCGTGGCAGGCCACCGCGAGCGGCTCGACCAAAGCGGCAAGCCGCAGATCGACGGAGGCCGGCAGGTGATGGAGCGTGAAGGCGGGAACGGTCCATGAGCGCTGGAAGGCCCCAGGTGTGTCGATGCCGAGGAACTTCAGCCCGCGGCTGACGTGGCCGTATCCCTTGTCGGCCGGCGTCTCGGCGCGGGCATCGAGCGGCCGAACGACGATCGGGTCGCCCATCCGGAATCCGTCGACTCCCGCGCCGATCTCGGCGATGACGCCGGACATCTCGTGGCCGATCACCTGTGGAGGGCGCACACGCTGATCCATCGCGCCGTGGGCGATGTGCAAGTCGGTGCCGCAGACCCCGCAGTAGGCGACATCGATCCGCACCTCGCCCTCGCCCGGCGCCTGCGGCTGCGCCGTCCCGAGGCTGAACCTGCCGCCTCCTTCGTAGTAAACAGCCGTCATCGACATAGATCATATGACAAGATGATCTGATATTACTCGCTCCGGGCCGAGCCGTTCGTGGGCTGGCATCTGCTGCGGCGAGGCCCCCTACCCCTCCGTAACGCATCGTCGCAGCGGACGAACCGCGCGCATCAACGCGTCGGCCCGCAACGCACTCGACGTCTTCAACCATCCGTTTGCATACGCGGGACGGGCCGCCTGATGCATCTCACGATCGCGCAGTCCGTCTCCTTCATTGCTACCGCCGGCGCTGCTTGGCTCATGGTCCGCGCGGGCACCGCCAAAGGCGCGCTCAAAGTGAAGGTGCGAAAGCTCTGTCCCGCGTGCGGACGAAGGCGGGACCGGAACGGCTGTCTGTGCACCCGAAACCGATGAAAAGGGAGATCCGATGAGACGAACGAACCTCAAGAGAATCATTCAGACCGGCGTGAACACGATCGCGCTCGCGTCTCTCGTGCGGCGGGTCGGCCCGAAGCGACTCGTTCGCGTCGCAGCGCTCGCGACCGAGGGATATCTCGGCGAGGCCGGCCGCGACCGACGTCGCCCCAGGAAATGAGGCACAAGGCCGACCTCTATCCGCCGGGCAGCGAGGCGCCGGTCGTGATCACACCGCGCGCCGTCGTGAGGTTGGTCAGACGCACGACCGCCGTCCTCCGGCGCAAGACACGCGCCTGAGACTGCTGGCCGTCCATGCCCTTCGCCTTCACTTGAACACCTGACCTTGCTGGATCATCTCGAGCCTCCTCAATCGACGAACAGATCGAGGAAAGGCGGGGGGTTGCAGGCGTCGCCAGCAACCCTCCGCCGGTCGCTCTAGAGCGCTGGCTTTCGCTCAGCCTCCCTTGGCTACCACAGACTGCAGCTCTTGGGGCGTGACGAAGCCACGAGTCACGTTGTTGAGGCTCGAGTCGAAACCGACCATCTGGAAGCCACTGAAGACGTTGTGGTACTTGTTGAAGTCGTCGTTCCCTGAAGCGCCCTGATAGTTGATGTCCTTGCCCTTCTTGATCAGGCGCACGCAGGCTGGGTAGGTCGAGCACTGGACGCCCGGCGGGTTCGCAATCTTCACGACGTCCTTCAGCCACACCTTCGGGTTCGTCGACTTGGCGGCGGTCATCGCGAGCGACGCGATGACGACCGAGTCGTACTCGTTGAATGTCGTCGGCAGAATCTGTTTCGTGTGCCACACATTCTGGTAGTCGCTGAGGAAGTGGCTGAACGCGGTGCCCGAAGGCGACGCAGGCAGAGCAGCCGTGAGCTCGGTCGACGCGGTCTTACCGAACGCCTTCGCGTAATCGCCGTTCGGTGCCGACTGGAGATCGTCGCCGATCCACGGGACGTTCATGTAGCCGAGCTGCTGACCGTCCGAGAACAACGTGGCTGCCGACTGTGAGTCCATCGAGTCGAAGATCACCTGCGGCTGATTCGAGAACGCCTGGGCCAGCTCCGCGTTGTACGAGGACTGCCCGGGCGTGATGGTGATGTTCACGTCGATCTTTCCGCCGAGTGCCTTGAACGCCTTCTCGAGCGGCGGCACGAAGCCCTGCGAGTTCGCCGAGTTGTCGAAGATCAGCGATGCCGACTTCCACCCGTGCTGGATCGCGTAGTAGGCCATTGCGATCGCTTCGTTCGAGTCGGACGACGACGTGCGGAACACATACGGAAAATTCATGGTGTCGAGCTGCGTAAGACCCCCGACCATGAAGTCGGCCACGTTGTTCGGCTGGAACTGATTGATGACCGCCTCGATCGTCGGCGAGAACGGGCCGACGACCATCGTCGGATGCTTCAGCAGCAGCTTGCGAAACGCCGGGAGTGCGTCGACCGAGTCGGCCGCATCGTCGACGTAGGCCGACTTCCATTGGTGACCGAGAACGCCACCGTTGTGGTTGACCTCGTAGATCCCGACCGGGACACCGTGGGTTCCCCACTGCGACAGGAGTGACTTGGTGCCGGTGAACGGGAAGATCCCCCCGACCACGAGCGTCGATGCGTTCGCCTCGTGCTTCGTCGCCGCCGACTTCACGGAGCCGAAGGCCCCCGCCGCGACGGTAGCCGCCGCCGCGAGCGCCAGGGCAATCGTTGCGCTCCTCAGCAATCTGACCTTGATCATCCAACTTCCTCCTTGTGCGCTAGATGGCTTGGTCTGGAACTCCGGCGTATGACCGACCGAGGAAGATCGACGCCAGATCAAGCTCGGCGATCTCCCTCGCCGGCCCGTGGACGTGATCGCGGCCCGCCACGAAGATGTGCACGAAATCCGAGTGCTTGAGGGCGCGCTCGACGTTCTGCTCGACCACGAGCACCGCCCTGTCGAGTTGCGAGATCCGCGCGATCTGGTTCCACACGACGTCGGTGTAGGTGGGCGAGAGGCCGGCGGTGGGCTCGTCGAGAACGATCACCGACGGGTCGACCATGAGCGCCCGGGCGATAGCGAGCAGGTTTTGCTGACCGCCTGAGAGGAAGCCTGCCTTCTTCTCCGTCGCGTCGCGGAGGTCGGTGAAGATGCCCAGGATCTCCTCCATGCGCGCCGACGTGTCACCCTTCGAGGCGAACCCGCCGACCTCCAGGTTCTCGCGCACCGTCAGTCGCTTGAAGACGTTGTCGTTCTGCGGCACGTAGACGAGTCCGCGCCGCGGGATCTGATGCCCGGGGATCGTGGTGATGTCGAAATCGTTCACCGTGATCCTTCCCGACATCGGCTTGAGAATCCCGACCAACGTCTTCGCGAACGTCGACTTCCCGGCACCGTTCGGGCCGATGATGGTCGTGACCGCGCCGGTGTCAGCAGCCAGGGTGATGTCGTTGATGATCGGAACGCGGCCGTAGCCGGCCGAGACGCCCTCAGCGAACAGCGCTGGCATCGATGACCTCACCCAGATAGGCCTTGACGACTTCGGCGTTCTCCCGCAGCTCGCTGAGGCGGCCCGTCGCAAGCGTCCGACCCTCCGCGAGCACGATCACGTAGTCGCAAATCCGCTCGACGACGTTCAAGTTGTGCTCGACCATCAGCACGGTGACGCCGCTTTGCTTGAGGTCGATGATGTACCCCCCGATGCGCTCGATCAGCGCCGGGTTGACCCCCGCCATCGGCTCGTCGAGGACCAGGATCTTCGGCGACGCCATGACTGCACGCGCGATCTCGAGCAGCTTCTTCTGGCCGCCCGACAGCTCCCTCGCCCGACTGTCTCGCAGCTCGTAGAGGCCGTACGTCTCGAGCACCTGAAGGGCGCGCTCGGCGTGCTCGCGTTCCTGGCGCCGGATCAGCCCCGGGCGGAGCAGCACGTTGACGAAGGACTCACCCGCCTGGTGGGCGGGCGCGACGAGGAGGTTCTCGAGGACTGTCAGCCCACCGAGCTCACGGGAGAGCTGGAACGTCCGCATCAGGCCGAGCCGCGCGACCTTGT
The DNA here is from genome assembly GCA_036512155.1 of Gaiellaceae bacterium. GTDB lineage: Bacteria > Actinomycetota > Thermoleophilia > Gaiellales > Gaiellaceae > Palsa-739. The sequence continues at coordinate 7,171 of DATCBD010000063.1, read as the reverse complement.
AGCTGGGCCAGTTGGTGACCTCGGTCTCGCCGATGAACTCCCGGCCGCCGTCGCAGGTCATCGCGCCGGAGAGGATGTTGACGACCGTCGTCTTGCCGGCGCCGTTCGGACCGATGAGCGCAGTGATCTGCCCGTTGGGAATGTCGAAGGAGGCACCGTTGACGGCGTGCACGCCCTGGAACGCCTTCGTGATGCCCTCGCAGCGCAGCGCAGGTATCCGCAAGGTCTGGGCTACGGAGTCGAGGACTCCGACCTGGCTCATCACGCCGGGATGCTCGTTTCGCCCATGCTCCCGGGTTTCTCGGCGAGGGGCCGGTCCACCCCGAAGCTCGCTGCCCGTCGGAGCCGCTCGGGCACGACGCCCTGGGGGCGGAACCAGAGCATCGCCATGAGAACGATTCCGACCAGCGCCAAGTCGAAGTACTCGATGAGGCCCGGATGGCCCGGGATCTCTGGCAGAAAGGCCGGCAGATGGACGAGCAGTGTCTCGACCAGCAGTGCGCCGACGAACATGCCGATGTTGTTGCCGGCGCCGCCGACGATCAGTACGGCGAACACTACGAACGTCTCGCCCGGGAGCCAGGCGGTCGGATTGAACGAACCGCCGAACTGGATCAGGAGGCCGCCGCCGATGCCGGCGTAGAACGAGCCGATCAGCATCGACTTGAGCTGCATCCAAAAGACGTTCTTGCCGAGTGCTGCGGCGACGACGTGGTCGTCCCGAATCGCCCTGAACGTGCGCCCCATCGGCGCCCGCGTCACCCGGCTCATCACGAACCACATGAGCAGCGACACGACCGCGGTCACACAGGCGAAGAAGGGAATGAAGGAGTTGACTGTGAGACCCAACGCCTTCGCGAAAGGCTCCGGAACGTTGTAGAGGCCGTCGGCGCCATTGAAGAGCGACACGTAGTTGTTGCAGAAGTCGTAGAGCACGAGTGACAGCGAGATCAGGACGATCGCGAGGTAGTCCGTTCGCAAGCGGCGAAGCGTGATGAGCGCGACGAACAGGGCGAAGAACATCGCTGCCAGTCCGCCCAGCAGCAGATTGATCGGGAACGGGAGGCCGAGCCCGAGGATGTAGTGCTGTCCGGTGTTGAGGGAGCTCGGGAGGCTGAAGACGCCGGTGAAGTACGCGCCGATCGCCACGAAGCCGATGTACGCGAAGTTCAAGATCCCGGTCTCGCCGTACTGGATGTTCAACCCCATCGCCAGGATGAAGTAGTCGAACAGGAAGAAGACGAGCGTGAAGACGTAGTAGACCATGCGTCTACGCCGTTCCCGGCCGTGCGAACAGCCCGCTCGGCCGGATCAGCAGCGTGACGATCAAGATCACGAAGGCGATGTCGAGCTTGTACGACGGGTTGATGAACGCCGCCGAGATCTCGGTCGCCAGCCCAATCAGGATCGCTCCCGCCATCGCCCCGTAGATGCTCCCGACGCCGCCGACGATCACGGCGGCGAAGATCACGAAAAGAAAGAGCTCGCCCGAGGCGGGAGTCAGGTTGCCCTCGCTGATGCCCAGGACGGTCCCTGCCACTCCGGCGAGGGTGCCCGACAGAAACCAAGTGATCGTGGTGATCCGCTTCGTGTCGATCCCGCTCGTCATCGCGAGTGTCGTGTTGTCCGACATCGCACGCATCGACTTTCCGAGTCGGGTCGTCTTCAGCATCGTGTGGACGGCGACCATCAGCACGACGGCGACCGCCATCACGATCAGCTGGTTTCTCGTCAGCAGCAACGGCCCGATGTGCAGGGCCGCCGAGATCGGCATGTTGAAGAAGCGGACCTGAGCGCCCCAGATCGAGTACTCCACGTTGAGCATGATCAGCGAGAGACCGAAGGTGACGATGAGCACGTAGTGGCTCTTGCTGAACCGCCGCGCGAAGGGGCCGAGGATCAGTCGGTTGATGATCACCGCAAGCACGCCCATCCCCAACGACCCGATCGTCAGGGCGATCCAGATGTTGATGTGCAGGACCTGGCTGTTCAGGACGTACGTGAAGAACCCGCCCAACGCCATGAAGTCGCCGTAGGCGAAGTTGACGTAGTTCGTGATTCCGAACTGGAGGCTCAGGCCAACGGCTGCGATCGCGAGCACCGACGCCGTGACAAACCCGAAACCAACGGACAACCAGAACAACTGCACTAGTGCCGCCTAAGGCGTTTGCCGGGAACCTTGGGCGCTCCAGGACCGCGACCCAGGATGCTGTCGAGGCGAGCCTCGACGCTCCCTGTGGCCGACGGCGACCGCTCCACCAGCATCGTCGCTCTCACGGTGCGGCCGATCGTGGCGCCGCATCCCGGCGTTTGTCCAGATTCGTCCACATAAGCGGCACTAACCGCCGATTAGCCGGACTTTTCGATCATTTTCGATCTCGGTCCGCCGGGCGGAGGGCGTTACGATCGAGTCCGTGCGCATCGGCACGACGTCCAGGCGGCTGCCCCGGCTCTCGACGCAGCTCTTGCTCCTGCAGCTCGCGATCATCGCCCTGACGGTTGGAGTGTCCTCTGTCGTCGTCTACTTGCACTCGCGAGACGACATCGCGAAACGGGCCGGCGCCGAGTCGCTTGCGATCGCGCAGACGGTCGCAACAGACCGGCAAGTCGTCGCGGCGCTGACGCAGCCGAACGGCGCGCGGATCATCGACCCGATCGCCGAGCGAGTCAGACGGGCCACCGGCGCATCCTTCGTCGTCGTCGCGAACCGCCGCGGCATCCGCATGTCGCACCCGAATCCGAAGCTGATCGGAAAATCGCTGCTGCACGATCCCGGCGAGAACCCGGCGCAGGTCTTCGCCGGCAAGACGTTCGTCGGCGAGCAGCCCGGGTCGCTCGGCAAGTCGATGCGCGCAAAGACGCCGATCCGGAATGCTCAGGGTCGCGTGATCGGGCTCGTGTCCGTCGGCGTGCTCGAGAAGGCGCTCACGACGGAGTTCTGGGCATCACTGCCGGTGATCCTCATACCACTGTTCGTGGCTCTCACGCTCGCAACTCTCGGCGCCTTCCTGCTCGCGCGTCGCGTGAAGCGGCAGACGTTCGGCCTGGAGCCCGACGAGATCGGCGCGCTGCTCGAGCAGCGCGAGGCGATGCTGCACGGCGTCCGCGAGGGCGCGATCACCGTCGATCCGACGGGGCGGATCACCCTGATCAACGACGAGGCGCAGCGGCTGCTCGCGCTCGACGCCGGCGCCGTTGGACGGCAGTTGGAGGATGTCGTGCCGTCGGGCCGCGTTCGCGACGTGCTAACGGGGCGCGTTTCGGGCCAGGACGAGGTAGTCCTCGTCGGAGAGCGCGTGCTCGTTGCGAACCGGATGCCGGTCGAGGTGCGAAGCCGGCCGATCGGCGCAGTGGTGACGCTCCGCGATCGCACCGAGCTCGACGCGCTCTCGCGCGAGCTGCACGATGTGCGCAAGCTCGCCGACGCGTTGCGTGCGCAGGAGCACGAGTTCCAGCACAGGCTGCACGTGATCAGCGGCCTAATCGAGCTCGGCCGCTACGAAGACGCCGTCCAGGAGATCAACCGCTCGTCGCTCCTGCACCAGGAGCTGGCCGCGTCGCTCGTCGACCGCGTCGGCGACCCGATCCTCGCCGCGTTGCTCCTCGGCAAGGCCGCCCTCGCGAGCGAGCACGGCGTAAAGCTCGACATCCATGCGACCGAGCTGCCGACGGAGCTCGAGGACGTCCGCTCGCTCGTTGCGATGCTCGGCAACCTGATCGACAACGCGCTCGAGTCAGCCTCCGCAGGCGGAGGAGGCGGCCACGTCGACATCGCGCTGCACGTCGAGGGAGGCGAGCTCGTGATCGCGATCCACGACTCCGGTCCCGGAGTCGATCCGGCGCTGACCGAGGAGATCTTTCGCGACGGCTTTACGACCAAGATCGCCCGCGACGGCGAGCACAAGCGCGGCCTCGGCCTCGCGCTCGTCAGCCAGGAGGTCAGACGCCGGCACGGCACGATCCAGGTCGAGAACGTCGACGGCGCCCGCTTCACCGTCCGGCTGCCGCTGCGCTCGGTCGAAAGGGTCCGGTCGTGATCCGGACGCTCGTCGTGGACGACGACTTCATGGCCGTCTCGGTGCATCGTCAGTTCGTCGAGCGCGTCCCGGGCTTCGACGTTGTCGGCGACGCGACGACTGGCCGCGAGGCGCGCGCGCTCGTGGAGAAGCTCCGCCCCGACCTCGTTCTCCTCGACATCTATCTCCCGGACGAGAACGGCATCGAGATGATGCGCAAGCTGCGCGCGGGCGCCGCGCCGTCCGTCGACGTGATCGCGATCACGTCGGCGAAGGACGTCGACGTGCTCCGAGACGCGATGCACCTCGGAGTCGTCCATTACATCGTCAAGCCGTTCACGTTCGTCACCTTTCGAGACCGGCTCGAGACGTACGCCGAAGCTCGCCGCCAGCTCGCCGACATGCGCCAGGCCGAGCAGCGCGACATCGACCGTCTGTACGGACTGCTGCGGACGAGCAGTGAGGCGTCGCTGCCCAAGGGGATCTCGCCGCCGACGCTGACGCTCGTCGCATCGATGCTGAGGGGCTCGGACTCCGCACTCTCGACCGCCGAGCTCGCCGCGCGTGCCGGGATCAGCCAGGGCGTCGCGAGGCGGTACCTCCGATTCCTCGCCGACTCAGGAGCGGTCGACTTCACGCTCCGGTACGGAGCCGCAGGCCGGCCCGAGCACCTGTATCGCTGGACAGCCTCGGCGCCGGCCGCGCGCTGACGAGGTTTCAGTCGCGGTTCGGCGCCGCAAGCACGCCGGCATCGATGAGACTGCCGATCTCCTCCGAGCTGTAGCCGAGCGCTTCAGCGACCTCGACGGTGTGCTCGCCGAGGCGTGGAGCGTTGCGCCCGCCGCGCGGACGCCGGCCGTCGAGCTCGATCGGAAGCGCGGGCAGCCAGGTTTCCGTGCCGTCGTCAAGCGTGACGTCGACTCTCGCATCCGACCTCGAGAGGTGCGGGTCGGCGAACAGCTCGTCGGGACGACGAATCGGAGCGAAACCTACGCCGGCGCGTTCGCAGATGGTGCAGATCTCGTCTCGCGTGCGGCGTCGGAGGACGCCCGCGAGCTGCGGGATCAGCCACTCGCGCGATTCAACGCGCAGTTGGTTGGTGGTGAGAGCCTCCATGTCGGCGAGCTCGGCCAGATCGAAGGCGTCACAGAACGTACGCCACTGGGTGTCTGTCACGACGGCCACAAAGACGCGCTCGTCATCGCTCGTCTCGAACACGTCGTATACCGCCCAGCCGAATTCCCGCACCGGCATCGGAAGCGACGCCTCCCCAGTGATCGCAAAACGGGCCATGTGCTGCGCGACCAAGAATGCGTTGTTCTCGAAGAGTCCGGCCTTGACGAGCCTGCCACGCCCCGTACGCTCACGCTCGTAGAGCGCCGAGACGACACCAGCAACGGCGAAGACGGCGCCCATGATGTCGTTGACGGACGCGCCGACTCGAAGCGGCTGACCGGGCGGTCCTGTCATGTAGGCCAGGCCGCCCATCATCTGCACGACCTCGTCCAGGGCGACCCGGTGCTCGTATGGACCCGAGAGAAAGCCTTTGAGCGAGCAGTAGACGAGGCGAGGGGTTTCTTCGCGGAGCGAGGCGTAGTCGAGTCCGACCGCGTCGATTGCGCCCGGGCGGAAGTTCTCGATCAGGACGTCCGCTTGCGCGATGAGGCGGCGTATGAAGGCGAGACCGTCGGAGTTGTGGACATCCGCTGCGACACTCCGCTTGTTCCGACTGTAGGTCGTGAAGAGACCGGCGCCGGCCGCTCCGAGGTATCTCGTCTTATCCCCGCCGATCGGAGGCTCGACCTTGACGACGTCGGCGCCGAGGTCGGCGAGAACGAGGCCGCAGGTTGGCCCCATGACGACGTGCGAGAACTCGACGACCCGGACCCCTGCGAGCGGAAGCTGGTCGGACTCGACGTCGCTCACGCGGCGGCCGTTGCGGAAACGAACGCCTTCGGGAGCCCCGCGTCGGCGATGAAGCCGTAGAGCTCCTCCCCGGGCAACCCAGCGGCGAGAATCGAGCGAGCCTCGATCAGCCGCTCGATGTCAATTCCCGTGCGCAGTCCCATGGACTCGAGCAGAAAGACGAGATCTTCGGTCACAATGTTTCCCGTGGCACCCGGGGCGTAGGGACAACCTCCAAGGCCGCCGTGCGACGAGTCGAAGGCGTTAACGCCGACGTCGAGTGCCGCGACGACATTGGCCAGTCCCTGGCCGCGGGTGTTGTGCAGATGGACCCCGCCACACTTATCGCCTACCTCGACGCGCAGCCGTGGAACCAGCCGTCGAATCTGCGTCGGGCTCGCGAAACCGACGGTGTCGGCGGGATGAATGGAGTCGACACCGCACTCTGCCACGCGGCGCGCCAGCCGGATCACGTCGTCCTCGGGGACGACGCCCTGGATGGTGCATCCGAAAGCGGTCGCAAGGCCGACCTCGATCTGCGTCCCTCGGTACCGCTTTTCGCGCAACGCGACGATCGCGCGGACGTCCTCGACGATCTCGTCGTGGGTCTTCCGGATGTTCGCGATCGAGTGTGGCTCGCTCACGGACACCGGGATCGTCAGGACATGCACGCCGGCATCCAAGGCGACTTGTGCATAGCGAAGGTTCGGCACGAGCACCGACACCCGCAGGTCCAGGATGGTCAACGCGTGACGTACGACATCCGCACAGTCGGCCATCTGGGGCAGCGCACGCGGAGAGACGAACGAGCCGACCTGTATGTCGCGCAATCCGGCAGCGGCGAGTGCGTCGATCCAACGGCACTTCGCCGTCGTGGACATCGTCTGCGCTACCGACTGGAGTCCGTCCCGCGGGCCGACCTCGACGACCCTGACGTCGGTCTGGGTCATGCGCTCTCGCCGGCAGCTAGACCGGATCTGGGCGTCTCGTGCTCCGCCGAGCGTGTCAGCCGAGCTGCGCAGCCTCTCCGCCCCGGCATCGAAGTCGAGGACGTGAACGACGAAGGGGCGAGAGACACCACGACGACGGAAGCTAGCGAAGACGCAGTCTCTCGCGCGTTGTCACCGAGCTGAACGCAAACGATGCCGTCCACCTCGTCGTCAGCGACAGAAGTCCGTCGCACGGACGGGAACCGCGCAGCGCCGTCGTCGCGACGCGCTCGACCTTACACAACGTCACATTGTTGAGCG
>DATCBD010000062.1:0-16541 GCA_036512155.1 Gaiellaceae bacterium | reverse complement strand
GCCTTCGCCGAGCTGACCGCGACGGGCGACGCGGGCGCCGTCGAGATCCTCGCCGACGCGACGCTGTGCCTGGCCCGCGGCGAGGCGCTGCAGCGGACGCAGACGCATGACCCGGCCACGACCGTGGACGCATATCTCGAGCGCTGCGCGCTCAAGACCGGGAAGCTGTTCGAGGCGGCGTGCCGGCTGGGCGGCGGCCCGGGCACGTACGGCCTCGCGCTCGGCGTCGCCTTCCAGATCGTCGACGACGTGCTCGATTGCGCGGGGACGACGATCGAGACGGGGAAGATCGCCGGCACCGACCTGCGCGACGGCACTCCGACGCTGCCGCTCCTGCTCGCCGCGCGGCAGGACGAGGTCGTGCGCGACGCGCTCGCAGGCGGGCCGCTCGACGGCGCGCTCGTGCGAGTTGCCGCGAGCGGCGCTCTCGAGCGGTCGCGGGAGGTCGCCCTCGACTACGCTAGGCGCGCCCGCGCGTGCCTCAACGGTCAGCTTTATCGCGACGAGCTCGAGTCGCTGACGCACGCGGTCGTCGACCGAGAGAGGTAGGCACCTTGGCAGTCCTCGACATGCTGGAGACCTTCGCCCCGATCCGGGAGAAGATCGCGACCGGCGAGCGGCTCGATTTCGAGGACGGCGTGACGCTGATGGAGTCGGACGACCTCCTCGCGCTCGGCGAGCTCGCCGATCTGGCGCGCCGGCAGCGAGGCGGCGGCGACGAGGTCTTCTTCATCCAGAACCTCTACCTCAACCAGACGAACGTCTGCCGCGTGAAGTGCAAGTTCTGCGCGTTCGCGAAGACCCAGAAGCAGGAGGACGCCTACACGTTCACGGCGGACGAGCTCGCCACCGACGCGGTCGCCATGTACGAGCATGCGAAGTTCACCGAGATCCACTGCGTCAACGGCGAGAATCCCCACGTCGACCTCGAGTTCTACGCGGACGTGCTGCGCAAGCTGAAGGCGGCGCTGCCCGACGTGCACCTGAAGTTCTACACGGCCTCCGAGATCCACCACATGTCGAAGCTCGAGGGTTGCAGCCACGAAGAGGTGCTGCGCGTGCTGAAGGACGCGGGCCTCGGATCGCTGCCGGGCGGCGGCGCCGAGATCTTCGCCGACCGTGTCCGCAAGCTGATCGCGCCAGGCAAGGAGCACCCCGACGAGTGGTTCGACGTGCACAACACTGCGCACCGGATGGGGATCCCGACGCACTGCACGCTGCTCTACGGCCACGTCGAGACATACGAGGAGCGCGTCGACCATCTGCTGCGGCTGCGCGCGCAGCAGGACGAGACCGGTGGCTTCCTCGCGTTCATCCCGCTCGCGTTCCATCCGGAGAACACGGTTTTCGAGCGGCGCGGCTTCAAGTTCACGACCGGAGCCGATGACCTGAAGATGATCGCGGTGTCGAGGCTGCTGCTCGACAACATTCCGAACGTGAAGGCCTACTGGATCATGATGGGCATGCCGATGGCGCAGGTCGCGCTGCATTTCGGCGCGAACGACGTGCAGGGCACGGTCGTCCGCGAGCAGATCTTCCAGGCGGCCGGCGCGACGAGCGGGACGGAGCAGAAGGTCGACGAGCTCGTGCGCTTCGTCCAGGAAGCCGGGCGCACTCCCGTTCAGCGCGACACGCTCTACAACGAGCTGCGCCGATGGTGACGAGCATCCTCGCGAGTGCTGCGCACTCGCTCGGAGATAGGTTCGCTCCGCGCGCCGGAGAGCGCGGTCTCCGGCACGCTCCGACAAAGGGGAACGCCTTGGCAAGTGGTTGTTCTGCGCGAGCGGAGGTGGCCTTTGGCCATCCCCACTCGCGTGAGTTCGGCCTGCACCAACGCTTCGCGTTGGCTCCGGCCCGAAGCGTCCTTCGAGGTCCGGCGTGCTGAAGCTCGGCCGCATCTCCTACGTGAACATGGCGCCGGTCTTCTACCGGGTCGAGACCGAGGTGGAAGAGGTGCTCGGCGTTCCCACCGAGCTGAACCGGCTGCTGATCGAGGGCGAGCTCGACACGGCGCCCATCTCGTCGATCGAGTACGCGCGCAACGCGGACAAGCTTCGGCTTCTGCCACGCCTCTGCGTCGCCTCGGAAGGCGCGGTCGAGTCGATCCAGCTCGTGTCGAAGAAACCGCTCGAGCAGGTGCGCGTCGTCGCGATCACGCCGGAGTCGGCGACGTCGGTGGTGCTGACGAAGGTGCTGCTCCCCGAGGCGGAGCACGTGCCGCTCGGCGAGGACGCGGACGCGAAGCTGCTCATCGGCGACGCCGCGCTGAAGTCGGCGTTCGAGGACCCGACACCGCACTTCGACCTCGGGCGGCTGTGGCTCGAGCGCACCGGCCTGCCCATGGTCTTCGCCGTGTGGGCGTGCCCGGAGCCGCTCGCGGACGGGCTCGCGGAGCTCGAGGACGCGCTCGTCGCGTCCGTCCGGCGGGCCCGCGCGGAGCCCGAGCAGCTCGCATTCGAGGCGTCCGAGCGCTACGGCTATCCCGCCGGCTTCCTCGCCCGCTACTTCGAGAAGCTCCGCTACCGCTTCGGACCGCGCGAGCGCGCCGGCCTGTACACGTTCCTCGAGCTCGCGCGTGACGCGGGTGAGCTCGACGTCGTCCCCGAGCTGCGCTTCGTGCAGACCACCGGCGCCGCGGTCGCGTGAACGCGATCCTCGAGAGGGCCGCCGAAGGCGAGCGCATCACCGACGAAGAGGCGGTCGCGCTCCTCCGCTCGCGCGATCTCGTCGCCGTCGGCCGCGTCGCCAACGAGGTGCGCAACCGCAAGCACGATCCCGAGCGGATCACGTTCATCATCGACCGGAACCTCAATTACACGAACGTCTGCTACACGGACTGCGACTTCTGCGCCTTCTACCGGCGCCCCGGCGACGTGCGCGAAGGCTATCTCCTGCCGAAGCCGATCATCTTCAAGAAGATCGAGGAGACGCTCGCTCTCGGCGGCACCGGCCTCCTGATGCAGGGCGGCCATCACCCCGATCTCGGCGTCGACTACTACGAGGATCTCTTCAGCTCGATCAAGGCGAAGTACAAGATCCATCTGCACGCGCTGTCGCCGTCCGAGGTACAGCACATCGCGCGCCGCTCCAAGCTCACGATCCCGGAGACGCTGACGCGACTGCGCGACGCGGGGCTCGATTCGATTCCCGGCGGCGGCGCGGAGATCCTCGTCGAACGCGTGCGCAAGATCATCGCGCCGAAGAAGACGAAGACGAGCGAATGGCTCGGCGTCATGCGCGAGGCGCACCGCCTCGGCATCTCGACGACGGCGACGATGATGTATGGCCACGTCGAGACGATCGAAGAGCGCGTCGAGCACATGCGGCGGATCCGCGAGCTCCAGGACGAGACCGGCGGCTTCCGCGCCTTCTTCTCGTGGACGTTCCAGGACGACGGCAACCGTCTCGGCGACAAGGTGCCGCCCGAAACGCGGCCGACGTCGTTCGACTATCTGCTCACGCAGGCCGTCTCACGCATCTACCTCGACAACGTGCCGCACATCGGCTCGTCGTGGGTGACGCAGGGGAAGAAGATCGGCCAGGTCGCGCTCCAGTTCGGCGCGGACGATCTCGGCTCCGTGATGATCGAGGAGAACGTCGTCTCTGCCGCGGGCACGACGTACCGCACGACGGCGGACGAGTTCGTGCATCTGATCAGGTCGCTGGGCAAGACGCCGGTGCAGCGCGACACGCTGTACCGCGACGTCCGCGTCTGGAACTGACGACCGCTACCCTGCGATGGGGTCGTGCTTCGCAAGCTCTTCATTCTCGTTGCCGTAGCGGGCGCGCTCGCCGTGCCGGCCGATGCCGCGCGCCACGCGACCGCGCAGCAGATCGTCTCGCAGCAGCTGCTCATGCCGGGAGTGACCTATCAGCGCCAGGTGCAGTTCACCTCGCGAGGCCCGGTCGTCCTCGACGTCGTGACCGCGCCGAAGCCGGACGGCTCGCTCTACACCCTCGGCCCGGCACTCGCGCACGGCGTGCTCTTCGGGACGGAGCCGCTCACCGGGATCGAGAAGGACGCGAGCGCGGCCGCGACCGTCGTCGGCGTGAACGGAGACTTCTTCACCGGCAGCGGCCCGCCGACGGGAATCGTCATGCGCAGCGGCGCGCTCGATGCCGCCCCGATCTCGTCGCGCTCGAGTCTCGTCATCGCTCCCGACGGCACGCTCACCGTTGCGCCGGTCGCGTTCGACGGGACCTGGCGCGGCACGGGCCAGCGCCGCCAGTTCGACCTCAACGACAGGCCGGTCGCGGGGCACACGACGCTGTACACCCCCGCGTGGGGCGCGGCGACGCCGTCGGAGACCGCCGGCGTCGTCGTCGATGTCATCGGCTCACTTCCGCCGCTGCAGCCGAACGCCGTCGCGAGCGGCGTCGTCACGGAGCAAGACGGGACCGGTGGCATCCCGATCCCGCCCGGCGGCGCGGTGCTCGTCTCGCGCGGCACGCAGGCGGCTCATCTGAGCGCAGAGGCGCCGCCCGGCCAGACGATCGAGATCCGGCCGACGTTGACGCCCAACCTCAACGGCAAGCTCGCGGCCATCGGCGGCGGCCCGCTCCTCGTCTCCGCCGGCAAGGCGGTGTTCCGGGCAAACGAGAGCTTCGACGACGCGGTGCTCAACTCGCGCGGCGCGCGCAGCGCGGTCGGCCAGCTCGCGGACGGCCGGATTCTCCTCGTCACGGCCGAAGGCGGCGGCTCTGCGTATAGCGCCGGAATGACGAACTACGAGCTCGCGAATGCGATGGTCAATCTCGGCGCGGTCACCGCGATGGGGCTCGGCAGCGGCACGCCGGCAGGCATGGCGTTCGACGGCACGCTGCTCACGCGTCCGTCCACGAAGGTCGAGCCGCCGGTCGGAGACGCGCTCCTGCTCTCGTACACGGGCGTATACGCTGCACCGCCGTCCTCGGACGTCGTCTCGCCGAACGGCGACGGCTTCGACGACACCGAGACGTTCTCGTACAAGCTCATCGCTCCGTCGCAGGTGACGGCGACGCTGAGCGGGCCGAGCGGCGCGCTGATCACCCTCGCGCAGGATGCCGAGCAGCCGGGCGTGCACACCGTGACGTGGAACGGCCAGCCGAACACCGAAGGCCAGTGGAAGTTCGTCGTCTCCGGCACGGCCGCCGGCGGCGCCACGACGACGGCAGAGCGCGACGTGTTACTCGACAACACGCTCGGCGCCCTGCAGGTGTCGCCGCCGGGCGGCCACATCGCAGCGGGCGCGACGGCGGTCACCGCAGCGTTCCAGCTCGCACACCCCGCGACGGTGTCCGCGACGATCGAGACGCGGACGGGCATCGTCCTCGCGACGCTCGTGAACAAGAGGCTCCAGCCCGGCGCGCAGTCGCTGCCATGGAACGGGAGGCTGTGGACGGGATCCCTCGCCTTCACAGGCGCCTACCAGGTACACGTCGTCGCGACGAACTCGATCGGCACCGTGTCGCTCGTCGCTCCGTTCGTCGCGCGCCGATAATCTCTCCACCGATGCTGATTGCGAGCCTCTCCGGTTCGATCACCCACGCGGTCGGCAACCACGGCATCTACGCGGTCTTCGGCCTGCTCGTGCTCGCGGCGGTCGTTCCGGTCGCGAGCGAGCTCGTCATGCTCTACGCCGGCGCGCTCGCGGGCGGCGCCTTCGCGGGCGTCTCCGTACACGTGTTCGGCACCGACGTCCATTCGCACGCGTGGGGATACGTCGCCGTCGCCCTTGCGGGAACATTCGGCAATCTCGTCGGTGCGGCGATCGGCTGGTGGATCGGTGCGCTCGGCGGCCGCGCGGTCGTCCAGCGCTGGGGTCGCTTCATCCACGTCTCGGAGGCGAAGCTCGACCGGGCGGAGCGGTGGTTCGAGCGCTACGACATCTGGGCCGTCCCGATCGGGCTGGCTACGCCGCTCGCTCGGTCGTTCGTCGCCATTCCCGCGGGCATCGTTCGTGTGCCGCTCGCGAAGTTCCTCGCCCTCGCGCTGCTCGGCAGTGCCGCGTTCTGCTTCGGGCTCGGCGCGGCGGGCTGGGCGCTCGGAACCGCGTACACGCACGCCCACCACGTGCTCGGGTACGCCGACTATGTCGTCGGTGCAGGCATCGTGGCTCTCGTGGCGTATCTCCTCTACCGCTGGGCTACAGTGAGCCGACGCCGTGTCTCAGATACCGCTGATTGACGTCAAGGCGCAGTACGCGCCGCTGATCCCGGAGCTCGAGGCCTGCTTCCGCGAGATTCTCGAAGGCGGCCAGTTCATCCGCGGCCCCCACTACTGGGCGTTCCAGGAGGAGGCCGCCGCGTACCTCGGCGTCTCGAAGGCGGTCGGCGTCGCGAACGGCACCGACGCAATCGTGATCCTCCTCGACGCGCTCGAGATCGGTCCCGGCGACGAAGTCATCTGCCCGGCCTTCACGTTCTACGCGACGGCGGAGTCGATCGCGCGCCGCGGTGCGACGCCGGTGTTCGTCGACATCGACCCGGCGACGATGAACGTGGACGTCGAGGACGTCGCTGCGAAGATCACGCCGCGCACGCGCGCGCTCATGCCGGTGCACCTGTTCGGCCGGCCCGCACCGATGGCAGAGCTCGCGTCGCTCGGCGTTCCGGTGATCGAGGACGCGGCGCAGGCGTTCGGCGCGCCCGGCGTCGCGCAGCGCGGCATCGCGTCCACGTACAGCTTCTTCCCGACGAAGAACCTCTTCTGCCTCGGCGACGGCGGCCTCGTCGTGTCGAACGACGACGAGCTCGCCGACCGTGTGCAGATGCTCTCGTTCCACGGGTCGCGCGACAAGACCGAGTTCGATTTCGTCGGTTACAACTCCCGCCTCGACGAGCTGCAGGCGGGGATGCTCCGCATCTTCCTCGGCCACCTGGACGAGTGGAACCGCGGCCGGCGTGAGGTCGCCGCCCGCTACGCCGAGCTCGGCCTCGGCGAGCTCGTCGAGCTGCCGCAGGACGAGCCGGGCCACATCTACCACCTGTTCGTGTGCCGCTCGCCCGAGCGCGATCGCATTCGCGCCGCGCTCACCGAGGCCGGCATCGCCTCTGCGGTCTACTACACGACGCCGCTCCATCTCCAGCCCGCGCTGCGCTTCCTCGGCAACGAGCCCGGCTCGCTGCCGAACACCGAGCACGTGGCGGAGGAGAACTTCTCCGTTCCGCTTTGGCCGGGCATGCCGGCCGAGGCGCAGGAGCGCGTCGTCGACGTCGTCCGCTCTGCGGTCGGTGTCGGCGCCCGCGCATGACCGGCCTCGGACGCTCCCGCTTCCTGCAGGTCCTGACGGACGCGGCGATCGTCGCCGTCTCGTGGTTCCTCGCGTTCGAGCTTCGCTTCGACCACGGGCTCCCGGTCTATTACGACACGCTGCTGCGCCGGACGATCCTGCTCGTCGTCGTCATCAAGGTCTCCGTGTTCCTGCTCTTCGGATTCCACCGCCGCTGGTGGCGCTACGTCTCTGTGCGCGACATGTGGAGCGCCGCTCGTGGCGTCGTCGTCGCCTCGCTCGTGGCCGACGTCACCGTCTACTTCGCATCGCCGGTACACAACGTCCGCCTGCCGCGCTCGATCGCGGTGACGGATCTGCTCATCACGCTGACGCTGGTCGCGGGCGCGCGCCTGCTGGCGCGCACCGTGATGGAGCGCCCTCGCTACGGCGTGGTCGCGCGCGGCAAAGAGGTCATCGTCGTCGGCGCGGGCGACGCCGGCCGGCTCATCGTCCAGGAGATGCAGCGCTCGCGCATGCTCGCCTACACCCCGATCGGGTTCATCGACGACGACGCGCGCAAGCGGAACACGCGCATCCTCGGCGTCCGGGTGCTCGGGACGATGGCCGAGCTGCCACGGCTCGTGCGCGAGTACAAGCCAGACGAGGTGCTGATCGCGATCCCGTCCGCCTCGGGCGAGATGCGCCGGCTGGTGGTCGAGGCGGCGCAGGCCGGGAACGTCCCGGTGAAGACGCTTCCGGGCCTGTACGAGCTGATCTCCGGCGATCTCGACCTCGCCGGCCAGATCCGCCCGGTGCAGGTCGAGGACGTGCTCGGCCGCGAGCAGGTGGAGGTGGACTTCGACGACGTCGCGTCGTACCTCAAGGGCCAGACCGTGCTCGTCACCGGCGCGGGCGGGTCGATCGGGTCGGAGCTCTGCCGCCAGATCGCGCGCGTCAGGCCGACGCGGCTCATCCTCGTCGACAACGCGGAGACGGCGCTGTTCGACATCGAGCGTGAGCTCGTGGACGAGCGCGACTTCACGCCTGCGGTGCCGAAGCTCATCGACGTGCGCGACCGGAAGGCGATGAAGCGCGAGGTGTTCGAGAAGTACAAGCCGACCGTCGTCTTCCACACGGCCGCGTACAAGCACGTCCCGCTGATGGAGACGCACCCGCTCGAGTCGGTGCGGAACAACGTTGTCGGCACGCGCATCATGGCCGAGCTGTCGGCGGAGTCCGGCGTCGACCGCTTCGTCCTCATCTCCACCGACAAGGCGGTCAACCCGAAGACGGTCATGGGCCAGTCGAAGGCGCTGTGCGAGTGGATCGTCGAGTCGTTCGGCCATCGCCGCGACGTGCCGGGGCGCTTCGTCGCCGTGCGGTTCGGCAACGTGCTCAACTCCTCCGGCTCGGTCATCCCGACGTTCCGCCGGCAGATCGAGCGCGGCGGCCCGGTGACGGTGACGCATCCGGAGATGACGCGCTACTTCATGACCATCCCCGAGGCCGTGTCGCTCGTCGTCCAGGCCGGGGCGATCGGCGGCCGCGGCCAGATCTTCGTGCTCGACATGGGCGAGCCGGTGAAGATCGTCGACCTTGCCACCAACATGGTGCGGCTGTCCGGCCACGATCCGCGCCTGCCCGGCGACACGGACACCGGCCCGCGCGACGTCCGCATCGTCTTCACCGGATCGCGCCCGGGCGAGAAGATCCACGAGGAGCTGTGGAGCGGCGACGAGTCCGTCGGCGAGACCGAGCACCCGAAGATCAAGCGGCTCTCGCGGCCGCCCGTCGACTCGGCGTGGTTGACGCAGCAACTGCGCGAGCTCGAAGGCCTTGCAGACGACGGCGACACGCTTGAAGTGGTGGCGAAGCTCGGGTCGATCGTGCGCGACCCGCTGCGCGAGTCGCTTCCCGCTACGGGCTCGCCGGGGGCCCTCCGACACACCGAAGCGTCACCGCGAACGGCAGACGAATCGTCTCCGTCCGTCTGAACAGCGACAGATAGCGATACCGCAACCGCACGCCGGTCGTGTAGACGTCGTGCGACGCGGCCGTCGCGCCCGCGCACCGGAGGTCGAAGCGGACGACGAGGATGGCGCTGTCGCCGGGCGCGAGGCGCAGGCCGCCGAACGGGACGAGCTCGTTCGGGTCGGCGCTCGCGGTCGACGAGGTAGTGGCGAGCAGCTCCGTCGCGCCGAGCCAGGGCGGCGTGCCCGGCGTGCTCTGCTCGAGCCCGGTGACGCTCACGGCGAAGCGGCCGCCGTTGTGCAGCGTGAAGGCCGTGTCGAAGGTGCGGCCGCGGCGCAGCGCCGGGAAGAAGACCGGGCGGCCGCCCGATCCCGACACCGGCTGCACGTCTGCGCCGATGCCCGGCCCAGGCGCGTACCCCGTGTCGAGCGCGTGCAGCGGCGCGTACGAGCCGAGCCAGAGCCAGAGGCCGAGGGCCGCGACGGCGACGACGACGACGGCACCCGCCGCGATCGCGAGCGCGCGCCTAGCCACGGGCCGAGAGAAGTAGGTCGAGCATCAACGCCGGATCGCGCCGGATCCTCTCACCCGCCGCCGCATCGCGCTTCGCGAGGTCGAGCGCGCGCGGGTCGGTGAGCGGCTTCAGCCGTCCTTCCCGGATGAGGGCCTCGTCCACGCCGCCGAGCCGGCCGCCGTACGTCGTGTACACGGGGACGCCCAGCGCGGCAGCCTCACGGTTCATCGTGCCGCCGGCGGAGACGACGACGTCCGCGAGCGCGATGAGGCTCTGCGCGTCCACGGCCTCCTCGGGGAGGATGACCGACGGCAGCGCGAGACCGCGCACGTACTCCCGCTGCTCTTCCGTGCGCGGGATGACGAAGGCGTGCACGTCCTCGAGCCGCCCGAGGTGCTCGAGCGTCATCGGGAAGAGCGGGTTCGAGTGGCGGTGGTAGAGCGAGACGTCAGGCGGCGGTCGCAGGACGACGAGCACGCGCGCGGGGTCGACCTCGAAGCGCTCGAGCAGCGATGCGTCCGGCTCGAAGTCGGACAGGTAGTACTCCTCCTTCAGGCCCGGGTACTGCACGAGCTTCGGCGGGCGCACGCCGTACTTCGTCAGGCGGTCGGGCGGAATGGCCTCCGGGACGACGACCTTCGTCGCGGCGCGGCAGCCGAGCTGGTGCTGGAGCGTCGCGAACTCGTAGTCGAACGTGTCCGAGCTCGGGATGCCGATGCGGCGCGCCGTCAGGCACAGCTCGTGCGACCCGTGCGCGAGCGCGACATCGAAGTCGCGGCCCTTCGCCCAGTGGTGGAGCGCGCCGAGCCGGCCCGCCATGCGCCGCGCCTTCTGCACGCGGGATCGCCCGCCGTGCTTGCCGATCACCTCGGCGGTGAGGCCGTGCAGCTCGAGCAGCTGGAGTGTCTGCGCGTAGTCGCGCGCGGTGATCTCCACCTCGTCGCCGCGCTCGCGCATGATCTTGATCAGCGGACGGAAGACGAGTACGTGCGCCGACGCCGTCATGTCGATCCAGACCCTCATACGAGCAGCGCCTCCATCCGCGCCGAGCGCAGGAGGGGCGGCTCCTGCTCGACGTGATGCTCGTACCAGAGCGTGAACGCGAGGAGGCCCCACAGGAGCCGGCTGTTGTCTTGGCGCCGGGCGACGTGCTCGTCGAGGAGCCGCGTGACCGGCTCTGCGCGGAAGAAGCCCTGCCGCTGGAGCGTGTCCGCCGAGAGCGTCGCGCGCGCGAACGGCTCCAGCTCGCCGCGCAGCCAGGCCGCAGCCGGGATGGAGAAGCCGCGCTTGCGCCCGTGCACGACCTCGCGCGGGAGAAGCGGCTCCGCCGCTTTCCGCAGCAGCACCTTCTTCGAGAGGCCGCGGACGCGCTGGCGCCGCGGCAGCTCGAAGGCGAAGTTGGTCACGACCGGGTCGAGGAACGGCACCCGCGCCTCGAGGGAGTGCGCCATCGACGCGCGGTCGGTCTTCACGAGCAGGTCGTCGACGAGATAGATCGCGAAATCCACGTCCTGGAGGCGCGCGAGCTCTTCCGCCCCCTCCGTCTCGGCGTACCGCGCGCGGTAGACGTCGACCGGGTCGAACGCGCTTCTGCGGCCGGTGAGCTCGGCGCGCGCGTCGGCGGAGAAGATCTCCTTCCAGCCGTGATGGCGCTCGAGCGACGGCAGGTGCGCCGCCCGCACGAACCGCTTCGCGCGATATTCGAGCGAGACTCTTCCGCCCGAGGCTGGCAGCCGCTCGACGAGCGGCGAGGCGAGGCGCGCCAGTGGGCCGACGCGGTCGGCGAGCAGGTCGGCGGCGTACGTGTAGTAGCCACCGAAGAGCTCGTCCCCGCCCTCGCCCGAAAGCGCCACCTTCACGTGCTCGGCGGCGAGCTGCGAGACGAGGTACGTCGGCAGCGCGGACGAGTCGGCGAACGGCTCGTCAAAGGCCGCGGCCAAGGTGGGAAGCAGCAGCGTCGGGTCGGGATGCAGCAATAGCTCGTGGTGGTTCGTGTCGTACCGCTCTGCGACGCGGCGCGCGTCGGCGCGCTCGTCGAAGCTCCGTTCCGCGAACCCGATCGTGAACGTGTGCACGGCCTCGGAGGTCTCCTGCGCGGCGAGCGCCGCGAGGAGCGACGAGTCGACGCCGCCCGAGAGGAGCACACCGACGGGAACGTCGGCGAGCAGGTGCGCACGCACCGAGTCGCGCATGCGCGCGCGCAGCTCCTCCACCAGCTCCGCCTCGTCGTCGTCGCGCAGCTCGGTCTCCTGCACAGGCGCGGGATGGGCGTACCGCTCGACGCGCACATCGCCGCTCTCCTCCCACACGAGCAGATGGCCGCCGGGGAGCTTGCGAACGTCGCGGAAGATCGAGTACGGCGAGGGAATGGAGTTGAAGGCGAGGAATGCCTCCAGCGCGTCGAGGTCGATCTCGCCGCGTGGCAGGGCGCGCACCTCCGACGCGAACTCGAGCGTGCCGCCGGCGGCGCGGTAGTAGAGCGGCTTGATGCCGTAGCGGTCGCGCGCGAGCACGAGCCTGCGCGTGCGCTGGTCCCAGATTGCGATCGCGAACATCCCGCGCAGCCGGCGAGCGAAGTCGAGGCCGTGCTGCTCGTACAGGTGCACGATCGTCTCCGTGTCGGAGTGCGTGCGGTACGCGTGCCCGTCGTGCACGAGCTCGCGCACGAGCTCGGGGTGGTTGTAGATCTCGCCGTTCTGGACGACGACGCAGCTTCCGTCCTCGTTGAAGATCGGCTGGTCGCCGCCGGCGAGGTCGATGATCGAGAGCCGGCGCGACGCGAGCGCGACGGGGCCGTCGACGTATTCGCCGGAGGCGTCGGGGCCGCGATGCTCGAGCGTCGCGCTCATCGCCTCCAGGCGCGCACGGTCCGGAGACCCCGCCATTCCACAGATCCCGCACATCGGCCGCGAACTCTAGGTGTGGCAGCGGCGCGGAGCGTGGGCGAACGCCGCAGCTGCGGGCTTCACGCGGCCGCCGCGCCAGATGAGCCCGGAGTGCCAGCCGGCGACGCGGGTCTCGTCGACGAGCTCGAAGTTGAAGAACGCGTGCACGAGCGGCTGGCACGCGGCCATGTCGACGGCTGTCGTCACGTCTCGCGCTTGCTGCGCGGGCGTGAGTTTCGTCGTCTGAAAGCCGTCCTCGAGGTACCAGATCGACGGCGTGCGGCCGAACGCCTTCAGCGTCGAGACGAGGCGCGTGTAGTCGGCCTCGCCGAGGAAGTCGCCCTTGTGCCTCACGGTGGGAAGCTCGGTCGGTGTCAGCGGATAGGGGTTGTGGCCGAAGGCGTCGACGAGCGGCCGCGTGCGCCCGCTGTCGCGATACGCGGCGGCGAGCGCGTCGAGGAAGCGGATCGGCGCGTGCGCCGAGGCGGTCGAGTCCAGCACCTGGACGTGCTGCGAGTGGAGGGCGTCGTAGCAGCGCGCGAGCAGCGACTCGTACTGCGCCGGAGTGCCGCGCCAGTACGTCGGGGAGTTCGCCTCGTTCCAGACGACGACGGCGCGCGCGTCGGGAACGAGCGCGAGCGCCGCCTTCGCGTAGGTGCAGAAGCGCCGTTGCGCCCACGGCGCGGTCGGCGTCGACGCGCCGAAACCGAAGACGGCGAGCACGACCGTCGTCGTGCGCGCGGCCGTCTCCGCACGCGAGAGCTCGACGCGGCGCACCGCAGTCGGCCGGATCTCGCCGCGCCACGGCACCCACACGCGCACCGCGCCCGCGCCGACCGATTGCTCGCGGCGGACGACGGTGAGCGGGAACGCCGTCCACTTGAGCGTGTCGTCGTCGACGCCGACGATGAGCGGGAGCGCGGGATGCGACGGGTGCGTCACCTTCCAGACGCCGATGGCGATGAACGCGACGGCGATGGCGATGCCGAGGAGTTTCAGCCGGCGGCGGGCGATGCCAGGCCTCGTAACGATTGCTTGAGCACGCGCCAGCCGGTGGCGATAACGGTGCGGAGGTACAGGCGGACCGAGCGGTCGGCGATCCACTCGAGGTCGTGCGCGAGCTTCTCCGCCATCGAGGTCTCGTAGCCGCGGCGCACCTGCGCGAGGCCGGTAAGGCCCGGCCGGACGACGAGCCGCTGCCAGTACGCGGGCAGCTCGTGCGCGAGCTCTTCGAAGAACACGGCGCGGATCGGTCGCGGGCCGACGAGGCTCATGTCGCCGCGGAGGACGTTCCAGAACTGCGGGATCTCGTCGAGCTGCGTCGCCTTCAGCCGCTTGCCAAGCGGCGCGAACTCGTCCTCCGTGCGGCGCACGAGCTCCTCGCCGAGGTACGGGCCGAGGCGCTGCTCGGCGTCGGGCTTCAGCGTGCGGAACTTCAGCATCAGGAACACGCGGCCGCCCCGACCGACGCGCTCGCCGCGGTAGAAGATCGGGCGGCCGCTCGTCGCGAGTAGGACGAGGGCGATCGCCGCTGCGAGCGGGAGCGTGACGACGAGGAAGAGCGTCGACAGGATGACGTCGAGCGCGCGGAGGAGGACGTCGCGCGGCCGGGCGGGCGTCCCGCGGGCGAGGTCGCGGTAGCCGCGGACGAGGGTGTCCTCGGTCACGGGTCGATGCTAGACCGCTCGCATGAGAAGGCAAAGATGTGGCCGAAACAGGCAATTGAAGTCACGACCGATCACCGTAAAGCTCCCGGCTGTGAGGGGCCGGCTTGAAGAGATCGCAGAGCCGTGGCCCGCGCCGGAGGAGGAGTACCGAGCTCTCGCTGATCGTGCCGGCCGCTCAGCAGCGATTCGTCGTCGGTCTGCAAGATTGGGACGCGATCGACACCAAGGCCCTCGGCGTTCTGGCCACTGCAGTCGCCGCGCTCGCGGCTTTGGCAGCCGCTCATCACACGCTCAACCCGCTTTGGTGGCTTCCGGCGGTGGGCCTTGGCGTTGCGTGTCTCCTCTTGGTCGCTGTCATATGGCCGTATGACGTGGAGTCGGCACTCGACCTGCTCGAGCTCCACGATGAGATGCGGAGCGACGGAGCTTTGCGGACAGCTCGAGAGCTTCTCAGCGACCTCACGGCTGCGGCAGACGGCAACGACAGTCCGCTCGACAGAAAGACGGCCTTGTTCGGGTACGCCTTGATCATGCTCGGTGTGTCGCTCGCGGCGTGCCTACCGATCCTCATCATTCGGCCTGCCTCGACGTAGACTGGAGGAGTGATGCGCAAGCTGGTACGCAGGCTGGTGGCTGGTCGATCGAAAGCGGAAGTGGCTGCGCGGCGGTCGAGGGTTCGTCATGTGACGGCTAAGCGAGCCTTCGGCGCGTCGAATCGTTCGCGCTGATCCGACTCCTGCCTCGCTAGATAAGCTCGGCTTATATGGATACGCGGCAGCTCGCGGCTTTCTGCGCCGTCGTCGAGCGGCGGAGCTTCTCGCAGGCGGCGGAGCAGCTCGGCGTGACGCAGCCGGCGGTGAGCCTTCAGATCCGATCGCTCGAGAAGCGGCTCGGGCGCCAGCTGCTCGACCGTTCCGGCCGGCGCGTCGAGCCGACGGAGGCGGGCCAGCGGCTGTACCGGAGCGCGCAGCGGCTGCTCGCGCAGGAGGAGCAGCTCCTCGCCGAGCTGGGCGAGGAGGCGGAGGGCGAGCTCGCCGGCCGCCTCGAGATCGGCGCCTCCACCGGCCCCGGCGGCACCGTCCTGCCGGTCGTGCTCGGCGAGTTCCAGCGGCTCCATCCCGAGGTACGCGTCGCGCTCTCGGTGTCGGACACGCAGCACGTGATCGAGCAGGTCGCGCGCCGCGAGCTCGAGCTCGGCGTCGTCGGCGCGCAGCGCCGCCACCGCGGCGTTGTCTTCGAGCCGTTCTTCCGCGACGAGGTCGTGCTCGCCGTGCCGCGCGGCCACCGTTTCGCCAATAGAAAGGTGACGATCGACGAGCTGCGGGAAGAGCCGATCGTGCTCATGCAGGAAGGCGCCGGCGTGCGGCAGGTGATCGAGGACGAGCTGCGCGAGCGCGGCGTGCGCCTGCGCGACCTCGACATTCGGCTCGAGCTCGGCCTGCAGGAGTCCGCGCGCAGCGCGGTGCTTGCCGGCTTCGGCGTCACGTTCATCTCGCGCGCGGCGATCGACCCCGACGTTGCCGGAGGCGCGCTCGCGATTGCACGCGTCGACGGTCTCGAGCCGGCGCGCGAGATCCTGCTCGCACGCTCGAGCGGTCGCGCGGAGACGCGCGTCGCTCAGGCGTTCGTCGACTTCGCGCGCGAGCGGCTCGCGTGATCGTCCGCTGGGGGCCGATCTCCCTCCTTTCGGAGGTGTGCGAGGAGCTCGGCATGCGCGAGTGCCTGCTCGTCGCGAGCCCGCGCTGGGACAAGCTCGTACTCCCGATCGAGCCGGTGGCGCGCTGGTCCGAGGTGCCCTCCGTTCGCGTCGAGGAGGCGGCCGACCTCGCCCGCGACGGTGTCGTCGCCATCGGTGGTGGCAGCGCGATCGACTTCGGCAAGGCCATCTCGGCGGCGACGAAGCTCCCACTCGTATCCGTCCCGACGACGTACGGCGGCGCGGAGTGGACGCCGTACTTCGGCATGCGCGACCCGCAGCGCAGGATGCGCGGGGGCGGAAGCGGTGCGCGGCTCGCCGGGATCGTCTACGACGTTGGCCTCACCGTCGCTCTTCCGCGCGAGGAGACGGTCGGCACGGCGATGAACGCGCTTGCGCACTGCGCCGAGGCGCTGTACGTGCACGGGCACAACGAGGAGTCGGACGAGCACGCGCTCGCGGGCGCGCGGCTCGTCTCCGAGTTCCTTCCGCGGGTGGTCGAGTCGCCGCTCGACCGCGACCTGCGCACGGAGCTCCTCCGCGGCGCATCGTTCGCGGGCGAGGCGCTCGCCGGCTCGATGCTTGCGCTCGCGCATGCGATGGCACAGGCCGTCG
>DATCBD010000061.1:0-44385 GCA_036512155.1 Gaiellaceae bacterium | reverse complement strand
GTGCGCTCGAACTGACCCATGTTCTCCGCGTTGATGCGGAAGTAGGCCTGGAGCGGCAGCTCGATCTTGACACCCTTCGGCACGTAGATGAACGAGCCGCCCGACCAGACGGCGGTGTTCAGTGCCGCAAACTTGTTGTCGTTCGACGGAATGATCGTTCCGAAGTACTGCTTGACGAGCTCCTCGTGCTCGCGCAGGCCCGAGTCCATGTCGAGGAAGATCACTCCCTGGTCGGAGAGGCTCTCCTGGAGCTTGTGGTAGACGACCTCCGACTCGTACTGCGCGCCGACGCCGGCGAGGTACTTCTTCTCGGCCTCCGGGATGCCGAGCTTGTCCCACGTGTCCTTGATGTCGGCCGGTAGGTCCTCCCAGGAGTTCGCCTGCTTCTCGGTCGGCTTGATGTAGTAGAAAATGTTGTCGAAGTCGATGTCGTTCAGGTTACCGCCCCACTGCGGGATCGGGCGGGCGTAGAAGTAATCGAGGCTGCGGTGCCGGAACTTGCGCATCCAGTCCGGCTCGTTCTTGTGTGAGGAGATCGCGTCGACGAGCTCGTGCGACAACCCGCGCCCGGACTTGTAGAAGTAGTCCTCGGTGACGGAGAAGCCGTACTTGATCGCGTAGTCGGAGCCGATCCCCTGGACGATCTCGGTCTCGGTCTGTGCCATCAGACGGTCACTCCCTCGTACGGTGCGTAGCCGCCGGCCTCGAGCTTCTTCGCCAGCTCGGGACCGCCGCTCTCGACGATCCTCCCGCCGACGAAGACGTGCACGTGGTCCGGGGTGATGTAGTCGAGTATGCGCTGGTAGTGCGTGATGACGAGCGCCCCCATCTCCGGGCCGACGAGTTCCTTCACGCCGCCGGCAACGACGCGCAGCGCGTCGATGTCGAGGCCCGAGTCGGTCTCGTCGAGCACTGCGATCCGCGGCTTCAGCATCGCCATCTGCAGGATCTCGACCCGCTTCTTCTCGCCGCCGGAGAAGCCGTCGTTGATGTAGCGCGATGCGAGCTCGCGGCTCACCTTCAGCCGGTCCATCTGCGCGAGCAGCTCCTTGCGGAACTCGGGGATCGGCATGGGGTCATTCTCGCCCTTGCGCGCCTTGCGGACCGCGTTGATCGCGGTGCGCAGGAAGTTGGTAACGGTGACACCCGGAATCGCGTGCGGGTACTGGAAGGCGAGGAACAGCCCACGCTGCGCGCGCTCGTCGGCGCCGAGCTCGCTGATGTCCTCCCCGTCGAACAGGATCCGGCCCTCGGTGATCTCGTAGGCCGGATGGCCCATGATCGCGTACGAGAGCGTCGACTTCCCGGAGCCGTTCGGCCCCATGATGGCGTGCACCTCGTTGAGGCCCACCTCCAGGTCGACGCCCTTGACGATCTCCGTTCCGTCCTCCAAGGCGACGTGCAAATTCTCGAGCTTCAGTAGTGCCACGAAGTGCGTCCTCTTTTCCAGGAAAAGCGGGACTTCTGCCCCGCACAAACCACCGCGTCCAGTCTAGCCGACGCATATCGGGCGGCGACCCCGCGAAGCCTGCAGCTCAGCGGATCCTGCGGCCTCGTCACCACCTGTATGGAAACGCGCTACGCTCTTACCGTGGGTTACGTCAGCAATCCGCTGCACATCGGCATTCTCCTCTTGATCGCGCTGCTGCTCTTCGGCGGCAAGCGGCTGCCGGAGATCGGACGCTCCCTCGGGACGGGCATGCGCGAGTTCAAGGACTCCATCTCGGGCAATACGCCGCCTGAGCCTCCGCAGCAGCTCACTCCGCCCGAGACGGCGACTCCCGTCGCTCAGCCGACCGAGCGCGAGACCGTCTAACCACCGTATGAGCCGGCTGCCGCGTCGCCTTGGCAACGGCGAGGAGGCGACGCTCGGAGAGCATCTCGAAGAGCTGCGTCAGCGCATCTTCGTGATCATCGGCAGTGTCGCCGTCGCATCGATCGCCGCCTTCGTGTTCCACTCGCGGATTCTCGACGTGCTCAACCGGCCGCTGCCAGCCGGACATCGACAGCTGCTTGCAACCGGCGTCGCCGAGCCATTCACGGTGTCGATCACGGTCAGCCTGTACGCGGGATTGGCGCTCTCGTCGCCGGTGATCCTCTGGCAGATCTGGGCCTTCTTCGCGCCCGCGTTCGATCACTCAGCTGAACGGAAGATGCTCTTGCTCGTCATATTCGCGGCCGCGCTCGCTGCCGCCGGCCTCGCGTTCGGCTACTGGATCTTGCTCCCGCGGGCGATCCACTTCCTCACCAACTACGACAGCCGCCACTTCCTCCACTTGATCAAGGCGAGCACGTACTACTCGTTCGTCGTCACGATCCTCCTCGGGATCGTCGTCATCTTCCAGCTCCCGCTCGTCATCCTCGGGCTCGTGGCTCTCGGCGTCCTCAGCTCGCGGACGTTGAGAAAGAACCGGCGCCTCGGTTACCTGATTACCGCGGCAGTCGCACTCGCTCTTCCCGGTCCCGACCTCGTGACGACCTTCCTAGAGCTGCTGCCGATGTGGGTCCTCTTCGAGAGCTCGATCTGGCTCGCCGTGCTCGTCGAGCGCCGGCAACCCGCCGCCTCAGAGGCGGTACTCTGAGCCGCTCATGGCGCGCGCGGCCTACGGCATCGCTTGCGATGCCGACCCTCAGCACGCGCGGGTCTCCCGCGCGTGCGTCTGCAATGCAGAGCTCCGACGCTGGAACGCCAATTCCTGTTCTAGAGCGCTAACCTGAGCGGCCGATGGCGCGCGCAGCGGTTAAAGCGAAGCAGGCGCAGAAGGCGAAGGCACAGCCTGCTCCGAAGGCGCGCGCACGCGGCCGGCGAAAGCACGCCTCCGGCGGGAACCCGAACCAGCAGCTCTTCTTCGTGCGCATGCGGCGCCGCGCCAAGCCGGCGTACTTCATCCTCGCGTTCCTCTTCGCCCTGACGTTCGCGTTCCTCGGCATCGGCTCCGGGTCGGGCGGCCTGGAGCAGCTGTTCACCAACCTCAATATTTTCCACCACAGCGGGACGTCCATCTCGAAGGCACTGAAGGAGATCCAGCACGCCCCGAAGGACCCGACAGGCTTTCGCGACCTAGCGACCGCGTACGAGGCGAAGGGCGACACCGATCTTGCGATCGGCGCGCTCCAGGACTACACGAACCTCCGTCCGAAGGACGTCAAGGCGTTGACCGAGCTCGGTGGCCTGCAGATCACGAGCGCGCAGGATCTCATCACGCAATACCAGAATGCCTACGCCGCGGAGCAGCTCGCCGTGCCCGATCAGGCGATCTTCCCGAGCTCGACGAGCAATGTCGGGAAGGCGCTCGGCTCGAACCCGATCGAGCAGGCCTCGGCGACGCAGCAGAACTCGACGGTCTCCGACCTCGCACAGCGGATTCAGGTTGCGTACTCGACCGCGGTCTCCTCGTACCAGAAGGTCGCGAACCTCCAGCCGGGCAGCGCCAACGCGTGGTTCCAGCTCGGCCAGGCCGCCCAGACCTCCGGCGACACCACCACCGCCGTCAGTGCGTACACGCACTATTTGAAGCTGAATCCGAACAGCTCGACGGCCGGCCAGATCCGCGCGCTGATCAAGTCGCTGACAAAGAAGTAGCGCCCTCCTCGCGCGTCCGCAGCGGGTTAGACTCGCCCCGACACGAGGCCGAGCGACCCCGGGGGAGTGCGCGTGAACTTCGATATCAAGACCGAGCAACTGAGCGACGACACATACATCATCTCGCTAGCAGGCGAGGTCGACCTGTACACCGCGCCCGAGTTCAAGCAGCAGCTGCTGGAGGTGATCGGGCAGGGAGGCAAGGAGGTCATCGTCGACTTCAGCGGGACGACCTTCATCGACTCGACCACCCTCGGTGTCCTCGTCGGCGGCGTGAAGCGGCTGCGCTCGAACGAAGGCCAGCTCTCGCTCGTGTGCAGCGACCGGAACATCACGAAGATCTTCGAGATCACCGGACTGGACCGCGTGTTCACCATCTATTCGACCCGGAACGAGGCCGTCTCGAAGGTCGGAGCGGCCGGCGGGGTGCCACCCGCATAGTGCGGCGCTGGGCTCTCGGAGTCGCGGTCGGCCTCGGCGCTGCGCTGCTCGCGGCGGGCTGCGGCACGGGCGGCGCCGCGAAGGGCACGTCCGACGTCGCGAACGGCCAGAAGCTGTTCACCGGCGCGGCTACGTGCTCCGCCTGTCACACGCTCGCCGCCGCCGGCTCGACCGGGACGATCGGCCCGAATCTCGACGATGCGTTCCGTGCGGCCCGCCAGCAGGGCTTCAGCCAGTCGACGATCGAGAACGTCGTGCTCGACCAGATCCGGCTTGGGTCGGGCGCGGTCACCGGCGGCACGCCGATGCCGGCGAACCTCGTCCACGGCCAGGACGCGCAAGACGTGGCAGCGTACGTGGCCTCTGTCGCCGGCACCGGCAGCGCGACGACGACGCCTCCGTCGCAGCTCGGGAACAACGGTAAGGCGATCTTCAAGGCCGACTGCTCGAGCTGTCACACGCTCAAGGCCGCCGGCTCGACGGGAACCATCGGCCCGAACCTCGATCAGCTCAAGCCCGCGCAGGCGACGGTCGTCCACCAGGTGACGAACGGCGGCGCTGTCATGCCGGCGTTCAAGGGCAAGCTCAGCCCCGCGCAGATCCAGGCGGTGGCGAGCTTCGTCAGCTCCTCAGCCGGGAAGTAGTGGAGACACGCCGCGCGAGCCTCGCCGACGCGGCGGAGATCGCGGCGGTGCACGTGCGCACCTGGCAGGCCTCGTACGCGCACGTCTTTGGATCGGAGCGGCTCGCAGGCCTCGACGTCGACAGGCGCGTCGAAGGTTGGACGCGCGTCCTGAATGCGGGAGAGCCGGTGTACGTCGCGGACGACGAAGGGCGTGTCGTCGCATTCGTGTCGGTCGGCGCTGCGTCCGACCTCGACGGCGTCGGCGAGCTTTATGCGATCTATGCGCTGCCAGAGGCGTGGGGCGGCGGTGCAGGTCCGGCGCTGATGCGCGCAGCGATTGAGGCGCTGCGCGACGCCGGGTATCGTGAGGCCATCCTCTGGGTGCTCGAGGACAACCCGCGTGCGCGCCGTTTCTACGAGCGTGAGGGTTGGGACGCCGACGGGGGCCGCAAGGAGGACGACTTCCTCGGCGTGCGGGTCGCCGAGGTCCGGTACCGGATCGAGCTCTAGGCGCCGGGGCTCTGCTCGGCCGCGATATCGACGACCACGTGCGTGACCGGCAGCGCGAAGCGCTCGCGCGCTCGGTCGACCACGTTCTGCTTGAGCCAGTTCGACCGTCCCTCGGGATGGGTGGAGATGACGATCGCGTCGGCCCCGAACGTACGCAGCGCGTCCTCGATCGCGACGAGCGGATCCTCGTCGCCGATCTCACCGCGAACCTCGAGGCCGGTGGCTTCGAGCCGGGTGACCGATGCTTGGAGACGGACCTCGGCGTCGGCTCGTGCGCCGTCGACGTCCGAAGCCCAGTGCCGCACCCGCGACGCAAGAGCGGGCGCGACGACGAGGAGCTCCGTCGTCGGCTGAGCCAGCCCCTCGAGCGTCGACAGCAGCGCCGCTCCGCCCACGGTCTCGTTCGCGACGACGAGTAGCCGGTGCACGCCCGGCGGCGTCTCCGATGTGATCTTCGGCTGCACGTCGGCGGCCCCGGGGACCGGCTCCTGCTTCAGCCACCAGAGGATCCCGGCGACGGCCAGGACGGCGGCGGCCACGCCGAGCCACGTGTTCACGTACGCCGCGCCCGCGATCACGAGTGCGGCGACGACGGACGCAATCAGGAAGCGGAACGCCTCGTCCTCGCTGCGAAGTGGATTGCGCATCGCTCCCTGCTTACCCGATCAGAGGATGTAGACGGTCAGGTAGACGACGATCCACATGACGTCGACGAAGTGCCAGTAGATCCCGCCGATCTCGACGCCGTGGTGCTCCTCCGCGGAGAAGTGGCCGCGGAAGGCGCGAATCGTCATGAACCCCAGAATCGAGAGCCCGACGAAGACGTGGACGCCGTGCAGGCCGGTGAGGCAGAAGAAGATGGTGGCGAAGGCGCCGTTCGTGGTGTTGAACCCAATGCGCGAGTATTCGATCGCCTGGGTGATGAGGAAGCTCAGACCCATGAGGAACGTCAGGAGCAGTCCGGCGCGCAGGCCCCACACGTTGCCGCGCTTGATCGACTGCAGCCCCCAGTGCATGGAGAAGCTCGACGTGACGAGGATGCACGTGTTGATGAAGGCGACGTAGACAGGAAGGTGATACGGCGGCGTCGGCCACGGCGTCCCGTTGACGACGCGCACGAAGAAGTACGCCGTGAAGAACGAGCCGAACAGCATGATCTCCGACGCGATGAAGAGAAACATCCCGAGCACGCCGGGTGTGACCCTCGAGCTGTAGTGCGGCGCCGGCGGGCCGTGGTGCTCGAGGTGCTCTGCGTGCGCGGCGGCCATCAGGCGTTCACCCTCGCCGGCGTGTCGACCTCGACGTGGTCGACCGGGAGCTTCGTCTCCGCGCGCAGCCGCTCGACGAGGTCGCGCCGGAGCCAGCCCGAGCGTGAACGCGGGAAGGTGGACACGATCACCTCGTCGACGCGCTCGTCCTCCGTCGCCTGGATCACCGCGGTGTACGGGTCCGGGTGCGAGATCTGCCCGTGCACGTCGAGGCCTTCGGACCGGAGGCGCGTCACCGCGCGCAGGAGTCGCTTCTCGGCCTCTTCGTACGAGCCGCCGCCGTCGCCCTGCGGGGAGATGATGAGAAAGCTTGCCGGGCTCTGCTGTGCGCGGGCCCGGATGCGCTCCAGCAGCTCGTCGCCGAGCACCGTCTGGTTGGCGACGACGAGGACGTTCGCTGGGCCGTGCTCGCCGGCGATGTCGACGACGACGTGCTCGAACGGGATGTTCCCTGCGACGCGCCGCATCTGCTCGACCGCGTTGCGGCGGAGCCAACCCGACTTCTGCTGCGGGTGCGTGGACACGATCACCTCGTCCGGCTCGAGCTGGGCGATGGCGTCGCGCAGGGCCGACACCGGATCCGTCTCGACAACGACGCCGTTGGCCGGGATGCCCTCCTTGCGCAGTAGATCGAGCGTCTTGTCCAGCCGGCGGCGCGCGGCCGCCTTGCGGGTGTCGTAGTAGACGACGTAGCCCTGTCGCGGCTGGTTCACGGGCGCGACGACGGTGATCTGCACCGGCCCGCCGGCGGCGCGCGCCTCGATCAGCTCGACGAGCTGCCGCGAGACGACGGTCTCGTTGGCGACGACGAGGATGTTGCGCGCCTCCGCGCTCAAGGTGCCGCGACCTCCTCGACCGCGTGGGCGGGAGACGGCGCGAGGATGGCGTGCTGGGCGCCGGGGACGCCGTATTCATACGGCGAGCCGACGACCTGCGGGATCTCGTCGAAGTTGAAGATCGGCGGCGGCGAGCTCACCTGCCACTCGAGGGTGAGCGCGCGCCACGGGTTCGCCGGCGCGATGGGGCCGTTCTTCCAGCTCGTGATCATGTTGTAGAGGAAGACGAGCACCGACGCGCCGAGGCCGAACGACGCGAGCGAGATGAACATGTTCAGATCTGCGAACTTCGGCGCGTAGTCGGCGACACGGCGCGGCATGCCTTCCGTCCCGAGGAGATGCATCGGGAAGAAGGTCAGGTTGAAACCGACGAACGTCAGCCAGAAGTGGAGCTTGCCGAGGCGCTCGTCGTACATTCGGCCGGTCATCTTCGGGAACCAGTAGTAGATGCCGGCGAAGATCGTGAACACGGAGCCGCCGAAGAGCACGTAGTGGAGATGCGCAACGATGAAGTACGTGTCGGTGACGTGGATGTCGATCGGCACGGCACCGAGCATGACGCCGGACAGGCCGCCGATCACGAACATGGAAAGGAAGCCGAGCGCGAACAGCATCGGCGTGTTGAAGTGCAGCTTCCCCTCCCACATGGTCGCGATCCAGCTGAAGATCTTGATCCCGGTCGGTACCGCGATCAGCAGCGTCGTCACCATCATCGGCACGCGGAGCCACGACGACATGCCGCTCGTGAACATGTGGTGCGCCCAGACGGAGAAGCCGAGGACGACGATCGCCATCAGCGAGAGCGCCATGAGCCGGTAGCCGAAGATCGGCTTCCGGCTGAACACGGATATGACCTCGCTCATGATCCCGAAGCCAGGCAACATCATGATGTACACCGCCGGGTGTGAGTAGAACCAGAAGATGTGCTGGTACCCCAGCGGATAGCCGCCGTTGTTCGGGTCGAAGAACGCGGTGTGCATGACGTGGTCGAACATCGAGAAGAACTGCGAACCGGCGATGAACGGCGTCGCGATCACGACGAGCAGCGACGTCGTGAAGTTCGCCCACACGAGCAGCGGCAGGCGCCAGAACGTGAGCCCAGGCGCGCGCATCGTGATGATGGTGACCAGGAAGTTGAGCGCGGTCATGATCGACGACGCGCCGGCCCACTGCACGCCCTGGTTGAAGAAGATCGCGCCGAGTGGCTGGTGGGTCGAGCACAGCGGCGCGTAGCCGGTCCAGCCGCATGCGAATGCGCCACCGGGGACGAGGAATGACGACAACATCATGATCCCGGCGATCGGCAGCAGCCAGAACGAGAGCGCGTTCAGCCGCGGGAACGCCATGTCGGGCGCACCCAGCATCAGCGGGACGACGAAGTTCGCGAGGCCGGCGAACGCCGGGATCACGAACAGGAAGATCATCAGCGACGCGTGAACCGAGAAGAGCCCGTTGTAGGTCTGCGGGTCGAAGAAGTGATTTCCGGGACGGGCGAGCTGGACGCGCACGAGCATCGCGAGGAAGCCGCCTGCGATGAAGAAGAAGATCGTCGTGACGAGGTACTGGACGCCGATCACCTTGTGGTCGGTGTTGACGCGGAAGTAGTCGTGCCACGTCCGCGCGCCGTGCCCGGAGTGGTCCTCCGGCCGCGTCGGTGAGCCGATCGCGTAGCGCGTCCAGTAGTCGAAGGCGCCGATGCCGGCGAGGAACCCGAGCGGCCCCGCGACGAGGAGCGAGACGAGCGTGATCGGCGTCATGTCGAAGAGCGGCTGCCAGCCGCCCCACCAGCGGAAGCCGACGACGAGACCGAAGCCGATCGCTCCGAAGAGGCAGAACATCCAGCCGGCGCGGATGAAGCCGGGACCGAGGAGCAGACGCCGAGCAGCGCCCTTGCCGCCCGCCGGCGTCAGGTGGTGCTCGTGCGGGTCGAGGGTGGCTGCCGTCATTTGCTCGAGTTGATCAGATAGGTGACGAGGGCGTCGAGTTGCTGTTTCGGGATCGCCTTGCCGAATGTCTGGGGCATGACGTTCTTCGGATAGCCGGGCTGGATGTAGGCGTTCGGATCGGTGATCGACGTGCGCACGAACGACGCGAGCGGCTGCTTCGCCTGCTGCGCATAGGCGGGTAGTTTGTCGAGGTCAGGCCCGACTTTTCCGGTCGCTTTCGCGGCCGTGAGCGTGTGACAGGCGGCGCAGCCGTTGTTCTTGAACACTGCCGCTCCCGCTGTGACCGCGCTCGGCGACGTGACGGCCTTCGACTGCCCCTTCAGCCACTTGTCGAACGCCGCCGGCTCCATCACCGTGACGGTCGACCGCATCGTCGAGTGGCCCAGGCCGCAGAGCTCGTTGCAGATGACGGGATAGGTGCCGTCACGGGTCGGCGTCACGTTGAGCGTGGTCGTCAGACCGGGGACGATGTCCTCGTTCTCGCGGAACTCGGGCACGAAGAAGGCGTGGATGACGTCCCTCGATTGCATGTGGAGCACCGTTTCGCGGCCTCGCGGAAGCATCAGCGTGGCGCTCGTCAGGTTGTGCGCCTCGGGGTAGCTGAACGTCCATTCGAACTGTTGGGCGGTGACGTTCACGTTCATCGCATTTTTCGCGATCGCGTCGTCACGGGAGAGGACGATCGCGCTCACGATCCCGATGGCGGTGACGAGCACCGTCGGCACGATCGTCCACGCGATCTCGAGGCCGGTGTGCCCGTGGATCGGCGGTCCGTCCGAGTCGTCGTCCGGCGCCGCCCGGAAGACCACGACCGAGTACAGGATGGCCGCGGCGACGACCGCGAAGATGACGATGCAGATCGTGACGACGAACCAGAACACGAAGTCGATCCGCCCGGCCTCCTTCGAGGCCGAGACCGGGAGCCAGGGAATGGCGAGTGCCACCGCTGCGGCAATTCCGCCGGAGACGATGCCGATCCCCAGTAGCGACGCAATCGAGCCCCTGCGCATCCGGTTCGGAGCCTAAACGAAAGCTCCACGCGCCTCCGGCGGAACCCGAAACCCGATTCGTGCGTTCTCCGTTCCTGATCGAAAGGAGGACGTATGGGTCTTGGAGTTGGACTCCTGCTCGCGGCCGTGGGCGCCGTGCTCGCATTCGCGGTGAGCGCCACGGTCTCGGGCGTCAACATTCACGCGGTTGGCTGGATCCTGCTGATCGTCGGGATCTTCGGGGTCGTGCTCTCGATGATCTTCTGGTCGTCGTGGGCCGGGCCTGGCTACTTCACGTCGCGGCGCCGCACCTACATCGACGAGGGGCCTCCGTCCTACTAGAGGACGGCGTACCTCGGGCCGTCGGCCGGCGTTCTCTGCCGGCCGGCGGCTAGCCGAGCTGTGCTGCCGCGAGCTTGGTGCCGTCGACGCGCGCCCTGATTTTCGCGAAGGCGGTCGCGCGTGCTGTGGACGTGTCGTCGGCAAAAGGGGCGAACCCGCAGTCGTCTGTCGTTCCGAGCTGGTCGAGCGGGATGTACTCCGCTGCTTCGAGGACGCGGTCGCGGACCTGCCCGGCTGTCTCGATAGCGGGGTCGATCGGGTCGGTCACCCCGACGAAGATCCGTTGGCCCGGCTTCAGGTTGGTGCGGATGGTCTCGAGCACCGCGGGCCGGTCGGTCTCGCCCGCGAGCTCGAGGTAGAAGCGGCCCGCGGCGAGCCCCAACAGGCCGGGCAGGAGGCCGGCGTAGTCGATGTCCGCGCTGTGGGTCGAGTCGTGGTCTCCGCCGGGGCAGCTGTGCACGCCGATGCGCTGTTGCTCCTCGGCCGTGAATCGTTCCAGGACGGCGTTGTTCAGGTCGAGGAACTGGCGCAGGAGGCCCCCGGATGGATCGAGCTTGAGCGAGAGGCGGCCTTCGGTGAAGTCGATCTGCACGCTGTCTGCGCCTCTCTCGAGCGAGCGTCTGATGTCCGCCTCGGCCTCGTCGAGCAGGTCGGCGATGAACTCGTCGCGGGAGTAGCCGTCGATGCCCTCGGCCGGGTAGAGCAGGCTGAGCGCGGACGCGGAGATCACCGCCTGCTTGATCGGTCGTGTTGCATAGCGCTGTGCGTGCTCGAGGTAGGAGTCCGCGTGTGTCTGATAACGGAACGGCCCCGCAGTCAATGCGGGGAGCTGCCGAGTGTGTCCGTCCGCGAACGGGATGACGACGCCGTCCGCGCTCAGCGACGCAAGTCCCTGGATCGGGTAGGTGACGAAGCTGGGCTTGAGCTGCTCGCCGTCCGTGATCACGGGCGAGCCGGTCGCCTCGAGCTCGGCGATCGTCTCCGCGAGCGCCTCCTCCCGCAGCGCCTCCAGCTCCTGCTCGGAGACCCGCCCCTCGGCGGCGCCGCGCATCCCCTCGATCAGCTGCGGCGGCCGGGGAATGCTCCCGATCGGCTCGGTCGGAATCTCCATGCCTCCATGCTCCGGTCTGCGATCGCCACGGTCAAGGCGGCGCCGTTGCCGTTATGCGGTTCGATGGGCCGTGCAGGGATCGAACCTGCGACCTTGGGATTAAGAGTCCCCTGCTCTACCAGCTGAGCTAACGGCCCGAAGCGGCGGCCATTGTAGCCTCGCAGTCGTGAAGGTTTTCTCGGTCGTCGGCAACCGTCCGCAGTTCATCAAGTTCGGCCCGGTGTCGGTCGCGCTGCGCAACGCAGAGATCGACGAGGTCGTCCTGCACACCGGGCAGCACTACGACCGCACGCTCTCCGAGGTCTTCTACGAGGAGCTCGGTCTGTCTGAGCCGGCATACCGGCTCGACCTGCACAGCTCCGACCCGCGGGCGATGCGGCCCGGGATCGCCGCGGCGGTCGAACGCGAGCGGCCGGACTGGGTGCTCGTGTACGGCGACACGAACTCGACGCTCGCCGGCGCAGAAGCCGCGGGTGTCGTCCCGGTTGCGCACGTCGAGGCGGGGCTGCGCAGCGGCGACCTGTCCATGCCGGAGGAGCGCAACCGGATCGCGGTCGACCGCATTGGCGCACTGCTCCTGTGCCCGGACGAGCGCTCCCGGGCGACGCTCGTCGACGAGGGCGTCCATGGTGCGATCGAGGTTGTCGGCGACGTGATGGCGGACGCGTGCTTCCGCCTGGCGCCGGTCGCGCGGGAGCGGTCGACGATTCTCGACCGCCTCGGGCTCACTTCCGGCGCGTATCTCGCGGCGACGATCCATCGGGAGGCGAATGTCCGCCCGGAGCGCCTCCGGCGCATCGTCGAGGGCCTTGGCCGGACGGGCGAGCCGGTCGTCTTCCCCGCGCACCCGCGCACCCGCTCCAACCTCGAGGAGGTGCCGGCCAACGTCCGCGTCGTCGATCCGCTCGGGTACCTGGACATGGCGGCGCTGTGCTCGCAGGCGCGCGTGATCGTCACCGACTCGGGCGGCCTCCAGAAGGAGGCGTACTGGTACGGCGTCCCCTGCGTGACCGCGCGGCCGTCGACCGAGTGGATCGACACGGTCGAAGTCGGCGCGAACGTCCTCGTCGACGACGACCCAGTCCGGCTCGCCGCGGCGGTGGCAGAGGCACGCATGCCGGACGACCGCCCGCAGCTGTACGGGGACGGGGCGGCGGCGCCGCGGGTCGCAGCTAGCCTTGCCGCGGCGTGAATCCCGACATCGCCATCATCGGCGCCGGCTATGTCGGCATGCCCCACGCACAGACGTTCGCCGAGGCCGGCAAGCACGTCGTCCTCGTCGACATCCAGCAGTCCGTGGTGGACGGCATCAGCCGCGGCGAGAGCCACATCGAGGACGTCAGCTCCGTGGACCTGAAGCGGCTCGTCGACGCCGGGCTCATCGCCGCGACGACCGACTTCGGCGTGGTCGCCGACTGTGACGCCGTCGTCATCGCGGTCCCGACGCCATTGTCGCCGCAGCGCGTGCCCGACCTCGGCTACATCGAGAGCGCCGCGCGCGCCATCGCGCCGCACCTCAAGAAGGGCCACGTGGTCGTGCTCGAGTCGACGACGTATCCCGGCACGACGCGCGAGAAGCTGAAGCCGCTGCTCGAGGCAGGCAGCGGGTTGAAGGCGGGCGTGGACTTCCACCTCGCGTTTGCGCCGGAGCGCGTCGATCCCGGCCGCACCGACTGGACGACGAAATCGACGCCGAAGGTCGTCGGAGGCCTCGACGCGGCGTCGACGAAGGCCGCGGCCGACCTGTACCGGAGCGCGCTCGACAACGTGCACGAGGTCTCGACGGCGGAAGCCGCCGAGCTGACAAAGCTGCTCGAGAACATCTTCCGGTCGGTGAACATCGCGCTCGTCAACGAGCTCGCGCAGCTGTGCGACCGGATGGACATCGACGTGTGGGAGGTGATCGACGCCGCCGCGACGAAGCCGTTCGGCTTCATGCCGTTCCAGCCGGGCCCGGGGCTCGGCGGGCACTGCATCCCGCTCGACCCGTACTACCTCGCCTGGAAGGCGCGCGAGTTCGACTTCAACACGCGGTTCATCGAGCTCGCCGGCGAGATCAACAACAACATGCCGTACTTCTGCCGTTCCGTCATCTCCCAGGCGTTGAACCACGGCGCACAGAAGTCGCTCAAGGGCTCGAAGATCCTGCTCGTCGGCGTCGCGTACAAAGCCGACATCGGCGACGTGCGCGAGTCGCCTGCCGAGAAGCTCCTGATGCTACTGCGCAATGCCGGCGCGGACGTCGCCTATCACGATCCGCACGTGCCCGAGTTCGACGGTCTGACGTCGGCGCCGCTCGACCCGAAGAGCTACGACTGCGTCGCGATCGTGACGGCGCACTCGAGCATCGACTACGACAAGCTCGTCGACAGTGCATCGCTCGTCGTCGACCTGCGCAATGCGACCGGCGCGACCGGCACGGCGTCGGACAAGGTGTTCAAGCTTTGATCGCAGTCACGGGCCTCGGCTATTGGGGGCCGAATCTCGCACGGAACTTCGACGACCTCGGCGTGCTCTCCGCGTTGTGCGATCTCGATCCCGAGCTGCGCGAGCGCTACGCGGCGCGCTATCCGAACGCAAGGATGCACGCGAGCTTCGAGGAGCTGCTTGCCGACGACGGCGTCGAGGCGATCGTCATCGCCACTCCGGTGCCGACGCACTATGCGCTAGCCCGCGCCGCTCTCGCTGCGGGCAAGCACGTCCTCGTCGAGAAGCCGCCGGCCATGCGCGCGGCCGAGATCGACGAGCTCGTCGAGCTCGCGGCCGAGCGGGATCTCGTGCTCATGCCCGGCCATCTGCTGCTCTATCACCCGGGCATCCGCAAGCTGAAGCAGCTGATCGACGACGGCGAGC
Organism: Gaiellaceae bacterium; assembly: GCA_036512155.1. GTDB lineage: Bacteria > Actinomycetota > Thermoleophilia > Gaiellales > Gaiellaceae > Palsa-739. The sequence continues at coordinate 29,881 of DATCBD010000061.1, read as the reverse complement.
TCGGCGACGTGCTCTGCGTCTACGGTAACCGCCAGAACCTCGGAATCGTGCGAACGAACGAGAACGCCCTCTGGTCGCTCGGCGTGCACGACCTGTCGGTGATGCTCTACCTCCTCGACGAGGAGCCGGAAATCTGCGTCGCGCACGGCCGCGACTTCCTCACCGAGGGTGTCGAGGACGTCGTCTTCTGCTACCTGCGCTTCCCGAGCGGCAAGATCGCACATATGCACCTGTCGTGGCTCGACCCGCACAAGATGCGGCGCATCACGGTCGTCGGCCGCGAGAAGATGGTCGTCTTCGACGACATGGAGCTCGAGCGCAAGGTGACGATCTACGAGAAGGCGCCGTGGAAGCGAACGGACAGCTACGGCGAGTGGCAGACCCGCTCCGGCGACATCTCCATTCCGAAGATCCCGACCGACGAGCCGCTCAAGCTCGAGTGCCAGGAGTTCATCCGCCTTGTCCGCGGCGAGGGCGACCGGCGCAAGGTGGCCGAGGACGGAGCGCGCGTCGTCCGAGCGCTCGACCGGCTCACGGAATCCCTCCGTGGCTGAGGTCCATCCCACCGCGATCGTCTACCCGGGGACCGTCCTCGGTGACGGTGTGAAGGTGCTCGAGAACGCTGTCGTCGGCAAGCAGCCCTCACTCTCGCCGCGCTCGACGGCGAAGCGCGAGCCGCTTCCTCCGACGGTGATCGGCGACGCGACGATCGTGTCCACGGGCGCGATCGTGTTCGCCGGGACGCGCATCGGCGCGCGCGTGATCGTCGGCGACCAGGCGTGTGTACGCGAGCGCGTCGACATCGGCGACGACGTCGTCGTCGGCCGCGGCGTGCTCGTCGAGAACGACACCACCATCGGCGCGCTCACGAAGATCCAGGCGAACGCCTACATCACCGCGTACTCGACGCTCGAGGACAACGTCTTCATCGCTCCCTGCGTCGTCACGACGAACGACAACTTCATGGGCCGAACGGAGCGCCGGCACGAGCTCATCAAAGGCCCGACGGTTCGTCGCGGCGCCCGCGTCGGAGGCGGCGCCATCCTCTGCCCCGGGATCGTCATCGGCGAAGACGCCTTCGTCGGCGCTGGAGCGGTGGTCACGAAGGACGTGGCGCCGCGCATGCTCGTGGTCGGCAGCCCCGCGCGCGTCCTGCGCGGCGTCAGCGCCGACGAGCTCCTGGAGAACCAGTAGCCGTCTTCGTCAGCGTCAGCGTGTACGGGGTGAACGCCGGCGATGCTTCCTTGACCTCGATGTAGTACATCCCGCGCTTCAGCGCGCGGAATGCCAGGTGGTTCGTCGTCGACTCCTCGATGAGCAGCTTCTGCGATGCGGGACGGTCGACGTGGACCGTCTGCGGCTTCCACAGCTCGAGCGCGAGCCCTGCGCCGGCCGCCAGATGCGCTCGCAGCAACTCATTTTGCTGGAGCCCGATGCGGTAGACGTCGACGGGGTCGTCCCAGTAGTCGACGGTCGCCTTCAGCTGGTCATTCTTTCCCCACACGGTCCACGCCTGAGAGCCCGCGTCGTCGTTGCTCTCGTACCGGTCCGGCGGGGGGAGCGGGCCGGCCAGCGCCTCCACGGCCTTGGCCACGTCCAGGCGTCCCCAGCCGCTGAGCGAGTCGCGCAGCAGCCCGCAGCGCGGGCAGCCGTTCGTCGCGTTGACGTCGTCCGCGGACCGCTCGAGCAAGAAGCTCACCTGGCTGTTCGTCAGCAGGGGATCGACCGCGAACAGCACGGCCGCGGCCGCCGAGACCTGCGGCGCCGCGAACGACGTGCCTTCGGCGTTCCGGTAGTCGTCGGTCCCGCAGTCGGAGTACCCCTGGTCGGGGCAGCCCGTGCGGAGCGCGGTGAGCGCCGCGGGGAACGTCGAGAAGATCGACGCTCCGGGAGCGGAGAGATCGTTGAACACCGGGTCGCGGTTCGAGAAGTCGGGGACGTTCCCCGACCGTGTGAGCGCGCTCACGCCGACGACGTGCGGGAGCGCCGCCGGGTAGCTCGCATACGGCCACGGCTGGGAGGGAGCCTCGTCGCCGTTGCCAACTGCAGCGACGAGCAAGGCGCCTTTCGAATACGCGTACTCGACCGCCTGCTGCTCCAGTGCCGAGTACGTGTCCTGGGAGGGATCCCGCAGGTCTCGCAGGCCGCCGAGGCTGAGGTTGATCACGCGCGCGCCATTGTCGACCGACCAGCGGATCGCGTCCGCTTCGGCGGTGAGCGGGATGGTTCCGTCGGGCGACACCACCTTCGCGATGAGAAGCTGCGCTGTGTAAGCGACCCCGACGATCCCCTGCGTGCCGAGGTTCGCCGCGATCTCGCCTGCGACGAATGTGCCGTGGCCTTCGGTGTCGACGCACGGGCTGCCGCCGACGAAGCTCTTCTCCGCGAGAAGCCGCCCGGCGAAGTCGGGGAGGCTGCAGTCGACGCCCGAGTCGACGATCGCCACCCTCACCGGCGCGAGGTTCGTGGGGGGCGTCGGCCACGCGTCGAACGCGTGGTCGTCCTGGAGATACCACTGGCGTGGCGCGAGCGGGTTCGTCGGCGTGAACGCAGCGGCAGGCGCCGCCACCGCGAGCGCCGCGGCGACGATCAGCAACAAGACCCTAGGCATTACCCGGCTGAGACCTGGGGCACCGACATGCCGGGCGCGAATCCCTGACCCGGGGTGACCACGATGCGGTACGTCGTTCCTGCCGGAATGTCGACGGGGAGCACAAAGGTGCCGTCGGGATCGACGGCGCCGGTGATGAGGGCCGTCCAGGTCAAATCGGAGTTTTGGATGTCCACCTCGATCGGCGCTCCGGGGATGGCGGGCTGCACGGTTCCGCTCACCTGGCCGGGTGTCGGATCGGCCGGCTGTACGAGTGGCGCAACGCGAACGCGGACGTATCCGACTGCTGTGCTCGGGATCGCGAGGCGGTAGTCGGTCGTGACCGCCGGAGCTTCGGGGAGGAGGAGCGACCCGTCGGCTGCCGGTGTCACCGGTCCGACGAGCCCCCACTTGCCGTCGTAGACGCGCTCCTCGAGTGATACCCCGGCAATGCCGCGGACGAGACCCGTGAGGGTGATCGACGTCCCGAACGGGATCGGGGCCGCGGGCATCGGCTGTTGGAGGGACATCATCGACACGCTGAACCAGGTCGAGCGTAGCCCGAGTGCGCTGGTGACGGCGCCTCCGCTGAAGGATGGACCGGTTGCGGCGCCGAGGCCGAGCGAAGGCAGCGTGATCACCGAGAGGCGACTGACGCGCCCTGTGGGGTCGGTCGTCGTCTGGAGGTCGAGGATCGACCCCTTCACCTTCAGCGCTTGCGCGAAGGTGTGCGCGCTGATCGGCACCGTCCAGTTGTGGTACGGCGACAGCACGTCGTACGGATCGGGAACCGCGACGAGGTACGGCACGGGTGCGACTCCCCAGCCGTCGGAGATCGACTCGGTCTCGCCACCCGAGCTGGAGAAGAAGAACGTCGACGCCACCTTGCCGTTGAACATCACGATCTGTCCCTTGGTTGCGTCGACGGCCGCGGTCGTTGCCGGCGTCTCATGGGAGACGCCGAGGTACACCTGGCTGCGAGTGTCCCCGTACACGTCGAAGGGCGCGGCGACCTTGCGCGTTGCGAGCGCATACGAGCGCGACGCGACGGCCTGCGCCTGAAGCGCGGGCGGCGACCAGGTCGACGGCATCTCGGCGGGGACGACGCCGTACAGGTAGTCCTCCAGACCGATGACATTGATCGCGCGGAGCCGGCCGTTCACGACGTCCACCTGGATCTCGCCGCGGTAGGGACGCGCGAGGGTCATCCATCCGCCTGCGCCGGCGTCGAATGTCAGCGGCGGCGTCAGCGGCTGGCCGTTCACGACGAGCTTCGTGCCGAGAGAGATCGCACCCGCTGCGAGCGTGTGGGCGACGCCGTTCCCGTCCGTAACGGTGAACGGCACCGCACACGAAAGCTTCAGTGTCTTCTTCCCGTCGGCCAGGAGGACGCGAATGAGCGTCACCGGCGTCGAGCCGAGCGTCGTGCCGGGGTAGTAGTGCGAGAGGATCTGCTGGTACCCGTACCCGTGCAGCGCGTAGCCCCAGGCGCCGTACTGGCTCATGCCGATGCCGTCCCCCCAGCCGTGGCCGCTGAAGACGAACAGCGTGCCGGTGCCTGCCTTCGCCGCAACGCACGACGTGGCGCAGACGGGCGGGAGGTCCCGCCCCGCTGCCGGAGACGCGGCCGCCGGCCCTGCGAGGAGCAAAGCCGAGGCGAAGGCGATCGAGAGCGCGCGAAGAGGCATCCGGCTGGACGGCGAAGCTAGCAAAGTCATGTTTGTAAATCGGGTTTCGGCGCGACGGGCTAAAGTCATGCCCCGATGAGACTCCTCGTCACGGGCGGAGCAGGCTTCATCGGCTCGAATTTCGTCCGGTATTGGCTCGAGCGCCGGCCGGACGACCACGTCGTCGTGCTCGACCTGCTCACCTACGCCGGAGACCGGCGATCGCTCGCCGACGTCGAGGACCGGATCGTCTTCGCCGAGGGCGACATCGGCGACCTCGAGGGCTGCGAGCGGCTGCTCGAGGCGGAACGGGTCGAGGTCGTCCTCAACTTCGCTGCCGAGTCGCACAACAGCCTCGCGGTCGTCGACCCGGGCAGGTTCTTCAGGACCAACGTCCTCGGGACGCAGTCGCTCCTCGAAGCGTCCCGGCGGGCCGGCGTCAAACGCTTTCACCACGTCTCCACGTGCGAGGTGTACGGCGACCTTCCGCTCGACAGCGACGAGGTGTTCACTGAGGAGTCGCCGTACCGGCCGCGCACGCCCTATAACGCGTCGAAGGCAGGCGCCGACCACGCCGTGCGCGCGTACCACGAGACGTACGGGTTGCCCGTGACGATCACGAACTGCTCGAACAACTACGGGCCGTACCAGTTTCCGGAGAAGGTGATCCCGGTCTTCGTCACGAACGCGCTCGACGACATCGAGCTGCCGCTGTACGCGTCGACGGCAAACAAGCGCGAGTGGCTGCACGTGCGCGACCACTGCCGCGCGATCGAGCTTGTGCTCGATCGCGGCCGTGTCGGCGAGACGTACAACGTCGGCAGCGGGGTCGAGAAGACGATCGAGGAGATCGCCGACGCGGTGCTCGAGCTCACGGGCAAGCCGGCGTCGCTGAAGTCGATCGTCCCGGACCGTCCGGGGCACGACCGTCGCTACCTCCTCGATTCGTCGAAGCTGCGGAGTGAGCTGGGCTGGAAACCGGACATCGCGTTCGAGGACGGGATGCGCGAGACGGTGGAGTGGTACGCCGCTCAGCGCGCCTGGTGGGAGCCGCTGAAGGAGCGTGCGCTCGTGCAGGAGACCGCCTGGAGCTGAGCGGAGGGCTCGATGGGGCTGCGCTCGTCGCAGGGATGCGCTGGGCGGATGCGATGCAAGGACGCAGGGCGCGTTCGTAGTTCCACTACGGACGCAACCGAGGACGCAGCAGCGCGCCGATCCAGCGCACCATCTGCGACACAGCCACTGCCCCGCCGAGCCCTCCAACATAGACTCCTTCTCGTCGAGCGAGCGAGGAGGAGAACCGATGGCGCAGGTCGAGAGCGAGAATCGGGCGACGTCCGACCCTGAGGCGCGGAAGCGCGTCCTCGCGGAGATCAAGAAGGCCGGCGTGGAGGACATGCTCCTCTGGTTCACCGATCTCGAGGGGCACCTGAAGAGCTTCTCGATCACCGTCGGCGAAGTCGAAGGCGCGCTCGACGACGGCATGGGCTTCGACGGCTCGTCGATCACCGGCTTCAACGCCATCGAGGAGTCGGACATGGTCGCGATTCCCGACCCCGAGACGTTCCGGGTCCTGCCCGACGGGCGGGCCGGAAGGATGATCTGCGACATCGTCACGCCGGACGGGAAGCGCTACGACGGCGACCCGCGCCACGTGCTTCGGCTGGCGCTCGACCGGATGCGTTCGATGGGCTTCGACACGTTCAACGTCGGCCCCGAGGCCGAGTACTTCCTCTTCAAGGACGAGAAGGGCACGGAGACCCTCGACGAGGGCGGGTATTTCGCCCAGACGACGATGGACGCGGCAACGTCGGTTCGGCGCGACACGATCCGTGCGCTCGAGAAGATGGGGATCCCGGTCGAGTACCACCACCACGAGGTCGGGCCTTCGCAGCACGAGATCGACATCCGCTTCGCGAACGCGCTCGACATGGCGGACTACATGCTCACCTATCGGCTCGTGGTGAAGGAGGTCGCAAAGCAGCACGGCTACCACGCGACCTTCATGCCGAAGCCGCTGTTCGGCGAGAACGGCTCGGGCATGCACACGCATCAGTCGCTCTTCACCGACGGCCGCAACCAGTTCTTCGACGGTGACGACAAGTGGCACCTGTCGGACGTCGGCAAGCAGTTCATCGCGGGCCAGCTCCGCCACGCGCGCGAGATCGCGGCTGTCTTCGCTCAGTGGGTCAACTCGTACAAGCGCCTCGTGCCCGGCTTCGAGGCCCCTGTGTACGTCGCCTGGTCGCAGCGGAACCGTTCGGCGCTCATCCGCATCCCGCTGTACAAGCCGGGCTCAGAGCAGGCGACCCGCGCGGAGCTGCGCTGCCCGGATCCGGCCTGCAACCCGTACCTCACCTTCGCGTGCCTCCTGCACGCCGGCCTGGACGGGATCGAGAAGGGCTACGAGCTGCCCGATCCGATGGAGACGAACCTCTACCACCTCACGCCCGAGCAGCGCCGCGAGCGCGGGATCGTCTCCCTGCCCGAGACGCTGGGCGAGGCCATCGACGAGCTCTCACGCTCCGAGCTCGCGCGCAAGGCGCTCGGCCCGCACATCTTCGACCGCTACATCGAGCTGAAGCGGAAGGAGTGGGACGAGTACCGCGTCCAGCTCACCGAATGGGAGATGAAGAAGTATCTGGCTGTTCTCTAGGAGGTTTGCCGGATCTGCAACAATCGTCCCCGGCTCGCCCTCTGCGGAGACGAGCCAACTGACGGCCGACTGCGAGGTGCTTATGGCACCTCGTGGTCGTTAAGAGGGGATTCCGCGGGGTCTAAAGGAAACTGCGGATCGCGTCGCGGTCGACGCGGAGCTCGATCACGCCGCTCGAGCCGTCGATCTGGCCGATCATGTCGGCCGGAACGAGGCGGCGGCGGCGGGAGAAGAGGCCGGCCTTGACCGAGAGTGCATCCGGAACGTCCGGCGCCGTGCCGTACATCGGGCACTCGACCTTGCCCACCAGGCGTCCGTGCCGGTCGGACACGATGTAGCCGGCGGTGCGGCGGAGGTCGATGGCGAGGGCGCTCATATGGATGAAGGTATGCCCGCTCTGCAAGGTTTTTTGCAGGGTCGGAGTAAAAGGTTTGTTATGGCTGGGTCGGGACGATTCGGCATCGACGCCAAATTCGCGGCCCCCGGCTCAGGTCCTGCAACCTGCCGGCGCTAGAAACTGCGGGCGCGGCGCGAGTAATCGAGCCGGTACGGCGACATCGGCTTCGGCGCCGGCTGCACCCAGCCGGGATGGAACTGCTTGCGGTGCTCGGCCATGGACGCCTTCATCTTTGCGGGCGACGCCACGCTCCATGTCTCCGTGCATCCGTCGATCTCGCATTTGAGCTGAACAGCGGCCACTGACCACACCGTAGCTGCCCCATACGATTCCTGGCGTGGAGGCGACCGAGCGGCACCTGCGCCTGCTGACCGAGACGACGGCGGCGGTCAACTCGACGCTCGACCTCGAGGAGGTCCTCCACCTCATCGCCACCCGCGTCGCGGAGGCGCTGCACGCGGACGCCTGCTTCGTCTACCTCTACGACGACCGCAGCGACGAGCTCATCCTCCGGGCGACCTACGGGACGAGTGTCGAGGATATGACCCGTCGTCCGCGGCTGCGGCCCGGCGAAGGGATCACCGGGAGCGCCGCCGCCGAGCGCGCGCCGGTCATGATTCCTGCGCAGGCGCATCTCGATCCGCGCTTCAAGCTGTTTCCCAACCTGCCTGAGTCGCAGTACGAGTCGATCCTCGCCGTCCCGATCCTCGTCCACGGCGAGAAGCTCGCCGGCGCGCTCAACGTCCGGACGCGCGCCGCACGCGAGTACGACGCATCCGAGATCGGGCTGGTCGAGGCGATCGCCGATCAGGTCGCGCAGACGATCGTGCACGCACAGTTGTACGCGCAGATGCAGCGCCGCGTCGCGGAGCTGGAGGCGCTCGCGCGGATCTCCGAGGCCGTGTCCGAGTCGCTCTATCTCGAGGAGTCGCTCGAGGCGATCGTCAAAACGACGATGGATGCAGTTTCGGCGACCGGCGCCGCGCTCGTTCTCGAGGACGGACGCATCGCGTGGCCGGAGGGCCGCGCCGGCACCCATGCGCTACGAACCCCGCTGCGCTGGCGCAGCCGCCAGATCGGCGAGCTCGTCGCCGACCGTGATACGCCGTTCTCCGACGACGACCGCGCGCTGCTCGAAGCGATTGCGCACCACGCGGCCGTGGCGCTCGAGCACGGCCGGGCGGTCATGCGCGGAGTTCTCGCGCAAGAGATCCATCACCGCGTGAAGAACAATCTGCAGACCGTCGCGTCGCTCCTGCGCCTGCAGTCACGGGCCGAGGGCGTCGACCCGCGCGAGGCGCTGGAGCATTCCGTCAACCGCATCCTCGCGATCGCGGCGGTGCACGAGGTGCTCACCGAGCAGCGCGACGAGGATGTCGAGCTCGCTGATCTCATCGACCGCCTGCGCGCCATGCTCGTGCAGGGTCTCGCGGGCGGCCGGGACGTTTCGGCGAGCCTCGAAGCCGTGTCCCTCGCCGGCCAGCGGGCAACCGCGCTCGCGCTCGTCTTCAGCGAGCTGCTTCAGAACGCGCTCGAGCACGGCGCCGGCGACGTTCGCATCGAGCTGGCTCACCGTGACGGCGAGGTCGTGCTCGCCATCTCCGACGAAGGCTCCGGCCCGGGCGAGCGCGGTGCCGGCACGGGCTTGTCGATCGTGCGCGCGCTCGTCAGCGACGAGCTCCGGGGCACGTTCGACCTGCGCAGCGACGGCGGGACACGCGCGGAGGTCGTGTTCCCGGGATGACGAGGACGCAGGAGGTGCTCATCTTCGTTCGCCGGGGCGACGAGTTCCTCGCGCTGCATCGCTCGCCGGAGAACGACGCGTACTGGCACAGCGTCGCCGGCGGCGTCGAGGAGGGCGAGACGTACGCGGCCGCGGCAGTCCGCGAGCTCCGCGAGGAGACGGGCCTGGCCGCGGAGCCGCAGCCGCTCGGGAGCACGTTCGACTACGGCGGCATCACGGTCGAATGCTTCCTCGTCGACGCACCGGATGAGTGGGAGCCCGAGCTCGACTGGGAGCACGACGACTACCGGTGGTGCAGCGCGGCCGATGCGGCCGATCTCATGCACTGGCCGGAGCCGGCCGCCGTGCTGCGAGGCTTTGCCGCGTGACAACGCTCCTAGGTACACGCGCGCGAAGTGGGTGCTCCCTCTCCCACCCCACCAGCCGTCAGGCTACGAGAGGAACCGTCACCTGTCCGTCCCAGCTTGGTGGCGAATGTCTCGCGTGATCGAGCCGGCGCCGCCGTATCGGGGCGAAGGGGCGCACGCGCTCTGGCACGTGAGCGAGGACGCTGCGATCGCACGCTTCGAGCCGCACCACCGTCCGGGCCATTCCCTCGACGAGCCGCTCGTGTGGGCGGTCGACACGCGTCACCTGCCGCTCTACTGGTTCCCGCGCGAGTGCCCCCGCGCGACCTTCTGGGCCAATTCGGGCACGACCGACCAAGACGTCGAGACGTTCCTTGCCGGCGATCGCACCCGGCGCGTACACGTCGTGGAGCCCGCGTGGCTCGAGCCGATGCGAACGATCCGAGTCCTCGCCTACCGGCTGCGCGAGCCGAGGTTCGAGCGCTGGGACCGATTCTGGGTCTCGCGCTCCGGCGTCGAGCCGCTCGAGCTCGTCGAGCTCGGCGATCTCGTCGACCGGCACGCGAAAGCGGACATCGAGCTCACGGTCGACGACGACCTGGCGGCACTGTGGCAACGCGTGATCGCGTCGACACTCGACTTCAGCGGCATCCGGCTTCGCAATGCGACGATGGCCGCATGAGGATCCTCGTTGCCGAGGACGAGACGATTATTCGTCTCGACCTCAAGGAGATGCTCGTTCGCGCCGGCTTCGAGGTGTGCGCCGAGGCGCGCGACGGCGAGGAGGCGGTCGCGCTCGCGCGATCCGAGGAGCCCGATCTCGCGATCATGGACGTGAAGATGCCGAACGTGGACGGGATCGAGGCCGCGCGCCGGATCCTGGAGGAGCGCCCGATCCCCATCGTCATGCTCACCGCCTACGGCCAGGAGGAGCTCGTGTCCCGCGCCGTCGAGGCGGGGGTGTTCGGCTATCTCGTGAAGCCGTTCCGCGAGCAGGACCTCCTGCCGGCGATCGCGGCGGCGCGCGCCCGCCACGACGAGCTGCAAGCGGTGCGGGAGGAAGCGGAGTCGCTCGCCGAGGCGCTCGCCTCGCGCAAGGTGATCGAGCGGGCAAAGGGCCTTCTCATGGAGAAGGAGCATCTCTCCGAGCAGGACGCGTTCGCCCGGCTGCGCAAGGCGAGCCAGGTGTCGGGGCGGCCCTTGAAGGTGATCGCGGAAGCCGTCGTGGCGACGCTCGGAGCCGAGAGTTGAGCGAGCACGCGAATGCTGCGCTCACGCGGAGGTTGTTCGATGCGTTCGGCCGCGATCCCAAGGTCATCGCCGCCGCGTTCACGCGCGACGTCGTCTGGCGCGTCCCGGGCGACACGATCATGAGCGGCGAGTACCACGGCCCGCGCGACGTGGTCGAGTTCCTCCGCCGAACGGGCACGGAGACGGACGGGACGTACCGCAGTCGTCTGCACACCGTCGTGGCCGACGACGAGTGGGGTCTCGCCGTCTATCGCGCGTCCGGCACGCGCAACGGGATCGACCTCGACGTCGATCAGGCGCTCGTCATTCGCTTCGCCGACGGGCGTCTGGCCGAGGTCACGGCAGTACCGCTTGACTCGGCGTTCGATGCGTTCTGGGCCTGAGCCGTTCGACTCCGCCGACGTGCAGGCGCTCGCGCATGCACAGCAGGCGGAGATGCGCGCCCTCTACAGCGGCGAGGCCGACATCGGACCGGCGCGTGACGCGGCAATGTTCTTCGAGCCCGACGGCGTCTTTCTCGTGGTGCGCGGCGACGACGGTGCTGCGGTCGCGTGCGGCGGGATCACGCGCTTCGACGACGAGCGCGCGGAGTTGAAGCGCATGTACGTCGTTCCGGAACGGCGCGGTCGTGGCCTCGGCCGGCGAGTGCTCGTCGACCTCGAGGCAGAGGCGCGTCGGCTGGGCTACCGCTGCCTCGTCCTCGAGACGGGTGACCGCCAGCCGGAAGCGCTTGGCCTGTACGAGTCGTCGGGCTATGAGCGGATCCCGTGCTACCCGCCGTACGACTCACGCGCGCTCAGTCTGTGCTTCGAAAAGCGCCTCCCACCGCTCGAGTAGCGCCGTGAGCCCATCGCGCGCGAGCTTGTGCGCGGCGAGGAGGTCGACGTCCGACCAGTCCGTGGCCAGCTTTCGTTCGAGCTCGGCCACGTCAGCCTCGCGCGTGGCGATCTCCGCCTCGAGCCGCTCGAGCTCACTGGGTCGCGGCTTTCGCGCTTGCTTCGGTTTCGCAGGTTTCGGCGCCTTCGGTGCGGGCTCCACGGGACGGGCCGCCCGCTCCTCGCGCCGGCGGAGCATCTCCGCCCAGCCGCCGTCGTAGCCGTGCAACTCGCCGTCCTCGATCGCGAGCGTCCGCTCGGCGATCGCGTCGAGGAGTGCGCGGTCGTGCGAAACGAGCAGCACGGTTCCGGGGAACGCGTCGAGAGCAGCCTCGAGCGCCTCACGGCTGTCCAGGTCGAGATGGTTCGTCGGCTCGTCGAGCACGAGGAAGTTCGCGCCCGACGCAACCGTGACGGCCAGGGCAAGGCGCCGGCGCTCGCCGCCCGAGAGAACGGTGACCGCCTTCTCGTGCTCCGTCCACCCGGAGAAGAGGAACCGGCCGAGGAGCGTCTGCGCGTCGGGACGCGACAGGCCCGTCATCGTCTGCACGCACTGCAGCACGGACCCACGCGTGTCGAGCTCCATCTCCTGCTGCGAGAAGTACCCGATCTTCACGCCGTGCCCGATCCGAATGCCTCGTTCGTTCACGATCGCCTCGAGCAGCGTTGTCTTGCCGGAGCCGTTCGGCCCCACGAGCGCAACGTGTTCGCCTCGCTCGAGCGCGAACGTTGCGTGGCGCAGAAGCACGCGCTCGCCGATGCGCAGCTCCAGTCCGTCCGCCTCGACGACCGTCCGTCCGCTGCGCACCGGCTTGAGAAACTCGAAGCCGAGCGTGCGCTGCCGGCGGCTCAGCAGCGCGACCTCGTCCGCCGCGGCCGAGCGTTCCTGCTGGAGCCGGCCGATGTGCGTGAGCTTCGCCTGCGCCTGCTTCGCCTTGTCCTTCTTGTACCGGAAGCGCTCGACGAAGCGCTCGAGCCGCGCGATGTCCGCAGTTGCGCGCGCGACTTCCTTCTGTGCATGCAATGCCCGCGCCGCTTTCTCGCGCCGCCACACGTGCCACGGGCCGGGGAAGAAGGTCGCGCGGCCGGCCGTGAGCTCGAGCGTCGCCGTCGTCACGGCTTCGAGGAACCAGCGGTCGTGGGCGACGAGGATCACGGCTGCGTCGAGCGACTGGAGCTCACGCTCCAGCCATTCGAGGCTCGCGACGTCGAGGTGGTTGGTCGGCTCGTCGAGGAGCAGGAGATCGGGGTCCCCGCCGAGCGCGCGGGCCAGGGAGGCGCGCGTCAGCTCGCCGCCCGAGAACGTGCGCAGCTGCCGGTCGAGATCGGCGTCGGCGAAGCCGAGGCCGCGCAGGACGGACGTCGCCCGGTCGCGCCATCCGTACCCGCCCGCGTGCTCGAGGCGCGCCTGCGCCTCCGCGTACCGGTTCAACGTCACCTGGTCGTGCGTCCCGGTCGCCATCGCCTGCTCGAGATCCTCGAGCTCGCGTTCGAGCGCGACGAGGTCGCGCGCCCCAGAGAGAACGTACTCGCGGACGGTCAGGTCCTGGTCGAGCGGCGGGCGCTGGTCGTGCAGCGCCACCCGTGTCCCCTTCTCGAAGGCGAGCTCACCGCCGTGCTTCTCGGTCTCCCCGGCCAGGATGCGAAGCAGCGTCGTCTTCCCGGCGCCGTTCGGGCCGGAGAGCGCGACGCGGTCGCGCCGCTCGACGCTGAAGGAGACGCCGTCGAAAAGTAACGAACCGGCGAGCTCCTTTCGGAGATTGGAGGCGATCACGACTGCCATGCCGCACCAAGGGTAGTGCGGCGCATATCGTTCCCCCCGGTGGTCAAGCCAGACATCGAGCAGCTTTCGATCGACACGATCAGGACGCTCGCCATGGACTCCGTCCAGCAGGCGAACGCCGGGCACCCGGGAACCGCGATGGCGCTGGCTCCGCTCGCCTACCTCCTCTACACGGAGGTCATGGATCACAACCCGGCCAACCCGCAGTGGCCCGACCGCGACCGGTTCGTCCTTTCAGCCGGGCACGCGTGCATCCTCCAGTACTCCGCGCTCCATCTCGCGGGCTACAACCTCTCGCTCGAGGAGCTGAAGCGCTTCCGGCAGTGGGAGTCGCTCACACCGGGACATCCCGAGGTTCACCACACGCCCGGCATCGAGGCGACGACCGGGCCGCTCGGACAGGGATTCGCGAACGGCGTCGGCTTCGGCATCGCCGAGCGCTTCCTCGCCGAGCTCTTCAACCGGCCCTACGACGAGATCGTCGACCACCGGACGTACGTCATCTGCTCCGACGGCGACCTCATGGAGGGCGTCTCGAACGAGGCGGCGTCGATCGCCGGAACGCTGGGCCTCGGCAAGCTCATCTATTTCTACGACGACAACCACATCACGATCGACGGCACGACGTGGATCTCGTTCACCGAGGACCGCGGCGCTGGCTTCGAGGCGCAGGGCTGGCACGTGCAGCACGTGAAGGACGTCAACGATCTGGGCGAGCTGCGCAAGGCGATCGAGAACGCGCAGGCGGAGACGTCCAAGCCGTCACTCGTCATCGTTCATTCGCACATCGCGTATCCCGCGCCGCACGCCATGGACACGGCGAAGGCGCACGGCTCTCCGCTCGGCGAGGAAGAGGTCCGCGCGACGAAGGTCGCGCTCGGGTGGGACCCGGACAAGAAGTTCTTCGTCCCCGAAGAGGTCGCCGCGCACATGAACGGCGTCGAGCGCGGCATCGCGCTGGAGGACGCGTGGCAGCAGAAGCTGAGCGCGTGGTCGGCGAAGTACCCCGGCATGCGCGAGCGCTGGGACCAGGCGCAGACCCGCAAGCCGCTGCCTGGCTGGGTGGAGGCGCTACCGCACTTCGAGCCCGGCGAGGGATTCGCGACGCGCGACGTCGGCGCCAAGGTGATGGAGGCGATCAAGAACCACACGCCGACAATGGTCGGCGGCGCGGCCGATCTCGTCGAGTCGACGAAGACGGAGTTCAAGGGCGGTGGCCTGTTCAGCGCGACGCATGCCGGCCGCAACATCGCCTTCGGCATCCGCGAGTTCGCGAGCGGCGCGATCGTCAACGGCATCTCCCTGCACGACGGGATGCTGAAGCCATACAGCTCGACGTTCCTCATCTTCAGCGACTACCAGCGCAACGCCGTGCGCCTCGCGGCCCTGTCGAAGCTGCAGTCGCTCTTCCTGTGGACGCACGACTCCGTCGGGCTGGGCGAGGACGGTCCGACGCACCAGCCGATCGAGCAGTACGCATCGCTGCGCGCGATTCCCAACTTCTGGTTCATCCGTCCCGCGGACGCAACCGAGACGGTCGGCGCGTGGAAGGTCGCACTCGAGCGCGAAGACGGCCCCGTGGGGATGGCGTTGACGCGGCAGAAGGTGCCGACGCTGGACGGGACGACCGTCGAGGGTGTCGCGCGCGGCGCGTACGTCGTCCACGACAGCGACGACGCACCCGAGCTGATCCTCCTCGCGACCGGTTCCGAAGTGTCGGTGGCGGTGGAGGCGGCGAAGAAGCTCGACGTCCCGACCCGGGTCGTCTCGATGCCGTGCTGGGAGCTGTTCGAGGCGCAGCCGGCGGACTATCGCGAGGAGATCCTTCCCGCCGACGTCAAGGCGCGCGTCTCGATCGAGGCAGGCGTGAAGCTCGGGTGGAAGGAGTGGGTCGGCGACGACGGCGACTCGATCTCGATCGAGCACTTCGGCGCGTCCGCCCCCGGCAACGTCGTGCTGGAGAAGTTCGGCTTCACCGCCGACAACGTCGTCGCGCGTGCGCTCGCGCTGCGCGAACGCGTGTCGTGAACGTCGCAGTTGCATTCGACCATCGCGGCGTCCATTTGCGCGACGTCATCATCGAGACGCTGTGCACGGACGGCCATGAGATCGTCGACCTCGGCACCGATACGGACGCCGTGCGCATCGACTATCCCGACAAGGCGCGCGAGACCGGCGAGGCGATCCTCGACGGCCGTGCCGAGCGCGCCGTGCTCGTATGTGGCTCCGGTGTCGGCGCGGCGGTTGCGGCCTGCAAGATGGCCGGGATCCGCGCGGCGATCTGCCACGACGGATATTCCGCGCACCAGGGCGTCGAACACGACGACATGAACGTGCTGTGCCTCGGCTCCGAGGTCATCGGCCCGAGTCTCGCGGCCGATCTCGTGCGCACCTTTCTCGGTGCGACCTTTATCGGCACCGGTCGGTACGTAGAGAGACTGAAGAAAGTCGAAGCAATGGAAAGGGCGATGGCGAATGGCTGACTCGAAATTGCACGAGCTCTCCAAGCGCGGCCAGTCCGTGTGGATCGACTACCTCTCGCGCGACATGCTCGAGGAGGGCGAGCTGGCGCGCATGATGCGCGAGGACGCAGTCGTCGGTGTTACCTCCAACCCGACGATCTTCCAGAAGGCGATCTCGCACGGCGAGCGCTACGACGATCAGATCAAGCAGCTGCTCGAGCAGGAGGCCGATCCGAAGGAGATCTTCCTCCAGCTCTCGTCGCGCGACGTGGAAGCCGCCCTCGACCTGCTCGCCCCCGTGCACGAGAAGACGGGCTACGACGGCTTTGTCTCCTGGGAGGTCGACCCGACGCTGGCGTACGACCGCGAAGCGACGTTCGCCGAGGCGATGCGCCTCCACGCCTGGCTCGACCGTCCCAACCTGTACGTGAAGATCCCGGCCACGAAGCCCGGCCTTGGCGCGATCGAGGACTGCGTCGCGCACGGGAAGAACATCAACGTGACGCTGATCTTCTCTCTGCAGCGCTACGCCGAGGTGGTCGAGGCGTACCTCCGCGGGCTCGAGCGCCTCGTCGCCGGAGGAGGGAGCCCGAAAGGTGTTTACTCCGTCGCGAGCTTCTTCGTCTCGCGCGTCGACACGGAGGCGGACAAGCGCCTCGACGCGATCGGCTCGAAGGACGCCCTCGCCCTCCGCGGCAAGCTCGCAGTCGCGAACGCGAAGCTTGCGTACGAGCACTATCGGGAGGCGTTCTCCGGGCCGCGTTGGGAGTTCCTCGCCGGCAAGGGCGCGAATCCGCCGCGCTGCCTGTGGGCGTCGACCTCGACAAAGAACCCTGCGTACCGCGACGTCCTCTACGTCGAGGAGCTGATCGGCCCCGAGACCGTGAACACGATGCCGGAGGAGACGATCAGCGCGTTTCAGGATCACGGCGAGGTGCGCGGCGACACGGTCATGAAGGGGGTCAAGAAGGCGCACGCGCTCCTCGACGACCTCGCGAAGGCCGGAGTCGACTATGACGACGTCGTCGAGACGCTCGAGCTCGAGGGCGTGCAGAAGTTCGCCGACTCGTTCGCCGAATTGCTGGCAGGCGTGACCGAGAAGCGCGAGGCGCTCACTGCGGCCTAGATGACAGAGCGCACGGACCTCATCGACCGGATCTGGGAGCGCGACCCGACCGTCTGGACCGGAGCCGACGAGGCGAAGTGGCTCGGCTGGCTCGACGAGCCTCGGCGAATGCGTGAGCGGGTCGCGGAGCTCGCCGAGTTCGCCGACGGCGCGAAGGCGGACGGGCTCGACACCGTCGTGCTCATGGGAATGGGAGGCTCGAGCCTCGCGCCCGAGGTGCTGGGGCGCACGTACTCGGCTCGCGCGTTGCACGTGCTCGACACGACGCATCCGACGGCGATCCGTGCGCTCGAGGAGCAACTGGATCTCGAGAGCACGCTCTTCGTATCCGCGTCGAAGTCGGGCTCGACACTCGAGACGCGGTCGCACTCGGACTACTTCTGGAAGAAGACCGGTAGAGGCGCGCAGTGGGTTGCGATCACGGATCCCGGCTCGCAGCTCGAGGCGCTCGCGAACGAGCGCGGCTTCCGCGGCGTCTTCCACGGCGAGCCGACGATCGGCGGCCGCTACTCCGCGCTCTCGCCGTTCGGGATGGTGCCCGCTGCGCTGGCCGGCATCGACGTCGACGCGCTGCTCGAAAGCGCGGAGCGCATGGCCGAGCGCTGCCGCAGCGACGAGGGCAATCCCGGCTACGCGCTTGGTGCCGGGTTCGGCTTGGGCTGGAGCGAGGGGCGCGACAAGATCTGCATCGCCGATACGGATGGCGGCTTCGGCCTCTGGGCGGAGCAGCTCATCGCCGAGTCGACGGGCAAGCTCGGCAAGGGCCTCGTGCCCGCGCCTGGCGAGTCACCTGAGGGCCCCGACCGGCAGTGGGTGGTGCCCGACCTCGATGGTGCGGCCACGCTCGGCGGCGAGTTCTTCCGCTGGGAGTTCGCGGTGGCCGTCGCTGCGACGTGGCTCGAGATCAACCCGTTCGACCAGCCCGACGTCCAGGCGGCGAAGGACAAGACGAACGAGGTCCTCGCGACCGGTCATGACCCGACGCTCGACGATGAAGGGTCGATCGACGCGCTGGTGTCGGAGGCGCGCGAAGGCGACTACGCCTGCGTGCAGGCGTTCATCGCGCCGTCCGAGGCGAACGACCGGCGTATCGCGCAGATCGCAGGCGAGCTGCGCTCGCGCACGGGGTGCGTCGTCACGCACGGCTACGGCCCCCGCTATCTCCACTCGACCGGCCAGCTGCACAAGGGCGGCCCGAACACGGGCCTCTTCCTGCAGGTTGTCGACGACGGCGGCGAGGAGCTCGCCATCCCCGAAAAGCCGTTCGGGTTCAGACGCTTCATTCGTGCGCAGGCGGCGGGCGATTACGAGTCGTTGAAGGAGCGCGGCCGCCGTGTCGCGCGCATCCACCTGGAGGAAGCCTGATGCAATTAGGGATGGTTGGCCTCGGCCGCATGGGGGCGAACATGACCGAGCGCCTCCGCGCTGCCGGTCACGACGTCAAGACGTACGACCCCAACGTCGAGGCGACGGCCTCGTCGCTCGAGCAGCTCGTGCAGCAAATCGACGCGCCGCGGTCGGTCTGGCTGATGGTTCCGGCGGGTCTCGTCGAGTCGATCGTGACCGAGCTCGCGCCGCACCTCGCGCCCGGCGACACCATCATCGACGGCGGGAACTCGTACTACGTCGACGATCTTCGTCGCTCGCGGAAGCTGCGTGAGGGGAACGTCCACTACGTCGACGTCGGCGTCAGCGGCGGTGTCTTCGGTCTCAAGCGCGGCTACTGCCTGATGATCGGCGGCGACGACGAAGCGGTCGGTCGCCTCGTGCCCGTGTTCGAGGCGCTGGCGCCAGGAGTCGCCGCCGCCGAGCGCACCCCCGGCCGCAAGGGCGACCCGGCGCCTGAAGAGCAGGGGTGGCTTCACTGCGGCCCGTCGGGCGCGGGCCACTTCGTGAAGATGGTCCAC
The DNA here is from genome assembly GCA_036512155.1 of Gaiellaceae bacterium. Lineage (GTDB taxonomy): Bacteria > Actinomycetota > Thermoleophilia > Gaiellales > Gaiellaceae > Palsa-739. Next base: position 11,076 of record DATCBD010000061.1, on the reverse strand, counting down.
AACGGGATCGAGTACGGCCTGATGCAGGCCTACGCCGAGGGTCTCAACGTCCTCAAGCACGCGAACATCGGCCTGCACGAGCAGGAGACGGACGCCGAAACGACGCCGCTCCGCGACCCCGACCACTACAAGTACGAGCTCGGCGTCGCCGCGATCACCGAGGTCTGGCGCCGCGGTTCCGTGATCTCATCGTGGCTGCTCGACCTCACCGCGCAGGCGCTGAACGGCTCGCCGAACCTCGACGAGTACGCAGGCCATGTGAGTGACTCAGGCGAGGGTCGGTGGACGGTGCAAGCTGCAGTCGAGGAGGGCGTGCCGGCGCCTGTCTTGGCCGCGTCGCTGTTCAACCGCTTCGCGTCGCGTGGCGAAGCGGACTGGGGCGATCGTGTCCTCTCCGCGATGCGTCATGCTTTCGGCGGCCACCTCGAGAAGAGCCCGGAACAGTGACCGAGACCACCGCGCAGCACGACAACCCTCTGCTCGAAGGGCTCTCGTTCCGGCGCACGCCGGATCCGTGCGCGCTCGTCATCTTCGGCGCCTCCGGCGACCTCACGCACAAGAAGCTGATGCCTGCGCTGTACTCGCTCGCCTTCCGGCAGCTGCTGCCGCCGCGCTTCGCCATCATCGGCGTTGCGCGGACCGAGGGCGACGACGACTCCTGGCGCAAGGAGATGAAGCAGGCCGTCCAGCAGCACTCGCGCGACGAGTTCAGGCAGGACGTGTGGGACGGGCTGGCGGCGAACATGCACTACACCGCGACCGACTTCGCCGACGAGGGCGGAGAAGGGAAGCTCGAGCAGCTCGTCGAGCAGTGCGACAAGCAGGCCAACCTCGGCGGCAACCGCGTCTACTACCTCGCCGTGCCCCCGCCCGCGTTTCCGACGATCGTCGAGGCGCTCGGCAAGCGCCGCAGCGCCACCGGCTGGACGCGGCTGATCGTCGAGAAGCCGTTCGGCCACGATCTCGCGTCGGCCCGTGAGCTGAACAAGATGCTCTGGGCGCACTTCGACGAGAGCGAGATCTTCCGCATCGACCACTACCTGGGCAAGGAGACAGTCCAGAACATGCTGGCGCTGCGGTTCGCGAACGGCGTCTTCGAGCCGATCTGGAACCGGCAGTTCATCGACCACGTCCAGATCACCGTCGCCGAGTCGATCGGCATCGAAGGCCGCGCCGGCTACTACGAGAGCGCCGGCGCAATCCGCGACATCTTCCAGAACCACCTGCTGCAGCTGCTCGCCCTCACGGCGATGGAGCCGCCGATCGACTTCAAGTCCGACTCCGTGCACAGCGAGAAGGTGAAGGTGCTGAAGGCGCTGCACACGCCCGGCCCGAAGTCGGTCGTGCGCGGCCAGTACGGCCGCGGCTTCGTCGAAGGCGAGGAGGTCCCCGCGTACCGCGAGGAGCAGAACGTCGCATCCGACTCGATGACCGAGACGTTCGTCGCCGCCAAGCTCTTCGTCGACAACTGGCGCTGGGCGGACACGCCCTTCTACGTGCGCATGGGTAAGCGGCTCGCGCGACGCGAGACCACGATCGCCATCCAGTTCAAGCGTGCGCCGCATCCGCCGTTCGAGGAGACCGCCGCGGAAGGACTGCGCCCGAACGTCCTGCTCGTGCACGTGCAGCCGGATGAAGGCGTGTCGCTCGCCATCGGCGCGAAGGTCCCCGGTCAAGGCATGACGATCCGCACCGTGCACATGGACTTCCTCTACGGCGGCGCGTTCCGGATCGGGATGCCGGAGGCGTACGAGCGCCTGATTCTCGACACGATGCTCGGCGACGGGACGCTGTTCACGCGCTCCGACGAGGTGGAGGAGCAGTGGCTCCTCGTCGACGCGATCGTCGCGGCCTGGCAGCGCGATCGCCCGGCGTTCCCGAACTACGCCGCCGGGACGTGGGGGCCGCCGAGCTCCGAGGAGCTGCTGCGGCGGGACGGCCGGTCATGGCGTCGGAACTGAGCGACTGGACCGGCGAGGACGTCCGGCTCGCCGACGTCGACCGCGCGATCGGCCAGCTGCGCGCGGCCACCGTGACCGAGAACGGGCAGCCGAGTCTGCGCACGAGCGTCATGACCCACATCGCCTGGGTGCCGGAAGGGTGGGTCGATCCAGCGCGCGCAGCGCTGAGCGGCATGGCGGAGCGGCACCCGTCGCGCGCGATCCTGCTCCTGCCCGAGCCGAACGCCGGTGCGGACGGCATCGATGCGGTGGTGTCGCTCGAGTGCTACGCCGTTCCCGGCGTCGACCGCGAGATCTGCTCGGAGGTGATCGAGCTGCGGCTGCGCGGCCTGCGGGCGAAGGCGCCCGCAAGCATCGTCGAGCCGCTTCTCATCTCCGACCTCCCCGTTTTCCTGCGCTGGCGCGGCGAGCCGCCGTGGGGCGCGCAGGAGCTCGACCAGCTCGTCGGCGTCACCGACCGTCTCATCGTCGACTCGACCGAGTGGGACGACCTCCCGTTCCCCTATCGCAACCTGGCGGAGCTGTTCGACCGGACCGCGGTGTCCGACATCGCGTGGGCGCGCACATCGCGCTGGCGAACGCTGCTCGCATCGCTCTGGCCCGACGTTGCGAGCGTGGGAGTCATCCGTGTCACCGGAACGGGCGCGCAGGCGCTGCTCATCGCCGGCTGGCTGCGCTCGCGGCTCGATCGCGACGACATCGTGCTTGAGCACGTCGAGGCGGAGCGGCTCGAGGGGATCGAGCTGGACGGAAAGCCGGCGCCGTTCCCGCCCGGCGACCCGCCGATACCGAGCGACGTCCTCTCGGACGAGCTCGAGCGCTACACGCGCGATCCCGTCTACGAAGCCGCGGTTCTAGCGTCCCTGCAGTGACAGCAGGTGCGCGCGGAAGCCCGCGCCGAATGCCGTCGGCGTGCCGTCGTAGCCGCTGATTAGCGCGGGGCCGCTGTTGCAGTTCCACGTGTCCCACGTCCAGCCGAGATAGGAGATTCCCATCGCGTCGGCCCACGGCATGTACGTGTCGATGAAGCCGTGCGCGCAGTCGTTCTCACCGAGCTCGCCGGTGACGACAGGCACAGCTGCTGCGACGGGCTTCACGGTCGCGTCCCAGCACGACGCGGTGTTGCACGTGGCGAAGTTGTAGAGGTGGAACGACGCGATCAGCTGGTGCAGTGGGTCGCGGGGACGCCAGCGCAGCCAGCCGGAGAGGTCGTTCGACCAGGCGATGCCGCCCAGCATGAGCGGTTGCCTGCCACCGGCGGACCGCACCGCATTCACGAGTCGCTGCATGCCTGCCCACTGCCCGCATCCGTCGCGCCAGCAGCGCCAGCTGACGTCGTGCGGCTCGTTGTACAGGTCGAAGATCACGTTGCGATTGCCGCGGAACGCGCGCGCAACCGAGCTCCAAAACGCGGGCGAGTGGTCCGCGTCCGGCATCTGCTGCTGACCGGTAGCGCGCTGCGTCCCCGGCGCGTTCCAGTGCAGGTCGAGAATCGCGGTCAGTCCCGCAGCGTTGAGCCTGGAGACGAATCCCTTCACAAACGAGCGGTACGCAACGCCGCCGTACTGCGCCTTCACGCCGTTGATGCCGAGCCAGCAGTCCTCGTTCAGCGGAACGCGGACGGCGTCGATCCCCCAGGTCTTCATCGCCGAGATCGAGGCAGTGTCGACCGGCCCGTCCGAGAAGCCCCAGCCCTGCACGCACGCGTACTCGAGGCCCGACCGGTTCACGCCGAGGAGGCGCACCGTCTTGCCGGCGTCGTTCACCAGGTGGTTCCCGCTCACGCGAATGCCGGCCGCGGCCGACGCGGGCAGAGCGAGCACGAGGACGAGGACGAGGATTCTCAACCTAGGATGGAGAGTCGTGATCGACCTGCATTCTCACGTGCTTCCGGGGATCGACGACGGCGTGAAGACGATTGCCGAGAGCCTCGACCTGCTCCGCGCGGCGCACGACGACGGCATCCGGCAGATCGCAGCCACTCCGCACGTGCGGGAGGACTATCCGACCTCGCCGAGGGAGATGGAGCTCCGTGTCGCCGAGGTGTGTGGTGCTGCTCGTGAGGCCGCGATCCCAGTCGAGGTGCTGCCGGGAGGAGAGCTCGACCTCGAGTACGCGGCGCGGCTCGACGACGCCGATCTCCGCCGGTTCGGGCTCGGCGGCAACGCCTCGCTCCTGCTGCTCGAGTTCCCGTACTTCGGCTGGCCACTGCAGCTCCCCGACCTCGTCTTCGACCTCCAGCTCCGGGGGTTCCGCATCGTGCTTGCGCATCCAGAGCGAAATGCCGACGTCCAGCACGACCCGGAACGGCTTCGCCCGCTCGTGGACGGCGGTGTCGTCGTGCAGCTGACGGCCGCGTCGCTCGACGGTCGGCTCGGCGGAGCGCCGCGCGCCGCCGCGAAGCGACTGCTCGACGGACGGCTCGCCCATCTGCTGGCCAGCGACGCGCATGCACCGGATGTGCGTTCCGTCGGGTTGTCCGGTGCCGGGGACGCAGCCGGTGACGCCGCGCTCGCGCATTGGCTCACCGAAGACGTTCCGGCTGCACTCCTCGCTGGCGCTGCTCTGCCTGACCGGCCGGAGTCGCCGCGCAGGCGGTTGCTACGCCGTTAGTTTCAGCGTGGCGATCATCTTCGCGAACGTCGGCGCATCGGCCGCGTAGCGCGCTGACGTCGTCGTGAAGGTGAACGTGTAGGCGGTCGCGCCGCCGTCGACGACGTACTGGACCTGCACGAGCTTCACGCCGTTGGCGGTGTGTGTAGCGCTGAGCTTCACGGCCTTCCCGGCCGGAAGCGTGACGAGGCTCGCGGTCGGAGCGATGCCCGCGGCCGACGCGAGCTCCAGCTTGAGGTCGGTCTCCCACTGCGCCATGGTCCGGCTGCCGCGGCCCGATTCCGTCACCTCGGCGACGTTCGTACCGGTGGACTTGTTCACGTAGATGAACGTCGCGACGCTGTCGTTGAGCGTCTGTTTTGTCCAGCCGGTCGGCACGCCCAGGCTGAACCCTGTGCCGCTGAAGGAGTGAAGACCGGTCATCGAGGCCGCGGCGGTCTTCTTGGTCGCCTTCGTCTTCTTCGGCGTCGCCGTCTTCGCGCCGACGATCGAGAACTTCGGCGCGGCGACCAGGAGCTTCGCGGGATCGGACCACGACATCTGCTGCGCACCGGTCGGCAGCGAGTAGTCGAAGCCGCGCACGCGGTAGTACCACGTTCCCGGTCCGACCGGAAGCACCACCGAGGTCGACGACGTGATCAATCCGAGAGCGCCGGTGGCGGCAGGCTGCGGGTTGAACGGATACGAGGTCTTGCTCCACTGCACCTCGTAGACCTCCGCGCCGAGCGCCGGCGTCCACGAGACGAGCGGCTGGCCGTAGAACGCGGTCGTGTGCACGGCGGACGTCAGGCGCCCGTCGGACGACAGCCCGGTCGCAAAGAGTTGGCCTGCGGCGACGAGCGACGGCTCGCTTTCCTTGCCGAAGCGCATGACGCGACCCGCCGCGCAGACGTCCTGCGGCAGCTCGAGGTCGCGGTACTCGAAGCTTCCGCTCGTGCGGACGACCGGCTCGCCGAAGCCGTGCCCGAACTTGAGCGCGACGGCGAGCGTAAGCCCTGCTCCGGTGACGCCGGTGACGGTTGCCGTTTCCTGGGTCGCTCCGGTGCCGATCAGCACGGTGTCGCCCGGGTTGATGCCGTTCGCGCTCGTCAGGGGCAGCGTGAGCGCACCCGACGTGGCTCCCGCAGGTCCGACGGTCGTCGAGATGGAGTCCGGCGAGCCGGCGGCCACGCCGACGACGGTCCAGTAGTACCCGCTCTGCGGCCAGTCCGTGTCCCAGAGGTCCGTCGGCGCGCCGGTCCGTCCGAGCACCGACACCCCTGCGCCGGAGCCGCCGGAAGGCGCGGACGACGAGGAATCCGAGGACGACGAAGACGACGAGTCGGAGCTCGTCGGAGTCGTGCTGTCCGGCGCCCCGGGAACCGCGGTCGTCGGCGCCGCGTCCGGGCTCGACTCGGACGTGGTGACGGAGTCGCCGTCATACGTGAATGACGCCGGCTCTGCGCCGTCTTGAAGGTAGGTCGAGCGCGCGCTCACGATGCCGGCGGCGGTTGTCGGAAGCTGGAGCGGCCCCATCGGACGGGGGGCATACGCCGGCGACCCGATGACGGCACTCGTGTAGACGGTGTTCAGGCACTGCTCGTCCGTGAAGATGTACATCCGGTACAGCTCGACCGCTTTGCCGTCGATCGTCTGGTTCCCCGTCCAGAGGAACCCGGGCATGAGCTTGTGCGCCGGCGAGCCGGCGCTTCCGTTCGAGAAGACGTCCGACACGGTGCCGACGAGCTTGATCGGTCCGCCCGTCACACCGGGGTTCGTCGCGCTGTAGATCGGGCTCCACGCGCCGTAGGTGACCGCGGGAATGCCGTTCAGGCGCGTGCTCTCGCCGATCGTGGCGTCGGTGCGAAGCGCGCGGATGCGCCAGCGCACGGTGCCGATCCAGTTCGGAGTCACGTGGAAGGTGTAGAACTCGCGCTCGTCGAGGGTGTTCGTGGCCGAGAACTCCGTCTTGTGCGCGTCGATGAGCCAGACCTGGTAGCCGGCGGCGCCTTCGACAGGCGTCCAGCGCAGGAGGCCCGGATAGCTCGAGAGCGGCGTCGGCGGAGCCGGCGGCACCATGTCGAACCCGAAGTTCGCGCTCCAGGGGGTTGCGCCGTCGGGGGTGATGGCGCGAACGCGCGCATAGAGCGAGTGCGGAGAGCCGGTGATCCAGGGGAGCGTGATCGGCGGAGCCTCGACCGGCGTCAGTGCATTCGAGTCGGCGTAGATGATCGAGTTGTCGTGGAAGGCCGTGCTGAGGGAGAGCTGGAACTCGTAATGAAGGGCGCCGGGCACCGGGTCCCACGCGAACGAAGGCGTGCGCGAGAAGCTCGTGCGCTGCGGCTCGTCCGCGCGCAGGAGGAAGCCGTGCAGGCCGGTCGGGCCGGTGTCGGCCGAGCGGGCGCTGCCTGCCGCGACGGAGATCGTCAGCAGGGCAAGGAGCAGCATGAGGAGGCGGGCGGCGCGCATCGTCTTCTGTGTGTGTCGGCAGTCGTGGAGCCGCGCGACTCCCTCAGATGAGGGATGCGAGCAAGGCGCCGGCGGCCAACACGAGCGAATCCGACCCGGGCGGCCCGACGAGCTGCACGGAGGCCGACAGATCGCCCTCCGCCGGCCCACAGGGGAGCGCGAGAGCGGGCCAGCCGAGCGAGTCGAACGGGAATGTCAGGGAGATGCCGCGCTCGCGGATCGTCAGCTCGTCGACGTCCGCCGGTGGGGCGACGAAGGGGATGGTCGGGGTCACGAGCAGGTCGATTGCCTGCGTCGCCTCGTCGCAGCGGTCTCGGTACTCCGATCGGAGACGGCGGGCCGTCTCGACCTGCTCATCCGTCACCTGCATGCAGTGCTCGATCTTGCCGCGGACGTTCTCCCCGTACTCGTCCGCCCGCTCCGGGAAGAGCCCACGGTGCACGTCTGCGACCTCGCGCATGAAGAGCCGGTACTCGCCGGGCTCGTTCAGCGGCAGGTCGATCGACTCGCGGTGAGGGAAGAGGGCGAGGGCCTCGGCGACCCGCTCTCGGACGAGCGGATCTGCGTGCTCGAGCCACGCGAATCCGACGCGCAGCTCGCCCAGCCCCTCGACATCCACGGGCTCCCATTCCCGGACGAGCGCGCGCATGAGCTCGGCGCAGCCCTCCACGGTGGATGCGATCGGGCCGACGTGGTCGTAGCTCGGCGCGAGCGGGAAGCAGCCGTCCGCGGGGACGAGGTCGTACGTCGGTTTGAAGCCGACGACGCCGCACCATGCCGCCGGGATGCGGATCGACCCGCCGGAGTCCGTTCCCAGTGCGAGCTCGACGTCGCCTGCGGCGACGGCGGCGGCCGAGCCGCCGCTCGATCCCCCCGCGAGCCGTCCGGGGTAATCCGGGTTCGGAACCGTGCCGAAGTGCGGGTTCTGCGACGAGATCCCGTACGCGAACTCATGCAGGTTCGTCTTTCCCGCGACGGCGTAACCCGCCTCCGCGAGCAGCGTGACGGCAGCGGCGCTGCGGGTCGGCACATGCTCGGCGAAGAGGGCCGACCCGTACGTCGTGACGAGGCCGGCGGTGTCGAGCAGGTCCTTGATCGCGACCGGCGTCCCGCGCACGGGCTCGTCCGGACGCGCGAGCCACACGCCCTCCACGGGCGGCGACTCTACTGCTTCTTGTGCTTCTTGGCCTTCGGCTTGGCCTTCGGAGCGGCCGCGATGACGACGTGCAGCATCACCGGCGACCCGCTCGCACTGCCGCTCGACGACGCCGGCGTGAGCGTGAGGATGTTCGCTGCGCTCGCCGAGCGGCGAAGCGACGTGAGCATCCCCTTGGGCACGGCGAAACGAAGATCGTTGTTGCCGGCGCGCAGCGAGCTGCTGCCGAGAGCGGCGCCGCCCAGGGTCGCGTTCAGCGTCCCCGGTCCGCTCGACTCGACGATCAGCCGGATTGTCGGGTCGGCGGTCGAAAGCTTGAGGAGCTCGGGCCCGAAGACGTCGATGCTCGGGGGGACGTCGGCCGTCGGCACGGGGATGGTCGTTCCCCACACGGACGTCGGAAGAGGCGGAGCGGTCGCGGTCGCCGGCGTACTCGGGTCGACCGTCACGGTGCTCGTCACGGTGAAGTTGGCGGCGTCCACGGTCGTGCCGGCATTCGGGATCGAGAGCCAGCCGCGCGTCAGTCCCCAATCGCACGTGTCCCAGGGAACGGTGATCGAGGCGGTGCTGCCGCTGACGTTGAGGGCCGTCGGCGTGCTTCCCACGACGTCCCAGAAGAAGTACGGCTGCGCTGACGTCCCGGCCGGAATCGCGACGTTGATCGAAAGCGTCGCCGCGAAGCAGGCGTGCGAGCCGTCGTCGTCACCGCGCTGGAACGTGACGTAGCGCGCGGAAAGGTGGTTTATCGGCGTCACGTTGACCGGTGGGAGCGCTGTGGCCGCTGGGACCGGTGGAGTCGTCACGGTGCCGACAAGGACGTTCGCGTCCGGCGTCGGTCGAACGCCCGCAAGGCCGGCGACCCCGAAGCTCCCCGTCATAAGGTCGGCTGCATACGCGTTGAACTGGCTCGCGAGCGACGAGCCTTTCGCCGCAATCGCGTTCGACAGCGCAGTCTTGGACGGCTGACCGGCCGCTCCGTTCGTGAAGGCGTTGAGGATGAAGGAGTTCCCGTACTCGTTCGCGAGCATCTGGAAGAACGCCCAGCGGGAGTAGCCGGTGTCGATGAACGGATTCGGATCGCACTTCTGCCAGCCGACCAGGCTGTCGCGGCAGTTGAGCGCGATGTCCGGCGGTGCGACGCTTGTACCGACGCTGGGATAGCCGCTCGCGACGTAGCCCGCCCACTGTGCCGCACCCTCCTCGAGCCACTGTTCGTCCTGGGTCGTCGGCGCCCACGTTGCCCAGGCGAACATGAGGAAGACGTCGACGGAGATCTCCGTCTGCTCCTCCTGCGCGAGCGTCGAGCCGTCGGCGGTGGCGTACCCCTGCAACTCCGTCGGGGTGGCGATGGTGATGTAGCCCGTGTCCGGCGACACGACGGGAGCATCGGGCTTGACGAGCGACTCATATGCCGGAGGGCCGGAGGTATCGGTGACCACGATGTCGATGAGGCCGTCCCCGTCGCTGGGCGGCGCCGGGAAGCCCCACGACCGGTACAGGGCGTACGCTTGCTCGGCGTATCCCGCGAAGTCTCCAGCGTCCGTCTCGGTCGAATAGTCGATTGCCGGGACGCCGTTCGGCGCGTCGGAGTGGTAGGTGACGAGGAAGTGCGTCGTCGCCAGCGTGTGGTTCCCGGGGCTGCTCGGCCGCGGACCGCCCAGCGCCGATGCCGGCGAGGCGACGATCCCAATCGCAAGAGCGGCGCCGAACGCCACCCCAAGAGCACGGGCAAAGGCCATCACCCGGCAGATCGGCTCCGGGCCCCTTTGACTTTAGGAGAAGTGCAGATACAGGAACGCGATCCCGAAGCATCCGGCGAAGAGAAGCCAGAACACGCCGAAGAGAAGCCAGCCGAGGCGGAGGTTCCTGCGGTTGAGCTCGTCGTCCATCAGAAGGCGAGGTCGAGGGCCAGCGCTGCGAAGAGCAGCGCGAGGTACAGGAGGGAGTAGTGGAAGAGCAACGCGGCGCGCCGTGGAGTGGTGTCGCGCCGCAGCCGCTCGGCGAGGCCCACGAAGACGGCCCCGAGCGCGAGCGCCGCGACGACGTAGATCGGCCCCGCCCCGCCGGCGGCCCAGGGCAGGAGCGTGACACCGAGCAGCACGATCGAATAGAGGACGATCTGCCGCGCCGTCTCGCGCTCCCCACGGACGACGGGCAGCATCGGCACCTTGGCGTTCGCGTAGTTGTCCTTGATCAGGAGCGCGAGCGCCCAGAAGTGCGGCGGCGTCCACACGAAGACGATGGCGAAGAGGATCCACGCCGCAATCCCGAGGTGGCCGGTCGCGGCGGCCCAGCCGACGAGGGGCGGCACGGCGCCGGCGGCACCGCCGATGACGATGTTCTGCGACGTCGTGCGCTTGAGCCAGCGCGTGTACACGAGGACGTAGAAGAGGTTGCCGACGAGCGCCAGCACTGCGGTGAGCAGGTTGACCGTGCCGGCGAGCAGGACGAACGAGAGCGCGGAGAGCGCGAGCCCGAATTCGAGCGCCCGGCTCGGCGCCACGCGGCCTGACGCGACCGGCCGCCGCCGCGTGCGCTCGCCCATGAGCGGGTCGATGTCGCGATCGAGGACGTGGTTGAGAGCGCTGGCCCCGCCGCACGCGAGTGCGAGCCCGACCGTGGCGGCGACGGCCCGTTCGGTGCCGGGCCAGCCGCGGGCGCCCGCGATCATGCCGCAGAAGCCCGTGACGAGCAGCAGGCTCATGATCCTCGGCTTCGTCAGCGTGACGTAGTCGCGCCAGGCGCCCCACGGAGCCCGATCCTCCTGGAGGCTCTGCACCACGACGACGAGGAGTGTCGCGAGCGCAAGAGCTGCGAACACGATGTGCGTCGCGCGACCCGGTAGCGCGGCCGCGGCGGCAAACAGCGCGGACGACGCGAGGACTGCCGGCACGAGCC
>DATCBD010000060.1:0-15167 GCA_036512155.1 Gaiellaceae bacterium | reverse complement strand
GGGCGGCCGCCGAGCGATGCATGGCTGCGCTTTCGCGACGTCGTCCGCCGGGCCGGAGGCGCGATCGACCCGGCCCGCCTCGTCGAGGCCGGCACCGTCGGAGGGCTCACCGACGACGCCCGCGCCGCGTATGCGGAGCCGTTCCCGACGCCGGAGTCGAAGGCGGGCGTGCTCGCGTTCCCGGAGCTCGTCCCGGCCGAGCCCGATCACCCGAACACGGCGCCGATGAACCGCGTGCGCGACGCGCTTCGCTCGTGGACCAAGCCGACGCTCGTCGTCTGGGGCGCGTCCGACGCGGCGCTGCCGCCGGCGCTCGCACACGGGTTCGCGGAGCTCATTCCCGGCGCCGCCGAGCCGGTCGTGCTCGAGGGAGCAGGGCACTTCCTGCAGGAGGACCGCCCGGACGAACTCGCGGCGGCGATTCTCCGCTTTCTGGCCTGATGTCTAAAGTTGACCGCAGGCGATGCGTGTATCGCGTGACTTCAGGTTGGGCGCAGGCGTCCTGGGCGTCGAGCTCGTGCTGAGCGGCATCTACTTCCTCTTCGCATCCACCGGAATCGTCCAGTACACGCTGTACGAGGTCTTCGGCGGTGGGTGCGTCGTCGCGATCCTCTGGTCTATCCGGCACTACCGGCCGAAGCCGGCGCTGCCGTGGCTCGTGTTCGCGCTCGGCACTGTGCTCTTCGTCGCCGGCGACATCGTCGTCGACGTCTATCCGAACTGGTCGCAACCAGGCCCGGCGGACTACCTCTACCTGACGGCGTATCCGCTGTTCGCCGCCACCGCGATCATGCTCGTCGTCGCGTCCGGGAGCCATCGGCGGCTCGGCGCGCTCACCGATGCAGCCATCGTCACCCTCGCCTTTGCGGTCTTCGAGTGGATCTTCGTCGCGGAGCCGACGCTCCGCATGTCCGGGCCGCTGGGCCAGCAGATCGTCGTGGGGGGGCTCTACCCACTGATGGACATCGTCCTCCTCGGCGCGTTCGCGGGCTTCTTCGTCTCGCCGGCGTGGCGTACGCCGGCGTTTGCCTTCCTCGTGCTCGGCGCGGCGTCGCAGCTCATAGGCGACGTCGCCAACGGCATCAACGCGGGCGCGTACTCCGCGGGCGGCAACTGGATCGACTGGCCATGGATGGCGTCGTACATCTTCTGGACCGCCGCAGTGCTCCACCCGTCGATGCGGGAGCTGTCGAAGCCGGGCACCGTTCCGGAGACGCGCGTCGGCCGCCGGCGGCTCGCCGTGCTCGCGAGCGCGCTCCTGACCGTGCCGATCGCACGGCTCGTCGCCGACCTCGAGGGCAAGCCCGTCGGCGTCTGGGTCATTGCGTCGCTCTACTCGGCGATCGCACTCCTCGTCGTCACGCGGATGGGCACGATCGTCCATTCCGTCGACCGAGTGAGACGGCAGCTGGCCGAGCGGAACGTGCAGCTCATGGAGGCCGACCGCTTGAAGGACGAGTTCATCGCCCTCGTCTCGCACGACCTGCGGACGCCGCTCACGTCGATCATCGGGTACGTCGAGCTCGCGCTCGACGACGAGGGCGAGGCGCCGCTCGACGCGGAGCGAAAGCGCTACATCGAGGTGGTCGCGCGCAGCTCCGACCGCCTTCTGCGTCTCGTCGACGACCTGCTCCTCGCCGCCCGGCTTCAGTCGGGCCGCTTCAACCTCAGCCTCGACGACGCCGATCTCGAAGCGGTCGCCGCCGAGGCTCTCGACGAGATGCACGCGCGCGCCGACCGGAAGGGTGTGTCGCTCTTCCTCGCAGGCGACGGCCCCGTCCGGGTCGAGTGCGACCGCCGGCGCACGCTCCAGCTGGTCGACAACCTCATCTCGAACGCGGTGAAGTTCACGCCGGAGGGCGGCCGTGTCGAGGTTCGCGTCGAGCGCACACTCTCCGGTGCCGCGCTCGAGGTCCTCGACACCGGCGTCGGCATCGGTGCCGGCGAGGAGGAGCGCATCTTCGAGCGCTTCTACCGCTCGCCGAGCGCCGTCAGCGATCAGGTTCCCGGTACAGGGCTCGGGCTCTTCATCGCGCGCGCGATCGCGGAGCGCCACGGCGGGAGCCTTGTCGCGCGGCGCCGCGACGGCGGCGGATGCGTCCTTCGGCTGGAACTGCCGACCCACGCTGACCGCGGGAGCGAAGAAGAAGAGGCGTCGTCCGAGCAGGAGCTCGTTGCGTGACGAACCCGACCGTCCTCGTCGCGGAGGACGATGAAGACATCCTCCTCCTCGTCGCAACGAGATTGACGCGCGACGGCTTCGACGTCGTCACGGCCCGGAACGGCGCCGAGGCGCTCGAGCTCGTGCGGGAGCGGCGGCCACAGGTGGCCGTGCTCGACATCGGCATGCCGCCGCCCGACGGCCTCGAGGTCGTGCGGCGCATCCGCGCCGACCCGGAGCTCGACGGGACGCGGCTGCTCCTCCTCACCGCGAAGGCGCAGGAGTCGGACGTGCGGCGCGGCATCGAAGCGGGCGCGGACGCATACGTCAGCAAGCCGTTCTCGCCCGCGGAGCTCTCGACCCGCGTGCGCGCGCTCCTCGCCTAGGCGGAGGGCGCCGTGTAGCGGTAACCGAAGCCGCGCACGGTCTCGATCGGCACGCCGTCGGGCGCGTCGGGATCGAGCTTGCGCCGCAGGTACCCGATGTAGAGCTTCACCTGGTCGCCGCCGACGCCGTACGAGTCGCCCCATACGAGCTCGAGCAGCTGCTCGCGGCTGAGCACCTGGCGGGGGTTGCGCACGAAGGTGGAGAGGAGCCGGAACTCGAGCGGCGTGAGCTGCACTTCGCGCTCGCCGACGGTGACACGGTGCTGGCCCCAGTCGATCGTGAGATAGCCGTCACCGTACGAGTCGGCTTCTTGCGTGCGCCCGCCGCGTGCCGCGCGGCGGAGCAGCGCCTGTACGCGTGCGATCAGCTCCTGCTTGCCGAACGGCTTGACGACATAGTCGTCGGCTCCGGCGTGCAGCCCTCGCACGCGTTCCAACTCGTCGGCGCGCGCGGTGAGCATGAGCACCGGTACGTCCGACATATCGCGGATGCGGTCGAGCATCTGCCAGCCGTCGAGCTCCGGCATCGACACGTCGAGGATGACGAGATCGGGGCGCTGCGCATGGAACTCGCGCAGGCCTTCGCGGCCGTCGGGAGCCTCGAACACGATCGCGCCGGCCCGCTCGAGCAGGGTCCGGACGAGGGACCGGATGTCCTCGTCGTCGTCGACGACCAGTACGCGGGCAGCGCTCATACCGAATCCATACCACGCTCAGGCGGTCTTCCCCCACCGAAGGAGCACTCTTGACTCGTGGCGACCATCTTGATCGTGGATCCTGATCCGGCCAACCGGTCGCTTCTTGAGCTCCTCGTCCTGCGGCTCGGTCACAAACCGATCGGCCAGCGAGAGCTGGCCGAGGGCGAGGAGCCCGATTTGATGGTGCTCGAGCCGGCTTCCGGGCCGGGTCTGCGGCTTGCACACCGACTGCGGCAGCGGCTCCTGCGGCTGCCGATCCTCTGCGTCAGCATCGAACCGCCCAGCGAGGAAACGTCCAGCCTCGAGGCGGTCGACTACGTGATGAAGCCCTTCCGCCGGTCGACCCTCGAGCATGCGCTCGAGCGGGCTCTGATCCAGGCGCGAAACGGCAACGAGGGTCGGCCTACGGCGTCGCTTGCGACGTCAAGTGACGAGGAGACGTCGATTCAGACGTCTCCGCTCACGGCGTAGACCGGGCGCGTTCCCCCGCGCGCCCGGCCTACTCCCGCCTGAAAGTGCTGGCGCACTTTCAGGCGATGTGGGGTCCCGCTAACGCTTCGCGTTAGCTCCGGCCCGAGATCGTCGAGATTGGCGCGACGCTTACAGCAGTAGACCCTCCGCCGAAGCAACGAAGAAGGCGAGAGCGTAAGCCGGGCGCAGCCGGCTTATGCGCAGGCGAACCAGCGCGTGGGGACGGCTAGCCGCCACCGCGCGCGCGGAACATCCCTCCACCGACAGACCCAAGCGAAGCGGGACTCTTCACCGGCTGAAAGTGCGCAGCACTTTCAGCCGATCTCCCAGGTCTCGCCGCTGTGCAGCAGCGCGCCGAGGTCGCCCTCGCCGAACTTCTCCGTCGCGGCCGCGAGCTGGCCGGCCATCAGATCGTCGTAGACCGGGCGCTCGACGTCGCGGAAGACGCCGACCGGTGTGCCGCCGTGCGACTCCTGCGTCACACGTGAGAGCGCGAAGGCAAGGGCTGCGCCCTCGTGGTGTGCGTCGTGCACGAGCACGCCCTCGTCGTCCGCGCGGCAGATCTCGATCGAGCCGTCCGAGCGCTGCCTGAGCGCCTTCTCCCCGCCGGCGCCCCACGTGATCGGCTCGCCGTCACGCAGCGGGACGCGATTGACGCCCTCCTTGTCGTCGCGGACGAACGCGAACGCGTCGTCGTTGAAGATCGGGCAGTTCTGGAAGATCTCGACGAACGCGCTGCCGCGATGCTCGGCTGCGTCGCGCAGCACGGCGGTCATTCCCGCCTTGTCCGTGTCGATGGCGCGCGCGACGAACGTCGCCTCGGCGCCGATGGCGAGCGAGAGCGGGTTGAAAGGCCAATCGAGCGAGCCCATCGGCGTCGACTTCGTCACCTTGCCGAGCTCGCTCGTCGGCGAGTACTGCCCCTTCGTCAACCCGTAGATCCGGTTGTTGAAGAGGAGGATCTTGAAGTTGACGTTGCGGCGCAGCGCGTGGATCAGGTGGTTGCCGCCGATCGAGAGCGCGTCGCCGTCGCCGGTCGCGACCCAGACGGAGAGATCCGGCCGCGTCGTCGCGAGGCCGGTCGCGATCGCCGGCGCACGCCCATGGATCGAGTGCATCCCGTACGTGTTCATGTAGTACGGGAAGCGCGCGGCGCAGCCGATCCCCGAGACGAACACGGTGTTCTCGCGCGCGATCCCGAGCTCGGGCATGAACGACTGCATCGCGGCGAGGATGGCGTAGTCGCCGCAGCCCGGGCACCAGCGCACCTCCTGGTCGGTGCGGTAGTCCTTCGCCGTGAGATGTCCGTTCGTGCTCACTGGTCCACCATGGCCTCGATGGCGTCTGCGACCTCGGCCGACCGCAGCGGGATGCCGCTGACGCGGTTGTAGCCGACCGCGTCGACGAGGAACTCGGCGCGCACGAGCTTCAGTAGCTGGCCGAGGTTCATCTCCGGCACGAGCACCTTGTCGTACCGTCGCAGCACCTCGCCCGTGTTGCGCGGGAACGGATTGAGATGGCGCAGGTGCGCGTGCGCGACCGCGCGACCGCCGGTGCGCACGCGCCGGCAGGCGGCGGCGATCGGCCCGTACGTCCCGCCCCAGCCGAGCACGAGCACGCGCGCGTCGCCGTCCGGGTCGTCCACCTCGAGCTCGGGGATATCGCTCGCGATCCCCGCGACCTTCTGCGCGCGCAGCCGCGTCATCAGGTCGTGGTTGTCGGGGTCGTAGGAGATGTTGCCGGTGCGGTCCGCCTTTTCGAGGCCGCCGATGCGGTGCTCGAGCCCGGGCGTTCCGGGCACGGCCCACGGCCGCGCGAGCGTCTGCTCGTCGCGCAGGTACGGCAGGAACTCGTCGCCGTCGTTCGGCTCGGTGGCAAACGTTGTCGAGATGTCGGGCAGCGACTCCACGTCGGGCAGAAGCCACGGCTCCGAGCCGTTCGCGAGATACGCGTCCGACAGGAGATAGACGGGAGTGCGGTACTTGAGTGCAATGCGGCACGCCTCGATGGCCGCGTCGAAGCAGTCCGACGGCGACCGAGGCGCCACGACCGGCACCGGCGACTCCGAGTTCCGCCCGAACAGCACCATGAGCAGGTCGCCCTGCTCCGGCTTCGTCGGCATCCCCGTCGACGGCCCCGCGCGCTGGATGTCGCAGATGACGAGCGGCAGCTCGAGCATGATCGCAAGCCCGATCGTCTCCGCCTTCAGCACGACACCCGGCCCCGCCGACGTCGTGACGCCGAGCGAGCCGCCGAACGCGGCGCCGACGGCGGCACCCGCAGCGGCGATCTCGTCCTCCGCCTGGAACGTGCGCACGCCGAAGTTCTTGTATCCGGCGAGCTCCTCGAGGATCGCGCTCGCAGGCGTGATCGGATACGCGCCGAGGAAGAGCGGCAGCTTCGAGAGACGCGACGCGGCGACGAGGCCGAGCGACAGCGCCTGGTTGCCGGTGATGTTCCGGTACGTGCCGGGCGTCAGCTTCGCGGGCTTGATTTCGTAGGTGACCGCGAACGACTCGGTCGTCTCGCCGAACGCATAGCCCGCCTGCAGCGCCTTCACGTTCGCGGCGGCGATCTCGGGCCGCTTTGCGAACTTCTCCTCGAGGAACTCGATCGTCGGCTCGATCGGCCGCCCGTACAGCCACGACATCAGCCCGAGCGCGAACATGTTCTTCGAGCGCTCGGCCTCGCGCGGCGTGACGCCTTCGATCCCCTTCAGGGCACCGACGGTGAGCGAGGTGAGCGGCACCGAGTGCACCTGGAACTCGCCCAGCGACTCGTCCTCGAGCGGGTTCGTCGCGTACCCGGCTTTCTGCAGGTTGCGCTCGTTGAACGCATCCGAGTTGACGATCAGCGTGCCGCCCTTCGGCAAGTCCTTGATGTTCGTCTTCAACGCTGCCGGGTTCATGGCGACGAGGACGTTCGGCGCGTCGCCGGGCGTGAGGATGTCGAAGTCGGCGAAGTGGACCTGGAACCCGGACACGCCCGGTAGCGAGCCCGCCGGAGCGCGAATCTCGGCCGGGAAATCGGGCAACGTCGAGATGTCGTTGCCGAGGAGCGCGGTCTCGGAGGTGAACTGCGAGCCCGTCAGCTGCATGCCGTCGCCGGAGTCGCCCGCGAAGCGGACGATCACCTGGGACAGCTGCTCAACCGGCTTGGCCACGACCCTCAGTACAGATATAGCACTGTCTCAGGCCTCCGCCAGAAGTGCATCGAGGTCGACCGGCTTCGTGAACATCGTCGGCTTCCCCTCGGCATCGCGCGGCCACTCGTCCTGCGGCCGGTCGTAGTACAGCTCGACGCCGTTCTCGTCGGGATCCCGCAGGTAGAGAGCGACGGAAACGCCATGGTCGCTCGCGCCGTCGAGCCGGATCTCGGCCTCGAGCACGCGGCGGAGCGCGTCGGCGAGCGCCTTCCGATCGGGATAGCGAATGGCGGTGTGGTAGAGGCCGGTCGAGTTGCGCGGAGGCGGGCCCGCGCCGCGCGACTCCCAGGTGTTCAAGCCGATGTGGTGGTGGTAGCCGCCGGCGGAGATGAATGCCGCCTCGTCGCCGTGCCGGGCGAAGACGTCGAAGCCGAGGACGCCGACGTAGAAGCCGAGCGCCCGGTCGAGGTCGGAGACCTTCAGGTGGACGTGCCCGATGTCGACGCGCGGGTCGATCGCCATGCACCCAAGGTTACCCCTGGGTGTGCTTCAGCTCCGACTCCTGCTCCTGCCCCTCCCGCAGCGACAGCTTGCCGCTGCAGACCTTCGCGTTCAGCTCGTTCTCGATGCGGTCGACGTCGGCGGCCCGCGGATACGGCTCCGGCCAAAGGTTGCGCGGATCCGTGGGGTCGCCGCCGAGCTCGAGGCTGATGAGGTGGTCTTCCTGGTAGTCCGACGGGCTGCCGGTCTCGCCGTACGCGCGCATCTGCTTCACCTTCAGGTCGTTCGTGTACTCGACGGGCGGACGGATGGTCGCCGTCCAGCCGTGCACGCAGATGGTCGAGCCGATCGTCGCCTGCGTGACGTCGGGGTTGAGAACACCCGGGACGCGCGGCAGAACGGCGCCTGACGAGGCGGTTCGGTGATGCAGGCTCAGGGCGAGCGCGAGGACAAGCAGCGCGAGCGCCGCCAGGACGAGCGCATGCTTGACGGACACCAGGCGCGAGGCTAGGCGGGCGCGGCGGCGTCCGCAAGACGCTCTTGCGGACGCGTCTTCAACAGCAATGCACCGGCGAGTGCCCACACGACGTACGCGACCCATGGGTCGCCGATGACGTCGGTCTGGATCGCGAGCGCGAGAATCGCAGCGAACGCAGCCGTCATGCGCACCGCTCGTGCGCGCCACAGCCCGACGAGCACGGCGAGCCCCCACGCAATCCAGAGAAGCGAGCCGAGGATGCCGAGCTCGGCGCCCATCTCCGTGTAGTTCGACTCCCCCGCCTTGATCGGCGTGCCGGTGCGCGATGCCGTCTGGCCGACGTTGCCGAGGCCGAAGCCTTGCGGGTGATGGATGACGGTGTGGATGCCGTCCTTCAGTTCCGTCAAGTGCTCGTGCAGCGACGGCTCGTTCTCGGAGAGCGCGTTGCCGCTCGTCGGCCCCTTCGTCGCGTGTGCCTGCTTCTGCTGGTAGACGAGGTCGGCCTTCGTCCACTTTCCGGTCGGTCCGATCTTCGGGAAGACGTGCGCCCACCCGACGGTGACGGCGACGACGACCACGGCGAGGACGACGGGGCGCCAGTCACGCGACGCGAGCGCGAGCACGACGAGCCCGCCTGCGAGCGCGAGGAGAGACGAGCGCGAGAAGGTGAAGAGCAGCCCGGCGAAGGCAAGCGCCCCGAAGGGGATCGCGATGCGGCGGGGCGGCAGGAGCAGCAGCGCCACCACCATGAGATAGCCGGCTGCGAGCGGACTGAGGAACGTCGACACGAGCCGCCGCAGGAAGTGCTGCTCGGAACCGGTGTTGTAGATGAAGTTCTCCGGCAGTCCGCCGGTGCCGTTGTAGTGGTAGCCGAGTTGCTTCCGGAAGTAGTCGACGACGCCGTTCGTCCGCCACCACCCGATCGGCACCGCGTACACGTCGATGATCCCGAGCGCCGCAACGAACGCCGCCGTCCCGAGCAGCGTCCACGCGAGGCGGCGGAGCTGGTCACGGCCGAGCTGGAGCGAGCGGCCGAGGAAGAAGGCGCCGACAGGGACGATGTCGTGCTTCAGGGCGAGTGCGACCGCGTGCTTCCCCGCGACGCCGTCGAGGGCGGACTGCGGGATGACCGCATACAGAACGACGAGCACGCCATATGCGAGCGCGAGCCAGTCGACGAGCATCGGGCGGAACGGGAGCACCCGTTCTTGCCACGCGTCTCGTATGACGCGCGCGAGGGCGACCGCGAGGAGGATCTCCTTCCAGGCGGCGATCGCCGTGAGCGTCGAGCCGCGGACACCTGCCGCGTAGAGCGCGGCCATGACGGCGTTGTGGAGCGCGAGGCCGACGACGAAGAGATAGAGCGCCGCGACCGGGCGACGCCAAACGGCTGCCGCCGCGACGGCCAGGAGCAGCGCGTAGACCACGAGCTCGAGGGCCGTCACGGCGGCAACGGTACAACCGGTCGGCCTAGGCGGGGCCCCAGGGCAGCTCGCCGGCGAAGATCGCCACCAATGCGAGCGCCGCCAGGATCAGGGCGAGCCTGAGCGTGAGCGCGTTCCGCAGCATGTTCCCTCCTCTCGTCTGACAGGGGACAACGCAAAGGATGGCCCCTAGACAAGACGGAGCGGCCCATTGACGACCAGGCCTGGAGCAATAAGAATGCCGACCGTGCCGTCCAGAATCCTTTCGCCTACGGGCGAGACGATCGGGCAACGGCTCAAGCGACTGCGGTTGGAACGAGGGCTGTCCCAGCGCGAGCTTGCCGCTCCCGGAGTCTCGTACGCCTATATCTCCCGGATCGAGGCCGGGACGCGCCAGCCGTCGGTGAAGGCGCTCCGGAAGCTGGCCGCGAAGCTCGGTGTCTCGGCCGACTACCTCGAAACGGGCTCGGAGCTCGACCCGGCCGCCGCCCGCGAGCTGCGACTCTCCGACCTCGAGCTGGCCATCAGGCTCGGCGACGATGACGGGGCCGAGAGCGCGCTGCAAGAGCTCCTCGCCGACGCGCTGAACGCGGCCGACGGGAACTCCACGTTCCGGGCGCGCGTCGCGCTCGCCACCGTCCGCGAGGGCCGGGACGACCACGTGGGCGCGATCGAGCTCTTGGAGGCTGCGCTCGAGGACGAGCCCTTCCAGCCCGCCGAGCGCGTGGACGTGTACGCCAACCTCGCGCGCGTCTACGGCTCCGCCGGCCGGCCGGCCGACGCGGTCCACCTGCTCGAGCGGTGCCTCGAAGGCGCCCAGGGCAACGCCGCCTCCGAGGCCCGGTACGCGGTGCTGCTGAGCTACGCGCTGACCGACGTCGGCGAGATCGCGCGCGCGGAGGAAGTCGCGCGTTCCGCCATGCAGCGCATGCGTGACACGGACGACCCGTACATGCGCGTTCGCCTGTACTGGTCGATCGCGCGCATCGCGGCGCAAGAGGGACGCGGCGCAACCGCTCTCTCGAACGTCCGCAAGGCGATCGCGCTGCTGGAGACGACCGAGGACGCGCTGAATCTCGCGCGCGCCCACATCCTCGCCTCCGCGATCTACCTCGAGCGACGCGATTCGGCGCACGCGACCGAGCACCTCGATCGTGCCCACCGGCTCCTCGGCATCAGTCCGTCCAAGGACGACCTCGTCGAGATGCTGGTCCAGCGGTCGAGGATCGCCGCACTCGCCGAAGATCACGACTCGGCCGTCGCGCTCGCACGCGATGCGCTCGCGATCGACGCGCAGCCGGCTGATCGCGGCCACGCGCTTGCAGCCCTCGCGGACGGGCTCGCTCTCAACGGCGAGACGGAGCCCGCGAACGAGGCATATCGCGAAGCCGTAGGCATCCTCGAGAGCGAAGGCCGCTGGCACCCCGCCGCGAACGCGTGCCGCGCCTGGGGTCACATGCTCCGGACCACCGGTAAGGAGGCGGACGCGCTCGACGTGCTCGATCGCGCCGCCGAGCTCGGAATGCGCGCAACGCCTCAGCACGCGCGCGCCGAGCGGTGAGCTTCGAGCTCGCGGTCACGCCCCGAGGCCCGTACTCGCTCGCGCTGTCGGCGCGAACCGCGAGCGACGCGACGCGCACGTTCCGGGACGGACTGCTCACGCAGGTGCTCGCAGTCGACGGCCGCGTCGAGACCGCACGTGCATGGCAGTCGCCCGGCGGATCCGTCACGATCCGCGCCGACTCGGCCGCGTCGGCGGAGCGGCTCCGCTGGATCCTCGCGCTCGACGACGACCACTCCGGCTTCCTCGTCGCGGTGCGCGACGACCCGCTGCTCGGGCGCGCGTCGCGCGAGCTGCGTGGCCTGCGTCCGGTGCGCGTGCCGACCGTCGCGCACGCGCTGATGCGCGCGTTCTGCGGCCAGCTGATCGAGGCGAAGCGCGCGCGGCGGCTAGAGCAGACCATCGTGCGCACCCTGTGCGCCGAAGGCCCGGAGCGGTTGCACGTGGCGCCTACCGCGGGCGACCTGGGCGCGCTCGCACCGTCGCAACTGCGGAGCCTGGGACTGCACGCGCGCCGCGGCGCCGCGCTCGTCCGGATCTGCCGCTCGCTCGACCTCGAGCGGCTCCACGACCAGCCGACGGAGGCGATCGTTCGCAGGCTCGGCCGCGAGCGCGGCCTCGGGCCCTGGTCGGTCGGCGTCGTGTGTCTCGAGGGGCTCGGCCGCTACGACCACGGGCTCGTCGGCGACCTCGGCCTCGTCAAGCTCCTGCGCGCGATGCGCGGCCGCGAGGTCGAGGGCTGGGAGACGGCGGAGTTACTCGAGCCGTACGGCGAATGGGCCGGGATCGCAAGCGTGTACCTCCTGGCCGGCTTCGGCCGCGGCCTGCTGTCGTTCGACGCCGCCGAAGCGGCCTAGGCAGACTGAGCCCCATGATCGCGATCCTCGGATGCGGCCGCATCGGCGAAGCGCTGCTCGTCGGCCTCCTCGGGGCCGGCTGGACCGACATCGTCGTCTCGAGCCGCACCGAAGCCCGCGCGAATGATTTGCGCGACCGTCACGGAGTCGAGGCGACGACCGACAACGCAAGCGCCGTCGCGAAAGCAGAGCTCGTCGTCGTCGCCGTGAAGCCCCAGGACATCGACGCCCTGCTCGCCGAGGTCGGACAGCTGCTCACGGCCCAGCAGACGGTGCTGTCCATCGCCGCCGCCATCCCGACCGCGCAGATCGAGGCGCGCATCGCGCCCGGCGTGCCGGTCGTGCGCGCGATGCCGAATGCGCCGTCCATCGTGCACGAGGGCATGGCGGGCATCTGCGCCGGCGCACACGCGGGGGAGGAGAATCTCGCGCTCGCAGAGGACGCGCTCGCGCATCTCGGCCGTGTCGTGCGCGTCCCGGAGTCGGCGATGGACGCGGTGACGGCGCTGTCCGGATCTGGACCTGCGTACTTCGCGTTGCTCGCCGAGGCGATGATCGAGGCAGGGATCCTGCTCGGCGTCTCGCGCGAGATCTCGACGACGCTTGTCGTGCAGACGATGCTCGGCACCGCGAAGCAGCTGCGCGATCTCGGCATGCACCCGGTGGAGCTGCGCGAGTCGGTGACCTCGCCCGGAGGCACGACCATCGCCGCCATCCGCGAGCTCGAACAGGCAGGCGTCCGCGCCGCGCTCCTCAACGCCGTGCAGGCGGCGATGACGCGCGCCGGCGAGCTGGCGAGCGCACACGAATGAGCAGCCTGGTCGAGATCGTCGTCGCCGACGATCCGGCGGCTGTCGTCGCCGACCTGCTCGCGACTGCCGCGCGCGAGGGCGGCCACGTCGTTCTCACCGGCGGCTCGACGCCCGCCGACGCGTACGGGCTGGCCGCCGAGCGGCAGCGCGACTGGAGCCGCACCGAGCTGTGGTGGGGCGACGAGCGCTGCGTGCCTCCAGACGACGAGCACTCGAACTACGGGATGGCGAAGCGCACGCTGCTCGATCAGCTCGACGTGCAGCCCTCGGCAGTGCACCGCATGCGCGGCGAGCTGGGCCGTGACGCCGGCGCGGAAGATTACGACCGCGAGCTCGGCGACCTCGCCCGCTTCGATCTCGTGCTGCTCGGCCTCGGGCCGGACGGGCACGTGGCGTCCCTCTATCCCGACCAGCCGACGCTGGACGAGAGCGAGCGGCGCGTGCTCGGAGCGGAAGCGAAGCTCGAGCCCTACGTCGACCGCATCACGCTGACGCTGCCGATGCTGCGCGCTGCACGCGCGATCGTCTTCCTCGTCGCGGGCGCCGACAAGGCGGAAGCATCCGCGCGCGCCTTTGCGGGCGAGCCTTCGCGCGCAACTCCGGGAAGCCTCGTCCGCGCGGTCAGCGGGACCACGACGGCGGTGCTGGATCCCGCCGCTGCCGCGAAGCTCTAGCTCGGCAGCATCTTCGACGGCGGCAGGTCGACCGCCATGTCGCGCGCCGCCGCGAGGACTTGCAGGACGAGCACGGTGTCGGCGACGGGCACGTCCTCGAGAAAGTCCTTGCGCTGCTCGAAGTCGCTGAGGATGTTCTCGAGCGCGACGGCGTATTCCATGCGGTCGAGACCGGCGATCATCCACACGGCGTCGGCGATGTCGCGGGGAAAGTCGTTGCGGCCGACGAGCGTCTCGGCGAGCACGCGCGCCTCAACGTCGCGACGGAGGACGAGCAATGCCAGCGTCGCCGCGTACCTGCCGATCGGCGATTCGGCCTGCGCCGCGCCGGCGTGGAGCGCCCACCGGGCGGCGTCGGACGCGTCGTCGCCGGCGAGGAGCTGCGCCTTCATCGCCGCGATCGGCCGCCCCCACGAGTCCGGCGGCGCACCGTTCCAGCTCTCGCGATAGCGCTCGGCCGCGCGCCGAAGCCACGTCGCCGCCTCCTCTCGGCGCCCGTCCATCAGCAGGCACAGGCCGGCCGCCCACGCGGCGTTGCCGAGCTGCGTCAGCTGCCGCTGGTCGAGGTCTCGTGCCTCACCGCCCTCGTAGCGCGCGACCGCTGCTGCCGCCTGCTCGCTCCATGTCATGCGGGGAGTCTACGAACGTCTGATTGACTATTCAGTCATGCGGGAGCTGCGCGAGGTCTTCTTCGTCGACGGGGTGCGCACGCCGTTCGGCAAAGCCGGCCCGAAAGGCCAGTTCTGGCGCACCCGGGCGGACGACATGGCCGTCAAGGCGGTCCGCGAGCTGCTGTGCCGGAACCCCGCGATCCCGCCCGAACGGATCGGCGACGTCGTCCTCGCCGCCACCGCGCAGGTCGGAGACCAGGGGCTCACCCTCGGCCGCGACGTCGCGCTCCTCGCGGGCATTCCACATACCGTTCCCGGCTTCGCTGTCGATCGGATGTGCGCCGGCGCACTCACGGCCGTGACCGCCGCCGCAGGGGAGATCGCACTCGGCGCAGCCGACGTCGCGCTCGCGGGCGGCGTCGAGCACATGGGCCACCACCCCATGGGCGACGACGTCGACTTCAACCCCCGCTTCGCCTCCGAGCGGCTGATCGACGAATCGGCCGCGGTGATGGGACGGACGGCGGAGAACCTGCACGACCTCTTTCCCGCGATCACCCGTGAGCGCGCGGACGCGTTTGCGCTCACGTCGCAGCAGCGGGCAGCCGCGGCCTGGACGAACGGCGTCATGCGCGAGACCGTCGTGCCGCTGGCCGTCTTCACCGATGACGGGTGGAAGGTCGCGGAGCGCGACGAGTTCCTGCGCGCCGACACGAGCCTCGACGTGCTCGCCGCTCTGAAGCCCGCGTTCCGCGCGGGCGGCCGCGTCACCGCCGGCAACTCCGCCGGATTGACGGACGGCGCAACGGCTGCCTTCCTGGCCGCCGAGGAGACCGTCGGGGAGCTCGGTCTCGCGCCCAAGCTGCGCCTCGTCGGGTACGCGTATGCGGGCGTGGAGCCGCACCTAATGGGCATCGGCCCCGTGCCCGCGACGAAGCGTGTGCTCGAACAGGCGGGTATCTCGCTCGACGACGTCGATCTCTTCGAGCTGAACGAGCCGTTCGCCGTGCAGGTGCTGACCTGGTGCGACGAGCTCGGCATCTCCGCCGACGATCCGCGCCTCAACCCGTACGGCGGCGCCATCGCGTGCGGCCATCCGCTTGCCGCCACTGGCGTGCGCCTCATCGCGCAGCTCGCCTACGGCCTGCGCGAGCGCGGCGGCCGCTACGGGCTGACGGCGCTCTGCATCGGCATGGGGATGGGCGCGGCAATCCTCTGGGAGAACGTGCAGTAGTGGCGCAGACCGTCTTCAAGCTGAACCGGACAGGCTCGGTCGCGCTCGTCACGATCGACAACGGCGAGGACTACCGCGTGCCGACGACGCTGGGGCGCTCCGCGTTCGCGTCGGCCGTCGCCGTCATCGACGAGCTCGAGCGCGGCGACTGGAG
>DATCBD010000059.1:0-97345 GCA_036512155.1 Gaiellaceae bacterium | reverse complement strand
TGGCCGACGTGCTCGACTCGGCGGAGCCCGACAGCGACATCCGCGAGCTGACGAACGACCTGTGCCTGCGCACGGACGGCCGCATCCAGAAGGAGGACCTGGACGCGATCATCCAGTGGGCGCTGAAGGTGCGCGAGATGTATCTCGACATCGAGTCTCGCCGCGAGGACGCGCGCGAGGCCGCCGTCGACTCCGTGCGCCGCCTCGAGCAGACGTGGACGCTGTTCCGCGAGCTCGAGCCGAAGCTCATCGTCAACGACGAGCAGATCTTCCGCGAGCTCAAGGACCGCTTCGGATCGCCGTACGGATTCGGCGTCTACTTCCGCGGCGGCATGGGAGCGGAAGCGATCCGCGACCTGCTCAAGGACCTCGACCTCAACGCCGAGGCCGCGATCCTGCGCGAGCAGATCCGCACCGGCAAGGGGCAGAAGCAGCAGCGCGCGATCAAGCGCCTGAAGGTCGTCTCGGCGTTCCTCACCTCGGAGAACAAGCCCGAGTGGATGATCCTCGAGGCCGTCCCGGTGATCCCGCCGGAGCTGCGGCCGATGGTCCAGCTCGACGGCGGACGCTTCGCCACCTCCGACCTCAACGACCTCTACCGGCGCGTGATCAACCGGAACAACCGCCTCAAGCGGCTGCTCGACCTCGGCGCGCCCGAGATCATCGTCAACAACGAGAAGCGCATGCTGCAGGAGGCCGTCGACGCACTGTTCGACAACGGCCGCCGCGGCCGCGCGGTGACCGGGCCCGGAAATCGCCCGCTGAAGTCGCTGTCCGACATGCTCAAGGGCAAGCAGGGCCGGTTCCGCCAGAACCTGCTCGGCAAGCGCGTCGACTACTCGGGCCGCTCGGTGATCGTCGCCGGGCCGTACCTGAAGCTGCACCAGTGCGGCCTGCCGAAGCTGATGGCGCTCGAGCTCTTCAAGCCGTTCATCATGAGCCGGCTCGTCGAGCGGAAGATCGTCCAGAACATCAAGGCGGCCAAGCGGCACGTCGACCAGATGCAGGCCGAGGTCTGGGACATCCTCGAGGAGGTCATCCAGGAGCACCCGGTGCTGCTGAACCGCGCCCCGACGCTTCACCGCCTCGGCATCCAGGCGTTCGAGCCGGTCCTCGTCGAGGGCAAGGCGATCCAGGTGCACCCGCTCGTCTGCCACGCGTTCAACGCCGACTTCGACGGCGACCAGATGGCTGTGCACGTGCCGCTGTCGGCGGAGGCGCAGGCCGAGGCGCGGATCCTGATGCTCTCGGCGAACAACATCCTGTCGCCTGCATCCGGCCGCGCGCTCGCGACGCCGACGCAGGACATGGTGCTCGGCTCGTACTACCTCACCTACTCGGATCTGAAGTTCGAGGATCTGACGGTCGAGGGCCTCGACCCGCGGCCGCAGCGCTTCCGCACCGAGGAGGAC
Source organism: Gaiellaceae bacterium (assembly GCA_036512155.1). Lineage (GTDB taxonomy): Bacteria > Actinomycetota > Thermoleophilia > Gaiellales > Gaiellaceae > Palsa-739. The sequence goes on along the minus strand of DATCBD010000059.1, from coordinate 95,933 downwards.
GTCCAGTTCGCGCTCGACGCGAAGCAGATGACCCTGCAGGCACCGATCGAGTACCTGTGGGAGGGCGAGCTCGTGCTCACCACCGCGGGCCGCGTCATTTTCAACGCGGAGATCGACCGGGCGCTGCGCGAGGCCGTCGGCCCGCTCGAGGGCGAGTACACGCAGTACCACGACTACCTGAACAGCACGCTCTCCAAGAAGACCCTCGATGACTTCATCTCGAGCCTCGTCGAGGAGTACGGCGCCCACACGGTGGCGTCGGTGCTGGACACGATCAAGGATCTCGGCTTCCAGTACGCGACCCGCGCCGGCGTGACGATCTCGAAGAACGACGTCGTCATCCCGCCGGAGAAGGAAGCGCTGCTCGCCGAGTACGAGGAGCGTGTCGACAAGGTCGAGCAGGCGTACGAGCACGGGCTCATCACCGAGTCCGAGCGGCACGAGTCGATCGTGAACATCTGGACAGAGGCGACCGACGTCGTCTCCGACGCGATGCTCGCGAACCTCGACGAGCTGAACCCGCTGTACATGATGGCCAACTCCGGCGCCCGCGGATCGTTCGCGCAGCTCCGCCAGCTGGCCGGCATGCGCGGGCTCATGGCGAATCCGAAGGGCGAGATCATCGAGCGCCCGATCAAGGCGAACTTCATGGAGGGGCTGTCCGTCCTCGAGTACTTCATCTCGACGCATGGCGCGCGCAAGGGTCTGGCCGACACGGCGCTTCGTACCGCCGACTCGGGCTACCTGACGCGGCGTCTCGTCGACGTCTCGCAGGACGTGATCATCCGCGAGGCGGACTGCAAGACGAAGGACTTCGTCGAGCTGCCGCTCTTCAACGCGGAGGGCCTCAACAAGAGCGTCGCTGCCAGGATCCTCGCCTCCGACATCCACAAGCCGCTCGCATCGGGCCGGCCCGGCAAGACGGTGATCGCCGAGCAGGGCGAGGAGATCACCATGCCGCGCCTGCGCGAGATCGTCGAGGAGCTCGGCGACGCAGCGGAGGCGTTCGTCATGCCGGTGCGCTCGGTGCTCAAGTGCAAGGCTGAGACCGGCGTGTGCCAGGCGTGCTACGGCACGTTCCTCGCCACCGGCGAGATGTCGGAGATCGGCGACGCGGTCGGCATCATCGCCGCGCAGTCGATCGGCGAGCCGGGCACGCAGCTCACGATGCGGACGTTCCACACCGGCGGTGTCGCCGGCGCGGACATCACGCACGGCCTCCCGCGCGTCGTGGAGATCTTCGAGGCGCGGAACCCGAAGGGCGCCGCCCAGCTCGCGGAGATCGACGGCACGATCGCGATCGAGGAGACCGAGCGGCAGGTGAAGCTCACCATCCTCGCCGACAGTGGCAAGGAGGAGGACGAGCGCTCGTACACCGTCCCGCGCCGCACACGGCTGCTCGTTACGCACGGCGAGAAGGTCGAGGCCGGTGACGCGCTGCACGAGGGCTCGATCAGCCCGGCCGATCTGCTGCGCCTGAAGGGCTACACGGCGATCGAGCTGTATCTCGTCGACCAGGTGCAGAAGGTCTACAAGTCGCAGGGCGTCGACATCCACGACAAGCACATCGAGCTCATCGTCCGGCAGATGCTGAAGAAGGTGCGCATCGAGAACAACGGCGGCACCGATCTTCTTCCGGGTCAGCTCGTGGACAAGCTCGTGCTCGACCGTGAGAACGCGCGCGTCAAGAAGGAGAAGAAGGAACAGGCGACGTCCGAGCCGCTGATCCTCGGGATCACGAAGGCATCGCTCGCGACCGAGTCCTTCCTCTCGGCGGCCTCCTTCCAGGAGACGACCAAGGTGCTGACCGACGCCTCGATCGAGGGCAAGGTCGACCGCCTGCTCGGCCTGAAGGAGAACGTCATCATCGGCAAACTGATCCCAGCTGCGACCGGCCTGAAGCGGTACCGCACGATCGAGATCGGCCCCTCGTCGGCCGTGCCGGTCAGCGCGTACACGCGGCCGCAGACGGAAGAGCAGCTGCTCGCGGCGCTCGAGGAGATCGGCTCCGACGGCGACGACAGCCTCGCCGACCTCGGCCTCGACTTCGGCGGCGAGCCCGGCGGCAACGGTGGCCCGTCCCACGAGGAGATCGAGGCGACGGAGATCCCCGAGGTCGATACCCCGCTGGATTCGGAGGGCTAAGGAAGCAGGTACCGGTCTCTTTTCGCCGCCGGTCGGCAGCCGGGGCAAGTAAATGAAGCGTAAGACGGGCCGCCTCCGGGCGGCCCGTCTGGTATCAAGGGTCGGGGTCGTGAAGAAGGCGTTCGTCTCACTCGTGCTCGTCCTCGCGTGGCCGGCGGCTGCGCATGCCGCCACGCCTGCGCCGTACGCAGGCCAGTGCGGCATCCCCGCGATACAGCCGGTCTGGGCGGAGTTCGGGTGGCAGACCACCCAGTTCAACGCGATCCTCGGCAAGCCCGGAATCGTCGTCGGCGTGTCGAGCGGCACGTATCCGGCGCAGATGCGCACTGCCGGCGCGGCGACGGTGTACTTCGACCTCAATCTCAAGAACCGCGTGGGGACGACGACGGCGCCCGCGAATCCGTCACTCATCCCGGGTCGCGTGAAGACGTTCTTTGCGTTCGCGCAGCAGCAGACCGGATGCGCGACGCCCGTGATCGTGCTCAACGAGCTCTCGGGGCCGGGGCTCGTCACGCCGTGGTCGGACAACAACGCGCAGTACCGGGCGGACATCCTCGCATTCGTGCAGGGGCTGGCGGGGCTCGGCGCGCACCCCGTGCTGCTCCTTCCTTCGAAGCCGTACACCGGCGGCGACGCCGGCGTGTGGTGGCAGCAGGCGGCGCAGTCGGCCGAGCTCGTGCGCGAGATCTACGTGCCTGCGCCGTCGACGTGGAAGCTCGGGCCGGTCCTCGGGAACCGGACGCTGCGCATGGACTACCGACAGGCCGTGTTGGACTTCACCTCCATCGGCATCCCCGCGAACCGCGTCGGGCTGATGATGAGCTTCGCGACGACGCCCGGATTCGGTGGGCGAAACAATTTGCAGCCGGCGTCTGCGTGGTATCAGGTGGCGAAGTGGCAGTCGCTCGCCGCTCAGCAGGTTGCGGCCGAGACCGGGATTGCGTCAGTGTGGTCGTGGGGGTGGGGCGAGTGGAACGCCGCCGAGCAGGATCCGGACAAGCCGTTCGCGCTGTGCGCGTGGCTGTGGGCGCGGTCGCCTGCGCTCTGTGACGCGCCGAACGCGATCCAGGGATTCGACGCGTCGCGCACCGAAGGCCAGCTGAGCGTCCTCGCCGCGGGCACGCAGTGCGTCGTCGGCAAGCAGATGCTCTCGACCGCGGCGATCGACCAGCTCGCACAGGTGACCGGCGATCGCGAGACGGCGTACAGCGCGCTGTACGAGCGGCTCGTCGAGAGCGCGGCGCAGCCGGTCGCGACCGCCGACGTGCTCGCGGCGGAACGCGCGGTGATCCGTCAGGAGTTCCGCGGCAGTCGCGCGCTATACGTCGCCGCGTTGTCGCGCGCGCATGCGACTGTGCCGGAGGCGCGAGCGATTCTCGCCGACCAACTCCGGCGCGCGCGGGTCGAGCCGTTGCTGCCGGCTGCGTCTCCGTCCGCTGCCGACGTGAGCACGTTCTACACGTCGTATCCCGACCTGGAAGTGCGCCTCGTGCAGGCGAAACCGTTGCCACCTTGGCTCGGACGCCAGGCGAGGGGGCTCGCGCTGCAGGACGTCGCGCCCGACCGGCTGTTCGCGCTCGCGACTGGGAAGTCGGAGTCGCTCCTGACGAGCACCGGCACGTTCTCGGTCAAGGCGTTGCAGGACGCGTCGCCGCTCGGCGCGGTGCCGCTCGGCCGCGCGCGCCCGGCGATCGCGGCGGCGCTGCGAACGTTCGCGCAGGGCGTCGTGTTCGAGAAGTGGACGGTCGGCAAGCAGCGTGCCGCGCTCACGACGGCGACGTGCGCGAAGGACGACCTGCCGCAACCGGCCGCGGTCGATCTCGTGCAGTACCTGCCCTTCCTGCGCCTCGGATGAAAGTGCTGCGCACTTTCATCCGCTGAAGGTTCCGCTTCGCGGAGCTCTTATGAGTGTCGGCGAAGCGTGGTTCTGCGCGCGTGGTGGTGGCTACGCCATCCCCACGCGCTCGTTCGGTCTCCGCTAACGCTGCGCGTTGGCGTCGCCCCGAGATGTCGTTGTGGGTTCGGGCGCTGGAGCCGACACGCAACGCCAAAGGCCGGAGCGTAAGCCCAGGCGGAGCCGACTTACGCGGAGGCCGGACTGACGCGGGCGGGGATGCCCGCCAGGGCACCACCGTCCGCGCGGCACGACGCATCGCTCGGGTCACGTAAGAGGACGCGGGCTTTGCCCGCGTCCGCTCTGCGGAGCAGAACCTCATCCAGCTTGAAGTGCGCAGCACTTCAAGCTGAAGCCGCCATGGACCGGCCCTTGCCGGCCTGCTTGGCCGTGTACAGCGCGCGATCGCCTCGCTCGAAGAGCGAGACGGAGTCGTCCTCGGGAGTCAACTCGGCGAGCCCGGCGGAAAGATGGAGGCGCCCGGCTTGACCGAGTGCGCGCGTCGACATCACCGTCTGGATGCGCTGGAAGAGCTGTTCGGCGTCCTCGAGCGACGACTCCGGCATGATCACCGCGAACTCGTCGCCGCCGACGCGGCACGGGACGTCTGCGGTACGGACGACTTCGCGCATCCGCGCGGCCGCCTCGGCGAGGACGGCGTCGCCGGCGAGGTGGCCGATGCGGTCGTTCACTTCCTTGAAGTCGTCGAGGTCGAACACGATGAGCGCGAGCTTGCGCGCGTAGCGGCGAGCGCGCACGGTCTCGCGGGCGAGCGTCTCGTGGAAGTAGCGGCGGTTGTGCAGCTCCGTCAGGGCGTCGAGGTCGGCGAGCTGACGGGCTTCCCGGAATCGGCGCGCGTTCTCGATCGCCGGCGCCGTGCGGTTCGCGATCTCCTCCAGGCGCAGCAACTCGTCGTCCTCGAACCGTTGCCCGGGAGTCCTCGTCAGAACGAGGAGCGTCCCGACCGGGCCGCTCTCGTCGGCGAGCGGCAGCGCCAGGCCGCCGCGCAGCGCGTCGTCGCGGGCACCCTCTGCGTAGCGGTACGTGAGCTCGACCGCCCGCAGGTCGCGGTGGCCCGGCGGCACCGCCGCTGACTGCCGTGCGGCTTCCTCGTCGGCGAGCCCGTGCGCCGCGATGATCGGGGCGTTCTCGCCCTCGACTCGAATGAGCGCCGCGTCCACACCGGGCACGGTCGTGATCGCCTCGAGCGCCCGCGAGAGCACCTCGTCCAGGTCGATCGTCCCGGTGATGTCGCCCAGGAGCCGGCTCCGGCGGCCTTCCTCCTCGGCCCGTTCCACAGCGCCGCCGAGGTCGGCCGCGAGCGCATCCAGCCGCCGCTCGACCTCCGCCACCCGGCCGCCCGACCGGCGCAGCAGGCCCAGAAGCACCCCGACGAGCAGGATCAGGCCGGCGCCGAGCGCCGCAATCAAGAGGTGGCTCACGGAGGCGGGGAGACTCTAGTCACCGGCGCCGGACGCGCGCCAGCCCCTGAAAGCGGCATCTTTCGCGCGTTTGACGGTATCGACGCGCCTTCGCTACCATTCCGCGGGCCGGTTGGCAGGGGCCTCCGCCCCAAGCCGACCGTCTCTTTGTGTGAAGGGACTAGACGAAGGACTCATGCCGACTGTCAATCAACTCGTGCGCAAGGGCCGCAAAGCCGCCAAGGCGAAGACCAAGGCGCCTGCGCTGGCCGGCTCCCCGCAGAAGCGGGGCGTCTGCACGCGCGTGTATACGACCACCCCGCGCAAGCCGAACTCGGCGCTGCGGAAGGTCGCTCGCGTCAGGCTGACGAACGGCATGGAAGTCGGGGCCTACATCCCGGGCGAGGGCCACAACCTGCAGGAGCACTCGGTCGTGCTCATCCGCGGCGGTCGCACCGCCGACCTGCCGGGGTTCCGGTACAAGATCATCCGTGCCGCGCTCGACACCTCCGGCGTGGCCGATCGCAAGCAGGCCCGCTCCCGCTACGGCGCCAAGCGAGGCAGCTGATGCCTCGCCGTGGTGAAACTCAGGTCCGTTCGGTCACACCGGACTCCGTCTACGGGTCGCCGCTCGTCACGCAGGTGATCAACAAGGTGATGCTCGACGGCAAGAAGTCGGTCGCCGAGGACATCGTCTACACCGCGCTCGTGAACGTGGGCACGAAGACCGGCCGCCCGCCGGTCGAGGTGCTCGAGCAGGCGGTCAAGACGGTCACCCCGGTGCTCGAGGTCAAGGGCCGCCGCGTCGGCGGCGCCAACTACCAGGTGCCGGTCGAAGTCCCGCAGCGCAGAGCCCGCACGCTCGCCGTGCGCTGGCTCGTCACCTTCGCGCGCGACCGGCGCGAGAAGGGCATGAGCGACAAGCTCGCCAACGAGATTCTGGACGCGCTCAACCAGCAGGGCGGCGCGTTCAAGCGAAAGGACGACGTCTACCGGATGGCGCAGGCCAACAAGGCCTTCGCGCACTACCGCTGGTAGGCGGCAGAAAGGACGATTTGAGCACCAAGGTTGCAGAGACGAACGTCGCGCTGGATCGCGTCCGGAACATCGGGATCATGGCCCACATCGATGCGGGCAAGACCACGACGACCGAGCGGATCCTCTACTACACCGGCCGCACCCACAAAATGGGTGAGGTCCACGAGGGCGCCGCGACGATGGACTGGATGGCCCAGGAGCAGGAGCGGGGCATCACGATCACGTCCGCGGCGACGACTGCGTTCTGGCGCGATCATCGCATCAACATCATCGATACGCCCGGGCACGTGGACTTTACCGTGGAGGTGGAGCGGAGCCTGCGCGTCCTCGACGGCGCCATCGCCGTTTTCGACTCCGTCGCGGGCGTCCAGCCGCAGTCCGAGACGGTCTGGCGTCAGGCCGACAAGTACAAGGTCCCGCGGATCGCGTTCATCAACAAGATGGATCGCACCGGCGCGAACTTCTTCGCAGCCGTGCAGTCCATGAAGGACCGCCTCGGCGCCAACCCGGTGCCGGTGCAGATCCCGATCGGCCAGGAGGACCAGTTCACCGGCGTCGTCGACCTCGTCGAGATGCAGGCGATCGTCTACAAGGACGAGCTCGGCCAGGAGTTCGACGTCACGGAGATTCCCGAGGGCCTGCGCGAGCAGGCGCACGAGTACCACCATCAGCTCATCGACGCGATCTCCCACTTCGACGACGAGGTGCTCGAGGCCTACATCGAGGACGAGTCCTCGGTGACGCCGGACATGATCCGCCGCGCCGTCCGCGCGGCGACGCTCGCCGACGAGATCACGCCGGTGCTGCTCGGCTCCGCCTTCAAGAACAAGGGCATCCAGCCGCTGCTCGACGCCGTCATCGACTATCTGCCGAGCCCGCTCGACGTGCCGCCCATGATCGGGCTCGACCCGAAGACGGGCGCCGAGGTGGAGCGCGCCGCGTCGCAGGACGAGCCGTTCTCCGCCCTCGCCTTCAAGGTCATGTCCGATCCGTACGTCGGCAAGCTGACGTACTTCCGCGTCTACTCCGGCCGTATCAAGTCCGGCGACCGCGTCCTGAACACGACCAACGGCAAGACGGAGCGGATCAGCCGCATCCTCCAGATGCACGCGAACCATCGCGAGGAGCGCGACGAGATCAACGCGGGCGAGATCGCCGCCGGCGTCGGCCTGAAGTTCACGACGACGGGCGACACGCTCTCCGCCGACAACGCGCCGATCGTGCTCGAGTCGATGAGCTTCCCCGACCCGGTCATCTCGGTCGCGGTGGAGCCGAAGTCGAAGGCCGACCAGGACAAGCTCGGTGCGGGCCTCCAGCGCCTCGCCGAGGAGGATCCGACCTTCCGCGTCACGACCGACGATGAGACGGGGCAGACGCTCATCTCCGGGATGGGCGAGCTGCACCTCGAGATCATCGTCGACCGCCTGAAGCGCGAGTTCAACGTCGGCGCCAACGTCGGCCGCCCGCAGGTCGCGTACCGCGAGACGGTGTCGAAGCCGGCGGAGAAGGTCCGGGGCAAGTTCGTTCGGCAGACGGGCGGCTCCGGCCAGTACGGCGACGTGGTCATCAACCTGTACCCGCAGCAGGCGGGGGACGGCTACGAGTTCTCCGACAAGATCGTCGGCGGCAAGATTCCGAAGGAGTACATCCCGGCCGTCGACGCGGGCATCCGCGAGGCGATGGACTCGGGCATCCTCGCGGGCTACCCGGTGGTCGACGTCAAGGTCGAGCTCATCGACGGGTCGTACCACGAGGTCGACTCGAGCGAGCGCGCGTTCAAGATCGCGGGCTCGATGGCCTTCAAGGACGCGCTAAAGCGTGCGAAGCCGAAGCTGCTCGAGCCCGTCATGCTCGTCGAGGTGACGACGCCCGAGGACTACCTCGGCGACGTGATGGGCAACCTCAACGGCCGGCGCGGCCGTGTCGAGGGGATGGAGCCCGTCGGCAACGCGCAGGTGATCCGGGCGATCGTCCCGCTCGCCGAGATGTTCGGCTACGCAACAGACATTCGTTCAATGAGTCAGGGTCGAGCGACGTTCCACATGGAGTTCGACCACTACGAGGAAGTCCCCCAGTCGATCGCGAGCGAGCTCGTCGACTCCGGGGCCAACTAGGCAACAAGGAGACCAGGAGCCACTCATGGCAAAGCAGAAGTTCGAGCGCAACAAGCCGCACGTCAACGTCGGCACCATCGGTCACATCGACCATGGCAAGACGACGCTGACCGCCGCCATCACCAAGGTTCTCGCCGAGAGCGGGACGGGCACGGCCGCGACCAGCTTCGACGACATCGACAAGGCGCCGGAGGAGCGGCAGCGCGGCATCACGATCAACACCGCGCACGTCGAGTACGAGACGGCGAACCGCCACTACGCGCACGTCGACTGCCCGGGCCACGCCGACTACATCAAGAACATGATCACGGGCGCCGCCCAGATGGACGGCGCGATCCTCGTCGTCTCCGCGGCCGACGGCCCGATGCCGCAGACGCGCGAGCACATCCTGCTCGCCCGCCAGGTGCAGGTGCCGGCGATCGTCGTGGCGCTGAACAAGGCCGACATGGTCGACGACCCCGAGCTGCTCGAGCTCGTCGAGCTTGAGGTGCGCGAGCTCCTCACGCGGTACGAGTTCCCCGGCGACGACATCCCCGTCGTGCAGGTCTCGGCGCTGAAGGCGCTCGAGGGCGACGCGGAGTGGACGCCGAAGGTCCTCGAGCTGATGGCCGCGGTCGACTCCTACATCCCTGAGCCGGTTCGCGACGTCGACAAGCCGTTCCTCATGCCGATCGAGGACGTGTTCACAATCACCGGCCGCGGCACCGTCGTAACCGGGCGCATCGAGCAGGGCCAGTGCAAGGTCGGCGACGAGGTCGAGCTCATCGGCATCCATCCCCAGACGACGAAGACGGTCGTCACCGGGCTGGAGATGTTCCAGAAGACGCTCGACTTCGCACAGGCCGGCGACAACGCCGGTGCGCTCCTCCGCGGCATCAAGCGCGAGGAGGTCGAGCGCGGCCAGGTCGTCGCGAAGCCGGGCTCGATCACGCCGCACACGCACTTCAAGGCCGAGGTGTACGTCCTCTCGAAGGAAGAGGGCGGCCGGCACACGCCGTTCTTCAACGGCTACCGGCCCCAGTTCTACTTCCGCACGACGGACGTGACCGGGTCGATCAAGCTCCCGGAGGGCCAGGAGATGGTCATGCCGGGCGACAACACGAACATGGAGATCGAGATGATCCAGCCGATCGCGATGGATCAGGGTCTCCGGTTCGCAATCCGTGAGGGTGGCCGCACCGTGGGTGCAGGCGCCGTCACCGAGATCATCGCCTAGGTAGACGCCGGTGCCTCAGCAAAAAATCCGCATCCGCCTCAAGGGCTACGACCACCAGCAGGTGGACAAGTCCGCGAAGGACATCGTGGACACGGCTCAGCGCACCGGCGCCACCATCACCGGTCCCGTTCCGCTGCCGACCGAGAAGAACGTCTACTGCGTGATCCGGTCGCCGTTCAAGGACAAGGACTCGCGGGAGCACTTCGAGGTGCGTACGCACAAGCGGTTGATCGACATCCACTCGCCGACCCCGAAGACGGTCGACTCGCTCATGCGGCTCGACCTCCCGGCCGGCGTCGACATCGAGATCAAGCTCTAGACATGCGCGGAATCATCGGCAAGAAGCTCGGCATGACGCAGCTCTTCGACGAGGAGAGCGGCGGCGTGACCTCGGTGACCGTCATCGAGGCCGGCCCGTGCCCGGTCGTCGCGGTGCGCACGCCCGCCGCGGACGGCTACGAGGCCGTGCAGCTTGCGTGGGAGCCGGTGGCCGACCGCAAGATCTCCAAGCCCGAGCGCGGTCACCTCGCGAAGAACGGGGTCGCCGGCGCGTACCGGCACCTGGTCGAGTTCCGTGGGCACTTCGCCGACGCGGTGCAGGGCGAGAACGTGACGGTGGAGATCTTCCAGCCCGGCGATGCGATCAAGGTGGCCGGGATCTCGATCGGCAAGGGCTTCCAGGGCACGATCAAGCGGCACCGGTTCAGCCGCGGCCCGGTCTCGCACGGCTCGCACAACATCCGCAAGCCGGGCTCGATCGGCGCGTCGGCGACGCCGTCGCGCGTGTTCAAGGGCATGAAGATGGCCGGCCGCATGGGCGGCAAGCGCGTCACGCAGGTCGGCCTGACCGTGCACTCGATCGACGCGGAGCGGAACCTGCTGCTCGTCAAGGGCGCCGTGCCGGGACCGAAGAACGGCATCGTCGAAGTCCGGGAGATGTCGAAGTAATGGCCGCGCCGAAGGCACCCCTGCTCGGCGGCAAGGCCGCCAAGGAAGTCTCGCTCGAGGCGTCGATCTTCAGCGCCGAGATCAAGCCGCACCTCGTGCACGAGGTCGTGCGCGCGGAGATGAACGACCGCCGTCAAGGCACGCGCGCGGCGAAGAGCCGCGGGCTCGTCTCCGGCGGCCGCTCGAAGCCGTGGCGCCAGAAGGGCACCGGCCGCGCGCGCGCCGGCACCATCCGCGCCGCGCAGTTCACGGGCGGCGGTGTGGTGTTCCCGCCGAGCCCGCGCGACTTCTCGGTCAAGGTGAACAAGAAGGCAGCGAGAGCTGCGCTGCGCGCAGCTCTGAGTGACCACGTTCAGGCCGGCTCCTTCGGTCTTCTCAGCACCGCTGCTTTCGAAGCGCCGTCGACAAAGGCCGCGCTCGAGCTGCTCACGAAATGGGGCGGCGAGACACCGACGGTCGTCGTCGTCAACGACGACGAGATCACGCTTGCCAAATCCTTTCGCAACCTCCACCGCGTCATCGTCACCGTCCCGTCCGAGCTGGAAGTGGCCGAAGTTGTGTGGGCACGCTCCCTCTTGGTTTCCGAGAGCGCCCTAGACGCCCTCCAAAGGAGGGCGTCATGAGCCTGCACCCGGCTCAGGTCCTGCTCCGCCCGGTGATCTCCGAGAAGAGCTACGAGCAGATCACCCAGAACAAGTACACGTTCAAGGTGCACCAGGACGCGCACAAGACGCAGGTCCGGCAAGCAGTCGAAGAGCTCTTCGACGTCAAGGTCGTGGCTGTGAACATGGTCAAGGTTCAGGCGAAGCCGAAGCGGCGCGGCATCTACAAGGGCACGCGCCCCGGCTGGAAAAAGGCGATCGTCGAGCTCAAGGCCGGCGACTCGATCGAGATCTTCCAAGGAGCGCAGCTCTGATGCCCATCCGTCGCTACAAGCCGACCTCGCCCGGCCGCCGCTTCATGTCGGTGTCCACCTTCGAGGAGATCACGAAGACTGAGCCGGAGAAGAGCCTGACGACGCCGGTGCCGAAGAAGGGCGGCCGCAACAACAACGGCCGCATTACGACGCGCCACCAGGGCGGCGGCCACAAGCGGCTCTACCGCGTCATCGACTTCAAGCGCCAGAAGGACGGTGTGCCGGCGAAGGTGGCCTCGATCGAGTACGACCCCAACCGGTCGGCCCGCATCGCGCTGCTCCACTACGCCGACGGCGCGAAGAGCTACATCCTCGCGCCCGCGCAGCTGCGCGTCGGCGCGACGGTCGAGTCCGGCGCAGCCGCCGACATCAAGGTCGGCAACGCGCTTCCGCTCGAGAACATCCCGACCGGCACGCTCGTGCACAACGTCGAGCTCCAGCCCGGCCAGGGCGCCAAGATGGCGCGCTCGGCGGGCTCGGGCATCCAGCTCGTCGCGAAGGATCAAGGCTTCGCAGTCCTGCGCCTCCCCTCGGGCGAGATGCGCCGCGTCCCGCTCGCGTGCCGCGCGACCGTCGGCCAGGTCGGCAACGTCGATCACCAGAACATCACCGGCGGCAAGGCCGGTCGCAGCCGCTGGCGCGGCAAGCGCCCGACCGTGCGCGGCTCGGCCATGAACCCGGTCGACCATCCGCACGGCGGCGGCGAGGGCAAGTCGAAGGGCGGCCGGCATCCGGTCACCCCGTGGGGCGTGCCGACGCTCGGCAAGCGCACGCGTCGTAAGCACAAGGAATCGGACAAGTTGATCGTGCGCGCCAGGCGGCGCGGCAAGGAGGGTCGTCGCTAGTGAGTAGATCCAGCAAGAAGGGGCCGTTCGTCGAGCAGCGCCTACTCGACCGCATCACGAAGATGAACGACGGCGGCCAGAAGACGATGATCCGCACCTGGTCGCGGACGTCGACGATCTTCCCGGACATGGTCGGGCACACGATCGCGGTCCACGACGGCCGCAAGCACGTGCCCGTCTTCATCTCCGAGCAGATGGTCGGTCACAAGCTGGGCGAGTTCGCGCCGACGCGGACGTTCCGCGGGCATTCGGGCGATCGCGCGGCCAAGGTGAAGAGGTAATCCCTGTGGTTCGAGAGAGGACATCGAGGCTCTAATGGCAAGTCCAGTAACTCAGGCGCGTAGCGCACAGACACAGGCACAGGAAGTTCGGGCCCAGGCGAAGTGGGTGCACTCGAGCGCGCGCAAGGCGCGGCTCGTCACCGACCTCATCCGCGGGCGCTCGGTGCCCGAGGCGCGCACGATCCTCGCGTTCTCGCAGCGTGCGGTCGCGAAGGACGTCGAGAAGGTGCTGCGCTCCGCCGTCGCGAACGCGGAGTCGCGGCCGGACCTGCTCTGGAACGGCGACGACCTCGTCGTCGTCACCGCGTACGCCGACGAGGGGCCGACGCTGAAGCGCTGGCGTGCCCGCGCCCGCGGCCGCGCGGCAAAGATCTTCAAGCGGACGTGCCACATCACCGTCGTCCTCGCGCCGGCGGACATCGAGAGGACGGGGAACTAGTGGGACAGAAGATCCATCCCGGCGGCCTGCGTGTGGGGATCATCCACCGCTGGAAGTCGAACTGGTACACGGGCAAGAAGGAGTTCCCGGCGTACCTGCTCGAGGACGTCAAGATCCGCGAGCACATCTACAAGAAGCTCGCGCACGCGGGCCTGTCGGACATCCTCATTCAGAAGGACAAGCAGCGGATCACCGTGGACATCTTCACGGCGCGCCCCGGCATCGTCATCGGCAAGTCCGGAGTCGAGGTCGACGCGCTGCGCCGTGAGCTGCACGCGCTGACGCAGAAGAACGTCCACATCAACATCAACGAGATCAAGCGGCCCGAGCTGGACGCGAAGCTCGTCGCGCAGTCGATCGCCGAGCAGCTGTCGAACCGCGTCGCCTTCCGGCGCGCGATGAAGCGCGCGCTCGCATCCGCGATCCGCTCGGGTGCGGCCGGCGTGAAGATCCAGTGCTCCGGGCGTCTCGGCGGCGGCGAGATGAGCCGGCGCGAGACCTACAGCGAGGGACGCGTGCCTCTCCATACCATTCGCGCGGATATCGACTACGGCTTCGTCGAGGCGAAGACGACGTACGGCCGCATCGGCGTGAAGGTCTGGATCAACAAGGGCGAGATCATGCCCGAGGGCTACGAGGGCATCTCGGTCGGCGACCAGCGCCTCGGCGACCAGGACACGAAGCGCCGCCGTGGCGGTGCCGTCGAAGGCCTCGGCGCGTCGCGCGAGAGCGGGCGCGGTCGCGGTCCGGACCGCGAGGGCCTCGGCCCCGTGCGCCCCGGTCGGCGTCGCGGCGCGGCCGGCGGTCCCGGCGGCGCGGGCGGCGGACGGCCCGGCCAGCGTCGCGGCCCTGGCGCGGGTGCACGCCCGGCCGGCGGTGGCGGCGGTGGCGGCGGAGGTCGCCCGCGTCGCGACCCGCAGACCCCTCCAGCGCCGGCTGATCAGGAGACCCCCGTGACTGAGGCGCGTAGCGCAGAGGTGCCGGCCGATCAGGAAGCTCCTGAAACTCAGGCGCGTAGCGCAGAGGCTCCGCCTGTTGAGACCCCGGAGACGCCGGCCGTTCCTCCCGCACCTGAGGTGCCGGCGGAGACCGCGGCTCCTGAAACTAAGGCCCGTAGGGCAGCGCCGAGAAAGCCGAAGGAGTCGTAAGCCATGTTGATGCCGAAGAAGACGAAGTTCCGCAAGGTCCATCGCGGCCGCCGGCGCGGCGAGACGAAAGGCCAGTCGACCGTGCAGTTCGGCGACTACGGGCTCAAGGCGATCGAGCGGGGCTGGATCACGAACCGCCAGATCGAGGCGGCTCGTATCGCCATGACGCGCAAGATCAAGCGCGGCGGCAAGGTCTGGATCAACGTCTTCCCGGACAAGTCGTACACGAAGAAGCCGGCCGAGACCCGCATGGGCTCGGGCAAGGGCTCGCCCGAAGGCTGGGTGGCCGTGATCAAGCCCGGCCGCGTCATGTTCGAGCTGGCCGGCGTCCCGGAGCCTCTGGCAAAGGACGCGCTGAAGCTCGCGGGCCAGAAGTTGTCCGTCAAGTCGAAGATCGTGAAACGGGAGGCCGAGCTCTTTGACTAGGCCGAGCGAATTGAGAGACCTGACCGACGACGAGCTGGAGCATCGCCTCGTCGAGCGGCGTCAGGAGCTGTTCAACCTCCGCTTCCAGTCGGTCACCGGCGCGCTCGAGAACAACGCGCGGCTGAAGCTGACGAAGCGCGAGATCGCGCGCATCCTCACGGTCGTGAACGAGCGCGAGTCCGAGAAGGGAACGTCATGAGCGAAGAGATCGAAGAGACTGAGATCGAGGAGACTCCGGCTGCGCCGGAGTCTGGTGTGGAGACCACGGAGGCCGAGGCCCCCGCGGAGGAAGCGCCTGCAGAGGCAGAAGCTCCTGCGCCAGAGGCGCCTGCTCCTCCGGCCGAGGAGCCGGCGGCTCCGCCTGCGCAGTCGCAGCCGAAGAAGAAGCGCAAGCATGTTCCGCGCGCCGAGCGCCCCAAGAAGGGGCGGCGCGTCCACGTGCCCGCGGCCGAGCGCAAGCCGATCGTCCGCCTGCCGAAGCCCGAGCATGATCGCGGGCGCAGCCAGGAGCGCCGCGGCGTCGTCGTCTCGAGCGCGATGGACAAGACCATCGTCGTGAAGGTGGACGTGATCAAGTCGCACCCGCGGTACAAGAAGGTCGTGCGGCGCTCCGTCAAGTTCCATGCTCACGACGAGCAGAACGCCGCCAGCGTCGGCGACGTCGTGCGCATCGTCGAGACGCGTCCGCTGTCGGCGACCAAGCGCTGGCGGCTCGCCGAGATCGTCGAGGTTGCGAAGTGATTCAGCAGGAATCCCGCCTGAAGGTGGCCGACAACACCGGCGCCCGCGAGCTCCTGTGCATCCGCGTGATGGGCGGTCACCACCGCCGCTACGCGCGGGTGGGCGACATCATCGTCGGCACCGTCAAGACGGCGACGCCACAGGGTGCCGTCAAGAAGGGCGAGGTCGTTCGCGCCGTCGTCGTCCGGACGCGCAAGCCGTTCGGGCGCGTCGACGGCACCACGATCGCGTTCGACGAGAACGCGGCCGTGATCATCGACGCGCAGCGCAACCCGCGCGGCACGCGCATCTTCGGGCCGGTCGCCCGCGAGCTGCGCGAGAAGAACTTCATGAAGATCGTTTCGCTCGCCCCGGAGGTGTTGTAGATGGCCCAAACGATGAAGATCCGCCAGGGCGACATCGTCCACGTGATTCGCGGCAAGGACCGTGGCAAGGAAGGCCGCGTCATCGCCTCCATGCCGAAGGACGGCCGCGTGCTCGTCGAGAACGTCAACATGGTCAAGCGGCACCAGCGCCCGCGTCCGATCCAGAACTCGAGCCGCATGGGCGGCCCGTCGATCGTCCCCGGTGGGATCATCGAGAAGTCGGCGCCGCTTCCGGTGTCGAACGTGATGATCGTCTGCCCGACGTGCAAGAAGCCGACGCGCGTCGGCACCGTGCTGAAGACCGTGAAGGACAAGACGGTCCGCATCCGCGTGTGCAAGAACGACGGCTGCGGCCAGGAGATCGACAAGACATGAGTGCGGCCGCGACCGACACCTATACGCCGCGCTTGAAGGAGCGCTACGAAGGCGAGATCCGCCCGCTGCTCAAGGAGGAGCTCGGCTTCGCCTCGGTCATGCAGGTTCCCCGTCTCCAGAAGATCACGCTCAACATGGGCGTGGGCGAGGCGAAGACCGACGCGAAGCAGATGGATTCCGCCATCGAGGAGTTGACGACGATCGCCGGCCAGCGCGCCCAGGTGCGCAAAGCGCGGAAGTCGATCGCGCAGTTCAAGGTTCGCGAGGGCATGCCCGTCGGCGCGAGGGTGACGCTCCGCGGTGCGCGCATGTACGAGTTCCTCGACCGGCTGGTCTCCATCGCGCTGCCGCGCATCCGCGACTTCCGCGGCCTCAACCCGGCCTCGTTCGACGGGCGCGGCAACTACTCGCTCGGCGTGCGCGAGCAGATCATCTTCCCCGAGATCAACTACGACGACATCCAGCAGGTACGCGGCCTCGACGTGACGATCACGACCAGCGCCGAGACCGACGAACACGCTCGCGCCCTACTGCAGGCCCTCGGCCTGCCGTTCGGCGAAGGGCCAAGGAGGGACTAAGTGGCAAAAACGAGCCTCGTCGTCAAGCAGAAGCGCCCGCAGAAGTACCGGGTGCGCAACTACTCGCGCTGCAACAAATGCGGCCGTCCGCGCGCGGTGTTCCGCAAGTTCGGGCTCTGCCGCATCTGCCTGCGCGACCTCGCACATCAGGGCGCGATCCCCGGCATGACGAAATCGAGCTGGTGACCCGATGCTGACCGATCCGATCGCCGACATGCTCACTCGCATCCGGAACGCGAACAAGGCGCTCCACGACAAGGCCGTGATGCCGAGCTCGCGCATGAAGGTGGAGATCGCCCGCCTCCTGAAGGAGGAGGGCTACATCCGGGACTATCACGTCGAGAAGGGCGAATCCTTCGATACCCTGGTCGTCGACCTCAAGTTCGGCCGGAATCGCGAGCGGGTCATCTCTGGCCTGAAGCGCATCTCCAAGCCGGGCCGCCGGGTCTACGCGCGGAAGGATCGTCTCCCGCGTGTGCTGGGCGGGATGGGTGTCGCAATCCTGTCCACGTCCTCCGGGCTCGTCACGAGCCGGACCGCGCAGGAGCGCGGGATCGGTGGCGAGGTCGTCTGCTTCATCTGGTGAGCGAATGAGCCGAATCGGAAAAAAGCCCATCGAGATCCCCTCCGGCGTCACCGTCTCGGTGGAGCCTGGGCGCGTGGCCGTCACCGGCCCGCTCGGAACCCTGCAGCAGCAGGTTCCGCTGCGCATGGCGATCGCGCAGGAGGAGGACACCGTCGTCGTCACGCGGCCGACGGAGCGCGGCGAGGACCGCTCGCTGCACGGCCTGACGCGCACGCTTGTCGCGAACATGGTCGAAGGCGTGACGAAGGGCTTCGAGAAGCGCCTCGAGATTCAGGGCGTCGGCTATCGCGCGGCGCTCAAGGGCAACGATCTCGAGCTCCAGGTCGGCTACTCCCATCCCGTCACGATCAAGCCGCGGACGGGCATCAGCTTCGAAGTTCCGGTGCCGACCCAGGTCGTCGTGAAGGGCACCGACAAGCAACAGGTCGGCCAGACGGCCGCCGAGATTCGCAAGGTTCGCCCGCCGGAGCCCTACAAGGGCAAGGGCATTCGCTACGAGGGCGAGTACGTGCGCAGGAAGGTGGGCAAGCGTGCCTAGCTTGACGGTCAGGGAAGGACGCCTTCGCCGCCACAAGCGCGTGCGCGGCAGGGTGAACGGCTCGCCGCAGCGGCCGCGTCTCGTGGTCTTCCGGTCGAACCGGGGCATCGAGGCGCAGCTCGTCGACGATCTCACCGGCAAGACGCTCGCGGCCGCGTCCTGGATCGCGCTGAAGAAGTCGTTCAAGGGCGACAAGAGCGAGCAGGCGGCCGAGGTCGGCAAGCAGCTCGCCGCGGCCGCGAAGAAGGCCGGCATCGAGGCGTGCGTCTTCGACCGCGCCGGCTACCTGTACCACGGACGTGTCAAGGCGCTCGCTGACGGCGCGCGTAAGGGAGGACTGAACTTCTGATGTCTGTCGACTTTTCGGAGACCCGCGAGCTCAAGGAGCGCGTGGTCGAGATCAACCGCGTCGCCAAGGTGGTCAAGGGCGGACGCCGGTTCTCGTTCACCGCGCTCGTCGTCGTCGGGGACGAGGTTGACCGCGTCGGCGTCGGCTACGGCAAGGCGCGCGAGGTGCCGCTCGCGATCACGAAGGCGGTCGAGGACGCGAAGAAGAACCTGTTCACGGTGCCGAAGCACGGCTCGACGATCACCCACGAGGTGCTCGGCCGCTTCGACGCGGCCCGCGTCATGCTCCGCCCGGCCTCCGACGGTACCGGCGTCATCGCCGGCGGCGGTGTCCGCGCGGTGCTCGAGCTCGCGGGCGTGCGCAACGTGCTCGCGAAGAGCCTCGGCACGACGAACCCGATCAACATGGCGAAGGCGACGATCGTGGCGCTCAAGGAGCTCCGCCGTCCGGAGGACGTGGCGCGGATCCGCGGCAAGCAGATCAGCGAGGTCCTTCCATTGCCGGCCATCGGGAAGCGGCCGAAGGAGCCCGTTGTCGCCGTGACGCCTCCGCCTGCGGCTCCCGTGGCCGTCGTGGAGGAGCCCATTGCGGTTGCGGCGCTCGAGCCCGAGCCCGAGCCCGAGGTCGTGGAAGCGCCCGAGCCGGTCGCCGAGGCGCCCGCGCCCGTCGTGGAGGAGAAGCCGAAGCCGAAGCGGCGTTCCATCCGGAAGAAGAAGGACGCGTAGGTCTGTGGCCAAGGTCAAGATCACGCAGATCAAGTCCCAGATCGGCCAGAGTGAGCGTCACCGCGGCACGCTGCGGGCGCTCGGCCTGGGCCGGATCGGCAACACCCGCGAGCACGACGAGAGCCCGGTGCTTGCAGGCATGCTCCGGAAGGTGGCGCATCTCGTGAGGGTGGACCAGAGCTGATGGCCAAGTCGATGAACCTCTCGAATCTTCAGCCCGCGCAGGAGCGCGTCGACCGCAAGCGCGTCGGCCGCGGCCCCGGTTCGGGCACGGGCAAGTATGCGGGTCGCGGTAACAAGGGCCAGAAGTCGCGCGCGGGCTCGCACAAGATGCGCGCCGGCTTCGAGGGCGGCCAGATGCCCATCTACATGCGCATCGGCAAGCTGCGCGGCTCGACGTCGAAGGACGCGATGCCGGTCGGGCCGTTCCGCACCGAGACGGTGCCGGTCAACATCCGCGACCTCGACCGCTTCGATGCGGGCGCGGAAGTCACACCTGAGTCGCTCGTCGAGAAGCGTCTGATCAAGAACACGAAGATCGACATCAAGCTGCTCGGCACGGGCGAGATCTCGAAGAAGCTCACCGTTCGCGTGCACAAGATCTCCGCGAGCGCGCGCGCCAAGGTCGAGGCGGCCGGCGGGACCGTCGAGCTGCTGCGCGAGCCGAAGGTGAAGAAGGCCCGCCACCACGCGGTGAAGCCTGCGGCCAAAGAGCCGGAGGGAACAGAGGCTGATGAAGCTCAGGCGCCTAGCGCCGAGGCAGTGGAGGAAGAGCAGGCCTAGTGTTCTCCTGGCTCGCAAATGCGTGGCGGGTTCCCGAGCTGCGCAAGCGCGTGCTTTTCACGGCGGCGGTCCTTGCCTGTTACAGGCTCGGCTCCTGGGTGCCCGCGCCGGGCATCAACCAGGCGGCCATTCAGCAGTACTTCAACGGCGCCGGCGGCGGCATCCTCACGCTGCTGAACCTCTTCTCGGGCTCGGCGCTGTCGCGCTTCTCGCTCTTCGCGCTCGGGATCATGCCGTACGTCACGGCGTCGATCATCCTCCAGCTGCTCACGGCCGTCGTGCCGACGCTCGAGCGGCTGCAGAAGGAGGGTGAGGCCGGATACGCCAAGATCACGCAGTACACGCGCTACCTGACGGTCGCCCTCGCGGCGGCGCAGTCGACGGGCTACGCCTTCCTGTTCAAGCGGCAGGGCGCGCTCCCGGGCGTGAACGCCGGCCGGCTCGTAATCATCGTCCTGACGCTCACCGCCGGCTGCGTCCTGCTCATGTGGATGGGCGAGCTGATCACGAAGCGCGGCGTCGGCAACGGCATCTCGCTCCTGATCTTCGCGTCGATCCTCGCGTACGCGCCGACCGGCATCAGCGCCTGGATCAACGGCGGTACGACCGAGCGGCTGTTCTTCCCGATCGTCGCCATTGCGGTCGTCGTCGCCGTCGTGTTCGTCCAGGAGGGGCAGCGGAGAATCCCCGTGCAGTACGCCAGGCGACAACTGGGGAACCGGCAAACGACCGGCGGCTCGACCTACATGCCCCTGCGCGTGAACATGGCCGGCGTCATCCCGGTCATCTTCGCCGCCGCGCTGCTCGCGCTCCCGCAGACCGTCGCCGGCTTCGTGCCCGCATGGTCGAACTGGGTGAACGCGAACTTCCAGTACACGAGCTGGTACTACCTCGCCACCGAGGCGGTGCTGATCATCGTCTTCACGTACTTCTACACGTCGGTCCAGTTCAACCCGGTCGACCAGGCCGACAATCTGCGCAAGTACGGCGGCTACATCCCCGGCATCCGGCCGGGCCCGCCGACGGCCGCCTACCTCGATCGCGTGCTGCAGCGCCTGACGCTGCCGGGTTCGCTCTTCCTGGCGACCGTGGCGGTGGCGCCGAGCGTCTTCATCCACTACTTCGGGTTCTCGCAGGCGACCGCACGTGCGCTCGGCGGCACGTCGGTGCTCATCGTCGTCGGTGTCGCACTCGACACGATGCGACAGATGGAGTCGCAGATGATGATGCGCCACTACGAAGGCTTCCTGAGATAGCCGGCATGAACATCCTGCTGCTCGGTCCGCAGGGGTCCGGCAAGGGGACCCAGGCAAAGAAGATCTCCGCGACCTACGGCATCCCGCACATCTCGAGCGGCGACCTGTACCGCGAGGCGATCGCGCGGGGCACCGAGCTCGGCAAGCAAGTGGAGCCGATCCTCGCAGCGGGGGAGCTCGTTCCCGACGAGATCACGATTCCGCTCATCCGCGACCGGCTCTCGCGCGGCGACACCACGCCGGGCTTTGTCCTCGACGGCTATCCCCGCAACCTCGCGCAGGCCGATGCGCTCGACGAGATGCTCGAGGACGTCGGCCGGACGATCGAGATCGTCTTCGTGTTCTACGTTCCCGACCGGCAGCAGCTCGTCGAGCGCTTGCACAAGCGTGCGCACGAGGAGAATCGACCCGACGACACGCCTGAGGTGATCCAGCGACGGCTCGAGACGTACGAGCGCGAGACCGCGCCGCTCGGCGAGCACTACCGGACGCGACTCGGCAACGTCGTCGGCATCCACGCCGACCGGAGCGTCCAGGACGTCTTCCAGGAGATTTCGGAGGCCTTGAGCGCAGTCGAGGCACGCGCGTGATCATCCGCAAGTCCGCTGCCGAGATCGAGGGCATGGCGCGTGCCGGCGAGCTCGTCTACGAGACGCTGCAGCTCGTCGCCGAGCACCTCGAGCCCGGAGTCTCGATGCTCGAGCTCGACCGCATCGCCGACGAGCACATCGCTGCGAGCGGCGGGTACCCCACCTCGAAGGGTTACAAGGGCTTCCCCGCCGCGTTGTGTGTCTCGCCCAACTCGATGGTCGTGCACGGCATCCCGACCGAGTACCGCGCCCGCGAGGGCGACCTCATCTCGGTCGACCTCGGCGTGACGCTGAACGGCCTCGTCGCCGACAGCGCGGTCACGCTGCCGGTGGGGGAGATCGACCCCGAGGCGCAGCGGCTCCTCGACGTCTGCCAGGAGGCGCTTGCCGCCGGCATCGAGCAGGCGCAGGTCGACAACCATCTGTCCGACATCTCCCACGCCGTGCAGACGGTCGTCGAGGAGGCCGGTTTCTCGGTCGTCCGCAGCCTCGTCGGGCACGGCGTCGGCCGCAGCTACCACGAGGACCCGCAAATCCCGAACTACGGCCCGCCCGGGCGCGGCCCCGTCCTCCAGTCGGGGATGACGCTCGCGATCGAGCCGATGATCACCGCCGGGTCGGCGGACGTCTACGTCCACGACGACGATTGGTCGATTTCCTCGGTCGATTCCTCGCTCGCGGCCCACTTCGAGCACACCGTCGCGGTCACCGCCGAGGGCCCCCGGGTGCTCACGAAAGCCGGGGCCGCTTTGCTACGATGATCCCTCGCCGCGCACCGGCTTTGCTGTGCGCGCGAATCCCTCTGGACTAGAAAGGAAATGCCGACCAAGGAAGAGAAGATCGAGGTTGAGGGCGAAGTCGTGGAGGCGCTCCCGAGCACGATGTTCCGGGTGCAAATCGACGGCGGACACGCCATCCTGGCGACCATCTCCGGGAAGATGCGCAAGCACTACATCCGCATCTTGCCGGGGGACAAGGTCAAGGTGGAGCTGAGCCCGTACGACCTGAACCGCGGTCGAATCACCTTCCGGCACCGCTGATATGAAAGTACGCCCATCCGTCAAGACAATGTGTGAGCGCTGCCGCATCATCAAGCGGCACGGCACGACCATGGTCATCTGCACCAACCCCCGTCACAAGCAGAGGCAGGGGTAATGGCGCGCATCGCCGGGGTCAACCTCCCGAACCAGAAGCGGCTCGAGATCGGGCTGACCTACATCTACGGCATCGGCCAGCCGACGGCGCGCAAGATCGCAGCCGGGCTCGGCCTCTCGCCCGACACGAAGATCAAGGACCTCACCGACGACGAGGTGACGAAGCTCCGCACCTACATCGACGGCGAGCTCGAAGTCGAAGGCGACCTGCGCCGCGAGCGCCAGCAGGCGATCAAGCGCCTGTCGGAGATCGGCGCCTACCGCGGCGTCCGGCATCGCCGCGGGCTTCCGGTCAACGGCCAGCGCACGAAGACGAACGCCCGCACGCGCAAAGGCCCGAAGAAGACCGTCGGGCGCGGCAAGAGCAAGGCGGCCAAGTAAATGGCGCCACCCCGGAGAGCAGCGGCCACGAGAGGCCGCACACGTCGCCGCGTCCGCAAGAACATCGCCATCGGGCAGGCGCACATCAAGACGAGCTTCAACAACACGATCGTCGCCCTCACCGACAAGGAGGGCAACGTGATCGCGTGGGAGTCGGCCGGCTCCGCGGGCTTCAAGGGCTCGCGCAAGTCGACGCCGTTCGCCGCGCAGGTCACCGCAGACGCGTGCGCGCGGAAGGGCATGGAGCACGGCCTGCAGAAGGTCGAGGTCTTCGTGAAGGGCCCTGGCTCCGGCCGTGAGACCGCTATCCGCTCGCTCCAGGCTGCCGGCCTCGAGATCCTCGGCGTCAAGGACGTCACCCCGCAGGCCCACAACGGCGTGCGCCAGCGCAAGCGGAGGCGCGTCTAGTGGCCCGCGATCTCGGACCGAAGTGCCGCATCTGCCGCCGCGAGGGGATGAAGCTCTTCCTCAAGGGCGAGCGCTGCCTGACGGAGAAGTGCGCGATCGAGCGCCGCTCGTATCCGCCGGGCGAGCACGGCCGCGGTCGCATCAAGCAGAGCGAGTACCTGCTTCAGCTGCGTGAGAAGCAGAAGGCGCGCCGGTACTACGGCCTGCTCGAGCAGCAGTTCCGCACGTATTACGAGAAGGCGTCCAAGCGCTCCGGCGTTACCGGCGAGGAGCTGCTGCGGATGCTCGAGACGCGGCTCGACAACGTCGTCTACCGCCTCGGCTTCGCCGCCTCGCGCGCGCAGGCGCGCCAGCTCGTGCGCCACGGTCACTTCCAGGTGAACGGGCGCCGGGTGAACATCCCGAGCTACCAGGTTCGTCCGGACGACATCATCACCGTCGCGCAGAACTCGTCGGCGAAGCAGGTGATTCGGGACGCCACCGACCTCGTGTCCACCGTCGCTCCGTGGTTGCAGGCCGACCACGACGGCCTCACCGGCAAGGTGCTGAAGCAGCCCGAGCGCGGCGAGATCGACACGCCGGTCCAAGAATCGCTCATCGTCGAGCTCTACTCCAAGTAACACTGCGCGCTACGCGCCCTAGTTTGATGACCAACGAAAGGTAAGGACACCGTTTTGGCCACACGCGTTATGGACTTTCAGATTCCGCGCATCGTCCACGAGGAAGTGGACGAGCACCGCGGGGTGTTCCAGATCGAGCCGCTCGACCGCGGTTTCGGTCACACGTTCGGCAACTCGCTGCGCCGCGTGCTGCTCTCGTCGCTCGAGGGCGCTGCGGTCACCTCGGTCAAGGTCGAGGGCACCGCGCACGAGTTCACGACGCTGCCGGGCGTCCGCGAGGACGTCACCGACATCGTCCTCAACCTCAAGAACCTCGTTGCCCGCCTGCACGGCGATTCGCCCGAGGTCGAGGTGCACATCGCGAAGAAGGGCCCGGGCATCGTCACCGCCGCCGACATCGAGGCACCCGCGGAGCTCGAGATCCTCAACCCGGAGCTCGAGATCGCGAACCTCTCCGATCGCGGCCGCCTGGAGCTGACGCTCACGATCGGGCGCGGCCGCGGCTACAACCCGGCCGAGCTCAACCGCGGGCCGCAGCACACGATCGGCGTCATTCCGATCGACTCGATCTTCTCGCCCGTCCGCCGCGTCTCGTTCGCGGTCGAGGCCGCGCGCGTCGGACAGCGGACGGACTACGACAAGCTCATGCTCGACATCACGACCGACGGCTCCGTCGATCCGAAGGACGCGCTCGGCGAGGCGGCCGAGATCCTCATCCGCCAGCTCGCGATCTTCACCGACATCGACAAGATGGAGGGCTTCGGCGAGCAGGCGGTCGTCGCCGGCGACGGCGTCAGCCCCGAGACGGGCCTCGCCCGCGGGATGGAGAACTTCCCGATCGAGGAGCTCGAGCTGGGCGTCCGGTCGTACAACTGCCTGAAGCGCGTCGGCATCGAGACGATCGGCGATCTCGTCATGAAGACGGAGAACGAGCTCGCGGCGATCCCGAACTTCGGCAAGAAGTCGATCGAAGAGGTCAAGGAGACGCTGTCGCAGCACGGTCTCACGCTGCGCGGCGACAGCGGCATCGGCATCGGCATCGGGAGCCTCGAGTAACACCATGCGTCACGCGCGGACCGGCAAGAAGCTCGGGCGCGACCCGTCGCATCGCAAGGCGCTGTACGCGAATCTCGCGTGCTCCCTGATCGAGCACGGGCGCATCAAGACGACCGAGGCGAAGGCGAAGGCGGTGAAGCCGTTCGCCGAGCAGATGATCACGCTCGGACGCCGCGGCGATCTGCACGCGCGCCGGCAGGCGCTGGCCGAGCTCCGCTCACAGGAGATCGTCCACAAGCTGTTCGCCGACGTCGGCCCGCGCATGGCCGACCGCCCCGGCGGCTACTCCCGCATCGTCAAGCTCGGCCATCGCCAGGGTGACGCAGCCGAGATGGTCTACCTTGAACTCGTGGATTACGTTCCGTAATCCACGAGAAGAGTTACGCCGCATTCGCGGGAATCGGGCGCCGGCTAAGCCGGCGCCCTCTTTGTTTGTGGGCGGCTGTTCCGTTCTGCGCGCGCGTGCGATAGGAGCTCGCGGGCTTCGCCCGCGAGCGCTCCCGCGAAGCGGGATCCTCTGGCGGGCGAAAGTGCGCAGCACTTTCGCCCGAGCACTAGCTGCCGACAGGGGCGCCCAGGAGGCTCCCGAGGCCGGCGCTGATCGCTGCGATCAGGATCCCCGCGAACGTCACGATCCCCAGCGCGCGCACGAACGTGTCCGAGAAGAAGCGCCAGCGGAAGTAGGCGAGCATCAAGAGCTCGAACGCCACGACCCCGACCGCGAAGATGAGGGCGACGTGGTAGTTGGAGATGAGGAACGGCAGCGAGTGGAGGATGCCGCCGAGGAACGTCCCGCCGCCGGTGATCGACCCGCGCGCCCACGGGCTGCCGCGGCCGGTCAGCTCGCCGGTGTCGGAGAGCCCCTCCGAGAACCCCATGCTGATCCCTGCGCCGAGCGACGTCGCGAGGCCGGCGATGAACGCGTAGCGGGTGTCGTGCGAGGCGAGCACCACTGCGAAGATCGGCGCGAGCGTGGAGAGCGACCCGTCGATCAGGCCGACCATCGCGGGCTGCACGCGCTGGAGGAGGAACGTGTGCTCTTCGGACATCAGTTAGAGTGTATCATCCAATGTGCAAGTCAGTAGAGCATAAGGAAGTCCTGACAAGCGACGTCAGGTGCGCCTGACGTGCGGCTCAGACTGTTGATCGAGTATGACGGCACGCCCTTCCGCGGCTGGGCCACGCAGCCCGGTCACGCGACGGTGGAAGCCGAGCTCCGCGAGGCCCTGACCGCGACCTACTCCACCGTTGATCGTCTCGCCGTCGCCGGCCGCACCGACACCGGTGTCCACGCGCTCGGGAACGTCGCCTCCGCCGACGTCGAGGGAGGGCCTCCGATCGAGCGCGCGGCGGCTGCGCTGAACACGCGCCTGCCCGACGAGATCTCGGTCGTCTCCGCCGAGAGTGCGGCGCCCGACTTCCACGCGCGGCACTCCGCCCTCGCCCGTTCGTACCGCTACCGCCTCTTCACCCGTTGGACGCCCTCCCCGTTCGAGCTACGGCGGAGCTTGTGGGTGCCTCGCCTGCTCGACCTCGAGCAACTCGCTGCCGCAGCGGCTCTGCTCCCGGGCGAGCACGACTTCCGGGCGTTCACACCGACCGTGACGCGGCACGAGGACTTCCTGCGCACGGTCGAGTCGGCCGAGTGGATCCGGCGCGGCGAGCACCTCGACCTCGAGATCACTGCGGGCAGCTATCTCCGGCACATGGTGCGGACGCTCGTCGGGACGATGCTCGACGGGATCGACCTCGCCCCGCTGCTCGAGGGCGCGGACCGCGCCGACGCCGGCGTGACTGCGCCGCCGTGGGGCCTCTACCTCGTCGCGGTCAGGTACTCGGGCGGCTGACGCCGCGACGGAAGCCGGAGCGCGCCGGTCGCACTGAGCGCGAAGAGCAACCCGCCGGCCATGATCAGAACGTCGCCGGCGGAGAAGACGTTCGCCCACGGCACCCAGCTCGGCGCCGCCCAGCGGTCGACGAGCCACGCGAGATGCGGCGACGGCAGCACAGCGCTGTTCCGGTTGTGCCCGACGGTGAAGTGCATTCCCGCCGCGCGCAGCGCCGACGGCAGGGCCGGCATGTGGCCGCCGTTCGTCGTGATCGCGAGCAGGTTCGAGACGAGGCCTGCCGCGATGAGCGGGATGCCGGGGATGCGGAAGTTGCCCGCGACGCCGGCGGCGAAGAGCGCGTACGAGCAGAGCCAGAGCACGACGCCGATCCGGTCGGAGGTGTGCCACGGCATCGCTTTGACCGGAAACGCGGCGAGCTGGACGGCGATCGCGACGTAGAAGAGCCAGACGAGCCGTAGGCGCAGCTTGCCGATGCGACTCCAGCGGCCTCCGAGAAGCGGCGCGAGCACGAGGCCTGCCAGCAAGGGGAAGGCGAGCGCCACTACGCGAACGCCAGAATCGGCGCTTCGCGCCTGTCGACCGGCGACGCGTTCGCGACGCAGGCTTCGACGGCGGAGACGGCGGCGCGCTCGAACTGGGTGCCGGCGTTGGCACGCAGCTCGTTGAGGGCGTACTCGACGGGCTGGGCGGCGCGGTAGGGCCGGTTCGCAGTCATGGCCTCGAAGGCGTCGGCGACGCGGATGATGCGCGCGCCGAGCGGGATGTCCTCGCCCGCCAGGCCATCGGGATAGCCGCTTCCGTCCCAGTTCTCGTGGTGGTGGAGGATCCACTCGTCGATCGGTGCGATCCCGAGGCCCTCGAGCAGCGAGTAGCCGAGGCCGGGGTGGGCCTTGATCGCCTCGAACTCGACCGCGGTGAGCGCGCGCGGCGCCTGCAGGAGGCTGTCGGCGATGCCGATCTTGCCGATGTCGTGCAGGAGGCCGGCGAGGGCGAGCTGGTCGACGGTGTTCTCGTCCAGGCCCATCTCGGCGGCGATCGCGGCCGCCAGGGCGGAGACGGTCTCCGAATGGTTCGCGGTGGAGGGATCCTTCGCGTCGACGAAGCGCACGATGTTCTTCGCAGCGCGCAGGCGGGCGACGCGTTCGGTCTCCCACTCCAGCTCCTTGGCGGAGTGGATGCGGACGACCTTGGGGCTGTAGACGAAGGAGCGGTTTTTGCCGTGATGCTTCGACCAGTACAGGGCGCCGTCGGCCATGCGCTGCAGGCCGTCGGCGTCGTCTGCCTGGCCGGGGTAGCTCGCGATCCCGACGCTGATCGTCACCGGGGTGAGTCCCAGCCCGGCGACGGCCTCCTGGATGTCCGTGATGCGCTCGAACGCGAAGGTTCCGTCGCCGTCGAAGAGCACGGCGAACTCGTCGCCGCCGCAGCGGAACGCTTCGCCGTTGCGGGCGCTGCTCAGGATCGCGGCGAGCGCGACGAGCACGTCGTCGCCGACCTGGTGGCCGTAGGTGTCGTTGATCCGCTTGAAGTCGTCCACGTCGACGATGCACAACGAGAACTCGGTGGTCTCGCGCTCGGCATCCGCGATGTAGCCGCGCAGCGCGGCCTGGTAGGCCCGGTGGTTGCCGAGGCTCGTCAGGTTGTCCGTGCGCGCGTCCTTCGCAGCGAGGTGGGAGTGGTAGAGGCTGCGCTGGTAGAGGGTCAGCGTGAAGAGGGGGCCTGCGAGCAGCGACAGCAGCCACGCATGCGAGACCCAGAGGTTCGCCGCCAGCGCGGCGAGGACGGCCATCATCAGGAAGGTGAAGCCGATGCGGCGCAGTCCCGGAAGCACGACGTCCCGGTAGCGGACGCCCTGTGCGATCGAGATCGCGCCCGAGACGAGCAGCACGTTGACGGTCACGTTAAAGAACGCGCCGCAGAGGATGTACGCCGTCAGCCGTCCTGCGCCGACCGAATCGGAGGCCCCGAACACGATCACCGGCAGGCTTGCGGCCAATGCCGCGAGGCCGTAGTTCGAAACGTTGAAGGCGATCCTCGACAGCGGCCGCCGCGTGACGATCATCGAGACCGCGATGCTGATGGCGGCGATCGGCACCGCGTACCGCCAGCCGTAGAGGATCGCGACCGTGATCGTGAAGACGTTCGTGATGGAGACGTCCGTCTTGCCGCCTTCGCCCATCGGCATGGGCTGGAGGTCGGCGAGCAGGGCGAGCGCGAAAAAGAGCGCGATGCCGGCCGCCTTGTCGATCGACGGCGGATCGAGGACGATGAGGACGAAGGAGAGGAGGATCGCGGGTACCGCAAGTACCGTCGTCGCCGAGATATAGGCGAACAGACGAGCTGGCATGCCGCAGATCAGGGTTCCGTTCATGTCTTGGTTTCAGTTCGAGAGCCGAAGCGGGATCGGCCGCCGCACGGCCGATCCCGCCTGAAGTCGGCTAGATGTCAGTCCCAGCGCCAGTCCGCGCCAGCACCAACGACGAGCGCAACGAGGGCGGCGAGGGCCATGGCCCCCTTGAGGAGCGTTGCCGCATCCCACGCGCGTGCATACCACCGAATCACGAGATCTTCACCTCCCAGGAGATGTCCGCAGAAAAGTCCCGCTTCGCAGATCGCATCCTCCTTTTTTGCGGTGGCGTTGCATCCCCAGGAAGGGGTAGGGACCGTTAACTCATACCGAACTCATCCCAGCCTGAAGGTGGCGATCTCCCCGGCGGCGAGCTCGAGGCCACCCGGCGCGGCGCCCTCCTCGTCCAGCCGGACGCGGACGGCGGGTACTCCCTCGATCCGGACGGCCGCGGGCACGGCGTTCGGGTTGAAGACCCGCAGGATCGCGCCGTCGCCGTCCTCGGCGCCCTTGAGACAGGAGAAGACCACGTCCCCCTCCAGGGTGAACGGGGGCGCGAACGGATCGCCGATGAGGAAGTCCGTGCGGTAGTCCTGGCCCGCCCGGATGAGGGCGGCGTCCGAGAGGCGGTCGGCGTCGAACCGGACGGCGTACTCGAAGACGTGGCGGCCGCGGCACTGCCCGTCCGGTGTGGCGATGTCCGGCCCGGCGTCCACGGGGCGCGTGGGCAGGCCCTTCGGCCGTGAGATCGTCCCCACGCAGCGCAGGAGGGTCAGGCGCAGCCCGTCCTGGCCGGCCTCGTACTCCGGCAGGCCCTTGGTGAGGAGGGCGAGGTGGCCGAGGGCAACGGCTCCGAGGGTGTGCGCGGCGGCGATCGGAGGCTCGACCCACTCCGCCCGCGGCGGGACGGGCTCGACCGGGCGGCGAACGACGGCGAACTGGCTCTCGGCGCGCACCCACTCGCCCGCCTCCGTCGCCGGGAAGTGGACGCGGAGCCGGTGGTCGTCGGCCTCGTTCTCGACCGTCGTCCGAAGCTCGATCCGGTCGGCCATGGCCCGCGCGACCGTCGAGATGCGGATTCCCGGCAGCCCGTGCTCGAGCAGCAGGGCGCCGTCGGGCTGGACGCTCGACCGCACGAGCTCGGCGCGCCGGACGGGGCCGCCCGGGCAGAACGTGTACAGGTCGCCGATGTCGGGCTCGTCCTCGAAGGCGAGGTCGAGCTCGACCGGGAGCACCGTGTGCGGGAGCGACTCGGCCCGCCGGCCCTCGAACCCATCGAGCTCGACGAGTTTGTCGCCGACGAGGCGGGCGCGGCGGTACGGAAGCGGGTTGACGAGCGCCCCGCCGACACCCAGCGCCTCGCGCTCCACGATCTCCAGGGTGCGGTCGAGCTGCTCGTACCGGACGAGCATGTCGCGGTGCACCTCGTCGCACGAGCAGCCGCAGATGGAGTCGTGCGGGTGGTTGCGGAGCAGGTCGCGCCACGCGAGCCAGATGTCCTCGTGCGGGAACCGGGATCCGTCCCGCAGCGTTCGCAGCGTGGCCACCGTCTCCGTGCCCAGGAGGCGGCGCTCGGCGCGCTCGTTCGCCTGCTTCAGGTACATGCGCGCGGAGTTGACGCCGCGCAGGATGTTCTGCAGCCGGCTACCGACGAGCTCTCCCTCGTACACGGGGAGGTCGTCGGTCTCCGGCCGGAAGTCCGAGTAGCGGCCGATCCGGAACGACGGGCCGAGCTCGCGGCAGATCTCCGGCAGGTGCGGCTGGATCGGCAGGTGGTCGGAGCCGTTCGCGAGCAGGATCGTGCTCTGCCTTGCCCGCTCGAGCAGCGGGCCGAAGCGCTCCACGATGTGCGCGACGCGCTCCGCCGCCTCCTCCGCGGTCGTGAGCCGCGCGAAGTTGTCGTAGTGCGGCAGGAACTGGCACGCGACCACCTCCACGCTGGCTGCGCGCCAGCGGAAGACGACGCCGACGTCGTCCAGCTGGTCGCCGAGCCCGCGCGAGAAGAGGAACGTCGGGAGGCCGAACCCGGCGAGGATCTGCGGCAGCTGCGCCGGGTGACCGAAGCTGTCCGGCTCGTAGCCTGCGACTGTCGGCTCGACGCCGAACCGGCGGCAGACCCGCCGGCCGAGGAGGAGGTTCCGCACGAGCGCCTCGCTCCCGACGAGGATCTCGTCCGGCAGCACATACCACGGGCCGGCCTCAAGCCGCCCCGCCGCGAGCAGCGCACGCAGGCGTTCGACGTTGTCAGGTCGCACGTCGGCGTAGTCCTCGAGGACGACACCCTGGCCGTCGAGCGTGAACGAGCGGAAGGTCTCGTCGCGCTCGAGCGTGTCGAGGACGCCGTCGACGACGGCGCCGAGGCGCAGCCGGAAGACCTCGAACGGGACGTACCACTCCCGGTCCCAGTGGGTGTGCGGAACGACGAGGTAGCGGATGCGCCTAGCTTGTCAGGTCGTTGCGGTGCGCGGCTTTAGGCCGGGCAGGCGCGCGCCGGTTACGGCGAGCGCGAGGACGAAGCCGCCGACGGCGATGGCGACGTCTCCGACCGAGAAGATGTTCGCGAGCGGGATCCAGTGGGGCGCGGCCCAGCGGTCGACGAGCCACGGGAGCGCGGGGTGCGCCATCGCCTCGCTGTTCATGTCGACGTGGTAGTGGAGCCCCGCGGCGGCGAGCGCGCGCGGAAGCGCCGGCATGTGGCCTCCGTTGGCCAGGACGGCGAGCAGGTTGGAGCCGAGCCCGACGGCGACGAGCGCGACGCCCGGCAGCCGCACGTTTCGCGCCACCACGGCGACGAGCAGCAGGTCGGAGGCGATCCACAGGCCGACGGCGACGCCGTCCGGCGTATGCCACGGCATCGAGCTCCCCGGGAAGGCGGCGATCTGGATCGCGAGCGCGACGTAGGCCAGCCCGAGCCAGCGCAGCCGAACACTGGCGAGCGCCCGCAGCCGGCCGCCCAGCGGCAGCGCGACGACGACGCCGATCAGGAACGGGAGGGCGAGAACCACGAGTACACCGCCCTACGCGAACGCGATGGACAGCCCGGCCGGACGCGTCTCGCCGCGCGATTCCCGGGCGAGGTACGCCTCGACAGCCGCGACGGCGGCCGCGTCGAACTGGATGCCCACGTTCGTGCGGAGTTCCTCCAGCGCGTACGCGGCGGACTGGGCGGAGCGGTAAGGCCGGTTCGCGGTCATGGCCTCGAAGGCGTCGGCCACGCGGATGATGCGGGCGCCGAGCGGGATCTCCTCCCTTGCGAGGCGGTCCGGATAGCCGCGTCCGTCCCAGTCCTCGTGATGGTGGAGGATCCACTCGTCGATCGGCGCGATGCCGAGGCCCTCGAGGAGCGAGTAGCCGAGGGTCGAGTGGGTCTTGACGACCTCGAACTCGGCCGGAGTGAGGGGGCGCGCGGCCTGGAGCAGGCTGTCGGCGATGCCGATCTTGCCGATGTCGTGCAGGAGCCCGGCGAGGGCGAGCTGGTCGACCGTGCTCTCGTCCAGGCCCATCTCGTGGCCGATGGCGACGGCCAGCGCGGCGACGGTCTCCGAATGGTCGGCCGTCATCGGGTCCTTGGCGTCGACGAAGCGAACGATGTTCTTCGCCGCGCGCAGCCGCGCCATCCGCTCGGTCTCCCACTCGAGGTCCTTGGCAGAGTGGATGCGGACGACCTTCGGGCTGTAGACGAAGGAGCGGTTCTTGCCATGGTGCTTCGACCAGTACAGCGCGCCGTCGGCCATGCGCTGCAGGCCATCGGCGTCGCTCGCCTGACCGGGGTAGCTGGCGATGCCGACGCTGATCGTCACCGGGGTGAAGCCGAGCGCGGCGACCGCGTCCTGGACCTCGGTGATCCGCTCGAACGCGATCGTCCCGTCGCCGTCGAACAGGAGGGCGAACTCGTCGCCGCCGCAGCGGAACGCGGCCCCGTCGCGGGCGTTGCTCAGGATCGCGGCGAGCGCGACGAGCACGTCGTCGCCGACCTGGTGGCCGTAGGTGTCGTTGATCCGCTTGAAGTCGTCCACGTCCACGATGCAGAGGGAGAACTCGGTGTGGTCGTGAACCGCCGACGCGATTCGCTCGCGCAGGGTTGCCTGGTACGCGCGATGGTTGCCGAGGCCGGTGAGGTTGTCGGTCAGTGCGTCGTGCAGCGCGAGCCGGGAGCGGAGCGCCGTCCGCTGGTAGAGCGAGAGGGCGAACAGCGGCCCGGCCAGGAGGACGAGGAGCCCGGGCTTGATCGCCCAGAGGTTCGCGGCAAGCGCAGCGAGGAACGCCATGATCGCGAACGCCGGGCCCGAGTACCGCAGCATCGACACGAGGGTCGAGCGGTAGGTGAGCCCCTCGGCGAGCGCGACGGCCCCCGACACGAAGCCGGCGTTGAGGAGGACGAAGATGAGACCGCCGAGGAGCGCGTAGACGCTCATCCGGAAGACGCTGTCGTCGATCGGGCCGAAGAGCTGGGTCGCGCCGGCGCCTGCCGCGGCGATGGCGTAGGCGCCGCTGTTGAACGCCGCGCGCAGCACCAGGTTGCCCTGGACGAGCATGGGCAGGAGGATGCTGAGCGCCGCGACCGGGATCGCCGCCGCCCAGCCGAAGATGACGAGGACGGCGATGAGGAAGACGAATGCGAGTGAAACCTGGCTGCCCTTGTCATCGAGCGGGACCGGGTGGAGGTCCGCGATGAGGGCGAGCCCGAGGAAGAGGCCGATCCCCAGCCAGTCGTACAGGCGGGGCGGGCTCGCGGCGAGGCGCGCGGCGGAAACGCCGAGGGCGCCTGCTGCAAGGACCACGACAGCCGCGATGTAGGCGACGAGCCGTGGGGGGAGGCCGCAGATTGTCTTGTCGGTCGAGATCATCGCCACAGGGGAGCGCGGGGGAGCCGGTAATCGCACCGGCCCCGCCGCGGAAACCCTTCTAGAACAGGCCGGTCAGTACGGAGACGAGATCGCCCCAGCGCAGACCCGCACCCGAAGAAACGAGGAGCGAGGTTAGAGCGCCGAGCGCGACCACAGCCTTGATGGTCGAAGAATGCCAACGAACCATGCAGGTTCACCTCCAAGTGGATAGCCGCAGTCCTGCGTTGCGCATCCTCCCTTTGGAGAAGTGACGAAAGCGCCCCCCGAACGGGGGATTTAGCCGGGAGGCCCCAGCTACGATCGGCAAATGCCCCACTTTCCGGTCGTATTGTTCGACCTCGACGGCACGGTCATCGACTCCGGCGGGATCATCCTCGCCTCGATGCGCCATGCCACCCGCGAGGTGCTGGGCCGCGAATACTCGGACGAGGAGCTGATGCGGGCGGTCGGAGGCCCAGGCCTCGAGGCCCAGATGCAGGCCTTCGACTCGGAACGGGTGGACGAGCTCGTCACCGTCTACCGCGCCCACAACGAGCCGTTGCACGAGGAGCTCCTGTGCTGCGCCGGCATGGAGGACGCCCTCGAACGGCTCCATGCGGAGGGACGCCGGCTGGCCGTGGTCACCGCGAAGCGGCGCTCGACCGTCGAGCTCGCATTCGCGCACGTGCCCCTCGGCCACCTGTTCGAGGTGATCGTCGGGGGCGACGAGACCGAGCGCCACAAGCCCGATCCCGAGCCGCTGCTCCTCGCGGCCGAGCGCCTCGGCGCCCGCCCCGAGGAGGCGGTCTACATCGGCGACTCCCCCTTCGACGTCCGGGCCGCCAAGGCGGCCGGGATGGCGTCGGTGGCCGTTACCTGGGGCCGCATCCACGACCGCTCGCGGCTCGAGCACGAGCACCCGGATGCGATCGTCGACACGGCGGAGGAGCTGCTTGCCGCGGTCTGAGGCGCGCACGAGGGCTACCGAGCTGCGCGAGCTCCTCAATCGCGCGCTCATCGCCTACCACGTCGACGACGACCCGATCATGGAGGACGCCGCCTACGACGTCCTCTACGACGAGCTGGCCGCGATCGAGGCGGAGCACCCCGAGCTCGTCACGCCCCACTCGCCGACGCAGCGCGTGGGCGCGCCGCTCTCGGGGCAGTTCCAGAAGGTTCGGCACCTGTCGCCGATGGGCTCGCTCGAGAAGGTGACCACGGACGAGGCGATCGCCAAGTGGGCTGACGACGTCCGCAAGCGGCTCGGGACCGACGAGCCTGTCGGCTACGTCCTCGAGCCGAAGGTCGATGGATCCGCCATCAACCTCGTGTACGAGAACGGGGCCTTCGTGCGCGGCGCGACGCGCGGGGACGGCGTGCAGGGCGAGGACGTCACGCCCAACCTGCGCACGATCGGCGCCATCCCGCTGCAGATGCAAGGCGACGCACCTCCGCTCGTCGAGGTGCGCGGCGAGGTGTACATGCCGCTCTCCGGCTTCCACGCGTTCAACGAGCGGCTCGTTGCCGAGGGGAAGCCGACCACGCCGAACCCGCGCAACGCCTCGGCGGGATCGCTCCGGCAGAAAGACTCGTCCATCACGGCGCAGCGGCCGCTCTCGATCTGGGTGTACGGGACCGGGCGGCGCGAGGGCCTCGACGAGCTGACGACGCACTGGGAGACGCTGCAGTGGCTGCGCGCGCACGGGTTCCGCACGAATCCGTTCGCGGAGCGCGTGGAGTCGATCGAGGAGATCGCAGAACGCGTGCGTGCGTGGGAGCTGCGACGTGCCGAGCTCGACTACGAGATCGACGGCATCGTCATCAAGGTCGACTCGTTCGACCAGCAGGCCCGGCTCGGCTCGCTGCACGAGCGCCCACGCTGGGCGCGCGCGTTCAAGTGGGCGCCGATGACCGCCGTCACGCGGCTGAACCACATCCTCATCCGTGTCGGTCGCACCGGCGCGCTCAACCCGTGGGCCGTGCTCGAGCCGGTCGAGGTGGGCGGCGTCACCATCTCGCGCGCGACGCTGCACAACGAGGAGGACATCAACCGCAAGGAGATTCGCGCGGGCGACGACGTCATCGTCCAGCGCGCGGGCGACGTCATCCCGCAGATCGTCGGCCCCGCAGGCGCGCATCGGAAGGGAACGAAGCGCTTCCGCATGCCGACGCATTGCCCGCTGTGCGGCACCGAGGTGGTGAAGCCCGAAGGCGAGGCGATGCACCGCTGCCCGAACCGGGCCTGCCCGTCGCGCGGGCTCGAGGCGCTGATCAACTGGGTGATGGCGGCGGCCGACATCGACGGCGTCGGCGAGCAGTCGGTACGCCGGCTGTGGGATCTCGGCATCGTGCGCTCCGTCCCCGAGCTGTACAGGGTGACGCGCGAGCAGCTGATGGAGGTCGACGGCTACGCCGAGATCAGCGCCGGCAATGCGATCGAAGCGATCGCAGCGTCGAAGGCGATTCCGTTCTCGCGCATCCTCTTCGGGCTGAACATCCCCGATGTCGGGTGGGTGACCGGGCAGACGCTCGCGCGCCACTTCGGCACCGTCGATGCGTTGATGAACGCGACGCAGGAGGAGCTGGTCGAGGCGGAGGGCATCGGCCCGGAGCGTGCGGAGGCGATCGCGGAGTGGTTCCGCGACGACGACAACGGCCGGCTGGTCGAAGAGCTGCGCGACCTCGGCCTGCGCTTCGAGGCGGGCGAGGAGGAGCGGCCGGTCGAGGGGCCGCTCACCGGCAAGCGCTACGTCGTCACAGGCACGCTCGAGCGCTTCACGCGCGAAGAGGCCGAGGCGGCGCTCGAGGCGCGCGGCGCGAAGGTGTCCGACTCCGTCTCCTCGAAGACGACCGGCCTGGTCGTCGGCGAGGACCCGGGCAAGTCGAAGCTCACGAAGGCCGAGAAGGCCGGCGTGCCGATTCTCTCGGAAGACGACCTAGTGCAGTTGCTGCGCGGCTAGCGCGATTGCGAACCGGTCTTCGGCGTCGCGAGACGCCGTCCAGGAGACCGGTGCGCCGTTGACGAGCACCGAGAAGACATAGCTCTCGCCGACGAAGCCGGACAGGGCGGTTGAGTTATCCGTCGTCCCGGTCTTCGCGCGCACGACGCCGACGGCGACGGTGTGGCGCATGCGGTCGTGCAACGTTCCGCTCCGGCCCGCGACCGGCAGCGACGCGAGCAGCTCCTGATGCATCGAGGGATCGCTCCACATCACGCGCAGGAGCGCGACGAGCGTCGACGCCGTCATCCGGTCGATCAGCGAGAGGCCCGACCCGTCGACCATCGTCACGCCGTCGAGCGGCACGCCCGCGTCGGCGAGCTGCGCGCGGACGACACGGATGCCGGCCGCGGTCGTCCCTGCGCCGGCCTGTACCGCGCCGAGCTCCTTCACGAGCATCTCCGCGGTGAAGTTGTCGCTCACCTTGTCCATCCAGTGCACCATCGAGGCGAGCGTCGGCGAGTCGAAGGACGCGAGCTCGACGCCCGCGTCGTCCGCGACGCCGAGCGTGGCTCCGCCGGCGACTCTCACGCCTGCGCGGGCAAGCAGCTTCGTGAACTTCTGCGCGGCCGACAGCGCCGGGTTGTGCGACGTGAATCGTCCGACGGCGCCGCGGTCGACGATGAGCGCCGACAGCGGCGGCGACTCCTTGATGTAGAAGGCCGCCTTCCAGCCCGGCGCTGTGCGGCGGGTGTCGAACCACGTCTCGTCGCCGAGCACCTCGCCGCTGACGGCTGTGATGCCGTCCGCGCGCACCTGGTGCGCGAGCGCCGCGAGGTCCTGTGACGAGAGCGTCGGATCGCCGTAACCCTTGAGGACGAGGTTGCCGTGCCACGTCGATCCGTCCTGCTCGCCCTCGCCGAGCACGTCCGTCTCGATTCGGAAGGCGGGGCCGAGCGCGGTCAGCGCCGCGTACGTGACCGCGAGCTTCTCGTTCGAGGCGGGCCGGAGGGGCAGGGTCGCGTTGTGTGCGAAGACGACCCGGCCGGTGAAGAGGTCGACCGCGACGGCGCCGGACGTGGCGAAGTCGACGAACGGCGCGTGCAGCGCCCGGGAGAGCAGGGACGGCAGCGAGCCGTTCGCGGCGCCGCCTGGAGCGGCTGAGGCGAGTACGGCGGAAACGACCCCGAAGGCGGCGACGACGCGGGCGAGCACGTGCCGTTTCATTGTTTGGGCCGGTACCGGGATCGTCAAGGGCGATGGGCCGTATGGACGGCGAAGATGGGTCGGCAGGCCCTGTTAGCCCCGAGCAGGGGCCTCGATAATCGAGGGTCGTGGGCGGAAACGACGACGCCGTGCTGCAGCGGATCGAAGAGCTGCTCGAGGCCCCTGCAAGCGGGTCGGCTGCGCCGACGCTTGCCAGCATGGAGGAGACCCTGACCGACGGCTACGCCGAGGCGCTCGCCCTCGAGGCCGAGCGGTCGCGCATCGAGCGCAGGATCGGCGAGGTGGCACGGACGGTGGAGGAGCCCGTCGGGAAGCACATCACGGACGAGATCGTCGCGCTCGGCAGGCGGCTCAGGCACGCCGACGTCGAGCTCGGACATCTGCGCGCGCTGCTGCGGCGGCTGCAGGCGCGCACGCGCGCGCTGCGGCACGCGAGCTAGACGATCCCCGACCTCACGGCGTAGACCGCCGCCTGGATGCGGTTGTCGATCTGCAGCTTCATGAGGATGTTGGAGATGTGGTTCTTCACCGTCTTCGGGCTGATGTGCAGCTCGGCGGCGATGACGGCGTTGTCCTTGCCGTTCGCGATCAGCTTCAGCACCTCGATCTCGCGGTCGGACAGCTCGGACCGGATCGCGTCTGCGATCTCCGGCTGCGCGCTCGTCGCACGCACACGCTGCAGAACCTTCGCGGCGATGCCGGGGGAGATCAGCGACTCGCCGCGCGACGCGGCGCGGATGCCGGCCAGCAGCTCGTCGATCGACGCGTCCTTCAACAGGTAGCCGCACGCGCCCGCGAGGATCGCGTCCAGCACGTCGGCGTCCTCGTCGGAGATGGTCAGCACGACGACGCGCGTGAGCGGAGCGATCGCCGCGATGTGCCGCGTCGCCTCGACGCCGCCCATGCCCGGCATGTTGAGATCCATGACGACGACGTCGGGAGCGATCTCCCGGACGGACTTTACGGCCTCTGTCCCGGACGCAGCTTCGCCCGAGATCTGGACGCCCTGCTCCTCGAGCAGGTTGCGTAGGCCCGTGCGGAACAGATCATGGTCGTCCACGATCAAGACGCGAAGCGTCTCGAGCCCCCGCTCATCGCTGGCCGAAAGCGGCTCTGTCAGGTCTTCACACCCCCCTTACGCGGCCAAGTCTAGTGCAGGGTGATGGTGACCGTCCGCCGCCCCCAGGCGAACGCCTGTGCGACGGTGGGGAACCAGAGGTCGATGGATGCGCCGCGAACGCCGCTGCCGACGTCGGCGGCCACAGCCTCCCCGTAGCCCGGGACGGTCATGCGCGTGCCGAGCGGGATGACCGTAGGATCGACGGCGACGATGCCCCAGCCCACGGGGAGCCCTGTCGCGGTGTGTCCCGGAAGCGAATAGCCGGTGGCGGACACGACGAGCGTGCGGCCGCCGCTGCTCTGGGCCGATGCCGGAGCCGGGCTCGGGTCTCCGACGACCGCGGGTACCGGCCCGCTCGCGGCCACTGCCGCGGTCAGCGTCGTCGACTTGACCTCTGCGCGCTGCACGGACGCTTCGAGCTGCTGAATCCGCGACGCCTTCAACTGCTGCTGCGCGCGCAGGCCGGAGATGAAGGAGAGCCTGTCGGCGCGCGCCGACGCGAGCGTCCTCGTTGTGCCGGCAGCAGCGCGAACCGCACTTGCGATGCGTGCGCGATGCGTCGACAACGCTGCGCGCAACATCTGCAGTCGGTGTTTCGCGAGGGCAGACGCGACCACGAACCCGCTGCTCTGGTCGGTAACGCGCTTCAGCCCGTCGAGCGTCGACACCGCGTCGTCGAGCGACTCTGCGCCGAGAATGACGGCGACAGGATCGGTGTCGCCTTGCTCGTACATCAGACGGAGGTTCTCGCCGAGATGCTGCTGCGAGATCGTGAGCATGCGTTGTGTCGCGCTGATCTGTTGTGCGAGCTGCACCTGCTGGAGGCGAAGACGCGCGGCCTCGGCACGCAAGTTCGTCAACTTCGATTGCGCGGCCGCGAGGCTCGAGTCGAGCGCGTAGAGGTCGAGCGACGCGCTGTGGACTCGTCCCGCGAGCGCGTTCTCCTCCGCCTGCAGGCTGCTCACGTGCGACCCGGGGCCGGCGGCCGCAGGCGAGCCGGCGGCGAAGACGAGCACCGCGGAGACGCCGGCGAGCAGCGCCGCGGATCGTGTCCTTCGGGCGCTCACGAGGGCGGGACCGTACCATACGAATCCGGGGATTTCGGCCAGTTTGTGCAGGTTCTTTTGCCGGATCCTGGCGTGTGGCTAGTGGCAATTTGCGGCAACTTTCAGGCCTTTTGTCGGTTGCCAGCATCCGAAAGCCCTGGTAGCGTCCCGACCTTGTGACGTATGGGAGGCCCGGTGCGGACGCGCCGGGTGAACGTCGGGAAACGTCATCCAGACACTGAAGCGACACGCTCCGGTCCTTCTCATCGCCCTCGCCGCGGCTTGCGTTGCGGCCGGTGTGGCGACTGCCGACCCCTCGGTCAGCGCGAAGCAGGCCGAGGCGCAGCAAGTGATGCTGCAGATCCAGCAGCTCGATTCGAACCTCGAGCGCGCACGCAACAGCTACGACTCCGCGAACGTCAAGCTGCACGCGATCGAGCACAGCCTCGCGATCAATCGCATCGGCCTGCACGTCGCGCGCTCGAACCTCGTCGTCGCGCAGAAGGACCTCTCGCAGCGGCTCGTCTCGATCTACACGACGCGCGACAACCAGTCGACGCTCGCAGTCGTTCTCGGCGCGACGAGCATCGATGATCTCGTCAACCGCATCGAGTCCGTCCAGTCGCTGTCGACGCAGGACGTCGCTGTCGTGCATCAGGTCGTCTCGTTCAAGCGTGAGGTGACCGTCCGCCAGCACACGCTCGTCCACGATCGTCGCGCGCAGACCGCGCTCGTACGCCAGCGCGCAGTGGCGAAGGCCCGGATCGCGTCGCAGCTCGGGCGGCAGCAGCGCCTATACAACTCGATCAAGGGCGAGATCGCGCATCTCGTCGCGATGCAGCACGCGCGGCAGCTCGCACTCGAGCGGCAGGCGCAGCAGCGGGTCGCGGCCTACCAGGCGCAGGGACAGAATCCCGCACTCGATCTGAGCACCGGCTTCACGGCTCCGCCGACGCAGTACTCGGGCGTCGTCGGGATCGCGATGCAGTACCTCGGCGTGCCGTACGTCTGGGGCGGCGCGAGCCCGAGCGGATTCGACTGCTCCGGTTTCGTCATGTATGTGTACGCGCAGGTTGGCGTGTCGCTGCCGCACTACACCGGCGCGCAGTGGGGCATGGGCGTGCCGGTCGCGTACAGCGACCTCGAGCCCGGCGACCTCGTCTTCTTCGACGGGCTCGGCCACGTCGGGATCTACATCGGCGGCGGCGAGTTCATCCACTCTCCGCACACCGGTGACGTCGTCCGGATCGACAGCCTCTCCGAGGCCTGGTACGCCGCCACGTACGACGGCGCCCGCAGAATTACATCCGGCTAGGCGTAGAGCTCTTCGATCTCGCCGCCGAAGTGCTCGTGCACGACGCGGCGGCGGAGCTTCAGCGTCGGTGTGAGCTCGCCGGCTTCCTGCGAGAAGTCCCGCGGCAGGATGGCGAACCGCTTGATCTGCTCGACGCGGACGCGATCGCGGTTGACGTTGTCGACGACCTCCTGCACGAGCTGCTCCGGGTCGCGCCCCGATCCGTTGACCTCGTCCGAGTCGAGCGTGATGAGCGCGGTGACGTACGGGCGCCGGTCGCCGACCACGAGCGCCTGCGAGATGAAGCGCGACGCCTTGAGCGCGTTCTCGAGATTCTGCGGCGCGATGTTCTTGCCGCCCGCGGTGATGATGATGTCCTTCTTGCGGTCGGTGATCTTCACGAAGCCGTCGGCGTCGATCTCGCCGATGTCGCCGGTGCGGAAGAAGCCGTCCTCGGTGAAGGCGGCTGCGGTGGCCTCGGGATCCTTGAAGTAGCCCTTGAAGACGCTGTCGCTCCGCACGAGGATCTCGCCGTCTTCGGCCAGCTTCACCTCGGAGCCGTCGACGACTCGGCCGACGGTGCCGAAGCGGTAGTCATCCGGGTCGTTGACGCTGAGCGAGCTCGACGTCTCGGTCAGCCCGTAGCCCTCGATCACGAGCATGTTCAGCGACCGGAAGAACTCCAGGACGTCGATGCCGAGCGGTGCCGCGCCGGAGATGCCGATGCGGATGCGTCCGCCGAGGCGGTCGCGGATCTTCTTGAACACGAGTGCGTCGGCGATCCGTCCCTGGGCGCTGCTCGGCTTGTTGGTGGCGCCGACGCGGAGCGCCCAGCGGCCGATCGCACGCTTGACCGGGCTCGACCGCTCGATCTCGCCGACGACGTTCGCATGGATCTTCTCGTACACGCGCGGGACGGCAG
Organism: Gaiellaceae bacterium; assembly: GCA_036512155.1. Taxonomy (GTDB): domain Bacteria; phylum Actinomycetota; class Thermoleophilia; order Gaiellales; family Gaiellaceae; genus Palsa-739. The sequence continues at coordinate 53,026 of DATCBD010000059.1, read as the reverse complement.
GGAGGATCGTCGGCCGTGTGCGCGCGAGCGCTTCGGGCAGCCGAGCAACGTCGGACACGATCACGAGTGTGGAGCCGTGGTACGCGGCGCCCTGGTGGACGATGCGGGCAAAGCTGTGCGCCATCGGCAGGAACAGCAGGACGACGTCGGTCTCGTCCTGGAGCTCGTTCCGCACGCCCATCGCCGCGGTTACGAGGTTCTTGTGGGTGAGCATGCAGCCCTTCGGCGGGCCGGTCGTCCCAGACGTGTAGATCAGCGTCGCGAGGTCCTCTTCTCCGACCGGCTCCGGCTTGGAGTCCCCGGCGCTCGCTTCGAGCGCGTCGAGCTCGTCGAACCGCACGACCGGCCCGTCGTAGACGGAGGCGAGCTTGGCGGCCTGCTCGTCGTCCTCGACGAGGGCGAGCACCGCCTCGGAGTGCCTCAGGATGTACCCGCACTCGCTCGCCGTGTTCGTCGGGTAGAGCCCGACGACCACGGCGCCGATGGACATGATCGCCCAGTCGAGGAGGATCCACTCGAGGCGCGTCCGGGAGAGCACGGCGACCGCGTCCCCGCGGCGGGCGCCGCGGGCGAGGAGCCCCCGCGCCAGGGCGTCGACCCGGCGGCCGGCCTCCTCCCAGGAGACGTCGCGCCAGCCGTCCGGCTGTTCCTCGAGGTACGCCGGCATCGAGTGGTGCTGCTCCTGCACGTAGCGCCAGAGGGCCGGCGCAGTGCGAGTTTCGAGCGGCACGCCGTCATGGTAAGCCAAAGGAGATATGCCACCTGACTAGAATTCGGTTGATCCCATGAGGACGATCTGGAACGGATCGATCAGCTTCGGGCTGGTCAACATCCCCATCGGTCTCGCGCTGGCGACCCAGCGGGACGACGTCTCCTTCCGGACGCTGCACCGGGAGTGCGGCACGCCGATCAAGCAGAAGCGGTGGTGCCCGTTCCACGAGCGCGACGTCGAGGCGGACGAATTGGTCAAGGGCTGGGAGGTCGCCAAGGGCGAGTTCGTCATCGTCGAGGAGTCCGATCTCGAGGCCGTTGCGCTCCAGCGCTCGCAGTCGATCGAGATCCTCCGCTTCGTCAAGCTCCAGGACGTCGACCCCGTCTACTTCGACCGGACGTACTACCTGGCGCCGGCGGCCTCGGAGGCGCAGCGGCGTCCGTACGTCCTCCTCCTGCGCGCGATGGAGGAGTCGGGGATGGCGGCGGTCGGGAAGTTCGTGCTGTGGGGCAAGGAGAATCTCTGCCTGATCCGTCCGCAGGGCGACTCGCTCGCCCTCGAGACGCTCTTCTTCGCCGACGACGTCCGCTCGAAGTCGGAGATCGAGGAGGCGGTGGAGGCGACCGAGGTGAAGAAGGCCGAGCTTGCGCTGGCGGGCCAGGTGATCGAGAGCCTCGTCGGCGAGTGGGACGCGGCCGACTTCGAGAACGACTACCGGCGCGACCTGAAGGCGATGCTCGACGCGAAGCTCGCCGGCCAGGAGATCACGCGGCCGGAGCCTGCGCCCGAGGCACCGGTCATCGACCTCATGGAGGCGCTGCGGCAGAGCGTCGTCGACGTGCAGCAGCGCCGCGGAGACGGAAAGGCGTCCGAAAAGACGAAAGCCGCCTCGTCGGGCGGCTCTCGCCGAAAAGCGCCTGCGCGAAAAGTTTCCTAGCTCCCCTTCGGGAACGCTCCCAGCGCTTCGAGCTGCGCCTGGAAGAGATGCTTGTCGATCTTGCCCTGGTAGATCGGCACGCCTTCCTGCATGCAGAGCCTGATCACCTCCTGCCGGTCGATCTTCAACTCTTCCGACAGCTCTTCGGGCGTGAGGTGATTCGCCATTCGGCCTGCTCCTTCCCTGGGCACGAAAAAACCCGCCGGCGCCGAGCGCTCAGACGGGTTTTGCGTGACCCTTGCTTGTCGACGTGACGGGCTTCACTCGGCCCGTCCCAGAAAGACATCCATTGAGCACAGAATATGCCCCAGTGCCGACGGATGGCAAACCAGATATCGATGGATTCGAAGAGCGCACCCTGATGCACGAGGGGACGTGGATCCACTACCTCGTGGGCGGCGCCGGGGCCCCGCTCGTGCTCGTGCACGGGCTCGGTGGAGGGGCCGCGAACTGGCGGCTGGTCGCGCCCGCCCTCGCCGCCGGGCGGCGGGTGGTCGTGCCTGAGCTGCCCGGCCACGGCGGTTCCGCTCCGCTCGGCGGCGCGGGCTCGCTCGACCCCTTCGCCGAGGCGGTGCTGGCCGTCGCCGAGGCGGAGGGTGCGCTGCCGGCCCCGTGGGTCGGCCACTCGCTCGGCGGCCTCGTCGCGCTCCGCGCTGCGGCGCTGCGGCCGGAGGCCGTCACCGGGGTCGTCCTCGCCGCGGCCGCCGGGATCACCTCGGCCAGCCGGATCGGGCGGGTCACGGTCACGCTCATCGGCATCGCGCGGCCGGGCAAGCTGCTCGGGCGGCGGCGAAGGACGGTGTCGCGCTCGCGCGCCGGCCGCACGCTCGCGTTCGGCTGGTGGGGTGTCGCCGATCCGGCGGGGCTCCATCCCGAGATGGCAGAGGCATTCCTTGCGGGCCCGACGCGACACACGGACACGCTCACCGCCGGGAAGGCGCTCGTCGTCTCCGATCCGCGACGCGACCTCCACCGCGTGACGTGCCCGGTTCTCTGCCTCTGGGGTGCGAACGACAACTGGGTCCCGCTCGCGGACGGCATCGAGTACGCGCGGCGACTGCGCGCGCCGTTGCGCACGATCGCCGATTGCGGGCACCTGCTGATCGGCGAGCGGCCGGAGGCTGTCGTGCGTGCCGTCAGCGAGTTTCTCTCGTCTTTGTCGCCGTGACCGCATTTCGATCCTGAAAGGTCGGGCCGAACAGACGGACGCGCGGACAAGCCCGCGCGTCCTGAGGTCGGCGTCGCAAGCGACGCCTTAGCGGCGAGCGGCCGGACGCCGTGCTCCGCGCGATCGAGGACTTCCTCGCGAGTCTCTAGCCGGCCGCCGCCGCCTCGAACGGAATCACCTCCGCTCCCTCCTCGTTCTCGCGACGCGGCCCGCCGAGGAAGTCGACGCGCTTGGCGACGACCTCGACGACACGGCGCCGCTTGCCTTCCTCCTCCCAGTTGCGGCTGCGCAGATAGCCCTCGAGGCCGACCCGCCGACCCTTGCTCAGGTACTCGGCGCAGAGCTCCGCCTGCCGGTCCCAGACCGACACGCCGACGAAGTCGGCCCCCGCGTCCCGCGCGCCTCGGCCGACCGCGAGCAGGAAGCTCGCCACCTTCTTGTCCTCGCCTACCTCGCGGAGCTCGACATCGGAGGCGAGGTTCCCGATCAGGTTCACCGTGTTCATACGGTGAAGGTAGATCGTCACTTGTCACGAAAGGTGCTCAGCTTTATGACTTTTCGCAGATAGACTCGGACGCCCATGGGACTCTTCACCTCGATGACCGGATTCGGCGGCCGCGACATGGCGGTCGACCTCGGCACCGCGAACACGCTCGTCTATGTGCGCGGGCGTGGGATCGTCCTCTCGGAGCCGTCCGTGGTGGCGATCGACTCCCGCACGGGCGAGGTGCACGCCGTCGGCGTCGAGGCGAAGCGGATGCTCGGCCGCACGCCGGGCACGATCCAGGCCATCCGGCCGCTGAAGGACGGCGTCATCGCCGACTTCGACGTCACCGAGCAGATGCTCCGGCACTTCATCCAGAAGGTGCATCAGCATCGCTTCGCGCATCCGCGCGTCGTCGTGTGCGTCCCGTCCGGTGTCACCGGCGTCGAGAAGCGCGCCGTCGAGGAGGCGACGCTCTCCGCGGGTGCGCGTCAGGCGTATCTGATCGAGGAGCCGATGGCGGCCGCGATCGGCGCGGGCCTTCCTGTCGCCGAGCCGACGGGGAACATGATCGTCGACATCGGCGGAGGCACGACCGAAGTCGCAGTCATCTCGCTCGGTGGCATCGTCGTCTCGCAATCGCTACGCGTCGGCGGCGACGAGATGGACGACGCGATCATCAATCACATCAAGCGCGACTACAAGCTTCTGATCGGTCAGCAGACGGCGGAGGAGATCAAGCTCGAGATCGGCTCTGCGTGGGACCAGAAGGAAGAGCTGCAGGCGGAGGTGCGCGGCCGCGACATGCTCACCGGGCTGCCGAAGACGGTGATCCTCACCTCGGAGGAGATCCGCCGCGCGCTCGACGAGCCGGTCACGCAGATCATCGAGGCGATCAAGTCGACGCTCGACAAGACGCCGCCGGAACTGGCCGCGGACATCATGGATCGCGGCATCGTCCTCGCCGGAGGCGGCGCGCTCCTCACCGGGCTCGACGAGCGGCTGCGCCACGAGACCCAGATGCCGGTGCACCTGGCCGAGAGCCCGCTCACCTGTGTAGCCGTCGGCTCGGGCCGCAGCCTCGAGGAGTTCGAGGCCATCCACCGCTCGAACCGTGCACGCGCCCGCGGGCGCAACGGCCGCCGCTACTAGGACCTGCGAGCCGCCCGCATGGGCTTCGTCGCGCCGGGCACGGCTGTAACCTAGGGCGCGGTGGCGCCTCCGAACCGCTCCGCACGCGTGGCGGTGCTGGGCTCCTCGCTCCAGCGCTCCAATCCCGGCCCGCGTCCGTCACGGGTGCGTAGCGCACTGGTCCGGCGCATCGTCCTCGCGGTCCTCGTGATCGTCGCGCTCGCGCTGCTGACCATCTCCTTCCGCTCGCCGACCTCCGGGTACCTCCACGATGCGCAGAGCTACGGCTCCGACGCGCTGCGGCCGTTCCAGGTTGCCGCGGTGCGCGTCGCGCGGCCGTTCCGCGACGCCTACAACTACGTCGACAGCCTCGCGCGGGCGAAGTCGCGCAACGCGAAGCTCGAGCAGATGGTGCGCGACTACCGTGGGCAGGCGCTGCTCAACGCTTCGGCGGTCCAGCAGAACAACGACCTCAAGAAGCTGCTCCAGTTCGAGGAAGGTCCGACCTATCCGCAGGACTTCCGCGCCGTGAACACGTCCGTCATCTCGTTCCCGTCCGGATCGTTCACGCAGCAGATCGTCATCGACGCCGGGTCGAGCCAAGGAATCCATCTGAACACGCCCGTCGTCAGCGCCGACGGGCTCGTCGGCAAGGTGACGCAGCTCGGCCACACGACCTCCGTCGTGACGCTTCTCACCGATCCCGACAGCGCCGTGCCGGCGCGCGATCTGAAGACGCACGTGAGCGGGCTCATCCGGCATGGGCAGGGCGGGACGCTCATCCTTGACCGCGTGTCGAAGGATCAGGTCGTGAACAAGGGCGACTGGATCATCACGCGCGGCACCGTCGACCGCAGGTATCCGGACGAGTATCCGTACGGCATCCCGATCGGACGCGTCGTCGCGGTCGGGACGAGCGACATCGCGAGCTTCCTCACCGTGCAAGTGCAGCCGCTCGCGAACCTCGACTCGATCGACGCCGTCGCCGCGCTCGTCCCCAAGCATCCGCGCGCGAAACCGTGACCATCGCCGACGGCTTCAAGGCCGCGGCGCTGCTCTTCGTCGCGGCGATCGCCCAGGTGTCGATCTTCTCGCAACTGCGCGTGTACGGCGGCGTCCCGCAGGTCGTCCTTGTCACCCTCGTCGGCGTCGCGCTGCTGCGCGGGGCGGTCGCCGGTGCAATCGCGGGATTCTTCGCAGGCCTCGTCGTCGACACGGCGATGCTCGGCCAGCTCGGCCTGACTTCGCTCGTGCTCACCGTGTCCGGCTACTGGATCGGCCGCTACGGCGAGACGACCGGACGCGACCGCGGGCATGCGCCGTTCCTGTCGGTCGCGGTGGTGACGTTCCTCTATGCGTTCGGCATCCTGCTCGTCACCTTCATGCTCGGCGAGCGTGCGCCCGCAGGACCGGAGATGCGGAGCCTGCTGCCGACGATCGTCATGAACCTCGTTCTGACGGCCCCCGTGTACGCGCTCGTGCGGATACTGCTCCGCCCGCGCGAGCGCGCCGACTACGCCACCGAGGTGCAGCTGCTTGGCTAGCACCACCGCAGGCGAACGCCCCCGCTCGAAGCGGTTCATGCCGCCGAGCAAGGGCGTCGCCGAGCCGTACCGGCCGAGCGCGCGAGTGCTCCGCCGGGTGAGCGTGCTCGGCGTTGCGATGCTCGTCATCTTCGCCGTCCTTCTGCTGCGGCTCTGGGCGCTCCAGGTGCTCTCCGGGACGAAGTACGTGAACCAGGCGGCGGCGAACTCGTTCCGCACCGTCCGCGTGCAGGCGCCGCGGGGCCAGATCCTCGACCGCAACGGCGTCCCGCTCGTGACGAATGCGCCGGCGACGTCGATTCTTCTGTGGCCGGCCGACCTGCCGAAGGTCTACACGACGCGCTACGCGGAGTTGCGCGCGCTTTCCCGGCTGACGAGCGTCCCGCTGTACGAGATCGCGGCCGGGATCAGGGCGCGGCGCGCGGGCAACGACCTCGTGACGCCGGTGACGGTGCGCGAGGCTGCCGGCGAGCCGATGATCGCGTACCTGTACGAGAACGCAGCGCAGTTCCCCGGCGTGACGACGTGGCGGACCTTCATCCGCCATTACCCGTACCACTCGCTCGCGGCGCAGGTGCTCGGGTACGTCGGGGAGATCTCGCCGGCCGAGCTGGCGGGCCTTGCGAAGCAGGGATACCAACCGGGCGACGAGATTGGACAGAGCGGGGTGGAGTCGTCCTACGACAGCTACCTCCGCGGTGTCGCAGGCAGCGCGCGGATGCACATCGATGCGTTCGGGCGGCCCCGCAGCGGCCTGACCACGACAACGATCGCGAAGCCCGGCAACGACGTCCGGCTGACGATCGACCTGAAGCTGCAGCAGGCGGCCGAGAAGGCGCTGCAGTACGGAATCCATCTCGCCCAGGCAAACGGGAAGTGGGCGGCACGCGGCGGCGCAATCGTCGCCCTCGACCCGAACGACGGCTCGATCCTCGCAATGGCGTCCGCGCCGACGTACGACCCGTCGGTGTACGCCGGCCATGTGACCTTGGGAGAGCTCGCCCGTGCGGGCCTGACGCCCAAGACGGCGCCGGCGAAGAACATCCCTTCGCTGAACCGCGCCGTTTCGGGCCTGTATCCGCCGGGGTCGACGTTCAAGCCCGTGACCGCGCTCGCCGCCATGCAGGAGCACCTGCTCTCGCCCTACGCGTACCTCCCGTGCACGGGCACGTACAGCTCGCCGCAGGACAGGTCGCATCGCACGTTCCACAACTGGGACCCGAACGTGAACCAGGCGATGGATCTGCCGACCGCGCTCGCGTATTCGTGCGACACGTACTTCTACCGAGTCGGTAACGAGTTCTACAACCTCCCTTCCGACCGCGGACAGCCGATCCAGAAGTTGGCCGACGCATTCGGTTTTGGACAGTCGACGGGCGTCGACATCGGGCCTGAGGCGACCGGCCTCGTGCCGACGATCGGATGGCGGCAGCAGCACTTCACGAGCGCAGTCGACAAGCTGTGGAAGCCGGGCGACTCGATCGAGCTCGCGGTGGGACAGGGCGACCTCCTCGTCACGCCGTTGCAGATGGCGCGGCTGTACGCGGCGCTTGCGAACGGCGGCAAGCTCGTGACCCCGCACGTGCTCGACGACGTGGAGAGCCCGAACGGGGCGCGCGTCCCTGTGGCGGCGATCCCAGCCCCCCGCCAAGTGGGAATCGACCCGGCCGCACTCCAGGCCGTGCAGAAGGGGTTGTGGGACGCAACGCACCTGTCGTTCGGCACCTCGTACGCGGTGTTCGGCAAGTTCCCGGTCTCGATCGCGGGCAAGACCGGCACGGCCCAGAAGGTGGTCTCGCTGCCCGGGTACCTAGGCCTCCAGAACCAGTCGTGGTGGTGCGGATACGGCCCGTACAACTCCCCGAAGCTCGTCGTGTGCGCGCTCATCGAGAACGGCGGGTACGGCGGCGACGCGGCGGCGCCGGCGGCCGCCAAGGTGTTCGCGGCCTACTTCCACGTGGCGTTCCACATCCTCGGCCCGATCCACAGCGACTGATGGAAAGGACCGGCACACTCCGCTGATGCTCGAGTACGCGGGATCGCAGCACGCGGGGCGCCGGACCGACCGCGAGGAGGGACTCGCGATCGTGGGCGTGCTCCGCTCGCTCGACTGGGTGCTCCTGGCCGGGATCGCGGGCCTCGTCGCCGTCGGGCTGTGGGCCGTCTCCGGCGTCACCCGCTTCGCCGTGGTCGGCAACCCGAGCTACTACCTCGACCGCCAGATGGTCTACGTCGCCGTCGGCGGCGCAGCGCTCGTCGTCGGGACGTTCATCGACCCGGACATCTACCGCCGCTACTGGAAGCCGATCTTCGGCGCCACCGTGCTCCTGATCGCGTTCGTGTTCGTCGTCGGCCATGCCGCGCGCGGATCGACGCGCTGGATCTCGCTCGGCTTCTTCACCTTCCAGCCGTCGGAGTTCGGCAAGCTCGCGTTCGTCCTCGCGCTCGCAGGCTTCCTCGCCGACCGCACACGCGACGTCGGGGCGCTCGGCACGACGATGCGCGTGCTCGGGCTCGGTGCGATTCCCGTCCTGCTCGTCTTCGCGCAGCCCGATCTCGGGACAGCGCTCGTCTACCTCGCTGCGCTCGTCGCCATGCTCTTCGTCGGCGGCGCGCCGTGGCGCCAGCTCGTCGCGCTCGGGTCGATCGCGCTGCTCCTGGCCGTCGGCGTCCTCTGGGCCGGCCCGGCTGTCGGCGTCAACTTCCTCAAGGGCTACCAGCAGTCGCGCCTCACCTGCTTCGTGCACCCGTCGCACTGCTCGTCGGCGGACACGCGCTACAACCTCGAGCAGTCGATCGTCGCGGTGGGCGCCGGCCAGGTGAGGGGGCGCGGCGTCAACAACGCGACGCAGACGCGGCTGCAGTTCCTGCCCGAGCACGGCACCGACTTCGTGTTCGCGTCGTACAGCGAACAGCGCGGGTTCATCGGCGCGTCGCTGCTCCTCGCGCTCTACCTGCTCGTCCTGTGGCGCGCGCTGCGCATCGTTTCGATCGCGCGGGACTTCTACTCGGCGATCGTCGCGGGCGGCATCGTGGTCGCGCTGCTGTTCCAGATCTTCGTCAACGTCGGCATGACGATGGGGATCGCGCCGATCACCGGCATCCCGCTCCCGTTCGTCAGCGTGGGCGGTTCGTCGATGATCGCGAACCTCGCCGCCATGGGCGTGCTGCTCGCGATCTACGCGCGCGGCCGCGCTTCCAGAAGGCGGCGGTAGTGCCCTGCGGGTCACTCGCCTCGCCGGAAACTTAGAGCCGTAGCTTGCAGATGATGAAAACGCCGGTCTCGATCGGCGCCCTGCGGAAGCTGATGAAGGAGCTGCGGGCGGCCGGCAAGGACCGGAAGCCGGTCGCGCTCGGCGGCGCCGGTGAGATCGCGCGCACGCTCGAGCGGGAGCTGACGCGCGGCGGGGATCCGTCCGCGGTGCGCGTCGGCGCGCCCGAAGGAGCAGCCGTCTACGTCCACATCGCGACCGCCGACGACGAAGGAGCGCTTCGAGCCGCGCGGCGCGCCCGCGTGCCGATCGTCGCTGTCGCGTTCGACGACGAACCGCTGCCGTACGTACTCGCGACGGACGTCGTCCGGGTCGGGCCAGGCGAACGCCTTCCCGTCGACCGGATCGCAGTCGCGGTCGCCGCGCGGGTGGGGGAGGCCGGGGCGCCGCTCGCCGGACGGCTGCCGGTGCTACGCGGCGCGGTCTGCGACCGGATCGTCGCGTCGTTCGCGCGGAAGAACGGGATCGTGGGCGTGGCGGTGTTCGTCCCCGGCGCCGATCTGCCCGTGCTCGCGCTCAACCAGGTGCGGATGCTGCTGCTCCTCGATCAGGCGTACGGGCTCGAACTGGACCCACGCGAGCGGCTGCCGGAGATTCTCGCCGTTGTCGGTGCCGGACTCGGCCTGCGCGCTGTCGCCCGTGAGCTGCTGGACGTCGTCCCGATAGCGGGGTGGGCTGTAAAGGGCGGCATTGCGTATGCAGGCACGCGAACCCTCGGCGAGGCCGCTATCCGGCGCCTCGAACTGGTCCACTAGGCGGCGGCGGGGCGCAACTTCGCCCTGCGAGCCTTGATCGCCCGGAGGCGCTGCTGCAAGCGGGCCCAGGCCCAGGGCTCGATCTCGAGGTAGCGAGCCTCGGTCTGGCCCCGTATGGCCTCGCCATACTCGAACCAGGCGTCCGCCTCCTCGATGAGCAGGAGCTCCTCGGCCTCGGTGCTCTGCAACCTGGTCACGGTCGAACCTCCAGGGTCGTGATTGCCGGATCGTAGGTCCGGGGTCGGACGACGCCCCTGCTACCCTGGGTGCACATGGTTTTCATGCCTGACCCACAGCGCGCGCGCCGCCCCGAGACCTCGGGCGTCGCTGTCGCGCGCTTCAACGAAGGAGTTTTTTCTTGCCCTGGTTCCGACGACGGAAGAACGAATCCGACACAGCGGCCGCTCAGCCGGCCGCACCCGAGGCTCCTCGCGAGCCTGAAGTAATCGAATCGGCCGCCGAGCCGGCGGCCGGTACAACCGATCCCACCAAGCCCAAGCGCCGCCGCGGTAGCCGCGGAGGACGCGGGCGCAAGAAGCCTGGGACTGCGACCGCGGGCGACAAGCCGAGCGAAGCGAAGCCCGAACCGAGGCCGCGGAGCGGCGACCGGAAACAGCCGGAGCGCAAGCAGCCGCAGATGTCGCAGCGCCAGGAGCGGCGCCGCCAGGAGAGCGGCAGCAGCCGCCGCCGCCAGGCGCCCCGCCGTGCGCCGCTGCCGGCTGCAAAGCGCGAGTTGATCGTCTCGGTCGACGTCGGCGAACAGCGCGTCGCCGTCCTCGAGGACGACCGCGTCGCCGAGGTCTATCTCGAGCGTCCGGAGCGGCGCTCGATCGCGGGGAACATCTACCTCGGCACGGTCGACAACGTCCTCCCCGGAATGGAGGCGGCGTTCGTCGAGATCGGCCTGGAGAAGAACGGCTTCCTGTACGTCGACGAGATCGTCGGCCCGGAGCTCGAGCGCGGCCACGGCCGCCGCATCCAGGACCTGATCAGCCGCGGCCAGACGATTCTCGTCCAGGCGGTGAAGGACCCGATGAAGACGAAGGGCGCCCGCCTGACGACGCAGATCTCGCTTCCCGGCCGGTTTGTCGTTTTCGTCCCGCAAGGCGAGGGGCTCGGCGTGTCTCGCCGGCTCGACGACGACGAGCGCGGACGCCTGAAGGACATCCTCAAGAAGCTGAACGTCAAGGAAGGCGGCGTCATCGTCCGCACCGCGGCCGAGGGCGCATCCGAGGAGGACATCGAGCGCGACCTCGTCTTCCTGCAGCGGCTCTGGAAGTCGATCCAGGCGCAGGCGAAGACCGCCAAGGCGCCGGAGCTCATCTACCAGGAGGCGGAGCTGCCGCTGCGCGTCACGCGCGACCTGTTCACCGGCGACTTCGAGCGCGCGCTCGTCGACAACGACCAGGCGTACAAGCGCATCACCGGATACCTGAAGAAGACGTCGCCGCACATGGTCGAGCGCGTCATCCGGTACAAGGAGAAGACGCCGCTGATGGAAGCGTTCGGCGTCGACGCCGAGATCAGGTCGACGCTGAATCGCCGCGTCGACCTTCCCTCCGGCGGTTACCTCATCTTCGACTACGCGGAGGCGTTCACCGTCATCGACGTGAACACCGGCCGCTTCGTCGGCTCGCGCGGCAAGAGCGCCGGCGGCCGGCTCGAGGACACGATCACGAAGAACAACCTCGAAGCGGTGAAGGAAGTCGTCCGCCAGCTGCGTCTGCGTGACGTCGGCGGGATCATCGTCATCGACTTCATCGACATGGCGAACCCGAAGAACCGGAAGACGGTCGAGGACGCCCTGCGCGAAGAGCTCGAGCGTGACCGGACGAAGACGTACGTCGTCGAGATCTCACCGCTCGGCCTCGTCGAGATGACGCGGCAGAACGTGACGGAAGGACCGCGCGAAGTCATGACGCGCAAGTGCCCGACGTGCGGCGGCGACGGCATCGTGCTCTCCGAGGCCTCTGCGGCGATCGACGTCGAGCGGCGCCTCCGTGCGCTGACGGCGGGCTCGCGCTCGCAGGCGTTCAAGGTCGAGCTCGCCGCGCCGATCGCGAGTGCGCTCGTCGGACCGGGTGCGCGACGGCTGATCGAGCTCGAGGCGCTGACGAAGCGGCGCTTCTTCCTCGAGGGCAAGCCCGACATGCACCTCGACCACTTCGTCGTCCTTGCCGAGGGCAAGCTCGCCGACCTGACGCCGCCCTCTCCGGTGGCGGAGGGCGCAGAGCTCCAGATCGAGCTGGTCGAGGTCGACCGGCACGACGCGACGGCCGCCGTCGGGAAGCTGGACGGAATCGACGTCTGCGTCGGCGACGCGGCGCAGCTCGTCGGCAAGCGCGTGAAGGTGCGCGTCGAGCGCGTGCTCGACGGAACCGCGTACGCGTCACTGACGCGGCGCGCGAAGGTGGTCGAGCCGCTCACCGCCGAGGCGGAGGCGGAGAAGCCGACGCGCAAGCCCCCGGTTCGCAAGGACGCGGAGGCGGGTGCGCCCGAGTCCGACACGGAGACCGAGGAGCTCGAGAACGACGAGGCCGACGACGCCGACGACGCCGAAGACGTTGAAGACGTCGAGGTGGAGGACGACGAGGACGACGAGGTCGCCTCGGACACGCCGGCGACAGCCGCGAAGAAGAAGACGCGGCGCGGCTCGCGCGGCGGCCGCAACCGCAAGAAGCCGACCACGATCCACCTCCCGCCCGACGAGCTCGGCGCGCCGACGGCGGCCGAGGAACCACAGCCGGCCGCTGCCGAGGCGGAGCCGGTCTCCGACACCGAGGCGCCAGAAACACCAGAAACGCCCGAGGCACGCGAGGCTCCGTCCGAGAACGGCGCCGAGCCGAGGAAGAAGAAGACACGGCGCGGCTCGCGCGGAGGCAAGAACCGGCGCAAGAAGCCGGCCGGCGCAACCGCCGCGGTCTCCGAGAACGGCTCCGAGCCGGAGCCTGCGACGGAGCCCGAAATCGCGCCGGAGGCGCACGAACCGGTGCTCCAGCCGGAGCCGGCGGCGGAGGTCACGGCCACCCAGGAGGAGGCGTGGGGCTACGTTCCCATGTCCGAATGGGGCGACGAGATTGACGGCTGAATTTCGCTACACTGCGGCCTTCGCGGGCCTCTGGCCCGCGTTTCAGCGCCTAAAGCAATGAGCTACGCGATCATCACACTCGGCGGCAAGCAGTACCGCGTTCGTCCGGGCGAGCGGCTGCTTGTCGATCGCCTGAAGGAGGACGAGGGGAAGACGTTCAAGCCCCGCGTCCTGCTCGTGGGCGGCGAAGGCAAGACCGACCTCTCGCCGACGACGACGGTCACCGCACGCGTCGTGGGCCATGTGCTCGGCGAGAAGATCCGGATCGGCAAGTACAAGAAGCGGACCGGGTACCGCCGCCACAACGGGTACCGCAGCCGGCTGACCCGGATCGAGATCGAGGCCATCGGCGCGACGAAGGCGCCCGTAACGAAGGCGCGTAGCGCAGCAGAACCCAAGGCGGCGGCAACCGCGCCGAAGGCGGCGGCTGCCCCGAAGGCGGCTGCGCCGAAGGCCGCGGCCCCGGCAGCTGCGCCAGCGCGCACCGTGCATCCGCCGAAGGGCTACGAGGACATGTCGATCGCGGAGATCAAGGAGCACGCCTCGACCTGGCGGCGGCCGAACATCGAGGCTGCGCTCGAGTACGAGAAGGCGAACGCGAACCGCAAGGGCGCGATCGCGACGCTCGAGTCTGCGCTCGCCGCGAAGGAGGAGCACTAGATGGCACATAAGAAAGGTCTGGGCTCGTCGCGGAACGGCCGTGACTCGAATCCGCAGATGCTCGGCGTCAAGCTCTTCGCCGGCCAGGACGTGACCGCGGGGATGATCCTCGTCCGCCAGCGCGGTACGCGCTTCCGCCCCGGCCCCGGCACGGGCATCGGCAAGGACGACACGATCTTTGCGACGCGCGAAGGCAAGGTCGCCTTCCGCACGAGCGGCGAACGCCGCTTCATCTCGGTCCAGTAAAAGTGCTCCGCACTTTCACTGGCTGAGGTTCCCGCTTCGCGGGAGCGGATGCGGGCGGAGCCCGCGTCCGCTTATGAGTGTCGGCGACGGCTTGGTTCCGCGCGCACGGTGGTGGCTTCGCCATCCCCGCGCGCTGGCGCGGCCGGCTCGTACGCTTCGCGTTCGGTCCGGCCCTTTGTCGTACCGTTGAGTGCGATGTTTCACGACAAAGCGCGCATCGACGTTTTCGGCGGCCGCGGCGGCGACGGGTCGATCCACTTCCGGCGCGAGAAGTACGTGCCGAAGGGCGGACCAGACGGCGGTGACGGCGGCGCCGGCGGCGACGTCGTGCTGATCGCGGATCCGCGCCGGCGCGACCTGTCCGGTGTGCGCCCGAACCAGAAGCTGCGCGCCGGTCGCGGCGGCGGCGGCGGCGGGCGCCTGTCGCACGGAGCCGACGGTGAGGACGCGGTGCTGAACGTGCCGGTGGGCACGCAGGTGTTCGACGGCGACGGCCGGCTTGTCGCCGATCTCGCGCACGCCAACGCGCGGGTCGTCGTCGCGAAGGGCGGAACGGGCGGCCGCGGCAACAAGCACTTCGCCGGGGCGACGCGCCAGACGCCGCGCTTCGCCGAGGTTGGGCTTCCGGGCGAGGAGGGCGAGATCGAGCTGCGGTTGAAGCTGCTCGCCGACGCCGCGCTCGTCGGCCTCCCGAACGCCGGCAAGTCCTCGCTGCTCGCGCGCATCTCGAACGCGCGCCCGAAGATCGCCGACTACCCGTTCACGACGCTCGCGCCGGTCCTCGGCACGGTGGAGATGGATGGGAGCCAGCTCACCGTTGCGGACGTCCCGGGCTTGATCGAGGGCGCGAGCGAAGGAATCGGCCTCGGTCACGAGTTCCTCGCGCATCTCGAGCGTGCGCGACTCTTGCTGCACGTGATCGACTCGTCCGAGGATGACGCGGACGAGCGCTGGCACACGATCGACTCGGAGCTCGCCGCGTACGGCGCCGGGCTCGACACGCGTCCGCAAGTCGTCGTCCTGAACAAGATCGACTTGCGGCCGGAGCTGCCGGCCTTCGACATCGAGGACGAGCGCATCGTCCGCGTTCTCCGCGTGTCGGCGGCGACCGGCGCCGGGATCGACGAGCTGAAGCGCACGCTCTTCGAGCTCGTCCCTGCGCTACGCGCCCCGGTTACGCCGGCGACGGAGGCCGCCGAGCTCGTCGACTACCTCGTCTACCGACCACAGCCGGCGCGGCGCTCCTACCGAGTCTTCCGGACGGATGGCGGGTTCCGCGTCACCGGCCGCCCGCCCGATGCGGCGGAGCTGGAGGCGATCCTGAAGGCGGCCGGCGCGCGCGAGGGCGATCAGGTGGAGATGGGCGAGGAGACGATGGAATGGCAGTAGTCCTGTTCGGCGGCGCGTTCGACCCTCCCCACGACGGGCACGTTGCACTGGCGCAGGCCGCGAAGGAGCGCTTCGACGTGCCGCGCTTGACCGTGCTCGTCGCAGAGCGGCCGGGGCACAAGGACGTCGAGCTGCCGGCTGAGGTTCGTCTCGAGCTCGCGCAGGCGGCGTTCCCGGACGACGACGTGAGGCTGGACCCGTATCCGCGCACGATCGATCTCCTCCGTGGCGAGCAGTTCGACGATCCCGTCTTCGTCGTCGGCGCCGACCAGTTCGTCGACTTCCTCACGTGGAAGGAGCCGGAGGCGGTGCTCGAGCTGACGCGCCTCGGCGTGGCCACGCGGCCCGGCTTCGACCAGGGCCTCCTGGACATCGTCCTCCGGTCGCTCGAGCGCCCCGACCGGGTGGTCTTCTTCGACATCGAGCCGAATCCGGCCGCCTCGAGCGAGATCCGGGCGCGCGCTGCGCTCGGCGAGCCCCTCGACGGCCTGGTTCCCGTCGCCGTTGAGCGGCTCATCCTCGAGCGCGGGCTCTACGCCGGCGATTGACGTCCGCAAGGCCTGGATAGACTGAATGCAGTTGACGCCGCTCGAACACGCACGCCGCATCGCCGCTCTCGCCCAGGAGAAGCTGGCGGAGGACGTGGTCATCCTCGACATGCGGCCCGTCTGCACGTTCACCGACTTCTTCGTCATCTGCACGGGCCGCAACGCGCGCCAGACCGCCGCGATCTGGGACGAGGTACACGGCCGCATGAAGAGCGAAGCGGATCTCCTCCCGCGCAGCGTGGACGGCGTGCAGGAGGGAACGTGGATCCTCGCCGACTACCTCGACGTCGTCCTCCACGTCTTCACGCCGGAGGCGCGCGCGTATTACAAGCTCGAGGATCTGTGGGGCGACGTGCCCGCGATCGAGCTCGACGCTGCCGCGACCGCCTAAGCGGAAATCGCGCCGGAGCGTGAGAGCAGCACGTTCGAGGGCGAGCTCGGGAGCCCGTTCACGAGCTTCCCGGCGAGCGTGATGTCGAGCGCTGACGGGCGGCCCATCCGCACCCACAGGCGCGACTGCACCTGGAACCGCTTCGCCTGGCCCTGCTCGAGGACGCCTTCGAAGAGCAGCTTCCCGTTCGGGCCGCCGGCGCGGACGAGCAGCCAGCAGCGGCCGCGTGCGGCGCTGATGCTCGTGAACACGGGCGCCGTCGAGACGGCCGGCACCGTCACGGCGGGGGTCGTCTTCGGCGGCGGCGCGGCGGCGGCGACGCTTCCGGCGCCCGACGGCGACTGAGCCCGCGGCGGCGCCGACGATCCGGCGAGCCGCCAGGCGGCGAGCCCGGCGACGGCGGCGCCGACGACGAGAATGGCGGCGAGCGTGACGAGCACGCCGCGCTGGAGGTGGCGGCTGTCCACGGACGTGTGCGGCACGAACGGCGGCGCCTCCTCGTCATGGCGGGCGATGCGCGCGTTGTACTCGTCGATGTAGAGCTGGCCGTTGAGGCCGAGGTGCTCCGAGTACGTGCGCAGGAAGCCCTTCGTGTACGCCTCGCCGGGGAGCATGTCCCAACGCTCCTCTTCGAGCGCGGTGAGGTACCGCTCGCGGATGCGAATCGCCTTGTGGACGTCGGCCGGGCTGAAGCCGCGCCGCATCCGGGCTTCCCGGAGGCTGTCGCCGATCTGGAACACGTTGTGTGAATTGTGGCCAACGCTGTGGAAAAGCGCTAGGGCAGTGTGGAAACAGCGTGGATAAGGGGTTGAAGATGCTTAGGGGGCCGTTGCAGCCCGAGGATCGTCCTCGGCGAGCTGCCACCAGACGGCGACGAAGTACGGCAGGCCCGCCAGCGTGGCCGGGGCGACGACGAAGGCGGTGGGAACGCGGGAGCCGTCCTTCCGCTGTACGAGGCGGACGCCTTCGCGCATGTCCTGGCTGAAGAGCCGCGTCCGGTCGAAGCCGCCCTCGGTGAAGGCGCCGACGTCGTAGGCCAGCAGTTCCTCACGGCTGTGCCCGAGGAGCTCGGCCGCGCGCCGGTTGACGGCGACCATGCGACCGTCGTCGTCGTAGACCGTGATGGCGAAGAACGCGCTCTCGGCTGCCTCGCCGAGCAGCGCTTCGTGCAGCAGGTCGGGCGTCGGGAAACGTCCGGCCATTTCGACCAGCATGACCTGTCGAGGCGCTCCTGTGCAACCGGGCGACCGTCCTTTAGCTGGATCGCCGTATGCCGATGCAAACGGTGTAAGGCGCCCCCTTCGGGGACGTCGCCTTCGCTACAGGGGGAGTTAGATGAAGATCCGCAAGCTCGTGCTGCTCGTCGGCGCGGTCGGCGAACGCTCCTCCCGGCGTCTACTCGGCCACGATCACGCACTCGGTCGCGTGATTCGAGGGTGCCGCTCCTCCGCCTGATCGCGCTGCCTCTGCTGGCCGGGTTGATCCTGCCGGCGGGGGCGCTCGCGGCAGGCTCGGGCGGGATCGGCATTCGGCTCGTCGCGCTGCCAGGTGCTACTCGTGATCCGCTCGCCCGCTCCTACATCGTCGACCGGCTTTCACCCGGGACGACGCTCCGTCGCACCATCGAGATCCACAACGGCACTACGTCTCCGGCACAGGTCGCCGTCTACGTGGCCGGAGCCGACCTGCACGGTGGCGCGTTCCAGTTCGCGTCTGGACGAACGCGGAACGAGCTCTCGAGCTGGACGTCCGTCAGTCGAAGCATCTTGAGCCTGCCTGCGGGCGCCGAGACGGCGGAGACGGTGAGCGTCGACGTGCCGAAGATGGCTTCGTCCGGCGAGCGGTACGCAGTCGTGTGGGCCGAGATATCTGCGGCCGCGCCCGCCGGTGCGGTCGCTCTCGTGATCCTCATCGTCCGCGAATTGCGGCGAGGACGCGGTAGGCTGGCGCACGCCGCCTAACCACCGAGCGAATCGTGCACGGCGACGGCGAGTCCGATCGCGCAACGTGACCCGATCTTCTATGGAGCCGAGGGGGCTCGAACCCCTGACCTTCTGGCTGCCAGCCAGACGCTCTCCCAGCTGAGCTACGGCCCCGAGTGGCAGGCAGTGTATCCCTCGTCGTCAGGAGGCGAGCTCGCGCACCGCGCGGACGAGCTCTTCCGGCGGGAACGGCTTGCGCAGCACCGGCGCGCCGACGTCGACAACGAACTGTTCGCCGTAGTCCCCGGTCATGAGCAGCACCGGCAGCCCGGGATTCGTCCGGCGCAGCCGCTCCGCGATCGCGTCGCCACTCACGCCGGGCATCAGCACGTCCAGAACGGCCGCGTCCACATTGCCGCTCTCGACCGCGGCGATCGCGGCCATGCCGTTGCTGACGCTCACCACCTCGAAGCCGGCGTCCTCCAGAACGGCTCTGTACAGGAGGACGAGGTGGGGGCTGTCGTCGGCGACGAGGACGCGCATCCCTCCATTGGTACCCGAAGCCGGGCCGGGCTATCGTCCCCTCGGTGCGTGGGAGGCGGCTGGTGGTGCCCATCCGGCTGGCCGCCGTCCGGCTGCGCGCCCATGCGCAGCGGAATCTGCTGGCGGCGATCGGGATCGCCGTCGGCGCGGCCGTCCTCGCAATGACCGCCGTCGGCGCGGTCGCCGTCCAGGACCGCGCCGTGCAGCGTGCTCTCGCGGGCCTGCAGCCGTCCGACCGCGCCGTGCAGGCGGTGTGGAGCGGCGTTCCGGCGCAGTCGAACCTCAGCTACCCGCAGCTCGACCGGCTCGCGCGCCGCGCGCTCGAGCCCGTGCTGCACCACCCGGCATTCGCGGTCGAGGTCTTCCGCCAGGCGACGTGGGGCGGCGCGTTCGTCAACCTCGGCGCCGTGGACGGGCTCTCGCACTGGCTCGTCCTACGCAGCGGCCGCCTCCCGCACGCGTGCACGCCCTCCGACTGCGAGCTGATCCAGATCGGAGGAGCACCGGCGGCGCCGAAGCTGCCGTTCCTGCACGTCGTCGGCCGCGCGACGTTCCGTAGCGGCGCTCCGCTCTCGGCGTACTTCGCCGCCGCGGGAGCGAACCGGCCGCCGATCCTGCTTGCCGACGGCGTGAGCGCGTTCACGCGCACACCGCTGCCGGACGCGCCGCTCATCGCGCGCACGTACGGCTGGGTCGTGCCGCTCGCGCCGGGCTCGATCCACGACTGGGATCTTGCGAGCCTCGGCTCACGCATCGACCGGGCGCAATCGCAGCTGGAGGAGAAGAGCGACATCTTCTCCATCTCCGCGCCGCTCGACACGATCGCGGCGGTGCGCGCGACGAGCCGTGTCGCGGGCGAGCGGCTGCTCGTGCTCGGCGGCGATGCTGCCGTTCTTCTCCTCGGCTTCGCCGTGCTCGCGTCCACGAGGCTCCGCCGCGACTACGACGCGACGCGCCGGCGGCTGACCTGGTTCGGTGCCGGGCGCGGCCAGGTGCTGCTCGTCGCCGCGGCCGAGGTGGCGGCGATCACGATCGTCTCCAGCGTCGCCGGCTGGATCGCCGGCAGCGGCGCCGGTGCACTCCTCGCGCGTCACCTCGGTGCGCCCGGATGGCTCGCGGTCGACCATTCGCTCTTCACCCTGCGCGCGTTCGGGATCGCCGTCGCGCTCGCCGCGCTGACGGCGCTCGTGATGCTCGCCGCGCTGCGCCTGGAGAAGATCGCGTTCGGCGGCGTCACGCTGACCGCGGCAGACGTCGCCGCGCTCGGCGCGCTCGCCGCGATCCTTCTTGCGCTTGCGCGCGGGAAGACGGACACGTCGACGCTCGCATCCGGCGGCGGCACCGGCGTCGTGCTGCTCCTGCTGCCGGGTCTCGTGCTGTTCGTGCTCGCCGTCGCGGCCGCGCGCGTGCTCGCGCCCTTGCTGCGCGCGCTCGAATGGGCGGGACGGCGCGGGCCGCCGCCGGTGCGCCTCGCGCTGCTGTCGCTCGCGCGCTCGCCCGGCCGGGTGCTGCTGTCCGTCGTGTTCTTCGTCCTCAGCGTCGGCGTCGCGCTGTTCGCGTTCTCGTATCGCGCGACGCTCCAACGCGGCGAGACGGAGCAGGCCCGCTACGCAGTCCCTGCGCCGTTCGTCCTGCAGGAGGACCTCTCCAAGCTCGTCCCGGTGCAGCAGGCTGCACCCCACGTCGGCACGCCCGTGTTGCGCGACAGCGGATACGTCACCGCGAACCGCGGCATCGACTTCACGCTCCTGGCGCTACCGGCGGCGGAGATTCCGCACGCCGACGGGTGGCGCTCCGACTTCTCGTCGCTGTCGCCGCACGCGCTCGCGCTCGCGCTCGCCCCACCGGTCACGCCCCGCCTCCGCGGCTTCGACGTGTCCGCCGGCGCGACGCGACTGACGGTGCCGTTGACGATCACCGGCGACCGCGTCGGCATCCAGCTCAACGTGCTCGACCCGCGCGGCGACTTCACGCTCCTCTCGCTCGGCGAGCTCGGCCGCGGCACGCACGCGCCGAGCGTGCGGCTGCCGCCCGAGGCGCGCGGCGGCCGCGTCATCGCGATGCGGCTCTCGTTCCCGCAGACGGCCGCGTTCGTCGCCGGGCATCGTGAGAGCGGGACTACGCTGGCCGTCAACGACACATCGGTCGGGACGCTTCGTCTCGACCGGCGCTTCGCCGGCTGGATCGGGACGAACGGAGTGCGCGTGCACGGGACGACGCTGCGCTACGTCGTCAACCGGGCGTCCGACTCGATCTTGCGGCCGAGCGAGCCGCTCGAAGGCGTGCCCGTCCCCGTCGTCGTGTCGCCCGACCTCGCGCGCGTTGCCGGCGCGGGCGGCCTCCTGCCGCTGCACGTCGAGGACGAGACGATCGAGGGCCGCGTTGTCGCAGTCGCGCGGAACTTCCCTTCCGTCGACGGCGATCTCGTCGTCGCCGACCTGCCGACGTGGCTGACGGCGGCAAACACGATCGAGCCGGGAACGGCGACCGCGAGCGAGATCTGGCTCGACACGTCCAAGCGGCCGCGCATCCCCTCGCTCTCGATCGTCTCGCAACGGGCGACCGAGGAAGCTCTGCGCAGCGATCCGCTCGCGCGCGGCTCGCTGGCGCTGCTGCTCGTCGCCGCGATCGTCGGCCTCGTGCTCGCCGCCGTCGGCGTGCTGCTCGGCGTCGTCGGCGACCGCCGCGACGAAACGGGTGAGCTGTTCGATCTCTCCGCGCAGGGGGTCACGCCTGCCGAGCTGCGCCGCCACCTGGTGCTGCGCGCCGAGGCGGTCGCGGCGGTGGGCATCTGCGGCGGGGTCGCCGCCGGCGCGGTGGTGAGCGCGCTCGTCGTCGCCGTCGTCTCCGTCACCGCGGGCGCAGGAACGCCGCTGCCGCCGCTCGTGCTCGTGTTCGACTGGCCGCTCGTCGGCATCGCGCTCGTTTGTCTCGTCGCCGGCTCGACGGCTGCTGCCGGCGTCGCGGTGAGGAGGCTGCGATGACCGCCGTCGAAGCCACCGACCTCTTCCGCATCTATCCGTCCGCGGAAGGTGCAGCCGCCGCGCTTCAGGGCCTGTCCCTCGACATCGAGGAGGGCGAGCTCGTCGTCGTCTTCGGGCCGAGCGGATCGGGCAAGAGCACGCTCCTGCGCATCCTCGCCGGCCTCGACCGCCCGTCCGCCGGAACGGTGCGCGTGTTCGAGCACGATCTGCGCACGCTGCGCGGCCGCGCGCTCGCCGGCTATCGCTCGCGCACGCTCGGGTACGCGGATCAGCACTACGAGCGTGCGCTCGCGCCCGAGCTGACCGCGCGCCAGCTCGTTGCGCTGCGACTCGACCTGCTCGGCGTCGATCGCGCCGAGAGCGGGCGCACCGCCGACCGGCTGCTCGAGCGCGTCGGTCTCGCCGGCAAGCGCAATGCGCGGCCGGGCGAGCTGTCCGGCGGTCAGCAGCAGCGCGTCGCGCTGTGCGCCGCGCTCTCGCACGGCCCGCGGCTTTTCATCGCGGACGAGCCGACCGGCGAGCTCGACGCCGCGAACGCCGCCGAGATCTACGCGCTCATCCGCGAGCTTGCGCGCGAGGCGGGCGTGACGACGCTCATCGTCAGCCACGATCCGGAGTCCGCCGCCGTCGCCGACCGCGTCGTGCAGATCCGCGACGGGCGCGTCAGCGGCGAGAGCCGCGGTGGCGACGATGACGCGGTCGTGAACCGCGGCGGCTGGATCCGGATCCCCGAGGAGCTGCTCGGCGGGACGACGCGTGCGCGCCTGGAGCCGAGGCCCGGCGGCGTATTCGTGCACACCGTCGCCGCGGAGGCGGTGGAGAGCGCCGCTCCGGCGGAGGCGCGGCCGGGAGCAGTCGTCGCCGAGGCGGTGGCCCTGACGAAGGTACACGGTCGCGGCCCGCGCGCGACCGAGGTTTTCCACGATCTTTCGCTCGCGTTTGCCGGAGGTGCGTTTTCGGCGATCACAGGGCCTTCCGGCACGGGGAAGTCGACGCTGCTGCACCTGCTCGCAGGCCTCGACCGGCCGACCGCCGGCGACGTGCGCGTGCTCGGAACCGCGCTCTCCGGCCTCGACGAGACCGGGCTCGCGTTGTTGCGCCGCAGCAGCATCGGCCTCGTCACGCAGGGAACCGATCTCGTCCCGTTCCTCACCGCGCGCGAGACGGTGGAGCTTGCGCTCGCCTTGCGCGGCGCCGACGCCGGCGGCGCGGTTCCGGCACTCGCTGCCGTCGGTCTCGGCGAGCTCGCCGACCAGCGCGTCGCGCGGCTGTCGATGGGGGAGCGGCAGCGCGTCGCCATCGCTCGTGCGCTCGCAGCGAAGCCGGCGCTGCTGCTCGCGGACGAGCCCACCGCGCGGCTCGACGAGGCGAATGCGCGCGCTGTTGGCGCGCTCTTCGCCGAGCTCGCGCGCACGACCGGCACCGCGATCGTGTGTGCGACGCACGACCCGGTGCTCATCGAGCACGCGCAAGTCGAGTTCCCGCTGGCTACCCTCCGAGCGTGACTGCCGTGTTCCTTGGTCAAGCTCGCTTGGCACGTAACTAGGAGCCGTAGGCTTGTGAGCCAGGAAGGAGTTGACCTTCTCCTGCGCGGCTACCGCGCGTTCGTCGCCGGCGACCTCGACGCGATCGAGGCGATGCTCGACCCGGAGGTGGAATGGGTCGGCGCGGAGGCAGAGGGCGCGTTCGATCGCGACGATGTGCTCGCCATCCTCGCCGAGCGCGTCGCCGAGGGGTACCACGTCACCGTTGACCGCTGCATCGGCGTCGGCGACCGCGTCGTGATCAGCATGCGCTTCTCACGCATCGAGCCGGACGAGACCGACGAGCGGCCGCTCCAGTCGCGGCGCTTCTACCTCGTTGGCCGTTACGCGGCGGTGGTGACTACGCACGAGGGCCGCGTCGCACGCGTCGAGGAGCATCCGCATCTGGTCGCCGCGCTCGCGGCGGTCGGCCTCGAGGACGAGGTGGCGTGAGCGGCGTCCTCGTCACCGGTTTCGAGCCCTTCGGCAGCTCCGACGTGAACACGTCGCAGCAGATCGCAGAGGCGCTCGGCGGCGTCGTTCTGCCCGTCTCGTACGCGCGGGCGGCCGATGCGCTGTACGACGCGCTGAACGTGGCCGATCCCGACGTCGTCATCTGTTTCGGCCAGGCCGACCGCGAGGCGATCTCCGTGGAGCGGTTCGCGCTCAACCTCGACGGCTCCGAGTCGGAGGACAACGACGGCGTCGTCTCCTCCGCCGAGATCGACCCCAAGGGCCCGGTCGCGTACCGCTCGACGCTGCCGGTGGACGAGATCGTGGCTGCGCTGCGCGACGAGGACATCCCGGCCGAGGCCTCGCGCACCGCCGGCGGCTTCCTCTGCAACCGCGTCTTCTACGTGCTCATGGGCCTGCTCGAGGACCGTCCGGGGACGACCGGCGGCTTCGTCCACGTCCCGGAAGACATGCCGCTCAGCCTGCTGGTGCGGGCCGGCGAGATCGTCGTCGCCCGTTCGGCGGCCCCGGCGCTCTCCTAAGCCGTCTCCCGGCCCGGGATTACCCGGCCGCCGGTGGTCGTTCTCCATCGGTACAATCCGGATACCTAGTACACCGAATGGAGAGTGACCGAACCGTGAGTGACCTGCTTCTCGTCCCGTTGGAGGACACGGTCGTCTTCCCGGGCATGACCGTCACGCTGACGGTCGAGACCGGCGACGAGACCGAAGTGCTGCTCGTGCCTCAGCACGGGCAGGAGTACGCGAAGGTCGGCACCGTCGCCCGGGTGGACGAGCGCGTCCGCCTGCCGCGCGGCGCCGGCACCGCCGTCGTCCTGACCGGCCTGCACCGCGGCGTCATCGGCGCCGCCCGCACCGACACCCAGGGCAATCTGCGCGTCGAGGTCGAGGAGATCGAGGACGAGAACCCGGCTCCCGTCAAGACGCGTGAGCTGGAGCGCGAGTACCGCGCCGTCGTCGAGGAGATCCTCGAGCTGCGCGACGCGGACGAGCGCATCGGCCAGTTCCTGCGTTCCATCACCGAGGCCGGCGCGCTCGCAGACACGTGCGCGTACGCGCCCGACATCTCCTTCGCACAGCGTGTCGAGCTGCTCGAGACGGTCGACGTCGTCGAGCGCCTCGAGTTCGCCGTGAAGCTGCAGCGGGAGCGGCTCGCCGAGCTGCAGGTGCGCGCCCGCATCCGCGAGGACGTGGAGTCCGGTGCGCAGAAGCAGCAGCGCGAGTGGTTCCTGCGCCAGCAGCTCAACTCGATCCGCAAGGAGCTCGGCGAAGACGAAGGGTCCGTCGTCGAGGAGTACCGCACGAAGATCGAGGAAGCCGGCATGCCGGACGACGTCCGCGCACAGGCCGAGCGCGAGCTGCGACGCCTGGAGACGATGGGCGAGGGCTCCGGCGAGGCGTCCATGATCCGCACGTACCTCGAGTGGCTCACGTCGGTGCCGTGGTCGAAGCGCTCCGAGGAGCGTCTCGATCCCGTCAACGCGCGTGAGGTGCTCGACAACGACCACGCGGGTCTCGACGACGTGAAGGACCGCATCGTCGAATACCTGGCCGTGCGCAAGTTGCGGCAAGAGCGCGGCATCCCGAACGACAAGAAGAGCGGCGCCATCCTGACGCTGATCGGGCCGCCCGGCACGGGCAAGACGTCGATCGGCGAGTCGGTCGCGCGTGCACTCAACCGCGAGTTCGTGCGCATGTCGCTCGGCGGCATCCGCGACGAGGCGGAGATCCGCGGCCATCGCCGTACGTACATCGGCTCGCTTCCGGGCCGGCTCGTGCGCGCGCTGCGTGACGCGGAGACGATGAACCCGGTGATCCTGCTGGACGAGGTGGACAAGGTCGGCGCCGACTGGCGCGGCGACCCGTCCGCGGCGCTGCTCGAGGTCCTCGACCCTGCGCAGAACCATTCGTTCCGCGATCACTACCTCGACGTCGAGCTCGATCTCTCCGACGTCTTCTTCATCGCGACGGCGAACATCGCCGACACGATTCCGACCGCGCTGCTCGACCGGATGGAAGTCATCCGCTTCGACGGCTACACGGTGGACGAGAAGACGGCGATCGCACGCGGCTACCTGTGGCCGCGGCAGCGTGAGCGGAACGGGCTGCTCGAGGACGAGGCCTCGATCGGCGACAAGACGATCGAGCTGGTCGTCTCCGAGTACACGCGCGAGGCCGGCGTCCGCCAGCTCGAGCGTGAGCTCGGGAAGATCCTGCGCAAGACCGCGACGAAGATCGCGTCCGCCGAGGTCGAGCCGCCCGTGGAGGTCGGCATCGACGTCGTCCGCGACGCGCTCGGGCGTCAGCGGTTCTTCCAGGAGGCGGCGGAGCGGACCGCTGTGCCCGGCGTGGCCACCGGCCTCGCAGTGACGGGCACCGGCGGCGATGTGCTCTTCGTCGAGGCGACGTCGATGGAAGGCGGCAACGAGCTGTTGCTCACCGGCCAGCTCGGCGACGTGATGAAGGAATCGGCGCGCATCGCGCTCTCGTTCATCCGCTCGCACGCCGAGGACATCGGCGTCGACCAGTCCGCGTTCACCGACCGCTCGTTCCACGTGCACGTGCCCGCGGGCGCGATCCCGAAGGACGGCCCAAGCGCCGGCATCACGATGGCCACCGCACTCGCGTCGCTCCTGTCGGAGCGTCCGGTGAAGCACACCGTCGGCATGACCGGTGAGGTCACGCTGCAGGGACGCGTGCTACCGATCGGCGGGCTGAAGCAGAAGGTGCTCGCTGCGCACGCCGCAGGGCTGACCGACGTGATCATCCCGGAGCGGAACCGCGCCGACCTCGACGACGTCCCCGCGGACGTGCGCGAGGCGATGAGGTTCCACCCGGTGATGACGCTCGGCGAGGTGCTCGACCTCGCGCTCGAGCCCAAGAGCCAGCCGACGCTCCATGCGGTGTAGGAACTGCCAGCCGCTGCCCGAGGGGGTCGCCCGTGCGGCCGACCTCCTCGGGCGACGATGGGTCCTCGCGATCCTGTGGGCGTCGTCCGAGGCGGGCGCCGTCCGCTTCAACGAGTTCAAGCAGGCGCTGGAAACGATTCCGCCGCGCACGCTCGCGGCGCGCCTGATGGAACTGGAGGAGGCCGGCATCCTCGAACGGCGCGTGCTCGACACGCGCCCGCCCCGGGTTGAGTACCGGCTGACGGAGCTCGGCCGCCGCGTCGGCAAGGTCGCGGCCGGTCTGCTCTCCGCTTAACACGCAGCACATGCCGTTCTTAGTGTCGCCCGGTTTCATCCGGTGATGGATCGGATCCTCGTCGCCGAGGACAACAGCGCCCTCAGGCTGCTGTACGCGATCTGGCTCGAATCCGCCGGCTTCGAGGTGACCGCGGTGGCCGACGGACGCGCCGCGCTGGCGGGGCTCGAGCGGCGCCCGCTCCCGGACGCGGCGCTCCTCGACATCGAAATGCCGTTCGTCGACGGGCTGTCGGTGTGCCGGTACCTCCACGCGCTCGATCCGTCCATTCCGGTCCTCGTGGTGACCGGCGTCGAGGGAGCGCGCGGCGAGGCACTCGCGGCCGGCGCCTCGGAGGTCTTGCGCAAGCCGTGCGACCCGGCGCAGATCGTCGGAGCCGTGCGGCGCCAGGCTGCGCGCCTCCACCTCACGGCCTGAGGCAAGCTACCTTGAGTGGCAGTGTCAGAGCGTCGTCGAGTCGTGGTGACCGGCCTTGGGGCAGTGACCCCGCTCGGACCGGACATCGAGACGACCTGGAGCCGCCTGATCGCAGGTGAAGGCAGCGGCGCCGCGGTCACCGCATTCGACACGGAGGGCCATCCCGTGCGGATCGGCTGTGAGGCGCGCGAGTTCGATCCCGGGCAGTGGCTGGACCGACGAACGTTGCAGCGGACGGATCGGTTCGCGCAGTTCGCAGTGGCGGCCGCGCGCATGGCGGAGGCCGACGCAAGGGTCGACGTCGCATCCGAACCGGACCGTGTCGGCGCGTCGATCGCGACGGCTCAGGGAGGCGTCGCGAGCCTTGCGGAGTGCTGCGCCGGCGCGGACTCCGCGCGCATCCACCCGAGACTCGTGACGGCGTTCATGCCGAACATGGCGGCCGGCTGGGTGTCGATGGAGCTCGGCGCCCGCGGTCCCGTCGGCGCCCCGTGCACGGCGTGCGCGGCGTCGGCGATGGCGATCGGCGAGGGCTACGACGCGATCCGGCTCGGCCGCGCCGACGTGATGTTCTGCGGTGGGAGCGAGGCGGGCATCACGCCGATCGCGATCGCCGGCTTCGCCGCGATGCGCGCGCTGTCGCGCCGGAACGACGACCCCGCTCGCGCGAGCCGGCCCTTCGATGCCGATCGCGACGGGTTCGTCATGGGCGAAGGCGCGGCCGTCCTCGTGCTCGAGGAGCTCGAGCACGCGCGCGGGCGCGGCGCGACGATCTACGCCGAGCTCGCGGGCTACGGGATGAGCTCGGACGCGTTCCACATGACCGAGCCCGATCCCGAGGGAGTCGGGCAGGCGCGTGCGGTCGCGGCTGCGCTCGCCGACGCGGGCCTTCGGACTGACGACGTCGACTACGTGAACGCGCACGCCAGCTCGACCGGCCTCGGCGATGCGACGGAGACGGCCGCGATCAAGCTCGCGCTGGGCGAGGAGAAGGCGCGGTCGATCCCCATCTCGTCGATCAAGGGCGCGACCGGCCACTGCCTCGGCGCCGCGGGCGCGGTCGAGGCGGCCGCAACCGTCCTTGCGCTGCGCGACGACGTCGTGCCGCCGACGATCAACTACGAGACTCCCGATCCCGCCTGCGATCTCGACTACGTCCCGAACGAGGCGCGCCGCCTCCCCGTGCGCGTCGCGTTGAGCAACAGCTTCGGCTTCGGCGGTCACAACGCCGTGCTCGTCTTCAGAGAGGAGCTTGCCGCATGAGCGCTCTGCCGGCCAAGGTGTCGTTCGAGAACGGCGGCGACTTCATCCGCGACACGCGGCGCGAGGTCGATCTCTACCTCGACGGGCGACGGACGCGGCTGCGCGGGAACATCCAGCTGTACGTGAAGTCGGTCGTCGCGTTCGGCGTGCTCGCCGTCTCCTGGGCCTCGCTGATCTTTCTTCATCCGGGCATCGCGCTCGGCCTGCTCGCGCTCGCCGGCCTCAGCCTGGGGGCGATCCTCGTCGGCTTCTGCATCCAGCACGACGCGAACCATGGTGCGTACTTCCGGACGCGGCGCGCGAATCACCTGATGGGCTGGAGCGCGGACGCGCTGCTCGGCATCAGCAGCTACGCGTGGCGCGTCAAGCACAACGTCGCGCACCACACGTACACGAACGTCGACGGCTACGACGACGACATCAACCAGACGCCGTTCGCGCGCTTGATGCCGTCGCAGCAGCCGCGGCGCTGGTACCGGCTGCAGCACCTCTACATCTGGCCGCTCTACTGCGTGATGGTGATCCGGTGGCAGATCGGCGCCGACGCGGCCGCGATCATCCGCGGCCGGATCGCGAACAGCGCCCTCCATCCGCCGAAGCGGTGGGACCTGACCGGCCTCGTCGGCGGGAAGCTCCTGTTCGTCGGCTGGGCGATCGTCGTGCCTCTCTTCGTCTACCCGTGGTGGGTGGTCGTGCTCGGCTACGTGGGCTTCACAGCGATGACGAGCCTCATCACCGCGACGACGTTCCAGCTCGCGCACTGCGTCGAGGAGGCCGACTTCACCTCAGCGGAGGAGCTGAAGGCGAACCCGCGCGTGTGGGCCGTGCACGAGGTGGAGACGACAGTCGACTTCTGTCCGCGCAACCCGGTGCTGACCTGGCTGCTCGGTGGCCTCAACTACCAGATCGAGCATCACCTCTTCCCGCGCGTCGCGCACGTGCACTACCCGCGGATCGCGGAGATCGTCAGGCGCAACGCGGCGCAGCACGGCGTCCGCTACACCGTGCAGCCGTCGCTGTGGAGAGCCCTCCGCTCGCACCATCGCCACGTACGCGCTCTCGGCCGGGTCGGCATGCCGGTCGAGATCGAGATGGGCTAACCCCATAAGGCGAAAGTGCTGCGCACTTTCGCCTTGATGAAGGTTCCCGCTTCGCGGGAGCGGCCGCGGGCGAAGCCCGCGTCCTGGCCTTTCGTGGCGGCGCTGCGACCGCGTCTAAGGCTTAAGCGGCCGGCGAAAGGGCTGCGATCTCGCGCTGCCCCGCCAAGCGCTGCAAAGCCTGTAGCTCGATCTGCCGCACGCGCTCGCGCGTGATGCCCATCTCGCGGCCGATCTGCTCGAGCGATTTCGGGTCGGGATCGCCGTTCATGCCGTAGCGGAGGTTGATCACCTGCTTCTCGCGGTCGGGCAGCTTCTCGATCGCCCTACGCAGCGTCTCCTCGCTCAGCCCGAGGACGACTTCCTCCTCGACGTCGCCGCCGTCTTGCGCCACGAGGTCCCCGAAGGCGGTCTCGCTCTCGTTGCCGAGGGGCTTGTCGAGGCTCGCCACCGTGCGCGCGGCATGGCGCACCTCGCGCACATGCTTGAGGGCGAGCCCGGCCTTCTGCCCGACCTCCTCGTCGGTCGGCGGCCGTTCGAGCTGCGACGTCAACTCCCGCTCCGCGCGCGCGATCTTCTGCTCGCGCTCGACGATGTGCACAGGGATGCGGATCGTGCGCGACTTGTTCGCGACGCCGCGCTGCACCGCCTGCCGGATCCACCACGTCGCGTACGTCGAGAACTTGTAGCCGCGCCGCCAGTCGAACTTCTCTACCGCGCGGATGAGCCCGATGATCCCTTCCTGGATGAGGTCGAGCAGCGACAGCCCGTGTCCCTGGTACTTCTTCGCGATCGACACGACGAGGCGCAGGTTGGAGTTGATCATCTTGTCCTTCGCCTGCTGGTCGCCGCGCTCGATCTTCTTCGCGAGCCCCACTTCCTCCGCCGCGCTCAGCAGCGGATAGCGCCCCGCCTCGTTGAGGAAGAGCTGAAGCGAATCGGTCGTCATCGCCGCGACCTCGTCATTCGCGTAGTGCGGCGCCTCGGTCTCCTCGTGCCCGTCGTCGGTGAGGCCGATCCCGCGCTGGTCGAGCTGCTCGTACACCGCCGCGAGGTCGTCGGCGTCGAGCTCGAGATCGGCCACGAGCTCGTTGAACGCGGACAGGCTGATCGACCCGGCCTCCTCGCCGTGGTCCAGCAGGGTCTGGAGCTGTTCTTGGCTCATGTTCTTGTTCTCTCCAAGGTTGGAGGCCTCTAACCCGGGTAAACTCACCTCCGGTGCATGGGCCGGACTCGATCTGGGAGATCGTGTTCCTGATGGTGATCCTGAAGATCCCCATCGTTTACCTCTGTTCGGTCGTCTATTACGCCGTCAAGGCCGAGCCGAAGCCGGGTGAAGGCGCGGCTGTGACCGCCCGGATCGCCCCGGACGACTCCGGTCCCGGTGGCGGGCGGCGCAGGAGAGCTCGTCCGCGGCGACCGCACGGCGGACCGGCCCGCTCGTACCCCCGCACCGCGCAGGCCGCGCGCGCGTACGCTGAACGTCGATGAGCACCGAGCCCTTCACGAGCATCGAGGCCGAGCCGGAGCGGAGCCACACCACCGAAGCCGTCGCCGGGTACCTCGCCTCCCTCGCGATCTTCGCGAGCCTCATCTCCCTCGCCTGGCACCCGATCCGCCTCCTCGCCCCGGCGATGCTGCTCGCCCTCATCAGCGCCGGCATGACCGGCCGCGGCAAGCGTCTGCCGTTCGTCGCGGTGCTCACCGTCGCCGCCTGCTTCTTCCTCGGGATGATGATCACCGTCATCACCGGGCGCGCGCTCTGGTAGCCCTCGGCGTCGCTTGCGATGCCGACGAAAGGGCGTGACGGCTTCGCCGGCACGCCCGCCACAATTCCGCCTGCTACAACGAAGGTGATGGATGGGCTGAACACCGGGTACGCGGCCTTGCTCCTCGAGCAGTACCTCGACAATCCCACCGCCGTGCCGGCGGAGTGGCGCGAGCTCTTCGAGAGCGCGCCGCCCGAGCTCCTGCGCGCGCAGCCGGGGCTCGCCGCGCTGCTCGAGCGCTTCGGGAACGGCCACGCCGCGGTAACTGTCGCCGCTCCGCCTGCTCCCGTCCGCGAGGTCGTCGTCGTCGACGAGGAGCTCGTCGGCGGCGTCGCCGCCGCGATGGCCCTCGTGAAGGCTTTCCGCATGCACGGTCACCTCGCCGCTCATCTCGACCCGCTCGGTAGCGAGCCGCCGGGCGACCCGGCGCTCGAGCCGGAACGGCTCGTGCCGAAGCTGACGCCGCAGCTACAGGCGCGCATCCCCGCCTCCCTGCTGCGCCTGCACGTGCCGGGCGAGACGCTCGCCGAGGCGCTCCCGCACCTGCGCGAGACGTACTGCGGGACGATGGCGTACGAGATCGAGCACATCTCCGACCACGAGGAGCGCGTCTGGCTGCGCCACGCGATCGAGTCGGGCCGGTACCGGCAGCCGCTCGACGGCGCCGAGCGGACCGCGCTGCTCGCGCGCCTCGCGCGCGTCGAGGGGATGGAGCAGTACCTGCGCCGCGCGTTCCTCGGGCAGAAGCAGTTCTCCATCGAGGGCGTCGACGTGATGGTGCCGATGCTGGACGAGGCGATCGAGCTGGCCTCCGCCGGCGGCGCGCACGAAGTCGTCATCGGCATGGCGCACCGCGGCCGCCTGAACGTGCTCGCGCACGTCGTCGGCCGTCCGTACGAGGTCATCCTGCGCGAGTTCGAGGGCGAGCGGACGATCGAGGCGGTCGTCTCGAGCGAAGAGGGCGGCACCGGCGACGTCAAGTACCACCTCGGCGCAGAAGGCACGCGCAAGACCGAGGCGGGCGAGATCACCGTCACGCTTGCCTCCAATCCGAGCCACCTCGAGGCGGTCGACCCCGTCGTCGAGGGACGCGCGCGCGCCGAGCAGACCGATCGCTCCACACGCGACGGTTACCACGACCCGACGGTTGCGCTGCCGATCCTCATCCACGGCGACGCGGCGTTCACCGGCCAGGGCGAAGTCGCGGAGACGCTCAACCTGCAAGGGCTCGCCGGCTACTCCACCGGCGGAACGCTGCACCTGATCTCGAACAACCAGGTCGGCTTCACCACCGACCCCGAGGACTCCCGCTCGACGCGCTACTCGAGCGACCTCGCCAAGGGCTTCGACATCCCGATCGTCCACGTCAACGCCGACGACCCGGAGGCGGCGATCTCCGCCATCCGGCTCGCGAACGCGTACCGCTGGCGCTTCGGCCACGACGTCGTCGTTGACCTCGTCGGGTACCGGCGGCACGGTCACAACGAGCAGGACGAGCCGGCGTACACGCAGCCGCTGCTCGCCGCGGCCATCGTCGGGCATCCGACGGTGCGTGAGCTGTATGCAGCGCGCCTCGTCGCGGAAGGCGTCGTCCCGCAAGCGCGCGCGGACGAGCTCGTCGGCGAGGTGCAGGCCGAGCTGAAGGCCGCGCACGAGGAGCTGAAGCGCACCTTCGGCATCGAGCCCGAGATTGCGCCGGTCGAGCACCGTCTCCCGGCGACGAGCGGCTCGATCGCGCACACGGCCGTCCCTGCCGAGCGCCTGCGCGACCTCAACGAGCAGCTGCTGCGCGTCCCCGACTGGTTCACGCCGCACCCGAAGCTGATGAAACAGCTCGAGCGCCGCCGCGAGGCGCTCGACCAGGGCGGGATCGACTGGGGCCAGGCCGAGGCGCTCGCATACGCGTCGCTCCTCGTGGACGGCATCCCCGTCAGGCTCACCGGCCAGGACACCGAGCGCGGCACTTTCGCGCACCGCCACGCCGTCCTGCACGACGTGAACACGGGCGCGACGTTCACGCCCATGCAGCACCTCGACGAGGCGGTCGCGTCGTTCGAGATCCACAACTCGCCGCTGTCCGAGTACGCATGCCTCGGCTTCGAGTACGGCTACTCGGCCGCAGCGCCGGAAGCGCTCGTGTTGTGGGAAGCGCAGTTCGGCGACTTCGTCAACGGCGCGCAAATCATCATCGACCAGTTCATCTCCGCGGGCCTGTCGAAGTGGGGCGAGACGTCGCGGCTGACGTTGCTGCTCCCGCACGGCTACGAGGGCAACGGGCCGGAGCATTCGAGCGCGCGTTTCGAGCGCTTCCTCCAGCTCGCCGCGCAGGAGAACATCCGCATCGTCAACTGCACGACGTCGGCGCAGTCCTTCCACCTGCTCCGCCGGCAAGCGCTCGACGCGACCGCGCGGCCACTCGTGGTGATGACGCCCAAGGGGCTATTGCGCATGAAGCAGGCGTCGTCGACGCTCGACGACCTCGCTGCCGGCGAGTTCCGGCCGCTCCTCGACGACCCGACCGCGGATCGCGAACGGACGACGCGGCTCATCCTCTGCTCGGGGAAGGTGTATTACGACATCGCCGGGCACGAACGGCGCGGGGAGGCCGAAGGTGTCGCGGTCGCGCGGCTCGAGCAGCTCTATCCGTTCCCGGTCAAGCAGGCGGCGGAGCTGCTTCGGGGCTACCCGAACCTGCGCGAGCTCGTGTGGGTGCAGGAGGAGCCGCAGAACATGGGGCCGTTCCGGGCCATCCGCCATCGTCTCGAGGAGGCGAAGCCGGAGGGCGTGCCGCTCATGTACGCCGGGCGCCCGTGGCGCGCGAGCCCGAGCGAGGGATATCCCACCGCGCACCTGCGCGAGCAGGACCGCATCGTGCGCGCTGCTCTCGGTCTGTAGGAGGGTTCGGCGAACCCTCCTAGTTAGGGGCGCCGGCGGCGGCTGAGCTTAGTGACCTTGGCCGCCACCGTGGGCCCGTGGCGGCGGGCCATGGCCATGACCTGGCGGCGCTGCTGCGGCGTCAGGCGCTTCCACAGGTCGAACAGGGCCACCGTCACCGCGATCGGGCCGGGGCGGAGCTTGCGCAGGCGGGCCATCATCTGATCCTAGTGGAGCCGTCGAGACCGGCTGCGCCGGCACGTCGGCGGCGACCCGGTCGGGCTGCTTGTGGTGGCCCCGCGCCTTGTCGTCGGTATCAGGCGCCGGAGGAGCAACGGGCGCCGAAGGAGCGGTCTTGTCGGCGGACACCGTCCGGATGACGGGAGCCGCGGGAGCCGCGATGACGACGGGTGGGGAGGTCGCGGTCGCGGTCGCGGTCGCAGGCGCGGGCGCCGGTGCGGGTGCGGGTGCGGGTGCGGGTGCGGGTGCGGGTGCGGGTGCGGGTGGCTTTGCCGGAGTGGGTGGCGTCACGTGCCGGATGACGATCGGCCGCGGCTTCGGCGGCAGGGCCACGACGGCCGCGACCGGGTGCAGCGCGAGCGGCGTGACGACGATCGGCGCCGGCAGCGCGAGCGCGCGGACGATGGCCGGCTGCGCCGCCGCCGACGGCAGGGCGAAGGAGGGCGCTTCCCCTCCGCCGGGCCCGGCGAAGAATCGCGGGAACGCCGCCGTGCCCGCCACCGCACCGGCGAGCAACACTGTTACGACGACCCCTCGCGTGATAGCAATCATGGTTCCGACCCCAGATGCCGATGGCATGACTCGAACGAGGTATCGGCAGGGCGGGACGAGGGCTTGAATACTGGGGAGGCCGCTTTGGGCAGCTTCAAACTCAAGCTCGCGCTCTATTTCATCCTCCTGACGCTGGTGCCTGCCGGCGCGGCCGTCTGGGGCTTCTCCTCTGCCTCGGCACAGAGCGAGGCTCGCAAGGTGGACGCGCGACTGCAGACAGACCTCCGGCTGGCGCTCGCGGCCTACCAGGAGCGGGGTGACGCGGCCCAGACCACGGCGACCCGGCTCGCCCGCGACCGGACGTTCCAGGTCGCGCTCCAGCGGCGGGACCGTGCGGCGCTCGAGGCGATGCTGAAGACAACCCCGCAGCTCTCCGTCCACGCGGGGAGCTTCCGCGTTGGCAATGCGCCGGCACGTGCGGTGCACCGGCAGGCCGACGTGATCACGAGCAAGGGCCTCGCCGGCGTCGTCGTCGCATCCGTCCCACTCGACGCCGGCTTCGTCGCGGCGCTCCAACTGCACACCGATCTCGCGCAGAGCGATCGCCTCGTCCTCCTCGAGGGCGATCGCATCCTGGCCGCGAGCCCGCCGCTCGCCGGGAAGGTTCCCCTCGCGGCCGGTCGCATCGCCGTCGTGCGCGTCGACGGCACGCGCTACCGCACGCTCGTCGCGCCGCCGCTCCCGGGTGTCTCTCTCGCGGTCCTGACGCCGCAGTCGGCGGTCGACGCCGCCGACGCGTCGGCGCGCGACCGGCTGCTGCTCGCGCTGCTCGGCGCGGTCGTGCTGGTCGGGATCGTCGCGTTCCTCGAAGGCCGCTCGATCGTCCGTGCGTTGCGCGCGCTCGCGGAGGCCGCCCGCGGCATCGCGCAAGGCCATCTCGGGCGGCGCGTCCCCGTGAAGGGCCGGGACGAGCTCGCGACGCTCGGCACGGCCTTCAACGCCATGGCCGACCAGCTGCAGGCTCGTCTCCAGGATCTGGACACCGAGCGCGGGCGGCTGCGGATCGCCGTCGCCCGCATCGGCGAGGCGCTCGCGGTGACGAACGACGTCGAGCAGCTCCTGCGCGTTGTCGTCGAGACCGCCGTCGAGGCGACGGGCGCCGTCGGCGCGACGATCCAGAGCAGCGGCCTCGCCGCCGCCGCGGGCAACCAGCACGCGCCTGGCGACCGGCTCGAGCACCCGCTCACCGTCGGCGGGGAACGGCTCGGCCGGCTCGTCCTGATCGGATCCTTCGACGCCGAGGACCGGATGACGGCGGCGTCGCTCGCGGCGCACGCGGCGGTCGCGCTCGAGAACGCGCGGCTGCACG
Source organism: Gaiellaceae bacterium (assembly GCA_036512155.1). Classification (GTDB taxonomy): domain Bacteria; phylum Actinomycetota; class Thermoleophilia; order Gaiellales; family Gaiellaceae; genus Palsa-739. The sequence goes on along the minus strand of DATCBD010000059.1, from coordinate 16,531 downwards.
CGATCGTCGAGCGTCAGGCGCTCGTCGACGGGCTCACCGGCATCGCCAACCGGCGCGGGTGCGAGGACGCGCTCGTGCACGAGATCGCCCGCTCCGACCGCATGGCAGCCCCGTTCACGCTCGTCGTCGTCGATCTCGACGACTTCAAGCGGATCAACGACATGTACGGCCACGACGCCGGCGACGACGTCCTCCGCGAGCTCGCGAACGTGCTCCGCCTGACGCTGCGCGAGTCCGACCTTCCCGGCCGCTGGGGCGGCGAGGAGTTCGTCCTCCTCCTCCCGGGGACGGACGAGGAGGGCGGGGCCAAGCTCGCCGAGCGCGTCCGGGCGGCCCTCCGGGAGCGCTCCTTCCACGGCCGGGACGGGGCCGTTTTCGGCGTTACCTGCAGCTTCGGGGCGGCCCAGCACCGGCCTGGCGAGCAGGAGCGTCAGCTCTTTGCCCAAGCCGACCGAGCCCTGTACGAGGCGAAGAGGCTCGGGAAGGATCGGGTCGAAAGAAACGCAAGGATCCGGGCCTTTTAGTAGTCTCGACCCGGAAATCAGCCTGAAATCGGGTTAGACTGATCGAGTACGGGGGCCCCGAACGGGAGGAACGAATGCCGGTTGAGACACCGTCGTATTTCGCGCAAGTCATCAAGGATCACCTGGAACTGAAGGAGCGGAACTCCGCGCTCGAGCACATGCCGATCGATCGGTACAAGGCGGACGATCCGTTCGACAACCACCCGCTGTTCAAGACCGAGGAGCAGGCGCGACTCGAGGAGACCATCGACGGCGAGCCCGCGTTCGTCGCCCACCAGAGCCTGCCCTGGCCCGGCGAAGAGACCGCGGAGAACGCGGTTGCGACGACAGAGGTCGACGATTCGGAGTCCAACGGGTTCTGGTCAGTCGACCGCGCGCGCGACTTCGACTGGGGCGACTAATTCTTCGGGGGCGGTGCTGGCGCATCGCCCCCGGTCTTTGTCACCTGTAGCCGCCCGGTTCCCTCAACCGGGGGAGGCTCCGAAGTCGGAAGCCGACGATTGTAGGTTGGTCGATTCCAACTTAGGAGGCTTCGCCCTGCGGCTGGCCGCACCCGCACCGAAGGACGCCGAGTGGTAGCGCGCCCGGCAGCTCGCCGACTTGACCTGCTCCCCGAGCCTGGGGTGGACGTCGGTGTGCCTGAGCTCGAGCTGGTGGAGTCGTACCGCCGGCTTGCGGACGTGTTCCATGAGGTGCTCGCCGAGCAAAGCCTCGATGCGCTGCTCGTCCGCATCGCGGACACGCTCGCCGACCTCGTCCCGCACGAGTCGATGACGATCTACGAGGCGGACGAACCGCAGGGGATCCTCAATCCGGTCCTTGCCCGCCACGACTGGGCCGACCAGGTGATGCGCAAGCTCGTCCACTTCGACGAGGGCGTCACCGGCTGGGCCGCGCGCCGCCGCGAGCCGGTGCTGCTCAACCAGGCGCACCTCGACCCGCGCGTTCGCACCATTCCGGGGACGCCGCTCGAGCCGGAGGCGCTCATCTCCATCCCGCTCGTCGCGCGCTCGGAGATCAAGGGCGTGTTCAACCTCTACCGCTCCGGCGTCGGCGTCGGGTTCACCGACGACGAGTTCGAGCTCGCCAAGCGCTTCGCCGATGCGGCGGCGCTCGCCATCGACAACGCGCAGATCCGCGCGCGCCTCGAGCACCAGGCTCAGACCGACTCGCTCACCGGCCTCTTCAACCACCGCAGCTTCCACGAGCGGCTGCGCGGAGCGTTGCAGGAGGTGAGCAGGACGCACAAGCCGGTCGCCGTGCTCATGCTCGACATCGACGACTTCAAGCGCGTGAACGACGTGCACGGCCACGGCATCGGCGACGAGCTGCTGAAGCTCCTGGCCGACACCGTCCGCAGCGCCGTGCGGCCGGAAGACATCGTCTGCCGCCTCGGCGGCGAGGAGTTCAGCGTCATCATGGGCGCCTGTGACGGGCGGGACGCGACGCACGTCGCCGGCCGCATCGTCAAGCAACTGGGCGAGCTCGACCCGCCTGGTGTCGGGAAGGTCACCGTCTCGGTCGGGCTCGCGCTCGGTCCCGAGCACGCGATGAACCCCCGCGAGCTTGCCGCGTGCGCCGAGGCCGCGATGATGACCGCGAAGGCCCAGGGCAAGAACCGCGTCGTCCTGTACGAGGAGAACGCGACGGAGCGGCCGGACACGCCGGTGGTCGTGCGCGACGTGCGCTCGCTCGCGCACATGAAGATGCTGCAGAGCCTGGCGGGCAAGCTCAACCGGCTCACGGACGTGCGCAAGATCGGCGACGAGATCACGTCCGAGCTTCGCTCGCTGATCGATTACCACAACTGCCGCGTATTCGTCGTCGACGGCGACGAGCTCGTGCCGGTCGCGTTCCGCGGCGCCCTCGGCGCCGACACGGGCGCGCTTCCACTCGAGCTCCTGCGCATCCGCATCGGCGTCGGCGTCACGGGCCAGTGCGCGGAGCGCGCCGAGTCGCTCCTCGTGGGGGACGCGGCCAACTGCGAGTTCGGCCACCGTATCGAAGGCACACCTGTGATCGAGGAGTCGCTCGTCGCCGTTCCGCTCCGCTACGGCAGCGGAGTTGCGGGCGTCATCGTCGTCTCGAAGCTCGGGCTCGACCAGTTCGACGAGGACGACATCCGCCTGCTCGACGTGCTCGCCGGCCACGCGGCGGTCGCCGTCGAGAACGCGCGGTTGTACGACTCGGCGAAGCGCGAGGCCGAGAGCGCCACCGCGCTGCTCGAGTTCAGCCGCGAGCTCGCGTCGTCCTCCAACCTCGACCACATCCTCCAGCGCATCGTCGAGTTGACGTCCGCCCTGCTCGGATCGCCGCGCACGTCCATCTGGCTCGAGGACGAGGAAGGCTGGATCGTGCCGCGGGCCCTCTTCGGGCACACGCGCGCCGAGCGCGAGAACGTGTCCCTGCGGCGCTACGAGGCGCGCAGGACGAGCCCGATGATGAGCGGTGGCGAGCCGTTCGTGCTGACAGCGGCCGAGATCGCCGGGATGGTCGATGACCCTCTCGCCCCGGCGATGTCGTACGCGATCGCACCACTCCTCGTGGAGGGACGGAGCGCGTTCATCATCGCAGCGCTGCCCGATGAGGGGCATTACGGCGACCGCGAGCTCCGCCTCGTCGGCGGCCTCGCGCACCAGGCGAAGCTCGCGATCGCAAGCGCGAGCAACTACGAGGGGCTCGAGCGGACGTTCGTGACCACGGTCGAGGCGCTTGCGAACGCGCTCGAGGCGAACGACGAGTACACGTCGACGCACGCGCGCTGGATCTCCGATCTCTCGCTGCGCGTCGGCCGCGAGCTGGGCCTCGACGACGAGGCGCTGAAGCAGCTCGAGCTCGGAGCGCTCCTGCACGACATCGGGAAGATCGGCGTGCCGAGCACGATCCTCCTGAAGCCCGGCCGGCTGAGCTCGACCGAGCGCGCGGTCATCGAGATGCACCCGGTCCTCGGCGAGCGGATCATCGCACCCATCGACCGCCTGCAGGAAGTGCGCGTGATCGTGCGCCACTGCCACGAGCGGTGGGACGGGCGCGGCTACCCGGACGGGCTCGCGGGCGAGGACATCCCGCTCGAGGCGCGCATCATCTTCGTGTGCGACGCGTATCACGCGATGACCACCGACCGGCCGTACCGCCGGCGCCTCGGCCATCCGGAAGCGGTGCGCCGCCTGCGCGAGGGCGCGGGCTCGCAGTTCGATCGCCGCGTTGTCGAGGTCTGCCTCGACGTGCTCGAGCGCGAACGCGCGTAAGAGCCTGGCGGCGGTACTCTCGCGCTGATGTCAGGTTACGACGAGCTCGCGCGGCGATACCTGATCCTCATCGAGGGTGAGGCGCCCTGCGCTGCCCGACCCGTCGCGGCCCGGCGTCTACGTCGAGCGGCACGCGCCGGCCGCGGCCTAGCCCGCGGCCGCTAGCTCCTCGGCACCGCCGTCCAGCGCGTGCGCGAGCCGCCTGAACGGCCCGTCCTCGGCGAGCAACTCCCGCTCCGTCCCGCGCTGCGCGACCTGGCCGCGCTCGACCACGATGATCTCGTCCGCGCGGCGGACGGTGGAGAGGCGATGCGCGATGATCATCGACGTACGGCCGGCGAGCAGCCGGTCGAGCGCACGCTCGATGAGCACCTCCGTCGGCCGGTCGATGTTCGAGGTCGCCTCGTCGAGAATGAGGATGCGCGGGTCGGCGAGCAGCGCACGCGCGATCGAGATGAGCTGCCGCTCGCCGGCCGACAGGCCGGACCCGCCTTCGCGCACCGCGTGCTCGAGCCCGCCCGACAGCCGTGCGGCGACGCGGTCGACGCCGACGGCCGCGGCCACGGATGCGACCTCCTCGTCGGTCGCGTCCGGCTTCGCGAAGCGGATGTTGGACGCGATCGTGCCGCTGAACAGGAACGGGTCCTGCAGGACGACACCGAGCTGCCGGCGGTACGAGCGGAGCTTCACGCCGCGCAGGTCGACGCCGTCGACGCGCACCGCGCCCTCGTTGGGGTCGTAGAAGCGGCCGATCAGCCGTGCCAGCGTCGACTTGCCGTGACCGGACTCGCCGACGAGCGCGATGCAGCCGCCGGGCGGGATGTGCAGCTCGATTCCCCGCAGCACGGGCTCGGCGCCGTACGCGAACACGACGTGGTCGATCTCGAGATCGCCCACGATGCGGGGCAGCTCGACGGCGTCGTCGCGGTCGCGGATGCCGGGCTCCTCGTCGAGGATGCCTGCGATCTTCACCATCGCCGCTGCCCCCGACTGCAGCTGGCCATAGACATCGGAGAGCTCCTGGAGCGGCTGGAACACGAGCTGGAGCAGGTACAGCGCAGTGATCAACGTCCCGATCGTCAGCGAGTTGTGCGCGAGCAGTTTCTCGCCGAAGTAGAGGACGCCGCCGGTGGCGATCACGCCGAGGAACTCGATCGACGGGAAGAAGATCGAGAAGATCTTCTGCACGTACGTGGACTGCGCGCGATTCGCCTCGTTCAGCTCGTCGAACTGCGCCTGGAACGCACGCTCGCGGTTGAACGCCTGCACCACGGCCATCCCGGAGACTGACTCGGCGATCTGCGCCGTCACGGAGCCGATCCGGTTGCGCTGCTCGACGAGCGCGACGTGCGAGGTGTGCGTGAACCAGCGCGTCAGGACGAGCGTCGGCGGCAGGACCACGAAGACGACGAGCCCGAGCCTCCAGTCGGCGATGAGGAGCGCGGCGAGCGCCGCCGGAAGGAGCACGACGTTCGAGATGAGCGTCGGCATTCCCTGCGAGAGCACGTCGGAGACCGCGTCCACGTCGCTCGTCAGGCGGGCGATGATCCAGCCGGCCTTCTGCTCCGAGAAGTAGCGGAGGGACAGCCCGGTCAGATGGTCGAAGAGGTCGCGGCGCAGGCGGATTGTGATCTCCTGGCCGAGACCGGCGAGGCCGCGGATCAGCCAGGCCTGCAGGACCCAGCCGGCCGCCGCGACGCCGAGGTAGATCGAGACGATGACGGTGAGGTAGTGCGTGTTTCCAGCGCTGATGCCCTTGTCGATCGCGCTGCGCACGAGGAGCCAGCCGCCCGTCTGGCACGCGGCGTTCCCCGCCGCGATGAGCACCATCAGGGAGGCGCGGAGCCACCGTCCCTCGAGATAGCGCAGCAGCCGTCTCATGCCGCAGCCAGCTCGTCGCCGAAGAGCAAGGTGAAGGCGCCGCCTGCGCGCAGCAGCTCGTCGGGCGGGCCGGACTCGACGATCCGCCCTTCTTCGAGCACGACGGCGCGGTCGGCGAGCGCGATCGTCGAGAGCCGCTGCGTGGCGACGAGCACCGTGTGCTCGGCGAGCGCGGGCCGCAGCCGTCCCACGAGCCGCCGCTCTGTCAGCGTGTCGACCGCGGAGAGCGGATCGTCGAGCACGACGATGCGCGCGCCGGTGACGAGCGCGCGGGCGAGCGCGACGCGCTGGCGCTGACCGCCGGACAGGTTGATCCCGCGCTCGCCGATGAGCGTGTCGTAGCCGTCCGGCAGCTCGTCCACGAATGCGTCGACGCCCGCGGCCGTGCACGCTGCGAGCACCTCGGACCACTCGGCGTCCATGCGGCCGGCAGTGAGGTTCTCCCGCAGGGGCACCGAGAAGAGCACCGGGCGCTGCGTCACGAGGGCGACCGATGCGCGCAGCTCGGCGATTGCAATGTCGCGCGTGTCGATGTCGCCGACGAGCACGCGCCCGCCCGTCGCGTCGTAGAAGCGGGGGAGCAGGTTGAGGAGCGACGTCTTCCCCGAGCCCGTCGGCCCGCACACGGCGACGATCTCGCCCGGCTCGAGCGCGAGGTCGAGGTCGTGCAGGACGTCGTGCTCGCCGCCGTAGGCGAAGCGCACGGACTCGAAGCGAACGGACAGCGGCCCGGTGGGAAGTGGCCGCGGGCTCGCCGGCTCCGGCAGGGGCAGGATCCCCTCGAGCCACGCGAAGCTGCGGCCGGCCGAGGCGAGCGCGCGCTGCGCGAGGTTCGTGATCCAGCCGAGCGCTTCCAGCGGCCAGACGAGCTGGAGCAGCAGCGTCTCGAAGAGAACGAACTGGCCGATCGAGAGATGGCCGGCGATCACCTGGCGTCCGCCGAAGTAGACGACGGCGGCGATCGAGAGGGACGGCAGGTAGTAGAGCCCCGGGAGGTGTCGCGCCTCGACGCCGGCCTGCCGGAGCACCGTGTTCCGAACGGCCTCGGCGCGCTCGCCGAAGCGGCCGCGCACGTCGTCCTCGCGGCCGAATGCCTGCACCATCTCGATTCCGACGACTGCCTCGTCCGCTGCTTCCGTCACGTCGCCCTTGCGCTCCTGCACCTGGCGGGAGAGCGGCGACACGCGCCGCGCGAAGCGCAGCGCGAGCACCGTGATCGGCGGCATCGCGACTGCCGTGTAGAGCGCGAGCCGCGGGTTGACGATCACGAGCACGATCCCGGCCCCGACGATCATCATCAGGCTCTGCACTCCCTGCACGAGGCCCCAGCCGATGAAGTAGCGGATCGGGTAGAGGTCGTTGGTCGCGCGCGACAAGACCTGCCCCGTCGCGTGCCGGTCGTAAAACGCGCGCGGGTAGCGGAGATACGCGTTGTAGAGCAGCTCGCGCATGCGTGCCTCGATCCGAATGCCGATGCGCGCCGTCGCGTAGCGGCGCGAGAAGTTGATCCCGAAGCGCACGGTTCCGAGCGCGACGATGGCAAGGACGTACGGCCAGAGCCGCTGCGTGTGCGCGACTATCGCGTTGTCGATCGCGCGCTGCATGAGCAGCGGGATCGCGATCGAGATCAGCGTGTAGGCGAGGGCGAAGGACAACCCGAGGGCGCCCAGGCGCCGCTCGCCCCACCAGAGGCGGAGCAGCCTGCGCAACGTCGGCAGCAGGCCGAGGTCGGGCGGATCGACGGTGTTCACCTGCTCGGGCATGGGAAGCGGCCGCAGGCCCCTGCGGCCGCGGCTCCCTTCGAGACTACTTAACCGGCATCAGGACGTGTCAACGCGGCGAGGCCGTCGGCGAAGCCGAGTGGGGACGGCATCGACATCGTGTCGCCGCGCAGCGCGGCTTCGCGCGCCTCGAGCGCGGCCTCGCGCTCGTCGAGGGCCGCCTCGCGGGCGTCGAGCTCCTTTTGCCGCGCGGACGCGGTCGGCCGCCGGGCCGGAGTAGGAGTGGGCTTCTGGCCGAGCTCGATGCGTAGCGCCGCGAGCTCCTTCTCGACCGCCCGGATCTGCTGCTCGCGCTCGTCCAGATGATCGCGCTCGGCCGCGGCCAGGCGGCGCTCGGCCTCGGCCTCGGCGGCCGCGCGCTGCGCGGCGGCCAGCTCCTCCGCGAGCCCGTTGGCTCCCACGCGGTGCTCGAGCTCCGCGAGTCGGTGCTCGCGCTGAGCGATGGCCGCCGCCCGCTCGCGGAGCGACGCCTTCATCTGCTCGAGCTCGCCCTGCATCTCGGCGTACGCGGAGTCCCGCCGCGAGGCGAGCTCGCGCGCGAGGCGGCGAACCTCCTCGAGGTCGACCCGCACCGTCCCGGGGCGCCGTTTGTCCATGGGCAAAAGTGTCGCACGGCCGCGCCCGTGGGGAAAGCCGCAGAACCTTTACAGCCCCCGGGCCATTCCTTACCTCCGCCTGACACTGGGATACATGGTTTCGAGCCGGCCGGGAACCCTTCCTTGTCTCATCTACGAGAAGGGGGAGAGGCACGATGCATTTCAGACGATTGATCGTTCTGGCCTGCGCCGCGGCCGTGCCGACGTTGATCGTCGCGGCCACCTCGCTGGGCCAGGCTTCCGCAGCGCCGTCGAACACGTCGCTGCCGTCGATCTCCGGCTCCGCCCGTGACGGGTCGCTTCTGCGGGCCTCGCACGGGTCGTGGGCCGGAAGCCCGACGAGCTACGCATACCAGTGGCTCTGGTGCGACGCCCAGGCCGGAAACTGCGCCTCGATCACCGGGGCGACGAGCGACCAGTACACCATCGTGACTGCCGACGTCGGCCATCGCCTGAAGGTGCAGGTGACGGCGACGAACAGCAGCGGCTCTGGCGTCGCGATCTCGCGCCCGACCGGGGTCGTCCAGCCGACGGGCGCTGCGCCGAAAGACTCGTCGCCGCCCACCATCTCCGGGACGACCCAGCAGGGCAGCACCCTCACGGTCAGTCCCGGCTCGTGGAGCGGAACGCCGGCGCCGAGCTTCTCGTACCAGTGGGAGCGGTGCGTCGGGACCGGCGGCGGCTGCGCGGCCATCTCCGGCGCCACCGGCACGACCTACGTGCTCGCTTCCGCGGACGTGGCGCACACGATCCTCGCGCAGGTGACGGCGAAGAACGCGACCGGTTCGAGCACCGCCAACACGGCGGAGACCGACCTCATCGCGCCGGCCAAGGGGCAGGGCGGCGGCACGGCCATCCAGGTGTCGCAGGTCAGCCTGCCGAACCAGCTGATCATCGACGGCGTGAAGTTCTCGCCGACGCCGGCGACGACCCGTGGCGTGATCACTGCTCGGTTCCACGTGTCCGACACGCGCGGCTTCTCCATCTCGGGCGCGCTCGTGTACGTGGTCGGTCTGCCGTACGGCTGGGTGTACGGCTCGCCGGAGACTCCGACGGACGGCAGCGGCTGGGCGACGATCCAGATCCGGCCCACGGCGCACATGCCGCTTCGGCGCGGCGACCTGGTCATCTTCGTCCGCGCGCGCAAGCCGGGCGACAACCTGCTTGCCGGCGTCTCCGCCCGGCGGCTCGTCCAGGAGCCGATCGGCTAGTCCCAAGTTGTCCGGCACGGCGACGTTTGAGGCCACGTGGCGGTGGACATAACCGCCACGTGGCCGTCTCGCCGCTCCCCGCTGCGGCCGCTCCCCGCTGCGGCGAACTCCCTCGCCGCCGAGCGCCCACGCCTGATCCTGTTCTACTCGTCCGTGTCCGGTCGCTGCCGGAGGACGGAAGGGTTTCTGGCGCAGGTGCTCCAGCGCCGCCGGAACCACGACACGTTCGACCTCCTCAAGATCCCCGTCGACCGGCGGCCAGACCTGGCGACGCGTTTCCGTGTGGACGAGGTGCCTACCTTGCTCGTCGTCGAGGACCGCAAGGTGCAGAAGAGGATCGTGGCGCCGAGCGGGTGCCGCGATCTCGAGGCCGGCCTGGCCCACTGGCTGCGCTGATTTAGCGCCCTAATCCCCCGGGAGAGTGATCCTTGCGGACCTCACCCGACTGAGGGAGATCCGGCCGCGAAGACGGGCCTATGGTGCGATCCGCTACCAACCCCGATCGATTGCGGCAGGGAGAGCATGAATCGAATCAAGCGACGCGGCGCGCTTACGCTCGGCATAGCGCTGGTGACAGTCCTTGCAGGGCTTGCACAGACCGCGCAGGCGGGGCACGGGCCGACGCACGGGCCGAAGAGCCCGCCGCAGTGGACGCCTCCGGGCCTTCTCAACAAGGCGAAGGGGAACCCCCAGCAGACGTTCCGCGTGATCATCCGCGGCACGCGCGGCGTTTCGAGCAACGGGGTCGCGTCGGCCTTCAACGGATCGTCTCACGGCCGCATCGGCCATGCGTTCAGGTCGATCAACGGCATCGCCGCGACGCTCAACGGCGCGGAGCTCACCGCCCTCTCGCACAACCCGAACATCCTCTCGATCGTTCCCGACACGCCGGTGGCGACGGTTGGCATCGAGGAGTCGAGTCTGTGGCGCGCCGCGACCGGCGCGGACACGGTGCCGTCGCTGACCGTGGGCGGGAACCTGCCTGCGATCGCCATCGTCGACAGCGGTATCGACGCGAGCAAGACCCAGGACTTCGGCTCTCGCATCGTCGCGAACGTCAATCTCAACTCCGACAACCCGAGCGCGACCGGCGACGACGAGGGGCACGGAACGATGGTCGCCGGCATCGCTGCCGGTGCCTCGCCGCTCTATCCGGGCGTCGTCCCCACCGCGCCGATCGTCGCCATCCGCACGGCGGACGCGAACGGCGCATCGCACATGAGCGACGTGATCGCCGCCTGCGACTGGATCCTCCAGAACCAGAGCAAGTACAACATTCGCGTCGCGAACTTCTCGCTCGTGAGTGAGGCGCAGTCGAGCTTCGTCGACGATCCGCTCGACGCCGCCGTCGAGCAGCTGTGGTTCCACGGCATCGTCGTCGTCGCGGCGTCCGGCAACTTCGGCGTGCCGGGCGGCGTCCTGATGGCGCACGCGCCCGGCAACGATCCCTTCGTCATCACGGTCGGCGCGCTCGACACGAACGGGACGGCGTCGACGGCGGACGACTTCACCGCACCGTGGTCGGCGTACGGCCACACGGGCGACGGCTTCGAGAAGCCGGAGATCTCCGCTCCCGGCCGCTGGATCGCCGCGCCCGTTCCTGTCGGATCGACCCTCGCGACCACGGCTCCCGACCGCGTCGTTTCGCCCGGGTACATGTGGATGTCGGGAACGTCGCTCGCGGCCCCGATGGTCGCCGGCGCGGCCGACGCCCTGCTCGGGCTGCACCCCGACTGGACGCCCGGCCAGGTGAAGGGCGCGCTCATGATCAGCTCCGATGGGCTTCCCGGCATCCCCGACTGGGCCGGTGGCGTCGGCGAGCTCGACGCTGCGCAGGCGCTGCAGCTCGCAAGCGCGCCCGATGCGGATGCAGGCCTCGAGCAGTTCGCGACCTCAGGCTCGTTCGACGGTGCCGCCTGGACGCAGGCGGTGCAGAGCCAGACCGACTGGAGCGCCACCGACTGGAGCGCGACCGACTGGAGCGCCACCGATTGGAGCGCGACGGATTGGAGCGCGACGGATTGGAGCGCGACCGATTGGAGCGCGACCGACTGGAGCGCAACGGATTGGAGCGCCACTGCGTGGCTGCCGTAGCGCCGCGACACGGCGGACCAGGGTTCGCCTCCAGGATCCGCGGCCACTGGGCCGCGGCGGCAGTGGCCTCGGGACGAGGCCCTTTGCATCTTTCGGGGCAGGCGCGCGCGTACTACTGGACGGTCCTGCTCGCCGCCGTGGGCGCGGCCGGCTGGAGTGTCGGTCAGCTGCCGGCGCACGTGCACGGCTGGGAGGCGTTCGCCGTGTTGACTGCGCTCGCAGCGACCGCACAGCTGTACATCGTCGAGAGTGGCCGCAATCAGTCCTACCGGACGGCGATCGTCTTCATCGTCGCCGGCGCGGTCGTCCTGCGCCCGGGGTTTCTCGCCGGGCTCGTCCTGCTCCACTACCTGCCGGGCTGGATCAAGTACCGGAAGAAATGGCTCGTCCAGAGCTTCAACATCGGCAACACGACGCTCGCCGTGCTCGCCGCCGAAATGGCGTTCCACGCGCTCTCCGGGGCAAACGTTGCCGGTGAGCCGGCGGGGCGATACGCGCTCGCCGGGCTCGCCGCGGTCGCGACGTTCGTCGCGATCAACCATGTGCTGGTCGCGCGGATGATCGAGCTGACGAGCGACCGCTCCATGCGCGCGACCGGCCTGTTCTCGTTCGAGAGCCTCTCCACCGACCTCGGGCTCTCGGCGCTCGGTGTCGGCGTCGCCGCGTTCTGGTCCGTGAACGGCTGGCTCATCTTCTTCGTCCTCGGTCCGCTGCTCATCATCCACCGCGCGCTGTACGTGCCGCAGCTGCGCGAGCTCGCGCAGGCGGACACGAAGACGGGCCTGATGAACGCCAAGGAGTTCGAGCACACGGTCGACATGGAGGTCGCGCGCGCAGAACGGATACAGACGCCGTTCTCGATCCTCATGGTCGACCTCGACCACCTGCGCGAGATCAACAACGCCCACGGCCACCTCGCCGGCGACGTCGTCATCCGCGGCATCGCCGAGGTCTTCCGCGAGGAGCTGCGCCGCTACGACGTGCCGGCGCGATTCGGCGGCGACGAGTTCTGCATCCTGCTTCCCGAGACCCCGCCTTCCGAGGCGGCGCGCATCGCCGAACGGATCCGGGCTGCCATCGCCGACCGTGTCTTCATCGCTGAGGGAACATCCGATCCGCTGCGCGTCACGGTCTCGATCGGCCTGGCCGCGTCGCCCGAGGACGCGACGAGCCGCCAGGAGCTCGTCCACCAGGCCGACCTCGCCGCCTACCGTGCAAAGGCGGAAGGCGGCAACAGGAGCGTCTCAGCGACGTAGAATCGCCCCGCGGTGGCCGAGGGCGTTCGGGTTACGAGGCGAGGCTTCCTCGCGCTGAGCGGTGCGGTCTGTGCCGCGCTCGCCGGTGTGCGCGTCCCGCGGGCGAAGGCCGCCCGCGAGGCGGCGACGGTCAACGGATACGTCAGCCGGCCCGATCTGAACCCGCCGGCGATTGTGTTCGACTTCCCGGCCGACGGAACCGCCGCCGGTTCGATCTTCCTCGCTCCGTTCGACATCACGGCTGCATCGGGCGCCTACCAGTCGACGCCGAACAGCCAGAGCCACTCCGGCCCGCTCGTCGTCGACGACCGGGGCGAGCCCGTGTGGTTCCTGCCTCTCGGCTCGACGACGGCGATGGACGTGCGGGTGCAGACGTACCAGGGCCGGCCCGTTCTCACCTGGTACGAGGGCACAGTCCTCGGCGCCGAGGGCGGAAGCTGGGTGATCTTCGACCCGACCTATCACGAGGTCGCGCGCGTGCAGGCGGGGAAGGGACGCCACGGCGACCTGCACGACCTGCAGCTCACGCCGGAGGGCACCGCGCTCATCACCATCTACCGCGAGATCGCGACGCCGGCGGTGCCGCGCCTCGTGACCGGAATCGTCCAAGAGGTTGACGTCGCGAGCGGGCGCGTGCTCTTCGAGTGGCGCAGTAACGAGCACGTCGGCGTCGACGAGTCCTACATGCCGCAGGTGGCGCCCGCCGGCAACGTCGACTACTTCCATCTGAACTCGATCGACGTCGACATGGATGGCAGCCTGCTCCTCTCGGCGCGCAACACGTCGACGATCTACAAGGTCGACCGCAAGAGCGGCGAAGTCCTGTGGCGCCTCGGCGGAATGAAGAGCGACTTCGCCGTCGACCCGGCAGCGTCGTTCGCCTACCAGCACGACGTGCGTCGCCGGCCGGATGGAACGATCACGATCTTCGACAACAACGCCGCGGCCCCGGGCGCGCAGACGCTGTCGCGCGGCCTCCGGATCAAGCTCGACATGAAGAAGATGCGTGCGTCGTTCGTCGCGGAGTACCTCGCGCCGACGGCGCGGACGACGTGGGCGATGGGGGACGTCCAGCAGCTCGAGGACGGTGGCGTCTTCATCGGCTGGGGCACGGCCGGCTCGTTCACCGAGCTCGGCCCGGACGGGAGCGTTCGCCTCGATGCGCGTTTCGCCGACGGGAGCGTCAGCTACCGCGCGTTCCGTTTCGAGCTCGACGCGCAGCCGAAAGGGCGGCCGGCAACCCTCGTCGTGCGCAACCCGGACGGGTCGCTGACGCTGTACGTGAGCTGGAACGGCGCCACCCGCGTCGCGAAGTGGCAGCTCGTCGCGGGGACGAGCACCGACCGGATGAAGCCCGTGCAGACGCAGCGACGCACCGGCTTCGAGACGGCGATCGCCCTTCCGGTGACGAGCGGTTACGTGTCGGTCGTGGCGCTCGACGCGCTCGGGAAGCAACTGCGCGCTGCCTCGCCGACGCTCATCCAGGCGTGACGTCGAGTACGTCTGGTACTGAACGCCGCCGACCACTACTGCTGGGCGACGAAGAAGTGGAGCGTATTGGGATCGAACCGATGACCTCCGGTTTGCAAAGGCGCCGACCGTGCACACCGGTGCACGCCCGTTGTACGATCCCGCGTCGGGGACGAAGCAGCGGCGCTCGCGATGCACCCGTGTGCACCCGCAGCCACATGAGCCGTGACCTCCTGGTGACCTTCGCTCACCGGAACGCGGCCTCGAGGTCGTCGCGAAGTCCGGCACGGTCGGCGTCGGCCAGTCCGGCGTAGACCATCAACGTCACACGCGGCGCCGTCCGGTCGCCGAGCTGCGACCCCTGGCGAACACGTATCCCCCTATGTCATTTGTCGTCGGATCAATCGGACTGCGAAAGCATCCCCCAGAGAGGTGAGCATGTGAAGCTTGCTTCGCAATAGCATCCGCGTACCAACTGCGGCATCTGCGAGTTACCCCCTTCGTTGTGCTTTGTTGGTCTGGCCCTCGGAAGCACCTCGGCTTCGCGAGGGCCACTTTCTCGTCAGCGCCCACCGTGATCGCGTACTGCGATCCTGCGTTTTTACGTGAGACTCGTGGGACGAAAATGCCGGAGGCGGCAGGCTGCGGCCCTGCCGCCTCCGAAGCCCGCAGACAGCCTCATCATGGGGGAGAGGGCATCCAAGCGGGGATGCATGATTCTCTCGCCGCCCCCGGTTCGGCTACCACTGTCGTTTGTCTAGGCTTGGCTCCGCCGTCCGGCCGCGGAGGATCGGAGGAGGAGCATCCGCCGATCGAGGTAGCGCAGAAGCCTCGTCGACGCGCCAACCCACACGTCGCGTAAGCGTTGGCTGCACCCGGCGCAGGAGACGCTGCAACATCGGGAGCGCGTCCGTGTCGCCCATCCGCATGCTGCCCAGTGCGGCCAGAGCGAGCGCCGACTCGGCGGGCGTTAGCGTCGGCGCTTCATCCTCGAGCCGGCCGTGCCAGCGGATCGCGGCCCGGTCGAACCGGTCGGGCCGTTGGGCGGCGAGCAGTTCGAGGTAGTCAATCGCGTCGAGCAGGCTGACGGCCGCTCTACTTGGCAGGCGTTCGAATCCCGCGCCCGGCATCACCCGGGCGTCGGCAGTAGAACCCTTGACGGCGTAGGCGGCTTCGCGTGCCGCGGTCCCATCGGCCCAGACCGCGACTCGGTGGGATAGACCCGCAGAACGATTTGCGCAAGACTATTGATCGTGCCTCGTTCCCTGCTCGTGGCGGCTGCGCTGGCAGTCGCGGCCTCATCGGCCGCAGTTCTCCGTCCGGACTCGGGCAGCGCCGCGCCCGCGCCCGGTTGGTCGGGCTCCGCATCGTGCGCGATCACCGTGACGGGACCCGGTTACCAGCACTCGGAGACGCAGCGATGGCAGGTCAGCGGTCATGCAACGGTCCGCGGCAGCTTCCGGTTCGTACCTTCACGCTGGACGGACACAGGTAGCGGCTCCTCGCAGCAGACGCAGGGCGACCAAACGCTGGACATCATGTGGACCGTGAACGCAGCGGCGGCGGGGAAGTTCCAGTTCGTCGTCAGAGCATCGGACCACAAGCTCCTGATCGGTCAGGCGAACGCCCAGCTCCGCGTGCAGAACGGGATCACCGGGATGCAGCAGCAGACGATCGCAGGCGTCGCGCAAACCCCCGATCAGGTCGGGCTGGAGGCGTTCGAAACGCAGCTGCCGCCCATCGTGGTGAGAGCGACGAGCCGCAGTGTCTCGGGCTCGATGCAGCCGACACGCGTGAACGGGTCGTTCGCGCCCTTCCAGCCCGGTTCCGCGACCGTAACGAAGAGCTGCACTTGGAGGTTCGCAAAGGTCGGGAAGTAATGGGTCGCGCAGCCATTGAAGCTCGAATCGCAACGAGCCGCGCTGCGGACCGATCTAGAGGCCGCGCTTCGAGCATAGACTCGCTGGGCGACGAGCCCGGCGTAAACGGTGAGCGTTGTGCGCCTGTCGGTGTGCCTCAGGATCGACGGGGCCTCTCTCGCGGTGACCCTCCGGTGACCCTGGACGGAGCCGCGCGGTCGGTCGTGCCTGCGCCGAGTGCCACCAGCCCGCGTCCCAAAACGGCCTCGCGGCGATGGAGCGTATCGGGATCGAACCGATGACCTCCGGCTTGCAAAGCCGGCGCTCTCCCAGCTGAGCTAACGCCCCGAGGCCAGTACTGTAGCCAGATCCTCGGTCGTACAAGTTCGCGCCAGGGCTGTTTGGTAAGTGATTGGTAAGTCGGTGTTGGGGACGGCGATGCGGCTCTGTCTGAGCGGCGCCGCCGGGCGGTGGCATGGTGGGGTCATTGGGCGAGGGCGGCGCGGATGGCTTTGTCGCGTTTGTTGCGGTCGAAGAGGTGGCCGTAGATCTTGAGGGTGACGTGGGGGTCTTCATGTCCGAGGATCGCTGCGACGGTGATGGGGTCGATG
>DATCBD010000058.1:0-82095 GCA_036512155.1 Gaiellaceae bacterium | reverse complement strand
GGAGCCAGAGCGGTGTTCTCGACGGGAACGGCTATTACGACCTAGGCGAGGTTGTATCCGCCTTTGCTCGGGCCGGGCTTCCAGTCTTCGTGAACAAGTACGCCGCATCCGTCTACCTCGGGACTTGGCAGCTTCAGCAAGCGGGATTACCGAAACCGACGGAGCCGTGGATCCCTAACGGCATTCCGGACTTCGAGAACGATTTCTACGTGTACGTCTTCCGCTCGCCCGCGCTCGCAAGTGCGTTCGTGGCGTTCGAGTGACATTCCCGCACACTGGCGTAACGCGGTGTCTTGCGCCTCGACGGACTGTCGGAGGCATGCAGCTACGCGCGTCGCTTGCGCCAGCCGGATTCCAGAAGACCCCGGCGCACATACGGCAGCACATCAAGTTCTCATGGCAGTCGCCAAGTGCATGCGCGCCAAACGGCGTGCCGTACTTCCCCGACCCAAAATGCCAAGGATCGATCGTCAGCTCGTCGAGCCAATGGGACCCAAGCTCGCCGCAATTCCAGGCCGCCGCGAAGGTCTGCAACCACCTCAACCCAGGTACCGGGTGAGATCGTGCGCCGGCTGCGCGAGGAACGCGAAGAGCTGCTGCTTGTCCCAGACTTGTCATTTCTGGTTGTCGGGCTGGGGTAGCGGGCGCGACGGCTGCGGCCGCGAGTTAGTACGCTCGAGCGGCCTTGGTTGGACCGCTCGACCAGGTCTCGGGCGGTTTTGCCCACCCTGACGAAAGGAGTCTTCATGCGCATTCGAGTGTTGAGCGCGATTGTGCTGGCGAGCGCGTGCACCGCGCTCGTCGTCGCGACCGTGCCCGCCGTCGCATCCCGTTCGGATACGGGGTCGAGCGGCGCCGCGGTGCGCGCGGCGACGTTTCCGCAAATGGATCACGTCTTCGTGATCATGATGGAGAACACGTCGTACTCGGACCTCCTCAGCCCGTCGAATCCGAATACGACGTTCATCCAGGGCCTCGCGAGCAACGACAGCCTTGAGACGAACTATTCCGGGGTGACGCATACGAGTCTCCCCAACTACGTCGCGGTGACGAGTGGGAGCACCTGGGGCTCGAACGCCGACGACGAGGCGCAGGCGGACAACGGGTACTTCAATCACCTCAACCTCGTCGACCAGCTCGAGCAGGCCAAGGTGAGCTGGAAGGGATACATGGACTCGATGCCCTCGGCCGGATACAAGGGGAACTACGGCGACTGCTCGAGCCCGGCCGCGGATCCGGACTGTACGAGCGGCGGTGATACGGGCACGGCTTTGTACGTCCGCAAGCACAATCCGTTCATGCAGTACACGGACGTGCTCGACAACGCGCAACGCCTCGACAAGGTGGTGCCTCTCACCGCGCTGACCGGCGATCTCAAATCCGGGAAGGTGGCGCAGTTCGTGTGGATCTCGCCGAACATCTGCAACGACATGCACGGCGGCGCGCCGGCGTGCCCGTACCCGAACTCGCCGAGCGATCCTGCGCAGGCGACGCTGTACACGGACGGGAACACGTTCCTGCAGACGTGGGTGACCGCAATCATGAAGTCCCGCGCGTGGACGGGCCACTCGGCGATCTTCATCACCTGGGACGAGGGCGGCTACGAGGACAATGCGCCGTACGGCCCCGAGGACAACAGCGGCTGTTGCGACTCGCCCGTGCTCCCGAGCACGCCGGCGAATCCGGCGACGGGCGGTGGCGGCGACCTCACCGGCGGCACGCTGTACGCCGGCGGCCACGTCCCGATGATCGTCGTCCAGCGAAACGGCGCCAAGGGCGTGACCGACGCTGCCCCGACCAACCACTACTCGCTGCTCCAGACGATCGAGCAGAACTGGAACATGCCGTTCCTCGGCAACGCGAGCGACACCGTGCAGGTCCAGTCGCTCGCGCCGCTCCTCGCGAACGGCCACTGAAAACTCAAGGGATCCGGCGCGCCGTCTGCGTCGCGGCGCGCCGGGCCCGCGAAAACCTGGGTCGTCTTCTTCCCTAGACGTCGCAGTCCGAGACGACGAGTCACGACTCCGTCTCCCGTTCGGACCTGCCCAGGGGACATTCCCGATGCTGGCGCATACCAGAGTGAAGCCGTAGCTACTCTCGGCCCGATGGACAGGCAGCCGCGTAGGTCACTATCAATGACCGTGCGCTGGCTAGATGCCTCCGCAGGAGTGACGGGTCGCTGGAGCCCGGAACGTCGGTCGGATACTTGCGTCTGTATCGCTGGATCGATGCACTCGATCGCCGGACTACACGTAATGCGTTCCGCTAGAGGCCGGCGGCTAGGACGCCATGCAGCGCCTGAGAGGCCGCGAACCCCTCGAACTCCAGTTGCGCGACCAGGCCGCTTCGGGAAAACGCCTGCGACTGCAGGTAATCCTTGGCGTCCGCAACAGCTTCCTTCAGGCGCCTTCTGAGTGGTAGAGCGCGTTCGGATCGCCCGGCGACAAGACGCGCAGGTGGGCGCCGAGGCTCTGGAAGGGATGCTCCTGTGACTCCACTGGATAAGCCACACCGCCCTTCTCCGCGTTTCGCACCGCGAGTGCATCGCCGAGGTTCAGGACGAACCAACCGTCGGAGGTGATGTAACGGCCGTACGGAGTGTCGGTGGAGCTTGCTTCGTTCACGGGCTCGTCCTCCTCGGAGTTGGTGCTGACCCTTAGCGATTGCCGAACGCAGGTGCGTGCGAGCATGATCTCCTCGTCCACGCGCGCCAAGGAGGAACAGATGCGCCGCCTGAACTTCACGCAAGACGAGCCTTGGGATGAGGTCGACGAGAACGACCGTCGGCGTGTCCGCTGGTTCGGACACCCGTTTGGCGCCGACGTCCTCGGCGCTTCGCTCATAGAGCTTCTTCCCGGCTCGCCTGGGGGTTCGCTCCACATGCACTACGGCGTCGAAGAGATGTTCTTCGTCCTCAGCGGCGCGCCGACGGTGCGTACGACCGAGGGCGAGGAGCAACTTTCGCCGGGAGACGTTGTCTATTTCCCCGAAGGCCCGGACGGCTTGCATACATTCTCGAACCCGACGGACGAACCGGCCCGGATGATCGGTATCTCCAGCAAACGCTTCCCGGATGTCGTCGCCTACCCCGAGCGCGGAGTCGCCTGGGTGGCAACGCGGCATCCCGAGCGACCGGTACCGGCCGGCGGCGACGAAGGCGTCATCGCTCGCTTCGAATTCTAGAACGCGAAGATGCCGCGGCCCTTGAGCTCGACCGCGTAGATGTCGCTCGCGAGCTCGAGGTGCGCACGCAGCGCCGCCGCCGCGCGATCGGGATCGTGCGCGGCGCACGCCTCGAGGAGCTCGCCGTCGAGCTCCTCGTGCCGGTCCTGGAGCGCGCCCTTCTCCGCGAGGAGCACCGGCCGATAGCGCTCGCAGCTGTCCCAGCAGGGCCGGATGATCCGCAGCAGCCACCCCGACCGCGCCGCCTCGTACAGCGTGAAATGGAAGGCCGTGTGCTCCCGCACCGCACCGCGCGTGTCGGCGGCATGCCGCGCCTCGTCGTACGCGGCGAGATGGGCTCGCGCGGTCGCCTCGTCCGACGGGTCGAACCGCTCCGCCGCGCGGCGCACCGCCATCGTCTCGATCGCGAGCCGGATGGAGAACAGCTCCCGGAGCTCCTCGACGTCGAGCCCCATGACCTTCGCTCCATGATGTGGGACGTGCTCGGCCAGGCCGAGCGCCTCGAGTTGCCGCACTGCCTCGCGGATCGGCGAGATGCTCATCCCGAGCGAGCGGGCCAGGTCCTCGAGCCGGAGCGGCGCTCCGGGGGTCAACTCCCCGAGGATGATCGACTCGCGCAACCGCTCGAGGGCTGCCTCCGCCATCGTCCGGTGCTGGACCGCGGCCATCGGAGGCGGAGCGTGAACCACACTTGATCAGATGTCAAACCCTGTGACACGATCCCCCGGCGTGTCGAGGGAACCTGACGCTCTGCCACGAATCTCCGTTTCGCAGGTGAGCACGCTCGCCGCGGGCTTCGCGGACGACGTCCGCACCTACGCGGCCGCCGGCCTGGACGGGATCGGCGTCTGGGAGCTCAAGCTCGGCGACGGCCCAGACGACGACGCGATCGCGCTCCTCCGCGAGAGCGGCCTCGGCTCGGCCACTGCCGTCCCGGCTGTCCCCTCGATCCTGCCGCTGCCACTCCTCGCCGGCCCGGCCGATCCGCATGACCGAATCGACGCGATCCTCCGCTCGCTCCACCGGCTCGCGGCCTTCCAGCCTGCCGCCGTCCTCTGCTTCACCGGCCCGGGCGACCGCGCGACCGCGCTCCGCGGACTGCGCCAGGTTGCCGCCGAAGCGGAGAAGCTCGACCTGCGCATCGCGCTCGAGCCGTTCCAGGCGGAAGGCACCGAGAGCTGGTCGACCCTCAACACGCTCGAGGACGCCGCCGCAGTCGTCGAGGAGATCGGCTCGCCCGCGCTCGGCATCCAGTTCGACGTGTGGCATCTGTGGAACACCCCCGAGCTCTTCGAGGAGATCGAGCAGCACGCGCCTCTGATAGCCGGCGTCCACGTGAACGACTGGCGCGAGCCGACGCGCGGCTGGGCCGACCGCGTCCTCCCCGGCGACGGCGTGGCCGGCGTCCCCGCCATCCTCGGCGCGCTCGACCGCGCCGGCTGGGACGGCTTCTACGACATCGAGGTCTTTTCCGACAACGGAACCTTCGGCGTCGCGTACCCGGACTCGCTGTGGGACGTCGATGCCGCGACGCTGGTCGATCGAGGTAGGAGACAACTGTTGGAGTGCTGGGAGGAACGGAGGGTTGCGGCATGAGCCGCTCCCGGAGAGGAGACGGAGTGAGACGGATTGGGATTCTCGCCGTCGCGGCTGCGGCGCTCGTACTCGCAGCAACCGCGGCGGCACGCACGCACGCCGGGACGCCGATCGTGATCGGCTGGGCCCACGACTCGACCGGCCCGATGGCGCCGTTCGACGGGCCTGCACTTGCCGCTGCACAGATCCGCGTCGCGCAGATCAACGCCAAGGGCGGCGTCGACGGGCATCCGCTCGTCATCAAGACGTGCGACACCCAGGGCGACAACCCGGCCGTGTCGAAGACCTGCGCCGACAAGCTGATCGCCGAAGGCTCGAACGTCATCTTCACGACGTGCGACGTCGACCTCGCGGCGCCTGCCGTGCAGGAGTCGATCAACAAGGGCCTGCTGACGATCGCGCCGTGCATCGGTACCGATCAGATGGGGCCGTCGCGCTTCGGCGCGAAGGGCGCGCTCGCCTTCAGCTTCGGCAACGTCGCGCAGGACGAGGGGTCGGCGATGGCGCAATTCGCGTGGGCCAAGGGGTGGCGGACTGCCGACCTTGCGACCGACACGGTCATCGTCTACTTCAAGAACGTCGTCCAGGCGTTCGCGGCCCGCTGGAAGCAGCTCGGCGGCAAGGTCGTGGACCAGGAGAGCTACCAGGATCCGGCGTTCCACGGCAACAACGTCCAAAACGCCGTCAGCCGCATCAACTCGCACAAGGCCGACGTGATCGTGACCGCGACCGCCGGCGCGTACGGCGCGCTCGCGCCGCTCATCACGGGGCTCCGCACGCTCGGCAACAACACGCCGGTGCTCAACTCGTGGGCCGGCGACGGCGTCTACTGGCTCCCGAAGAGCCCGAAGGTGACCAACTACTACTTCGTGACGTACGCGGATGCGTTCGGCGGCGACCCGAACAAGGCCATCAACGCGCTCGCGAAGAAGATCCACGCGGCGACCGGCGGCTTCGTCACCGGCCCCGCGGCGATCGACGGCCTCGCAACGGCGATCCGTGAGGCCGGCGGGTCGACGAACGGAGCCGCGCTCGCGGCGAAGATGGTGAAGTTCCACAACGTCCCGACGCTGTCGGGGCTCGTGAGCTTCTCCCCGCAGCTGCACGTCGTGTTCCACCGTCAGTACCGCGTCATCGAGATCAACAACAACGTGCCGCGGCTTGTCGCCGAGGTCGTCGCGAAGGTCGTTCCGAAGATCTAGTGACGGCAGAGGCTGCGTCGGACAGGAGGCCCGGGGAATCGCTCCGGGCCTCCTCCGTCTCTCGATCCTTCGAAGGCATCCAGGCTCTGCGGGAGGTCACGCTCGAGCTGCGCCGCGGCGAGGTCCTGGGGCTGATCGGCCCGAACGGGGCGGGAAAGTCGACGCTCGTGAACGTCCTCAGCGGCTTCGACCACCCGACGCAGGGGCACGTGTGGTTCGAGGGCCGCGACGTGACGCGCTGGCGCGCGAGCAGGCGGGGCCGGAACGGGCTCGCGCGCACGTTCCAGCACAGCCACGCATTCCGCGGCCTGACCGTGCGCGAGAACGTCGAGGTGTCGGCCCTCGGCGCGGGCGCGTCGCCCGGAAAGGCCGCTCGCCGCGCGGCCGAGGTGCTCGAGCTGCTCGGCCTCGACGCCCACGCCGACGTTCCGGCGTCCGCGCTCGCCCACGGCGACGAACGGCGACTCGGCGTTGCGCGCGCGCTCGTGACCGAGCCCCGCTATGTCCTGCTCGACGAGCCCGCCGCGGGGCTGCCGGAATCGGAAGTCCCGGATTTCGCCGCCGTCGTGCGCTCCCTCCGCGACGACCACGGCGCCGGCGTGCTGCTCATCGACCACAACATGGCGCTGATCATGGACGTCTGCGACCGCATTCAGGTCCTCGATCAGGGCGAGACGCTCGCGGAAGGGACGCCCGCAGAGATTCGCGCGAACCTCGACGTCACCGCGGCGTATCTCGGCGAGAGCGCCGTCGCGGAGGAATCGTGACGCTCGCCGTCGACGGCCTCCGCGTGCGCTACGGCGCCGTCGAGGCGGTGCGGGGCCTCTCGCTCGAGGTGAAGCCGGGCGAGATCGTCGGGCTCATCGGCCCGAACGGCGCGGGGAAGTCGTCGACGCTGAACGCGATCATGGGCGCCGCCCCTGTCGCCGGCGGGGAGATCCGGCTCGACGGAGCGTCGCTGCGCGGCCGCCGCACGGAGGACGTCGCGCGCGCGGGCATTGCGCTCGTGCCCGAGGGGCGGCGCATCTTCGCCGAGCTGACGGTGGAGGAGAACCTTCGCCTCGGTCTCGCCGCGCGCCGCAGCCCGGGCGGCATCGACGACGTGTTCGAGCTCTTCCCCGTGATCGAAGAGTTCCGGCGCCGGCAGGCCGGCGCGCTTTCCGGTGGACAGCAGCAGCAGCTCGCGATCGCGCGTGCGCTCGTCGCCGACCCGAGCGTGCTTCTCCTCGACGAGCCGTCGCTCGGCCTCGCGCCGCGGATCGTCAGCGTCGTCTTCGACGCGCTCGCGGCGATTCGCGAGCGCGGGCTCGCCGTGTTGCTCGTCGAGCAGCGCGCGCAGCGAACGGTCGCGCTCGCCGACCGCACGTACGTGCTTTCGAACGGTGAGCTGCGCCTCACGCTCGGTCCGAAGGACGCGGACGACACCGAAAAGCTCGTGGCGGCGTACTTCGCATGAGCGTCTCGTGGCAGACGCTCGCGGACGCGCTGTCGCTCGGCGGCATCTACGCCCTCATGGCCGTCGGGATCGGTCTCGTCTTCGGTGTGCTGCGCCTCGTCAACTTCGCCTATGGCCAACTCATCATGGCCGGCGCATACGCGGTTGCATATGCATCCGTGTGGGGATGGCCGTCGTGGGCGGGCATCCTGCTCTGTTTCGCGGTCGTGCTCGCGCTGTCGGTGCTCATGGACCGGATCGTCTTCCGTCCGCTGCGCACGCACTCTCCCGCGGTGATGCTCGTGGCGACGTTTGCCATCGCGTTCCTGATGCAGAGCATTGCCGTGCTCGCGTTCGGGCAGCTGGGGACGATCGCCTCCTCGATGGGGCCGCTCAACCAGCCGTGGGACGTCGGCGGCGTCGAGATCCGGAAGATCGCGATCGTCTCCGTCGTCGTGGCGGCCATCTGTCTCGCGCTCCTGCAGTTGCTGCTCACGCGCACGTCGGTCGGGTTGCACATGCGCGCCGCCTCCATGGACTTCCGCACCGCGCGCATGCTCGGCGTCCGCGCGAACCGCGTCATCGGCGGAGCGGTGCTCATCTCCGGGCTGCTCGCGGCCGTCTCCGCCGTGATGCTCACGGCCCGCAATCCGCAGGTAACGCCGATTTTCGGGCTCGACGACACGATCATCGTCCTCGCCGGCGTCGTCCTCGGCGGGCTCACGCGGCCCATCCCGGCGACGCTGGGCGGGTTCACGATCGGCTTCGCGAGCGGGATCCTCGGCGGCGCGCTCCCGACCAACCAGAGCCAGTACCTGCCGACGTTCCTGTTCGCCGCAGTGATCCTCGTCCTCCTCGTTCGCCCAAACGGGTTGTTCGCGCGCGCCGGCGCGGGAGCCGAGCGCCTATGAAGAAGCTGCACGAGCTGATCGCTCCCGTGGCGCTGGTGCTCGGCACCGCGCTGCTCGGTCTCGTCGTCTCGAGCGCACTCCAGACGTACTTCCTCGACACGCTCATCAAGGTCGCGATCGTCGTCGCGCTCTACGTCTTCATCGGCAACTCGGGCGTGCTCTCGTTCGGGCACATCTCGTTCGTCGCGCTCGGTGTGTGGACGGCCGGCGTGCTCACCGTGCCGACGGCGGAGCGCGCTGCGATCATGCCGGGCCTCGCCGGCTTCCTGCGTCACGCGACCGCCGGCAACGTGCAGTCGCTCTTTCTAGCTGCGTTCGCGGGGCTCGTGTTCGCGTTCGTCGCCGGGTTACCACTCATGCGCCTCTCCGGTCTCGCCGCCGGCATCGCCACCTTCGGCGTGCTCGAGATCGTGAACAACGTCCTGCGCTACTACGACAAGATCGGGCCGGGGCTCAACGCCTTCTCGTCGGTGCCCGAGACGACGGGCATCTGGCAGGCGACGATCGGTGCCTTGGTCTGTGTCGTCGTCGCGTTCGCGTACCAGCGCAGCCGCTTCGGCCGTCAGCTGCGCGCGACGCGTGAGGATCCGGCAGCGGCGTCTGCGGCCGGCATCTCCATCTACCGCCAGCGGCTGCTCGCGTTCGCCGTCTCGGGAGCGCTCGCAGGCCTCGCCGGAGGCCTGTACGTCCACCTGCTGCCGGTCGAGATCGACTCGCTCTATCTCGACGTGACGTTCATCACTCTTGCGATGCTCGTCGTCGGCGGCTCCGGCAGCCTGCTCGGCGCGGTCGTCGGCGCGCTCGCGATCGGAGGGCTCGACTCGTTCCTCTCTGCGTCGGAGAACGGCGTCGACCTCTTCGGCTGGCATCTCAACCTGCCGACGGGCACCGCCGAGCTCACCGTCGGCGTGGTGATGGCGGTCATTCTCATCGTGCGACCGAGCGGGATCACCGGAGGGCGCGAGCTCTCGCTCGCGTGGATGCGCCGATGAGAGTCGTCGTTGCAGGTGCGGGCACGATCGGGAGCCTCTTCGCCGCGCACCTCGCGCGCGTCGCGGACGTCGCGGTGCTGACGCGCCGCGAGGAGCATGCGCGCACGCTGAACGAGCAAGGCCTGCGCGTATCCGGCCGTTCCGACTTCACCGCGCGCGTTACCGCCTCCACCGATCCGGCCGAGTTCGGCGACGCCGATCTCGTCGTCCTCGCGTGCAAGGGAGGCGACCTCGAGCCACTCGCCACGTCGCTCGCCGGCCATTTCGCGAACGCGACCGTGATGACGGTCCAGAACGGGCTCGGCGCCGAGGACGTCGTCGCGGTGCACGGCGCGTGGCCGCTCCTCTCCGCGGTCACCTTCATGAGCGGAACGCGGCACGAGGACTCGCACGTCGAGTACGTACTCGACACTGCGACGTGGATCGGACCCTACCGCGACACGACGCAGGCGGACGCCGAGTCGATCGCGGATCTGATCCGCGCGGCCGGGTTAAAGGCGGAGGCGTTCGACGACCTGCGCCCGGCGCAGTGGTCGAAGCTCATCTTCAACGCGACCGTCAACGCGGTCGCGGCACTGACGGGTCTTCCGCACGACTTCCACTTCGCCGCAGGCATGCTGGGCGGGCTTGTCCACGACCTCACGGACGAGGGTAAGGCGGTCGCAGCGGCGGCAGGCGTCGCGCTCAGCGAGGATCCGTGGGAGATGAACGTGCACGCGACGCAACACGGCCACGCGCACTACCCCTCGATGCTCGAGGACGTGAACGCGCACCGGCCGACCGAGATCGAGCTCATCACCGGCTCGCTCGTGCGCGCGGCGAAGCAACATGGCGTTGCGGTCCCGCTCCACACGACGCTCTACCGGCTCGTCAAGGCAAAGGAGGCTTCGTACTCGTGAGGGTGGCGATCATCGGATGCGGTGCGGTCGGCTCGCTCTTCGCCGCGAACCTCGCGCAGCTGGACGACGTCGACGTGTGGGCATACGACCTGGCGCGCGAGCACGTCGACGCGATCAACGCGAACGGCCTCCATCTCTCTGGGGCGGGCGAGGTCGTGGGCCGCCTGCGCGCGACGACGGACGCGGCGGAGCTCCCGCCCTGCGATTTCGGCATCGTCGCGACGAAGGCGATGCATACGAGCGCGGCCGTCGCCGCGACCGCGCACGCCTTCGCGAACGGCTGCGTCGCGACGGTGCAGAACGGGCTCGGCAACGAGGAGGCCATCGCCGAGCACGTCGAACGCGTGATTCGCGGGACGACGTTCCCGGCCGGCAAGGTCCTCGCGCCCGGCCACGTGCAGTGGGACGTGAAAGGCGACACGACGCTGGGGCCATTCGAGCCGCAGCCGGCGCCGTTCGCCCAGGTCGAGCGTCTCGCAGACGCCTGCACGCGCGGCGGGATGCCGACGACGGCCGTCGCCGATGCGCGCGGCCCGCAATGGCGCAAGGTGATCTTCAACGCAGCCACGAACCCGATCGGCGCGCTGACCGGTTTGACGCACGGCCGCGTCGTCGAGCGGCCCGACCTACGGAAGCTCGTCTCCGGTCTCGTCGACGAAGGGAAGGCGGTCGCCGCGGCGCAGGGCATCGAGCTCGACGCCGACCCGGAGGATCTCATCGACCACGCGGCGAAGCCCGAGGTCGCCTACGACCACAAGGCCTCGATGCTGCAGGACGTCGAGGCGCGCCGCACGACCGAGATCGACTATCTCAACGGCGGTATCGTCCGCTTCGGGCGCGAGCACGGGGTGACGACGCCGCTGAACCAGGCGATCTGGGCGCTCGTGAAAGGGGTGGAGGACTCGTGGACGAAGTGAGCCGGCGGCATGCGAACGTGCGGGACGCCCTCACGCGCGACGGCCTCGACGCGGCACTCGTGTGCGGATCCGAGTACAGCGGCTTCGAGGGCGCGGTGACCTACGTGAGCGGCTTCACGATCGTGCACCGCTACGCGTACGTCCTCATCCCGGTCGAGGGCGAGCCGACGATCGTCTTCCCGAGCGAGGCGCGTTACGTCGGGGAGCACGGGGACTCCCAGATCGCCGACCAGCAGTTCGTCGACCGGCCAGGCGAATGGCTCGCCGGCCGGCTGCGCGGCAAACGCGTCGGCGTGTACGGGCTCGACTACGTGATGACGGTGCGCGACTTCGCAGCGCTCGACGGCGCCGCCGAGCTCGTGCCGTGGGACCTCGAATTCGACCACGCGCGGGCCGTGAAGTCCGACGCCGAGCTCGAGTCAGTCCGCGACAGCGTTCGCATCAACACGGACGGCTTCCACGCCTTTCGCGAGGCGTATGCGCCGGGACGCAGTGCGGCCGAGGTCATGGCGCCTGCGGAGCGACTCTTCGTCGAGCGCGGCTGCGGCCGGCTGACGATGAACATGGTTCTCGTCGGCGCCGAGTTCACGCTCGCGCGCAGCGACACCGTTCTCGGCGACTACTGCGTGCCCTCGCTCGAGATCGCCGGCCCGGGCGGCCACTGGGTCGAGGTCTCTCGCGCGCTCGGCACGCCGAGCACGGAAGTGTCGCGCATGCTCGAGGCGTACGAGGAGTACTACGAAACGGCGAAGACCGCGCTTCGGCCGGGCGCGACCGCGCACGACGTCCATCGCGCCGTCTCCGCCGGCTTCACCGAGCGCGGTTACCACCTCGGCCACGTGACCGGCCACTCGATCGGGATGACGATGATCGAGTTCCCCAAGATCGGCGAAGGCGTCGACACCGAGCTGGCCGCGAACATGGTCTTCTCCATGCATCCGCACGCAATCGCCGCCGACGGTCGAGAATGCCTCTACATGCAGGACACGTGGCTCGTCACCGACGACGGCGGCGTCCCGCTCGCCGGGCTCGATCTGAGGATCTGGTGAGCGACGAGTTCGCACCCATCCTGCCCGGCCCGGGCGGCAGCGACTACGAGCGCTACCTCCGCACGGACGAGCTGCTCTCGCTGCAGAAGACGGCCGACGAGTGGGTGCACCGCGACGAGCTGCTGTTCCAGACCGTGCACCAGTCCTCCGAGCTGTGGCTGAAGCACGCATGGAACGACGTCGAGGACGCGACGCAGCTCATTGAGGCGCGCGACCTCGCCGCCGCGCAGCGTCTCCTGCGCCGCGCGAACGCGTGCATCCGGTACGTGATCGGCTTCCTCGAGCACCTGGAGCAGATGTCGCCGTGGGAGTATCAGGACATCCGCCGCGTGCTCGGGCACGGCTCCGGCTTCGACTCGCCTGGGTTCCGTGAGATCCGTCGCGTCTCGCCGCCTCTGTACGCCGCGTTCGACGGGGTCCGCAAGGAGCGCGGCCTCTCGCTGGTCGAGGTGTATACCCAAGGCCGCGAGCACGAGGACGTCTATCAGCTCGCGGAGCTGCTCACCGACTGGGACGAGCAGATCGGCATCTGGCGCTTCCGGCACGTGAAGATGGTCGGCCGCGTGATCGGC
The DNA here is from genome assembly GCA_036512155.1 of Gaiellaceae bacterium. GTDB lineage: Bacteria > Actinomycetota > Thermoleophilia > Gaiellales > Gaiellaceae > Palsa-739. The sequence continues at coordinate 69,339 of DATCBD010000058.1, read as the reverse complement.
GAGGACGTCATCGGCACGCAGGGCACGCCGGTCGAGCTGCTCGCCGGGCTGATCAAGAACAAGATGTTCCCCGAGCTCTGGCGCGTGCGCACCGACCTCACCATGCTCGCCAAAGAGAGCGATTGATCTCACTCGACGAGATCCGCCGCGCGCGGGAGCGGCTCGGCGACGACGTGCTGCGCACTCCGCTCGTGCGCCTCGACGAGCGCATCTGGTTAAAGCTCGAGTGCCTGCAGCCGATCGGCTCGTTCAAGCTGCGCGGCGCGCTCTCTGCCGTGCGCGCCGCCTCGCCGGCGGAGCTCGCGGGCGGCGTCGTCACCGCCAGCGCCGGGAACATGGCGCAGGGCGTCGCGTGGGCCGCGCGCGAGGCAGGCGTTCGTGCCTGGGTCGTCGCTCCCGAAGATGCGCCGCGCGCGAAGCTCGACGCGGTCGAGCGTCTCGGCGGCGAGATCATCCCCGTCTCGCACGAGGCCTGGTGGCAGGCGATGGTCGACCGGTGCTACGAGGGCGTCGACGGCCTCTTCGTGCACCCCGTCGAGGACGAGCTCGTGATGGCCGGCAACGGCACGGTCGGCTTGGAAATCGTCGAGGACCTCGACGCGTTCGACACGGTGATCACGCCGTGGGGCGGCGGCGGGCTCACGACCGGCATCGCGAGCGCGGTGAAGGCGCTGCGGCCCGGCGTGCACATCGTCACCGCCGAGCCCGAGACGGCGGCGCCGCTCGCCGCCGCGATGCGCGCCGGCGAACCGACCGAGATCGAGTTCCGCCCGTCGTTCGTCGACGGCGCCGGCGGCCGCGCCCTCCTGCCGACCATGTGGGAGCGTGCGCGAGAGCTCGTGGACGAAGCCGTTGCGGTGCCGCTCGACGAGGTCGCCGACGCGATGCGTCTGCTCGCCGCGCGTGCACACGTCGTTGCGGAGGGGGCCGGTGCGCTCGCGCTCGCCGCGGCACGACACCGCGAGGACAGCTGCGTCTGTGTCGTGTCCGGCGGCAATGTCGACGCCGCCGTCCTCGCGAAAGTCCTACTGGGCGAAACTCCCTAGCTCGCTCAGGAAGCCGTCGACCTCGTCGGCGGTGTTGTAATGGATGAGACCGACGCGCAACGCCTCCTCCGGATAGGGCAGCTTCTCGCGCAGGCCGAGCGAGTACCAGCTGTCGTGCGCCCACACGCCGTAGCCGCGCGCTCCCATCGTCTCCGCGATCTTCGTCGCGGGCACACCCTCGAGGTTGAGGAGGAACGTCGGTAGCCGCCCTTCCATCGTCTGCTCGCCGTACACCGTCGCCGATTCCGGCAGTCCGTCGAGGAAGCGCTGTCCGAGCTCGTGCTCGTACCCGCGCAGGACATCCATGCCGCCGATCGACTCGAGATACGCGATGGTCGCGCTGAAGCCGGCGAAGAGCTCGTAGGGCGCGGTGCCCGGCTCGAAGCGACGGCCGACAGGCGAGTTGGAAGCCGGCTTCGCCTTGTACGGCCGCCACGACTCGAGCAGCTCGTGGCGCCCGTAGGCGACGCCGAGGTGCGGGCCGCAGAACTTATACGCGGACGCGATGAAGACATCGCAGTCGAGCGCAAGGACGTCGACGGGCTCGTGCGCGGCGTACTGCACCGCGTCGAACCACGAAAGGGCGCCGACCGAGTGCGCGAGCTCGCTCACGCGCTTCATGTCGACGATCGTCCCGAGCGCGTTGGACGAGGCAACGGTCGCGACGACGCGCACGCGCTCGTCGAGCTTCCGCTCGAGGTCGTCGAGATCGAGCCGCAGATCGTCGGTGACGTCAATCCAGTCGAGCTCGAGGCCCTTGTCGGCCGCGAGCTCGCGCCACGGCGAGACGCCGCCGTCGTGGTCGAGCCGCGAGACGAGGATGCGGTCGCCGTCCTTCCAGTCGCGCGACGCCGTCCGGGAGAGGGTGAAGTCGAGCACGGTCATGTTCGTGCCGAAGACGACGTCGTCGGCCGAGCAGCCGAGGAAGCGGGCTGCATCCGCGCGCGCGGTGTCGACGATCGCCTCGACGCGGCGCCCGGTCTCGTACGGCGCGCCGAGGTTCCCGCTCGCATCGCGTAGCGCGTCCGCGATGGCACGGCCGACCTCGTCCGGCACCTGCGAGCCGCCGGGCGCGTCGAGGAAGGTGAAGCCGCCGCGCAGCGACGAGAAGCGGCTGCGAACGGCATCCACGTCGAGTACGGTCGCACTCATGGAGCGAGCCTACCTAGGTGGCACAGCGGTCTCGCGGGTGATCCTCGGCTGCGGCAATTTCGGCGGGATCGGCTCGTCACCCGCGTTCTTCGGACAGGGCGAGTCGAAGGATGAGGCGTTCGCGATCATGGACGCCGCCTGGGACGCCGGCATCACAACTTTCGATACGGCCGACGCGTATGGCGGCGGTAGGAGCGAGACCTTCATCGGCGAGTGGTTGCGCTCCCGGCGGCCGGACGGGATCGTCCTCTCCACCAAGACGTTCAACCCGATGGACGAGGGCGCCGACCACGGACTCGCTCCCGCGCGCGTGCGGCGGCAGGTCGAGAGCAGCCTCGGGCGGCTGGGCGTCGACCGCGTCGACCTCTTCCTCACCCACGACTGGGACCCCGACGTCCCGATCGCCGAGACGGCCGGCGCGCTCGAAGAGCTTGTGGCCGAAGGAAGGATCGGCGCGTACGGGCTCTCGAACGTCGACGGCGCGCGCCTGCGCGAGGCGGTCGCCGCCGGCTTCTTCGGCTGGGTGCAGAACTCGTATTCGCTCCTCGACCGCGGGGTAGAGGAGGACGTCCTGCCGCTGTGCGAGGAGCTCGGCCTCGGCTTCACGCCGTTCAGCCCGCTCGCCGGCGGCTGGCTCACCGGCAAGTACCGCCGCGGCGCGGCCGTCCCCGAAGGCTCGCGGATGACGATGCGCCCCGAGCCGTACGAGCATCTCCGGGACGACGCCGTGTACGACCGGCTCGAGCGCCTCGAGGAGCTGGGCGATCCGGCAACGCTCGCGCTCGCGTGGCTGCTCGGCGACCCGCGCGTGACCGCCGTGATCGTCGGCCCGCGCCGCCCGGCGCATCTCTCGCCGGCCCTTGCCGCACTCGACGCCGTCCGGCACGACGAGCTTTCGGCGCTCTTCAGCTAGCGGAACGGATTCTCGACCCGCATGCCGTCGTAGCTCTCTCCGTCGGAGAGATCCTCGGAGAGAACGACGTCGCAGCCGAGAGTCCGCGCCGCCTCGAGGATGGCGGCATCCCAGTACGAGATGCCGAATCGCTCACACGTTCCCAGTGCAGCCGTCATCACTGCCGGCGTGATCTCTTGTGCCGGGAAGCGGAGGAACGACTCGATCAGTGCGACGGCTTGCTCGTGCGGGAGCGCATCGGGTCGCGTCGATCTCGTGGCCTGGACGAAGAACTCCTGAAGGGCCTGAACGGAGAGGCCGAGATCGCCGTCCTCGAGGATCTCATTCGCACGTTCGGCCTTCGCGGACTCGCCGGGGTCACGAGAGATCGCATACAGCAGGACGTTCGTATCAACGAACCGCACGGCTGTGGACCTCGTCGCGGCCGAGACGATCGCCGGCCCGGAAGCGAGCGATGTCCTTCTGCACGCGCTGCTGTTGCGCCTCGAGGCGTGCGAACTCATCGCCCTGGTCCGACAACGACCGGAGGTAGTCGGCGACGAGCGCGCTCACGGAGCGGCCGCGTTCCGCGGCTCGGACCCGCGCGGCCCGGTAGACGTCCTCGGGGACTGAGACCGTGATGTTCTTCACGGTTGTCACGATATCACAGTTTCACAGTTACTGTGATGCTGTGGGCAGCGTGAACGACACGCGGGCGCCGCCGCTCTCGCGCACTTCGGCCCAGATACGTCCGCCCTGCGCCTCCACAAGCCCCCGCGCGATCGCGAGCCCGAGGCCGGCCCCGCTGCCGTCCGCGCTCCGCGCCGAGTCGCTTCGCCAGAAGCGATCGAACATGCGCCGCGCCGTCTCGGCGCTGATGCCCTCGCCGGTGTCCTCGACCGAGACGCGCACCTCGTCCTCCGCGTGGGCGAGCGCGACCGCGACGGTCCCGTCCGACGGCGTATGCCGAAGCGCGTTCGTGAGCAGGTTGAGCAGCACGCGCTCGACCTGCTCGGGCGCGCACCGTGCCGGCGGCGCGGGCTCGAGCCGCCGCTCGAGCCGCACGTTGCGCGCCTTCGCCTCGGCTTCGAATCCGCGCAGGCACGACTCGACGAGCGGCGCGAGCGAGGTCGTGTGCAGCTCGTGCGCGAGCGAGCCGGCATCGATCCGCGCAAGCTCGAAGAGGTCCTCGACGAGCGAAGCGAGCCGCCGCGCCTGTTCCTGGAGGGGAACGAGATATTCCGATCCCTCGGCGAGCCCGTCCTCGATCGCCTCCAGCATCGCCGTGATCGACGCGATCGGCGTGCGCAGATCGTGGCTCGCCGCCGCGACGAGCTCGCGTCGCGCATCGAAGAGACTCTCGATCGAGGACGCCATCTCGTTGAACGCGCGGCCGAGCTCCGCGAGCTCACGCGGTCCGGTCTCGGGCGCGCGCGCGCTGAGGTCGCCGGCGGCGAGACGTGCCGACGCTGCACGCAGGCGCTCGATGCGCCGTGCGAGCGACGTCCCGATCACAAGCGCCGCTGCGACCGCAGCGGATGCCGCGCCGCTCGCGACCGCGAGGATCTTGACGTCGTCGCCCATGTGGAACATCGCCCATCCCGAGAAGAAGACGATCCAGATCGGGAGCAGTACGGCGAGAAGCGCGAACGCGATCAGCTGCAGTCGCGCTGTCGGGAGACGTGTCAGGCCGAACGTCGCGACGAGGCCGACGCAGAGCGTAAATGCGGCAACCCCGAATGCGAACCCGATCACGGCACGAACCGGTAGCCGACGCCCCACACGGTCTCGAGGTGCTCCGGCGCCGACGGGTCGCGCTCGATCTTCGCGCGCAGGCGGCGCACGTGCACCGTCACCGTTCCCGTGTCGACCGCGGACTCGTATCCCCACACGCGGCCCATGAGCTGGTCGCGCGAGAACACCTGGCGGGGATTGGACGCGAGGAAGAAGAGCAGGTCGAACTCCTTCGCGGTCAGCCGCAGCGGGTCACCGTTGCGCATGACCTCGCGCGTGCCGGGGTCGATCGAGAGCCCGTCGAAGCTGAGCGGCTCCGCCGTGCTCGCGGGCGGCTGCGCGCGGCGCAGCACGGTCTGCACGCGCACGGCGAGCTCTCGCGGCGAGAACGGCTTCGTCACGTAGTCGTCCGCGCCGAGCTCGAGGCCAACGATCCGGTCGGCCTCCTCGCCGCGGGCCGTGAGTATGATCACCGGCAAGTCGCCGCGCGCCCGGATCCACCGGCAGAGCGCGAGCCCGTCGATCCCGGGCAGCATCACGTCGAGCACGACGAGCTGCGGCGGCGTCTCCTCGATGAGCGCGCGCGCCGTATCGCCGTCGCCCGCGACGAGCGTCTCGAACCCGTCCCGTTGCAGATAGCGGACGACGACGTCGCGGACGATGGGCTCGTCGTCGACGACGAGGACGGTGGGCACCGCCACATTGTCGCCCACGGCTCGGGGGCCGCCGGCGATTTCACGGACCGTTCAGAACTCGACTAGTAGCCGCCGCCCTTGCCGCCGCACGCGCTCACGAGCATGAGCACGGCGAGAGCGAGGACGAGCACCGGCAGAAGGCGATTGAGCTTCATGTCCATGGATACGCCTCGATCCCATCTCCGGTTTCGACGGAAGGTCCAGGCCCCTTCGCCCCGTCTTGAAATCGGCGATCAGAGGGTTAGGCTCGCAACAACCGCAACGAGGAGGTAGGCAGATGGCAAGCACAACTTCTGCGCCCGCGCTGGAGGCGGACGCGCTCGAGCAGCTGCGGGGTGACTTCCGCGGCGACATCGTCGAGCCGGCGGATCCAGCCTACGACGAGCTGCGGGGCGTCTTCAACGGCATGTTCGACCGGCGGCCCCGGGTCATCCTGCGGCCGGCCGGGGCTGCGGACGTCATCCGTGGGATCGGCCTGGCGCGAACGAGCGGCCTCCCGCTGGCCATCCGCGGCGGCGGCCACTCCGTGGCGGGCTTTTCCTCGGTCGACGACGGCATCGTGCTCGACCTGCGCGCGATGAGGGGCATCCGGGTCGACCCCCAGCGGAAGACCGTGCGCGCCCAGGCCGGGCTCAATTGGGGCGAGCTCGACCGGGAGACCCAGGCCTTCGGCCTCGGGGTGACGGGCGGGCGGGTGACGACGACCGGCATCGTCGGCTTCACGACGGGCACCGGAAGCGGTTGGCTCGAGCGGAAGTTCGGCTTCGCCGCCGACAACGTCCTCCGCGCCGACGTCGTCACGGCCGACGGCGAGATCGTCACCGCGTCCGAGGACGAGAACCAGGAGCTGCTCTGGGGCCTCAAGGGCGGCGGCGGCAACTTCGGCGTCGTCACCGAGATGGAGTTCAAGCTCAACCCGCTCACGCCGATCGTGTACGGCGGCCTGGCGGCCTTCCCGCCCGACAAGGGGCCCGAGGTCGTACGCGCATGGCGCGACCTGAGCAACGAGAGCGACGACGTCGGCTGGGCGGTTGCGTCGGTCACGGCGCCGCCGTTCGACTTCGTTCCTGCGGAGTGGCACGGCAAGCACGTCGTCGCAGTGCTCGGCATGATCGCCGGCGCGCACGACCAGGCGGAGAAGGTCATGAAGCCGCTGCGCGCGCTCGGCCCGGTGTTCGACCTCTGGCAGCCGATGCCGTACACGATGGTGCAGACACTGATCGATCCGGCCAACCCGTACGGCCGGCAGAACTACTGGCGGGCGCACAACATCGACGACCTCGACGACAGCGTCATCGACACGTTCCTCGAGGCCGGCGCGTCGCGCCCGTCGCCGTTCACCGCGGTGGTCTTGCTCAACGGCGGAGGTGCCATCGGCCGCATTGGTGAGAACGACACAGCGATCAGCGGCCGCAACGCGCCGTTCAACTTCCACCTGAACGGCATGTGGGAGGACCCGGCGGCGACCGACGAGAACATCGCGTGGGTCAAGGGCATCTCGAAGGCGCTTGCGCCGCACATCTCGGAGGGCATCTCACTGAACTTCGCCACCGAGATCGGCGACGACGCGCTGAAGGAGAGCTTCGGCACGAAGAAGGTCGAGCGGCTCCGGGCTCTGAAGGACCGCTACGACCCGGCGAACCTGTTCCGGATGAACCAGAACATTGCGCCGTCGGCTTAGGTCAGGAAGGAGACGGGGAGGCGGCCAACCACGCGAAGAGCTCGAGGTTGGACGCCTCCTCGCCGAGCCCGTCGGCGAGCGGCTTGCCTTCCCAGTTGTTCAGGTAGTAGCCGCTCTCGTTCAGCGCCTGCGACTGCGCGCGCGCTGCGTTGTGCACGGCGAGGTTGTAGAAGCGCGCGTCGCCGCTCTCCTTGTAGTACTCGAGCATCCACTGGAGATAGACGACGTCGTACATCGGCGCCCAGTTGAGGTTCTGGCCGAACACCGACAGCGAGGCGCTCGCAACCTGCTGCGCCTTCGTGCACATCGCCGGCTGCTTCAGCGCCTTGCACAGCTCCCAGTTGGCCGTGACCATCAGCCCCTGGACGTAGTCCATGACCGTGTTGTCGGTCGCGCTCCGCTGATAAAGCCCCTGCTGCTGGTTGAAGGAGTGCGCGTTCGCCCACGTGAGCATCTTCTGTGCCCAGCCGAGCGCCCACTTGTCGTTGTCGAGCGAGTACAGCCGCGTGCCGATCATGATCGCGGCGGCCAGCGGCTCGATCGTTTTGTGGTGATGGAACGTGTCCCACCACGTCCCGCCGCCGAGCTTCGAGTCCCAGCCCGATCCGACGATGAAGCGCATCGCGCGCCGCGCATCGGCGAGGTACGCCGGATCGTGCGTCGCTTGGTACGCGTCGATGAACGAGAGGCCCCACCAGCCGGAGTCGTCGTAGTAGACGTTCGCCTGGGAGCCGACCATGCCGGGGTAATACCCGTAGCCGCCGTACGGCTTGATGTTCGGGTTCCAGTACAGCTTCGCCGCGGAGTTGGCGAACGAGACCAACGCTGCCTTGTTCGCCGCGGTCGGCTGCGCAAGCTCGATCCCGACGAGCGTCTCGAACAACGGATAGGCGCTCCAGAGCCGCGCAAGCGGCATCGACGGGGGCGCGCCGTTGTATGTGTCGTTGTACCAACCTGCGGAGGCGTTCCACCAATGAGCGCGAACGTCGGCGACGCCCTGCTGAGCCGACGAGAGGTATGTCTTCGACGCCGACCGTGCGCCTGCCGCCGGCAGGGCCAGGACGAGCGTGAGAACCAGCACCGAGCCGGCAATCGTGAGCCTGCGCACGCCGGAAGGAATACCTTCTGCGGCGTCCGCCGACAAATCGAGCAACGTAAAAGGTCGGTAAGAAAACGTTTTACCGAAGCCAAGTACGACTAGGACTATGCCGGGTGGCAACGCTCGAGCACGCCGGGTCTGTCCCGCTAGGGCCCAGACGCGCCGAGGATTCGGTGCGTCGCCTGCCCGTGCTCGCGTGGATCGCCGGCTGGTGGCTCGCGGGCCGAGCCGTGATCGTTCTCACCGTGATCGCCGTCCATCGCTTCGGCCCGTCCGGGTGGATCCGCCACGTCGCGCATGCGCACGCGCTTGGGCCCCTCGAGGCGTGGGACGGCCGCTGGTACCGCACTGTCGCGGACAGCGGCTACCTGCTCGTGCCTGGACGGCAGAGCGATCCGGCCTTCTTCCCGCTCTTCCCGGCCCTGCTTCGAGCAGGGCACGCGTTGGGCCTCGGGTACGCGACTGCCGGACTCGTCATCGCGAACGTCGGCTTCCTCGTGGCGCTCGTCGCGTTCTACGCGTTGACGCACGCATTGTTCGGCGAGTCGATGGCGCGCCGCGCCACCGCGTACCTCGCGGTGTTCCCGTTCGGCTACGCGTTCTCGATGATGTACCCGGAGAGCATCGTGCTCGCGCTCATCGCGCTCGCCACGCTCGCCGCACTCCGCATGCGCTGGGGGTGGGCGGCCGGTTGTGCGGCCGCGGCCGCGCTCGCGCGTCCGGAGGGGCTCTTCGTGGCACTGCCGCTCGCCGTCCTCGCCTGGCAGCAGCGGCACGCGCTGTCACCTCGGGCCCGCGGCCTCGCCCTCGGGGCCGTGCTCGCCCCCGTCGCGGCGATCGGGTCGTTCTCGCTCTACCTCGGCACGGTCCTCGGCGACCCGATGGCGTGGTCGCAGGCGCAACGCGCCTGGGGACGCGCGTTCTCGCCCTTCGGCGTCGTCCACGCGTTCGAGGGGCTCGGCCGTGCGTTCGCGCACGACGCCTGGGTGGCCCGCGACGTGGTCGCCGTCGTCGTCTACCTCGTGCTTCTCGCCGCCGCTGCGCGCGCGGGCGTCACATGGCCGTGGTTGCTGTCCGGCCTCGTCATCGTCGTCCTGCCGCTCTTCAGCGGCTCGTTCGACTCCGTCGGGCGCTTCGGTCTGCTGGCTCCGGCGGCGTTCTGGGGGCTGGCCGCGCTCGGCCGCGATCCTCGTGCACACCGGTTGATTCTCGGGCTGTCGCTGCCGCTCCTGGCTGTTGCGATCGTGACGCTGCCGCTCCATTTCCCGTGAAGGCGAGAGGGGTAACTCTGGGCGTGGCCGGCGCCGTCGTGGCTGCGGTGCTCGGAGCAGGCTGGCTCGTGCAGCGAACGGCGCTCCCGGCTCCCGCGCGCGCAACGCTCGCCGCTGTGCGCGCGGCGACGTGGCTCCAGCGTTACCGCCTCGTCGACAGCACGTTCTCGATCGGAGGCGGCCCGGTCATGCACGGCCAGTGCCTGCAGGACTGGTTCCAGACCGGCGGCCGGCGTAACCGGGGAGCGGCGCTTCGGCTCGACGACGGGTTCATCCTCCTCGCCGTCCAACCGCACACGCTCGTGTCGAGGGGCGGATCGACGGCGGAGCGCTCGCTCTCGCCGCTCGTCCTGATGGAGCTCGGCGGCTGCCCGCGCGTGCTCGCCCGCCGGCTCGACACCGTCGCCCAGCAGCACCGCGGCGTAACGCTCGCGAACAACGCGCTGACGTTCGCGCTGAAGGCGACGAGGGTGACGCTGACCCTCGACCCCGGAACGGGGAAGCCGCTCGCGCTGCGTGTGGTTACCCGCGACACAGAAGGGACGAGCCATATACGGTTCGCCACCGTGACAACACGGGTTCGGCAACTGCTCTCCCGCGAACTTCCTGTTTACGGTTCGTAAAGATTGTTTCCGGCCCACAACCAGACGGAAATGGTCATCTGCAGATGAGCACCGTTCGCGACGAAGAAGAGCTCCACCGCGAGGGCGCCGCCGACTTCGTCGCGATCGACATCGTCGGCCGCACGCCGTGGCAGCTGTTCTGGGTTCGCTTCAAGCGGGACCGCGTCGCGTTCGTGGCGCTCGGCTTCATCGTGCTGCTCGTCCTCGTGGCGATCTTCGCGGGGCCGATCAGCTCGGCGTTCGGCCATCCGCCGAACGCGCAGTATCCGAACAGGCTCGACAGCTTCGGGACGCCGACCGGCCCGTCGTCGAGCTTCCTCTTCGGCGTCGACCAGATCGGTAGGGACGTCTTCTCGCGCGTGCTCTACGGCGCGCAGGTGTCGCTCGAGGTCGCGCTGCTCGCGACGGCGATCTCCGTCGGCATCGGCGTGGTGCTCGGGATGGTCGCGGGCTACTTCCGCGGCTGGGTCGACACCATCATCTCGAGGCTCATCGACGTCACGCTCGCGTTCCCGATCCTGCTGCTCGCGCTCGGCATCGCATCGGCCTGCTCGCTCGGCAACGGCTGCGCCGCCGGGCTCATCCATCCCGGGCTCGGCACGGTGATCGTCGCCATCGTCGTCATCAACTGGACGTACATCGGCCGCATCATCCGCGGCCAGGTGCTCTCGCTGCGCGAGAAGGAGTTCATCGAGGCGGCGCGCGCAGGCGGGGCCCGCAGCCGGACGATCATCTTCCGCGAGATCCTTCCTAACCTCGTAGCGCCGATTGTCGTCTACTCGACATTGATCATTCCCCAGAACATCCTGCTCGAGGCGGCGCTCTCGTATCTCGGTGTCGGCATACAACCGCCGCGTGCGAGCTGGGGGCAAATGCTGGCCGACGCAACATCCATCTACAGCACAGCGTGGTGGTACTTCGCATTCCCGGGTGGCGCTCTGCTCCTCACGGTGCTCGCGTTCAACCTGCTCGGGGACGGAGTCCGCGACGCGCTCGATCCACGGACAACGACATGAAGGAGGATGTATGAGACGGCGAAATGCTGTCTTCGTCGGCCTGGCGGCCGGCGCGCTCGTCCTCGTCGCAGCAGGCTTCGGCAACGGCGGGAACACGAGCGGCGCGCAGGGCAAGAAGGGCGGGACGATCACCATGCTCTCGAACGGTGACGTCGACCACATCGATCCCGGCCAGGCGTACTACCAGTTCACGTACGCGATCACGTACATCACGCAGCGTCCGCTGCTCGCGTACAAGCCGAACAGCGTGACGCCGATCCCCGACCTGGCGGCGAGCATGCCGACGGTGTCGGCGAACGGACTCACGGTCACCGTGCACATCAAGCACGGGATCAAGTTCAGCCCGCCGGTCAACCGCGAGGTCACTTCCGCGGACGTGAAGTACGCCATGGAGCGCGGCTTCGACTCGGCGGTCGCAAACGGTTACGCCAGCGCGTACTTCGGCGATCTCGTCGGTGCGCCGACGACGCCGCAGAACAAGGTGCCGAACATCTCCGGCATCCAGACGCCTGACAAGTACACGATCGTGTTCAAGCTGAGGAAGCCTAGCGGTGTGTTCGTAGGCGCGCTCCAGGAGCCCCTGACCGCTCCGGTTCCGGCGTCGTATGCACGCAAGTACGACAAGGGAACGGCCTCGTCGTACGGCAACTGGCAGGTTGCGACGGGCCCGTACATGATCCAGAACAACGCGGCGGGCAAGATCACCGGCTACACGCCGGGACGCCAGATCGTGCTCGTGCGGAACCCGAACTGGAATCCGAAGACGAGCTGGCGGCCTGCGTACGCCGACAAGATCGTCATCAAGGAGGGCTTCGACCCGACCGTCGGGACGAAGCAGATCCTCAGCGGCTCGGCCGACGTCAACGGCGACTTCCCGCCGCCCGCCGCCGAGCTGAAGTCGATCACCTCCAACTCGAGCCAGAAGAGCGAGCTCGAGTTCACGGCCACGAGCGGTAGCCGGTACGTCGCGCTGAACACGCGCAAGCCGCCGTTCAACAAGCTGCTCGTCCGTCAGGCGGTCGCCTACGTCCTCGACCGGAACGCCCTGCGGCTCACGCGCGGCGGCCCGATCGACGGCAAGATCGCCACGCACTTCATCTCGCCCGACTTCGGGAGCGTCGGCTTCAACCAGGCCGGCGGCTTCAACTTCAACCCGTTCCCGAGCGCGGGTGGCTCCGGCGACGTGGCGAAGGCGATGGCGCTGATGAAGAAGGCGGGCTACAAGTCCGGCAAGTACTCCGGCCCGCAGGTGACACAGGTCGCGGACAACTCGCCTCCGGGGTCGAACACGGCCGCCGTCGTGGCGAACAGCCTGGCGAAGATCGGCTTCAACGTGAAGACGATCTCCGTCCAACACGCCGCGATGTACACGCGGTTCTGCAACGTGCCGAAGAACGAGCCGAACATTTGCCCGAACGTCGGGTGGCTTGCCGACTTCCACGAGCCGCAGACGCTGCTCGACCCGACGTTCAACGGGAAGAACATCATCCCGACGAACAACAGCAACTGGCCTCTTCTGAACGATTCTGCCATCAACAAGCTGATGGACAAGGCCGAGCTCGAGCTCAACCCCGAGACCCGCTACAAGGAGTGGGGCCAGATCGACGACATGATCACGAAGACGGCCGCGGCGATCCCGTGGATCTGGGAGACCTCGCCCACGCTGTACTCGACCAAGGTGACGCACGCGTCCGAGCTCTGGAACGGCGGAGAGCCGGACATGTCGTTCATGTCGGTGAAGTAACGAGATGACGTATTCGAGTGGGAGCAGGAGAACCTAGGTGGGCGCGTACATCGTCAGGCGCACGCTCTGGGCGATCCTGCTCCTGCTCGTCGTCAGCTTCCTGACGTTCGTCATCTTCAACGTCTTCCCCTCGGCCGACCCGGCAGCGCTGCGCGCCGGCCGCAACGCGACGCCGGCGCTCATCGAGCAGATCCGGCGCAACCTCGGACTGGACAAGCCCTTCTACACGCAGTACTGGATCTACCTCAAGGGCCTGCTCGAGCACTTCAACCTGGGCTACTCGTACTACAACACCGAATCGGTCAAGTCGGAGATCTTCTCTCGCCTGCCGGCGACGATCTCGGTCACGGTCGGCGGCTTCGTCGCCTGGATGCTCATCGGCATCCCAGTCGGGATCATCTCGGCGATCAAGCCGCGCAGCCTCCTCGACCGGATCATGATGGGCGGCTCGCTCGTGGCCATCTCGGCGCCGGTCTACTTCCTCGGGCTCGTCTCGCTCTTCCTCTTCGCGCAGGGGACGGGCGTGCTCCAGTGGGCGGGGGCGGCCGGCAGCTACGTGCCGATCACGCAGAACCCGGGGACGTGGTTCAACTCGTTGATCCTTGCCTGGCTGACGCTCGCCGCGGCGTTCGCCGCGTTCTACGCCCGCATGACGCGCGGCAACCTCATCGAGGTGATGCACGAGGACTACATCCGGACGGCGCGCGCGAAGGGGCTGCGCGAGTCGGTCGTGATCACGAAACACGGTCTGCGCGCGGCCCTGACGCCGATCGTGACGATGGCGGGCATGGACATCGGGCTGCTGCTCGGCGGCGCCATCCTCACCGAGATCGTCTTCAACATCCCCGGCATCGGCCGCTACGCCTACGACGCGATCGTGAATGCTGACCTGCCGGCCATCCAGGGCACCGTTCTGTTCGGTGCGTTCTTCATCGTCTTCGCGAACCTCGTCGTCGACATCCTGTACGCGTTCCTCGACCCACGCGTGACGTACGGGTAAGTCGATGGCGCTGCTCGAGATCGAGGATCTGCACGTCTCCTTCAAGACGGTCGACGGCGTCGTCCACGCCGTCGAAGGCGTCTCGCTGTCGCTCGACGCGCGCAAGACGCTTGGCATCGTGGGCGAGTCCGGCTCCGGCAAGAGCGTGACGGCGCAGACGATCCTCGGTCTGACCCGGTTTCCGAACGCGACGATCAGCGGTCGCATCCTGTTCGACGGCCACGACCTCCTGACCATGTCGACCGAGCACCTGCGGGACGTCCGCGGCGCGCGCATCGCGATGATCTTCCAGGACCCGCTTTCGTCCCTGCATCCGTTCTTCAAGGTCGGCCATCAGATCGTGGAAGCGATCCGCGCGCACGAGGACGTGCCGCGCGACCTGGCGCGGAAGCGGACGATCGAGGCGCTGCGCTCGGTCGGCATTCCGAGCCCGGACGAGCGGTTCACCAGCTTCCCGCACGAGATGTCGGGCGGCATGCGCCAGCGCGTGATGATCGCGATGGCGCTCGCGCTGCGCCCCGACATCCTCATCGCCGACGAGCCGACGACGGCGCTCGACGTGACCGTGCAGGCGCAGGTGCTCGAGCTCATCCAGGCGCTGCGCGACGACTTCGGCACGGCGGTGATCCTCATCACGCACGACCTCGGCGTCGTGGCGCAGATGGCCGACGACGTCGCCGTGATGTACGCGGGCCGCGTGCTCGAGCAGTCGTCGCGCGAGACGCTCTTCACCGAGCCCGAGCATCCGTACACGTGGGGGTTGCTGCAGTCGATCCCCCGGCTCGACGCGCCGCGCACGGGACGGCTGAACCCGATCGCGGGGTCGCCGCCGAGCCTCATCAACGTGCCGCGTGGCTGCACCTTCCATCCGCGCTGCCCGTATGCGCCGCCGCCCGCGTTCGAGACCGAGCCCGCGCTCGCTCCGTCGCAGCCGGGGCATCTCGTCCGCTGCCATCTGCCGATCGAAGAAAGGAAACGTCTGTGGCAGTCGCTGCAGAAAGAGCACCCGGTGCTGCGGTAGACGAGAACCTCCTCGTCGTCCGCGACCTCGTCAAGCACTTCCCGATCCGCAAAGGGCTCCTCCAGCGCGAGGTCGCGCGCGTGCACGCCGTCGACGGCATCTCGTTCGACGTGCGCCGCGGCGAGACGTTCGGCCTCGTCGGCGAGAGCGGCTGCGGCAAGTCGACGACGGCACGGCTCGTGACGCGGTTGCTCACGCCGACGAGCGGCCAGGTCGTGTACGACGGCCAGGACATCAGCACGTGGCCGGAGCGCAAGATCAGGCCGTTGCGCCGCGACGTGCAGATGATCTTCCAGGATCCATACGCGTCGCTGAATCCGCGCCGGTCGATCGGCACGATCATCGGCGAGCCGTTGCGCCTGCTCGGTATCGGCGACCGCAACGAGCGGCGCACACGCGTGCGCGAGGTGATGGAGCGCGTCGGGCTCAATCCGGAGCACTTCAACCGGTATCCGCACGAGTTCTCCGGCGGGCAGCGGCAGCGGATCGGGATCGCACGCGCGATCGTGTTGCGGCCGAAGCTGATCGTCGCCGACGAGCCGGTATCGGCGCTCGACGTCTCCATCCAGGCGCAGGTGCTGAACCTGCTCCAGGAACTGCGTGACGAGATGGGCTTGACGCTCGTGTTCATCGCGCACGATCTCTCGGTCGTCCGTCACATGTGCGACCGGATCGCGGTCATGTACCTCGGCAAGATCGTCGAGCTCGCGAGCGGCGACCGGCTCTACGACCAGCCGCGGCACCCGTACACGGGGGCGCTGCTATCGGCAGTGCCGGCGCCGAAGGCGAGCGCGGGCCGCGGCCGGCGGCGGGTTGTGCTCCAGGGCGACGTGCCGAGCCCGGTGGCCCCCCCGCCGGCGTGCCGCTTCCACACCCGCTGCTGGAAGGCGCAACCGATCTGCTCGGAGGTGGAGCCGCCGCTCGAGTCGAAGGGCCCGGGCGACGAGGCGGCGTGCCACTTCCCGCTCTCCGACGGCGAAGTGGACGCGCTAACCGAGCGCGCGGAGGTAGGGCAGAGCTGAAGCTCGTCCTCGCCGGCTCGTAAGATCGCCCAACGGTGGACCGGTGGCTGCTGAACAACCTGTCGACGTGGGAGCTCGCGCTGCTCGTCGTCGGCGGCGCGGTCTGCATCGGGCTCGGCGGCTTCACGCTCATGCGCCGGTTCGTCCCGAGCCTCGCCGACCACGCTGACAGCCGGAGCCTGTCGAGCGCGTTCTCGATCTCGTCCGGGCTCTTCAGCTTCGTCCTCGCCTTCACGATCGGCCAGCTGTACGCGAACTTCACGCGCGCCAGCGCCGACGCGAAGCAGGAGGCGACCGTCGTCGCCCAGGTGCTCCGCACGAGCGCGGGGCTCCCCAAGCCGCTGGCGCAGAAGGTCCGCCTCGAAACGCTCTCCTACGCCCGCGAGGTGCGGACGCACGAGTGGCACCTGATGCAGAACGGCGGGTCGAGCGTCGCGGCCTGGCACGACGTCGACCACCTGTACAAAACCCTTCAGGCGTCGAGCTCTGCGTCCTCGAATCCGTTCTACGGGCAAACGCTCGCGCGGCTGAACGACCTCGTCACGTCGCGCCGCGTTCGCCTCGACGACGCGAACCTCTCGCTGCCGGTCGTCTTCCAGGTGCTGCTGCTGCTCGGCGCGGTGCTCGCCATCTCGACGACCTTCTACTTCAAGCCGTTCGGCGAGCGCATCCAGGTGGCGATGATCGGGGCCGCGTCGGCGCTCATCGGAACGGCGATGCTCGTGGCGCTCATCCTCGACTTCCCGTACTCCGGAGCGATCGCGGTCTCGAGCGCGCCGTTCAAGACGGCCTCGCTCTTGCTTCTCGCCGGGGGCTAGCCGGTCGTGACCGCGATCTACATCGTCCGTCACGCGATCGCGGAGGAGCGCGACGCCGAACGCTGGCCCGACGACGCGGAGCGGCCGCTCAGCGCCGACGGCGAGAAGCGCTTCCGTCGCGCCGCGCGCGGGCTGCGCGTGCTCGTGCCGGAGGTCGACGTCGTTCTCAGCAGCCCGTACGTGCGCGCCTGGCGCACCGCTGAGATCCTGCATGAGGAGGCGGGTTGGCCTCCGCCCGAGCGGAGCGACCTGCTGGGCGCGTCGCGCGCGCCGGCGGACGGGCTCGACGCGATCGGCGCACGGCCGGAGGCGTCGTCCATCGCCGTCGTCGGGCACGATCCGTACCTGTCGCACTTCATCTCGATCCTGCTCACCGGCGATCTCGACGCCGTCCGGATCGAGCTGAAGAAGGGCGGCGTCGTCCACATCGACGACAACGTCCTGCGCTGGTACGCGACGCCGAAGACGCTCGTGTCCATCCGGTAAGACCTCTGTAAGGCTTTTGGCGGAAGAGATTTTTCGCACGAGCGGGCGGGAACACGCCGTGTATGAAACGACTTCTCGTACTTTCACTCCTCCTCGCCGGTGGCGTCGTCGGCTCTGCCTCCGCTGCGGGGTCGCCGCCCTCGAACACGGGCCTGCCGGGCGTCTCCGGAACCGCGCGCGACGGCTCGATGCTCACGGCGAGCAAAGGCAACTGGACAGGTGCGCCGACGTCCTACGCCTACCAGTGGGAGCGGTGCGACACCGCCGGCGGCAGCTGCGGGTCGAGCGCCGGTGCGAACAGCTTCCGGTACACCGTCGGCTCGGCGGACGTCGGCCACACGCTGCGCGTGGTCGTGACTGCAACGAACGCGGATGGCAACGGATCCGCGACGTCGAGGCCGACCGGGACCGTGTCGGCGAGCGGGCACGCCCCGGTGGCGACGCGGCTGCCCAACCTCTCCGGGACGACGCAGGAGAACTCGACGCTGACGGTTGACCGGGGCGACTGGACGGGCGCGCAGCCGATCAGTTTCGACTTCTCGTGGCAGCGCTGCGACAGCGCGGGAAACACCTGCGCGACGTTCATCGTGCACTCCCACGTGAAGGCGTACACGCTGACGGCGGGTGACGTCGGTCACGAGATGCGCCTCGAGGTGACGGCGAGGAATTCGCACGGGTCGACGTCGGTGTTCAGCAATCCGACCGCAGTCGTCACGGGGCCGACCCCGGCCGCGACGACGATCTCGATCACGCGCGTGTCGCTGCCGGATCAGCTCGTGATCGACCGGGTCAGCTTCTCGCCGAACGTGATCGTCTCCCGCACCGCTCCCGTCACGGCGCGCTTCCACGTGTCGGACGCGAAGGGGCTGTCGGTGCAGGGCGCGCTCGTGTACGCGCTCGGGCTGCCGTACGGGTGGACGTTCAACGCCCCCGAGCAGCCGACGGACGCGACCGGCTGGGCGACGATCACGCTCCAGCCGACACGCGCCATGCCGCTCAGCCGCGGCGACCTCGTCCTCTTCGTGCGCGCACGCAAGCCGGGCGAGAACCTCCTCGCAGGCGTCTCGACGCGGCGACTCGTTCAGGTGGGTATCGGCTAGCCGCCGCTGATCGCGGCGATCACGTCGACTCGGGAGCGCGCCTCGAGCGGAGTCGCAAGACTTGCGCGCTCCCGGTCGACGTATACGTGGATGTGCGTGCGCAGGGTCGGGCCCGGCTCGCACAGGCGGTCGAAGAGCCCGGGCCAGCGGCGCTCGAGCTCGTCGATCGCGCCGCCGACCGTCGCCGCCTCGAGGTCGAGGCGGCGCGGCAGGCCGGGGAAGAGCGGCGTCAGCGTTCCTGGGAGATGCAGGTCCGCCATCAGTCGAGGATCGCGACCTCGACCGACGAGATCGGCGGCAGGTAGCTCGCGATCTCGCTCCAACTCCCGCCTTCGTCGTTCGATGCGAACAGCTGACCGGTGCTCGTGCCGAAGTAGAGGCCGGGGACGTCGTACGTGTCGATCGCCATCGCCTCGCGCAGCACGCCGAGGTTCGCGTTCTCCTGCGGCAGGCCTTTGCGGAGCGGCTTCCAGCTCGAGCCGGCGTCCTTCGTCTGCCAGACGGTCGCCTTTCCGTCGGGCATCGTCCGGCCGTGCAACGGCGCGAGCGGCACGACGTAGAACGTGTCGCGGTCGTGCGGGTGCGCGGCGGCAGCGAAGCCGAACTCGGTCGGCAGGCCTTCGGTGATCTCCGTCCACGTGTGCCCGTCGTCGTCGCTGCGGTGCATGCCGACGTGGTTCTGCTGGTACAGCCGCTTGTCGTCGGAGCGCACCACCTTGTGCACGCAGAACCCGACCTCCTCGTGCGGCCGCGGCCAGTCGGCGCGGAGCCCGCGGTTGCGCGGCGTCCACGAGGTCGCGTCGTCCGTCGTCTCGAACAGGCCGACGCCCTGCACGATCGCCCAGAAGCGCGAGTCGTTCTCCTTGTCGAGCGCGATCGCGGAGATGCCGAGATGCCCGGGCGGCTGATTCGCCGGATCGTCCCACGCCTCGCTGCCGGGCTGCCCCGCGAGCGTCGTCAGGAGCGAGAACGTCTCGCCGCCGTCCTTGCTCTCGAAGATGCCGGGCGCCTCCACCCCGGCCAGCACGCGGCCGTTCCGCGCCGCGAGCGTCGAGACCTTCGACACCTTGCGGGGGCTGTCCTCGCCGTAGGAGATGCCCTCGCTCGACATCGCCCACGTCTCGCCGAGGTCGCTGCTCCGCCAGATGGCGGAGCCGTGCCATTCGCTCGCGGCGGCGGCGTAAATCGTGCCCGTCACTGCGTCGTGGACGGCGTGGTAGACCGGCCAGGCCTCGCAGTACGGGCCGCGCACGGTCCAGTCGCGGCGGTCGGCGTCGCTCTCCAGGAGGAAGGCGCCCTTGCGGGTCCCGACCAGCAGCAAAGTCTTCGGCATGTCGTCTCCTTCGTGGTCTCGTCGGCCTGAGGCTCAACCTACTAGACGACGGAGCGGCGACAAACTTCTCGCTGTCACGTAGATCCCGGCCGCGGTCGAGATGATCATGGTGCTCGGCGGCAGGGTCGGGAACACGTAGCTGAGGGTGAGCCCGACCCAGACGGAGCCGAGGGCGAAGAGCGCTGACAGCCCGAGGCCGAGGTAGGGCCGCCCGGTCAGCCGGTGCGCCGCCCCGGCGGGCGCGGCGAGCAGGCCGAGGAGGAGGAGCGCGCCGACCGCCTGCGTCGCCTGGGCCGCGACGAGCCCGACGAGCCCGAGGAACACAAGCCCGATCATGCGCACCGGGACGCCCTGGGCAGCCGCGACGGCGCCGTCGAGCGAGGCGAAGAGCAGCGGTCGGCCCAGCACGGCGAGGACGGCCACGGCCGCCACCGCGAGCACGACCGAGATGCGCACGTCGGTCGTGCTCAATCCGAAGATCGACCCGAAGAGCACGCGCACGCCGGCCGTCCCGTTTGAGCCGCTGCCGTTCGTCGTAAAGATGGTGAGGAAGAGGACGCCCAGCCCGAGTGTCCACGCGAAGAGCGTCCCGATGACGACGTCGTCGGCCCGTGCGCGGTCGCCGAGCGCTCCCATGACGACGCCGCCGAGGATGGTCGCGAGGAAGAGGCCGGCTCTGATGTCGATGCCGAGCGCCGCGGCGGCGAGCGCGCCGGTGAACGCAACGTGGCTCAGCGCGTCGCCGGCGAACACCTGCGCGCGCAGCACGACGAACCAGCCCACGAGGCCGCACGCGATGCCGACGAAGCTGCCCGCGATGAGCGCGTTGCGCATGAACTCCTGCGCGAGCATCAGTGACGGGCCACTAAGCAAACATCCGCGCGAGGACGTAGAGCGCGAACGAGAGGGACGTGATGTAGAAGCCGACCGGGTAGACGGAGAAGTACGCGAGCGCGAGCCCGAGCCACGTGACGAGGAGCGCGAGCGCGACCGACAGCACGACGCCGGCGAGCGGCCGCGTCGTCAGGCGCTGCGCCGTCGCGGCGGGCGTCACGAGCAGCGCGAAGACGAGCAGCGCACCGGTGATCTGGCTCGTCTCCGCCACCGAGAGACCAAGAACGAGCAGGAAACCGAGGCCGAGCAGCTGCACGCGGACGCCCGACGCGCGGGCGACGTCGGGGTCGACCGAGGCGAAGAGCAGCGGCCGTGCGGCGACGGCGACGAGAGCGATCGCTATGGCGGCGACGACGAGCAACACGAACACCTGCGAGCTCGTGATGCCGAGGAACGTTCCGAAGAGCAACGAGTCGAGCCCGTTGAGCACCCCGTGGTAGAGGCTGACGAAGAGAAAGCCGAGCCCGAGCGCGAAAGCCTGGATCGACCCCGTCGCCGCCGACTCGGTTCCCTGGCTGCGGCGCGGGCCGGACGCGCCGGCGAGCGCGAGCGCGCCGAGGCCGCAGACGGTGAAGTACCCGAGGACGATGGGGACGCCCGCGAGCACCGCCGCGGACGCGCCGGTGAACGCGGTGAGCGAGAGCGTGTGCCCGGCGAACGTCTGCCGGCGCAGCACCATGAACCAGCCGATGACGCCGGCCATGACGGCGACGATCGTCCCCGCCGCGAGCGCGTGCTGCATGAACGGGTCGGTGAAGAGCGCGTGGACGTCGTCGACCGGGTTCCACGAGAGTCCGGTGAAGACCGAGCTAGTGAGCATGGTGCCCGTGCAGGTCGGGCGCGCCGACCACCACGAGCCGCCCATCGGACGCGCGGAGAACGTCGATCGGCACGCCGTACAGCGCACTCAGCGTCTCGGCGGAGATGACGTCCTCCGGTGCACCCTCGACTGCGGTTCCACCCGCGACGTAGATGACGCCGTCGAGGTAGCCGAGGATCGGATTGACGTCGTGCGCGACGAGCAGGACGGTGACGTCCTCCTCGCGGCAGATGGTGCGCACGAGCGCCGCGACGCCCGCCTGGTTGGGGAGGTCGAGACTGTCGAGCGGCTCGTCGAGGAGCAGCAGCTGCGGGCGGCGCGCGAGCGCCTGCGCGATGAGCAGGCGCTGCTGTTCGCCGCCGGAAAGCTCGCCGATCGGCTTGTCCGCATACGCGGTCGCCGAGACGAGCTCGATCACCTCCGCGACGCGGCGTGTGGCCGCGCGGCTGCGCGCACCTGGAAGCGGGAGACCCCAGCGGGCGCCGTCGAGCCCGAGGCGGACGACGTCGGCGCCGCGGATGCGCGTGCTCTCATCGAAGCTCCGCCGCTGCGGCAGGTATCCGATGCGGTCGTTCGCCTCGCCCGCCGGCCGCCCGAGCACGGACGCGCTGCCGGCCGCGAGCGGCTGCAGTCCGAGCACGGCCCGGACGAGCGTCGACTTGCCCGACCCGTTCGGCCCCAGGACGGCCACGAACTGGCCGCGCTCCACGGTGAGCGAGACGTCCCGCCAGATCGTCGTCCCGCCGATGCGTGCCTCGGCGCCCTCGAACGTGACGGCCGTCACGGCCGCACGCCCTTCGCCAGCGCGAGCACGAGCGCCTTCAGCTGTCGCACCTGCCACTGCTGGAACGTCGCCGTCGCCGGCGTGAGCGTCTCGGTGATCGTCGTGACCGGAATGCCCTGCTTCCGCGCGGCGTCGGTCAGGCGGGCGACGTCAGGCGTGCTGTTCTGGCTGTTGAAGACCCAGACCTTGATCTGCTTGTTCGCGATCTGGCGGTCGATCGTCGTCTTGTCGGCCGCCGTCGGCTCCGCGCCCTCGCTGATCGCCTTCAGGAACGAGTACGGCGTGATCAGCTTCAGCCCGAGCGCCTGGGCGAGCGGCGCGAAGATGCTCTCGGACGCGCCGACCGGCGTGCCGCCGAATCGCCGCTTGATCGTCGCGATGAGATTCTTGTATTCCGCGAGGCCCTTCGTCTCGAGCTGCGCCCTCTGGCGCGCGAAGTACGCCGCGTCCTTCGGATCGAGCTTCGAGTAGTCGCGGACGATGGCCGCGATCACCTGCTGCACGTTCGCCGGCGAGTACCAGCGGTGCGGGTTGCTGCCCGGCTTGATGCCGACGAGGTCGCCGACGGTGAGGACTACGCGCCCCTTGACGGGGTTCGCGGCGATGAGCTTTGGCGCCCACGGGTCGTAGCCGACGCCGTTGACGATCGCCATCTGCGCGCCCGCGAAGGTGCGGGCGTCGACGGCGCTGGGTTCGTAGTCGTGCGGGTCGGTTGCGGGATTCGTGATGACGCTCGTGACGTGGACGCGGTCGCCGCCGAGCTGGGCGGCGATGCTGCCCCAGAAGTTCTCGGCTGCGACCACCTGGATTGGGCCGGAGGCCTGCGCGCGCCCGGCGGCGAGAGCGGCGAGGAGCACGGGAAGGACGATCAGCAGTTTGCGCATGGTCGGCGAGTCTACCGATAATCATTCTCGCTATGTATTCTTGTCCGGTATGCCCGACTGGATCGAGACGACGACGGAGTCACTCCGCCGCATGGGGCACCGGAACAGCGCCGCCCGCCGCGCCGTGATCGAGCTGCTCGGCCGGCAGCGGTGCTGCGTCACCGCCCAGGAGATCTTCGACGGCCTGCGCGCCGAGGGCCGCCCCGTGGGCATCGCGAGCATCTATCGCAGCCTCGAGCAGCTCACACGCGACGGTTTCCTGCAGCGCGTCGACGTCGGCGCGCCGACGGCGCGTTACGAGCCCGTCCAGCCCGACGGAGAGCACCACCACCATCTCGTGTGCGCGGACTGCGGCAAGGTCGAGGCGTTCGCCGACCCGGAGCTGGAGCAGGCGCTGCACAAGGTCGAAGGACAGACCGGCTACGCCGCCGCGCACGACGTCGTCCTGCGCGGCGTCTGCGACGCCTGCTTAGAGCCTGAAAGTGCTGCGCACTTTCAGGCTGAAGAGGTACCCGCTTCGAGCTCTTGAGGGTCTTAGCGACGGTCTCGTTCTGCGCGCACGGTGGTGGCTTCGCCATCCCCGCGCGCTGGTGCGGCCGGCTCGAACGCTGCGGTCGCTCACACTCGTAAGAGGACGCGGGCTTTGCCCGCGTCCGCTCCCGCGAAGCGGGAACCCTCACAAGGCGAAAGTGCGCAGCACTTTCGCCTTAGCTAGGCACGGGGCCGCTCGACTCGCGTACGACGAGTCGTGTTGCGAGCTCGACGTGGAGCGTCTCGAAGCTCTGACGCTCGAGGAGGCGCGTGAGCAGGCTGACTGCCGTCCGGCCCATCTCCGCGAGCGGCTGCCGGACGGTCGTGAGCGTCGGCGTCACGATCGTCGCGTGCTCGACGTCGTCGAAGCCGACGATGGACAGATCCTCGGGAACGCGGATGCCTCGTGCGCGCGCCGCCTGGATCGCGCCGATCGCGTGGTTGTCGTTGAAGGCGAAGATCGCGGTCGGCGGCTCCGCGAGGTCGAGGAGCACTGCGGCGGCCTGCTCGCCGCCGTCGATCTCGAAGTTCGACTCGACCTCGAGCTCCGGGTCGGGAAGGATGCCCGCCGCTGCGAGCGCGGCGTGATAGCCGCGGCGCCGGTCCTCCGTCGCCACCCAACCGTCCGGCCCGGTGATGATCGCGATCCGGCGATGCCCGAGACCGAGCAGGTGCTTCATCGCCTGGTCGGCGCCCGAGGTGTGCGCGGCCGAGACCGACGGGATGCGGTCGTCGAGCGGCATCAGCGGGTCGATGACGACGAAGTGATAGCCGGCGTCGAGGAGCCGCTCGAGCTCCTCGCTCGACTCTTCGGGCAGCACGATCAAGGCGCCGTCGGTGAGGCCGTGCATGAGCCGGTCGAGCAGCGTCACCTCGCGGTCGTGCTGGTGCCCGGTGGGCGAGAGGACGGCGCGCAGGTCGTGCTCCTGCAGCGCCTCGGTCGCGCCGGAGAGGATGGAGGAGAAGTAGGCCGGGTAGACGAGCGGCACGAGCACCCCGACGAGACCGGTGCGGCCGACGGAGAGGCCCCGGGCGCTCCGGTTGGCGATGTAGCCGCGCTCCTGGATGATGCGGGAGACGAGCTCCCGGGTCTCGGGCGCCACGTCGTCGCGGTCGTTGAGCACGCGGGAAACGGTGGCGATCGACACGCCGGCCTCGTCCGCCACCTCCCGGATCGTCACCCGTGAGTGTGCGAGCTCGGCCATCGCTCCATTGAATCACGTTTCCGGAAACTTTTTCGGCGCTTTACGGGGAAACGGCTGTAACCACCCCTTGACTTTCTTCTGCCAACAGTGGTAACAGTTCCGGAAACGTTTACGGGCCGTGGTGCCCACCCCGCCCCAATCGCCCCACGCCGGGCGAGAAAGGACCGCAGATGCGACGCAGTATCCGCTCAACTCGACGGCTCGCAGTCGTTGGGGTCGTTGCAGGCCTCGCCGTTCTCGCCCTCCTCGGGACCGCTTCGGCTCCGGCGGCGACGAACAACGCGGCCGCACTGGCGGCGGCACACAAGTGCCTCGTCATGACGGGGTCCGGTGACCCGGCCTTCGTCAAGAACTTCAACCCCTATACCGCGACCGGCTTGCCAAGCGGCTCGTTCGTGCAGGGCGCGTTCTACGAGCCGCTCATCGTCATCGGCGAGGGCGGCCTCAAGCCGGTGCCGTGGCTTGCAAGGACATGGAAATGGAGCAACGGCAACAAGACGCTGACGCTCAAGCTCGCGCACGGCGTGAAGTGGTCGGACGGCAAGCCGCTGACCTCGCTCGACGTCGTGTACAGCCTCACGGCCGGCCAGCAGAACGCGGCCATGGACCGCATCGGCCTGACCGGTGCCGGCAACAACGTGCAGTCGATCCGCGCGCACGGTGCGTACACCGTGGCGATCACGTTGAAGACGCCTGACTCGCAGTTCATCGCCGGGACCCTGAACCGGCAGTTCATCGTGCCGCAGCACATCTGGTCGAAGGTGGCCGATCCGGCGACGTTCACGAACTCGAATCCCGTCGGCTCCGGCCCGTTCGACAAGATCACCCGCTTCACGACGCAGGACTATGTCTTCTCGAAGAACCCGAACTACTGGCAGCCGGGCCTTCCGAAGATCCCCTGCCTCGAATACGTCCAGGCCGCCTCGAACGACAGCGCGCTCGCGCTGATCCAGAGCGGCCAGGTCGACTGGACGCACAACTTCGTCCCGAACGTCGCACAGGCGTATATCTCCAAGGATC
The DNA here is from genome assembly GCA_036512155.1 of Gaiellaceae bacterium. Classification (GTDB taxonomy): domain Bacteria; phylum Actinomycetota; class Thermoleophilia; order Gaiellales; family Gaiellaceae; genus Palsa-739. Next base: position 43,468 of record DATCBD010000058.1, on the reverse strand, counting down.
CGAAGCATTTCCACGCGTTCTATGCGACGAAGGCGTACCCGACGTCGCTCGTCTTCGACGACACGCAGTACCCCTACAGCCTCGTCGCCTTCCGCAAGGCGCTCAGCCTCGCGATCGACCGGAACTCGGTGTCGAAGCTCGGAGAGTACGGGTATGGGCCGCCCACCGATGCGCTCGGGCTCCAATTCCTCTTCCCGAGCTCGGTGACCGACGCGTCTGTCAAAGCGCAGGCCAAGGCGATGGGGACCTACAACCCGACCGCGGCGAAAAAGATGCTCACCGATGCCGGGTTCACGTATAAGGGCAGCAACCTCATCGACCCGAAGGGCAACCCGGTCTCGCTCGACATCCACGTGATCTCGGGCTGGTCGGACTGGGTCGCTTCGGATCAGATCATCGCGAAGAACCTCAGCGACATCGGCATCAGCTCGAAGGAAGTGCTCGAGCCGGACTGGGGCTCCTGGCAGCCGAATGCGTACGCAACGAAGAACCCGACGCTGCTCTGGCAGAACGGGTCGCAAGGCTCCGCGTACGGCTTCCTCTACGCCAACCTGTCGCAGAACGCCTACGTCCCATCAGGGCAGGACGGCGAGACGACGGGCAACTGGGAGCACTTCGCCGATCCCGCGGCGACGCCGTACCTGAACCAGTGGAAGAATTCTCTCGACCCCGAGAAGCAGCAGACAGCAGCAACTCAGCTCGAGAAGCTCTTCCTGAACGACATGCCCATCGTCCCGATCTACATCGGGCCGCGGTGGTCGACGTACAGCACGAAGTACTTCCACTGCTTCGACTCCCCGAAGACGTTCTGGGGCGATCCGATCTTCACCACGTTCCCGGACAACATCTTGTCCTTCACCCGGATCTGCCCGGGAGGGCAGGCCGGAGCCTAATCGCAGGGTAGAACCCTCCACCGGCGGGCGGTCCCCGCGCCGCCCGCCGGTCTACCCTCCGGAGAACGTATGCGCTGGTTCGCCCGTCGGCTCGTTTTCTACGTCTTCGCGATCTGGGTCGCGCTGACGCTGAACTTCCTCCTTCCGAGACTGATGCCGGGGAGCCCCATCGCGGGCCTCCTCGAGCATCTCAGCCCTGCCCAGCTCGCGGCCAACCCGGGAATCGTCCAGACCTACGAGGCCCTGCTCGGCGGGGGCCACCACTCGATCTGGCAGGACTACGTGACGTACCTGCACCGGATCTCGCACTTCAACTTCGGTCTCTCGACGTCGAACTACCCGACGCCGGTCTCCGAGGTCGTCGGTCGCACGCTGCCGTACTCGATCTTCCTCGTCGGCGTCGCGTTCATCCTCTCCTTCGTGATCGGTACGGGCGTCGGCATGGTCGCGGCCTGGCGGCGCGGCCGCTTCACCGACAGCTTCGTCGTACCGGCGTTCATGACGGTCAGCGCCTTCCCCGCGTTCGTCCTCGCGCTGCTCGGCCTCTACTTCCTGGGCCTCAAGGCGGGGTGGTTCCCGATCCAGCACGCGTACGACAGCAACGTCATCCCCGCGTGGAGCTGGACGTTCATCTGGAGCGCGTTCCGGCACGCGCAGCTGCCGATCCTCGTCATCATCGCCGCCTACGCCGGCGGCTGGGTGCTGAACATGCGCACGGTCATGATCAACACGATCGGCGAGGACTACGTCGGGATGGCGCATGCGAAGGGCCTGCGCGACCGGCGTGTGATGACGCGCTATGCGGGACGCAACGCCATCCTGCCGCCGTTGAACGGTTTCGCCGCGCAGTTCGCCGGTGCGGTCGGCGGCCTCGTCTTCGTCGAGATCATCTTCAGCTACCCCGGCGTGGGTTACACGCTCCAGTCGGCCGTGCTCGGCAACGACTATCCGCTCGCACAGGCAATCCTCGTCGTGCTCTCCGTCTGCGTGATCGTCGCCAACCTGATCATGGACGTCCTCAACTTCGTCCTCGACCCGCGCCTGCGGACGTCCTGATGGCGCAGGTCGATCCGACGGCGCTCGACCTCCCGCTGGCGGCGCCGAAGCGGAGCATCCGCGTCGGCCGCATCCGCGTTCCCGGCTGGCTCGCGCTCCTCCTGCGCAACTCGAAGTCGCGGACGGGGCTGCTCATCGTCGCTTTCATGGTCTTCATCGCGATCATCGCGCCGCTCATCTCGGTCGCGCACCCGAACGACTTCAACATCCTCGCGACGCGGCAGGCGCCATCGTGGCATCACCTGTTCGGGACGACCGATCAGGGGAGCGACGTCTTCTCGCAGGTCGTCGTCGGCGCGCGCCGTTCGCTCCTGCTCGGCGCGCTCGCCGGCGCGCTCGCGACCCTCGTCGCGGCCGCGCTCGGCATCACTGCCGCGTACGTCGGCGGGATCGTCGACGAGGTCGTCAACCTGCTCACGAACGTCTTTCTCACGATTCCGGCGATCCCGCTGCTCATCGTCGCCTCCGGGTATCTGAGGGCGCGCGGGATGTGGACGATGATTGCCGTCATCGCGCTCGTGCTCTGGGCGTTCGAGGCGCGCATCCTCCGCGCCCAAGCGCTGACGTTGAAGAACCGCGATTTCGTCCTCGCGGCGAAGGCGTCCGGAGAGCCGACGTGGCGGATCGTCTTCGGCGAGTTGATGCCGAACATGATCAGCCGTATCGCGGCGGCGTTCGTGCTCGTGTTCTACGTCTCGCTTCTCGTCGACTCGGGTCTCGAGTTCCTCGGGCTCGGCGACATGTCGGCGACGAGCTGGGGCGTCACCATCTACTGGGCGCAGGTCAACTCGACGGTTCTGCAGGGCGAGTGGTGGCCGTTCATGTTCCCGAGCCTCGCGCTCGGGCTCACGGTGCTCGGCCTCGTCCTCGTGCTCGCGGGCATCGACGAGGTGAGCAACCCGCAGCTGCGCGCGGAGCGCACGCGCGGCCGGCTCGTCAGGCTCCTCTTCGGGAAGGCCGCCGCGTGAGCGCCGTCGCCACGAAGACGCTGCTCGAGGTGCGTGGCCTGAAGGTGGAGTACGGGCGCGTGCGAGCAGTCGACGGTGTCGACCTCGACATCGTCGAGGGCGAGATCCTCGGCCTTGCGGGCGAGTCGGGTTGCGGCAAGAGCACCGTCGCGAACGCGGTCATGCAGATCCTGCACCCTCCGGCGCGCGTCGTCGGCGGCAGCATCCGCTTCCAGGGCGAGGACCTCACGCGCAAGAGCCCCGAGGAGCTGCGCAAATACCGCTGGCGCAACGTGTCTATGGTCTTCCAGAGCGCGATGAACGCACTCAACCCCGTGATGCGGGTCGGCGACCAGTTCGTCGACATGATGCAGGCGCACGAGCGCATCTCGAAGCACCGCGCGATCGTGCGCGCGGGCGAGCTGCTCGAGCTCGTCGGCATGGACAAACGGCGAGTGCGGTCGTATCCGCACGAGCTCTCGGGCGGCATGCGCCAGCGCGTGATCATCGCGATGGCGCTCGCGCTCAGTCCTGAGCTCATCATCCTCGACGAGCCGACGACGGCGCTCGACGTCGTCGTCCAGCGCGAGATCCTCCAGGAAGTCGAGGCGCTCAAGCGCGACTTCGGCTTCGCGGTGCTCTTCATCACCCACGACCTCTCGCTCCTGCTCGAGTTCGCGGACCGCATCGCGATCATGTACGCGGGCGAGATCGTCGAGACCGCGCCGGCGGCGATCCTCGCCCAGAGCCCGCTGCATCCGTACACGCAGGGGCTGTTGCAGTCGTTCCCGCCGCTCACCGGGCCGCGCGTGAAGCTCAACGGCATTGCGGGTGCGCCCCCCGACCTGCGCGAGCCCCCGGCCGGCTGTCGCTTCAACCCGCGCTGCCCGCACTGCGTGCCCGAGAACGCCGCCCTCTATTTCCGGCAGACCACTGAGCGGCCCAAGCTGCGCGAGATCACAGCGGGCCACTTCGTCGCCTGTCACCTGGTGGACGCATGAGCGTGCTCGAGGTCAGGGATCTCTCGAAGTCGTTCGCGATCGGCGGCGCGTTGCGCCGCCAGCACGTGCACGCGGTCGAGGACGTCTCCTTCTCGCTCCGCCCCGGCACGATCACGGCGCTCGTCGGCGAAAGCGGCAGCGGCAAGAGCACGGTGGCGCGGCTGATCGCACGGCTGTACGACCCGAGCTCGGGCGCGGTGCTCTTCGGGGACGCCGACGTCGCGCAGGTGCGCAGGCGCAAGGACGTCCTCCGCTACCGCTCGCAGGTGCAGCTCATCTTCCAGGACCCATTCGGTTCGCTGAACCCGGTCAAGACCGTGCGACACCACATCGCGCGGCCGCTGCGCATCCACGACATCGTCCCGTCGTCGCAGATCGAACAGCGCGTGCGCGAGCTGCTCGAGACCGTCGGTCTCGTGCCGGCGCAGGAGGTCGCGGACAAGTACCCGCACGAGCTCTCGGGCGGACAGCGCCAGCGCGTCGCCATTGCGCGCGCGCTCGCGGTCGAGCCGACGGTCGTCCTCGCCGACGAGCCGACGAGCATGCTCGACGTCTCGATTCGCATCGGGATCCTCAATCTGATGCTGAAGCTCAAGGACGAGCACGGCATCGCATTCCTGTACGTGACGCACGACCTTGCGAGCGCTCGCTACATCGCCGACGACATCCTCGTCATGTACGCCGGCCAGATCGTCGAGCGCGGCCCGGCCGAGCAGGTGTTGGCCGAGCCGTTGCATCCGTACACGCGGCTGTTGCTCGCCGCCGTCCACGGCGAGCGGGTCACCGAGCGGGGCAGCGGCGCATCCGCCGCCGTCGATCCGGTTGAAGGATGCCGCTTCGTCTCACGCTGCCCGCTCGCTATCGCGGTCTGCTCGGAGGTCACTCCGGAGCTCGTCGAGGCCCGACCGCAGCAGGCCGCGCGCTGCCACGTAACCGCCCCCGCAACCTGATCGAGAGGAAAGCCATGTCTACCGCGAGGATCGACTCCTTCCCCGAAGACTTCATCTGGGGGGCCGCCACGGCCTCGTATCAGATCGAGGGCGCCGTGCACGAGGACGGCCGCGGCGAGAGCGTGTGGGACCGCTTCTCGGCGACGCCGGGGAAGGTCCGCGGCGGCGACACGGGCGCCGTCGCGTGCGACTTCTACCACCGCTATCCCGAGGACGTCCTCCTCATGAAGGAGCTCGGGCTGGATGCGTTCCGCTTCTCGATCGCATGGCCGCGCGTGCTGCCGCAGGGACGCGGCGCCGTCAACGAGAAGGGCCTCGACTTCTATGACCGGCTCGTCGACGCTCTCCTCGCGCAGGGGATCGAGCCGTTCGCGACGCTCTTCCACTGGGACACGCCGCAGGCGCTCGAGGACGAGGGCGGCTGGCGCGTGCGCTCGACCGCGGAGGCGTTCGCCGAGTACGCGGAGATCGTCGCCGCCCGGCTCGGCGACCGCGTCAAGTTCTGGACGACGCACAACGAGCCGTGGGTGCACGCGTGGATCGGCCACTCGTGGGGCCAGCACGCTCCCGGGCTGACGAGCGAGGCGGACGCCGTCGCGGCTGCCCATCACCTGCTGCTCTCGCACGGGTGGGGAGTCGACGCGATTCGCCGCGCGGCGCCCGAGGCCCAGGTCGGGATCGTCCTCAACCTCCACCACGCGTATCCGCACTCGGACTCGCCTGAGGACGAGGCGGCGGCGTGGCAGGTCGACGGCGAGGGCAACCGCTGGTTCCTCGACCCGATCTTCCGCGGCTCCTATCCCGCCGACCTGCTCGAGCGGAACGCGCTCGTCGCGCCGCACGTCCAGGACGGCGACCTGCAGGCGATGGCCGCGCCGATCGACTTCCTCGGGGTGAACAACTACTTCCGCTTCATCGTCAGCGCCGGGCCTGACGGCCCGAGGATGGAGCACAACCCAGAGGCGCCGTACACCGAGATGGGGTGGGAGGTCTACCCGGACGGGCTGTACAAGCTGCTCGTGCGCGTCTCCGACGACTACGCACCGCGCGCGATCTACGTGACCGAGAACGGCGCAGCGTTCGGCGACGTCCGCGTGCACGACGGTGCCGTACACGATCCCGAGCGCACGTCGTATCTCGAGACCTACATCGGCGCAGTCGGCCGCGCGATCGCCGATGGCGCGCCGGTGAAGGGCTACTTCGTGTGGAGCTTCCTCGACAACTTCGAGTGGGGCCACGGCTACTCGAAGCGGTTCGGCATCGTCTACGTCGACTACCCGACGCTCGAGCGGGTGCCGAAGGACAGCTTCTACTGGTACCGGGACCACATCGCCGGCCGGCGCGACGCGCCGAAGCCGGCGCCGGTGGTTACGGGGTAGTCGTGTTCGCGGCGGTGCTGGTTGCGCTGGCGCTTCTCCCCGGGCGGGGGGATGCGGCGTTCGGCCTGCACCGCCTCGTCACCAACCGGGCGGACCCGCAGCTTGTCAATGCGTGGGGCCTCGCCGCGAGCCCGACGGGGCCGTGGTGGGTCTCGAACGAGGCACGGGGATCAAGCACGCTCTACTCCGGAACGGGTCGCAAGCAGGCGCTGACGGTCAGCGTCCCCTGCGGGCCGACCGGCGTCGTCTACAACGGCGGCTCCGGCTTCGTCGTGCGGGCCGGGCGCGCGTCCGGCCCGGCGCGGTTCATCTACGCGTGCGAGGACGGGACGATCCGCGCGTGGTCGCCGAGCGTGCCGCACGGCTGGTCGAAGGAAGCGGTCGTCGCCGTCGACGCGACCGGATCGGGAGCGATCTTCAAGGGAGTCGCCGTCGTGGGCGGCCGGCTGTATGCGACCGACTTCCACAAAGGGCGCGTGCTCGTCTACGACTCGCGCTGGCATCGCGTCCCCGCTCGTTTCGTCGACAAGACGCTGCCGGTGGGCTACTCGCCGTTCGGCATCTCCGCTATCGGAAAGCGCATCTTCGTCACGTACGCACAGCCGGCGCCGGTGGACGGCAACGACTCGCCGACCGGCGGCGTCGTCGACGAGTTCGACCTTCAGGGGCGCTTCGTCGCGCACGTCGCGACGACGAAGGCGCTCGACGAGCCGTGGGGCGTCGCGCTCGCGCCGAACGGGTTCGGCCGTTTCGGCGGCGATGTCCTCGTCGCGAACTTCGGCAGTGGCAAGATCCTCGCCTTCGCACGCACGAGCGGGGGCTGGGAGCCGGACGGCGCGCTCCCCGTGAAGGTGCCCGGCGTCTGGGGGATCGCCTTCGGCACGGGCGGGATGAGCGGCCCGCGTACGACGCTCTTCGCGGCTGCCGGCCCGCACCGCTGGCACGGCTCGTCGGAGGCCGGAGTCGGCGGCCTCCTCGCCGCGATCACGCCGCGGTGACCCGGGCCACCATTCACGACGTCGCGCAACGCGCAGGCGTCTCGATCGCGACCGTGTCGCGCGTGCTCAACGAGAAGGGAGACGTGCGCGAGGCGACGCGCGAGCGCGTGCAGGCGGCTGCGTCCGAGCTCGGCTACAGCGTGGACTCGGTCGGGCGCGCGCTCGCATCGCAGCGCACGCGGCTCGTCGGCGTGGTCGTCGGCGACAACGCAGGCCATCGCGACCTGTCGCTCATGTTTTTCGGGAAGGTGCTCGCAGCCATCTCGCGCCGCCTCGGCCAGTTCGGCTACGAGCCGCTGCTGATCCAGGACGCCGACGCCGGCGGCGCGCACCGGTTCGACGCGGCGATCCTCATCGGCATCGACGCGGACGATCCACTCGTGCTCAAGCTCGCGGGCCGCGACATCCCGCTCGTCGGCGTCGACGTGCGGTGCGGCGGCGTCAACTCGGCGTTCGTGGGCTCCGATCACGCCGGGGGCGTGCGGCTCACAGTCGCGCATCTGCGCTCGCTCGGCCACCGGCGCATCGCGCACATCGCGGGCGCGCTCAACACACTCGCCGGCGCAGAGCGCCTCGGGGCGTTCCTGGCGGAGAGCCCGGAGGCACCTGAAGAGTGCGTGCGATACGGCGACTTCTCCTCCGCGTCGGGCTACGTCGAAGCATGCGCGCTGCTCGCGCTGCCCGAGCCGCCGACCGCGATCGTCGCCGGATCGGATCTCATGGCGCTGGCCGCGCTCCAGGCGATCTGGGAGTCAGGCCGACGTCCGGGCCGCGACGTCGCCGTCGTCGGCTTCGACGACCTCGAGGCAGCGGCGCTCGCGCATCCGCCGTTGACGACGATCCGCCAGGATCGTCAGGAGCTCGGCGCGACGGCCGCCGTGCGCGCCATCGGTCTCCTCGAGCGTCCCGACGGCGTCCTGCGCACGACGGTTCTTCCCGTGGAGCTCGTCGTGCGCGCGTCGTCCTCGGTCGGGTGAGCGACGACCTGCGCGAGCTGCGCTCGTATCGCACCGATCTCGGTCTCCCGCTCGGCAAGCGGACGGCCGCGGACGCCGCGCACCCGTAGCTGTTCGAGGCCGCCGACACCGTCGCGGATCTGGTCGAGGAGGCGCTCGATGTGCTGTTGCCTCTGATTCTCGTCATGGAGAGTCTCTCCGGCGCGCATAAGCGCGGGATGAGGCGGAGCTAGGAGTTCGTGATGAGTCGCGCGCCGCGCCCGTGCGTGGCGAAGCTCACAGACCACCGGATGAAAACGAGCACGCGGTTCTGGAAGCCGACGAGGTACCAGAGGTGCACGACGAGCCACGCCATCCATGCGAGGAAGCCGCTGAGCCGGAGCCCCTCGATGTCCGCGACCGCGGCGGCTCGCCCGATGGTCGCGAGGTTGCCCTTGTCGCGGTATCGGAACGGCGCGCTCTCTTTCCCGCCTAGCCGGTCGCGTACGACGCGCGCGGCGTAGCGGCCCTGCTGCATCGCCACGGGTGCGACACCGGGCAGGACCACGTCGTGCAGTCGCACCATGTCGCCGAGCGCGAACACGTCCGGATGCCCCGGAAGCGTCAGGTCCGGCTCGACGGTGACGCGACCTGCGCGGTCGCGCTCGGCGTTTGTCAGCTCGCCGAGTCGCGCGGCGAGGCTCGACGCCGTCACCCCGGCGGCCCATACGACGGTGCGCGAGGGGATGCGCTCGTCGTCGACGGTCACGCTCTCCGCGTCCATGCCGTTGACGGTTCGACTGGTCAGCACCGTCACGCCGAGCTTCTCCAGCGACCGCTTCGCCTTCGCCGACAGCGACGGCGGGAACGTCGTCAGCACGCGGTCGGCCGCCTCCACGAGGAGGATGCGCGCGGCGCGCGGATCGATCGCGCGGAAGTCGTGCCGCAGCGTGTCCTGTGCGAGCTCCCCGATCTGCCCTGCCATCTCCACGCCGGTCGGGCCGGCTCCGACGACGACGAAGGTCAGCCATGCAGCGCGGCGCTCCGCGTCCTGCTCCTCCTCGGCTGCCTCGAACGCGCTGAGGAGCCGGCTGCGCACGACGAGCGCGCTCTCGAGCGACTTCACCTCGGCGGCGTGCTCGCTCCAGTCGTCATGGCCGAAGTACGAGTAGCGCGAGCCGCCGGCGACGATGAGCGTGTCGTACCCGAGCGTCGCCGGCGCCGGAACCTCGCCGACCGAACGCAGCTGCACCTCGTGTGCGCCGAGGTCGAAGTCCGCCACCTCCGCGAGGAGGACGCGGACGTTGCGGTCGCGCGTGAAGATCGCGCGCAGCGGATACGCGATCTCGCCGGGCGACAGCGCGCCGGTCGCAACCTGATACGTGAGCGGCTGGAAGAGGTGGAAGTTCCGCCGATCGACGAGCGTCAGCTCGACCGGCGCATGCCGAAGAGCAAGCGCCGCCTGGAGACCGCCGAAGCCTCCTCCGACGACGACGACGCGGTGCACTACTGCTGGTAGCCCTCGACCACGTTCGGCGGACGCTCCTTCGCCGTATCCGGATCGAGCCCCGCTTCGCGCCGCGCGCGCCGCTGGCGCAGCAGGTCCCAGCACTGGTCGAGCGAGACCTGCACCGTCTTGAGCCGGTCCCGGTCGTCCTCGGTCGCGTTCCCCGAGGACTCGCGCTCCCACAGCTCGTGCTCCTCGGCAACGAGCTGTTCGATCGAGCTATGGATCTGTGGGTCGTTCACTGCGCGAACCTCCCCCGTACGATGCCTGTGTGAGATCTCCCCAGAGCGGCATCTTCGCACTCGGGACCGCGTCACACGCGTACCTCGAGTTCGACGCCCGCGACGGCGACGGATTGGTGATGGCGGTCGCGTCGCTGCGCGAGCCGCGCACGACGATGGGCGGCGTCAACCTCGTGGCCGGCTTCCGTCCCGAGCTCTGGCGAGCGGTCGCTCCGGACGACGCGCCCGATGGCGTCGCCGGCTTCGACGCCGATCTCATGGGCATCGACGGCTTCGTCATGCCGGCGACGCAGCGCGACGCCGTGCTGTGGCTGTCGGGTGCGAGCTACGACGTCGTCTTCGACGTCGCGCGTGCAGCTATCGCCGAGCTCGCACCGCTCGCCTCGGTCGCGGAGGAGACGTCGAGCTGGCCGTACCAGCACGACCGCGACCTCACCGGCTTCATCGACGGCAGCGAGAACCCGACGCTGATCGAGGCGCCTGAGATCGTGCTCGTGCCGGAGGGCCGGCCGGGCGCCGGCGGCACGATTCTGCTCCTGCAGAAGTGGCCGCACGACACGCCTGCATGGGAGTCGCTCGCGGTGGAAGAGCAGGAGCTGGTCATCGGCCGCCGCAAGCTCGACAGCCTCGAGCTCGACGACAAGCCCGCCGATTCGCACGTTGCGAGTACCGACCAGGACGACTTCGGGAAGATCTTCCGCCGCAACATGCCGTACGGGACGGTCATCGACCACGGAACGATGTTCGTCGGCTTCAGCGCCGAGCAGCGCCCGCTCGAGGCGATGCTCGAGAGCATGGCTGGGCTGAAGACCGGCGCGCGCGACGCGCTCACCCGCTACTCCCGTCCTGTGACGGGCGCGTACTACTTCGTGCCGTCGGCCGACGCTCTCCGCGGCTAGTCCACCTCCGCGACACGACGGAAGCCCGCCACCGCGAAGCCGAAGAAGCACACGACGCCGAGCGCGTGCGCCCAGGGCGCGTCGGCCGCGGTGAGGAAGCCGATTCCGCCGACGAGGAGCGCGGCCGCGAGCCGGACGCCGCCGACGCCCGGGCGCATCGCCTGTGGCCGCGCGGCGACGTCGCCCCCGCCGTGGTCCAGCTCTCCGCGCAGCGTGAGCCGGAACAGAAGGGCGAGCGACGGGAAGAGGAGCACGGCTCCTGCCAGGACGGCGACGACGACGGCGATCAATGTGTCGTGCGCTGCGGCCGCCTCGCGGATCGTCAGGCCGCGCAGGAAGACCGGGTTCTGCGCGAGCGCCCAACCGGCGATGATCGCAGCCACCGCGAGAGCGCTCGTATAGCGGGCCGGCTCGTAGCGCCGGCGCCACAGGAGGACGAGCGTTGCGGCGCCTGCCGCGACGGAGACGATGAGCGCGGGCAAACCGTCGCCCTGCGTGAGGCGCGTGAAGAGGCGTTCGGCGTCGACGTGGAGGACGACGATCCCGGCGAGCGCGGCGGCTCCCGCGACCACGCCGGCCGCGAGGGCACGCGTGCGGAACCGTTCGGCGAGCGCTGTGTTTCCGTGCCGCACGGCATCCCCACTCAGGAACACCGCGGCCATGTACGCGGACACTGCTACCGCCAGCACGCCGATGGTGATCGACAGCGGATTGAGCCAGCTCGTGACGAGGCTGCCGCCCGGGTTGCCGACGTGCACGCGCTCCGATGCAAGGCCGCCGACTGCGGTCCCGAGCGCGAACGGCGTCAGGATCGACGACACGGCGAAGAGTGTGTCGACGCGGCGCTGCTCGGCGGCGTTCCTCGTCCCGGCGCGCAGCGCATATGCGCCGCCGCGAAGGACGATGCCGATGCCGGCGACGAAGAGCGGCACCGAGAGCGTCGACGCGATCGAGCCGAACGCCGCCGGGTAGGCCGTCCAGACGACGGTGAGGACGAAGATCAGCCAGACGTGATTCGCCTCCCAGACGGGGGCCATCGCGTTGTGCGCCTCGTCGCGGATGTCCTCGTCGGTCGCGACGAGCTGCCAGAAGCCCGCGCCGAAGTCGGCGCCCCCGAGGACGGTGTACAGCGCGAGGCCGACGAGCGCGAAGGCGAGCGGGAGGAGGTAGAGGTGCATCAGTCCGCGGCCCGGTAGAGGCGGAGGAGCACCCAGGTGACGCCGGCGGCGAGCGCGAGATAGACGGCGGCGAGCGTCGCGTACCCGACGGGGATGCCGGACGCGCCGGTCACTGCCGCGGACGTGCGCATGACCCGGTACACGACCCAGGGCTGGCGGCCGACCTCCGTCGTCACCCAGCCCGCGATGAGCGCGACGACGGAGAGAGGCGCGGCGGCCGCGAGCGCGCAATAGAACCACGCCGACTCCGGCAGGCGCCTCCAACGCAGGCGCACGGCGAGATAGACGACGGAGAGCAGCGCGAGCATCGTTCCGATGCCGACCATGGTCTGGAACGCGTAGCGGACGACGTTCACCGGCGGCCGATCGGCCGGAGCGACGGCGTCGAGCCCCTGCACTGTCGCGCTCGAGCTGTGGAAGGCGAGCAGCGAGAGCAGGCGCGGGATCGGGATGCCGTACTCGACGCGGCCGTTCGAGTACCACCCGAGGATGTGCACCGGTGCGTCCCTGGTCGTGTGGCCCAGCCCCTCGAAGGCAGCGAGCTTCGTCGGCTGCGAGGCCGCGACGTCACGGCCGCTCCAGTCGCCGACGAAGATCTGCGCGACCGACGCGAGCGTCGCCGCGGCGAGCGGGACCGCGAGCGCGATCCGCTCGTACCGTCCCCACCGGCCGCGCAGCTTGCCGACCGCATACGCGCCGGCGACGACGAACCCGGTGACCATGTACCCCGCGATGTACATGTGCACGACCTCGTGCCAGACATAACCGTTCGCGAAGAGCGCGGTGAGCGGATGGACGTCGACGACGCGGCCGTGGTCGAGCTGGAAACCCGTCGGATGGTTCATCCACCCGTTCACCGAGATCACCATCCACGACCCGGTGAAGCCGGAGACGACGATCGGGATGCCGCTGAGGAAGTGCGCACGCGGGGACAGCCGGTTCCAGCCGTAGACGTAGATCCCGATGAAGATCGCCTCCGTGAAGAACGAAAAGCCCTCGATCGCGAACCCGAGCCCGAAGACGCTCCCGAACGTGCCGGTGAAGTTCGGCCACAGCAGGCCCATCTCGAAGCTGAGGATCGTGCCGGTGACGACGCCCGCGGCGAAGAGCGCGGTCATCACCTTCGTCCAGCGCCGCGCGAGCCTGCGGTAGATGTCGTCGCCCGTTCGCCGGTAGCGCCATTCGAGATAAAGGACGAACGCGGGAAACGCGATGCCGAAGCAGACGAGTGGGATGTGCACCGCGAACGAGAGGGCCTGCATCTGCCGCGCCTGCAGGAGGTATTGCTGTGCGGCGGGGCCGATCATGCCCCGCCCGCGCTGAGCCGCTCGATCGCGCGCACGACGAGCGCCGGCTGGGCAAGCATCGAGAGGTGCCCGGCGCCGGGGACCTCGACGAACGACGCGTGCATGAGCGCGGCCGTCTCTCGCCCGGCGGAGACCGAGTCGACGGTGTCGTGGCTTCCCCAGACGACGAGCCTGGGCACGGAGACGCTTGCGATCGTCGCCGTCGACACGCCCTGGATGCCGTGGCCGAGCATCGACGCGAACGCTGCAGCCGTGCCGCTGACGCGGAACGGCCGCTGCCACTCGTCGATGAACGCCTTGGTGAACGGCGGCGTGCTCGAGCCCCAGGCGGTGTCGAGCCCCTTGCGGAAGATCCAGTCCCAGCCGGTCGCGATGCGATAGATGCTCGTGTACCAGGGCGGGAGGAGCAGGTGCGAGAGCCACGCGGCTCCGCCTCCGCCCGGGAGCGCGTCGCCGTCGAGGAGCACGATGCCGGCGACGGTGCGCGGCGACTGCGTCGCAACCGAGACGGCGACCGCTGCGCCGAGCGAATGGCCGACGAGCACCGGCCGGTGGATGTCGAGACGAGAGTCGAAGCCCTGGACGAGCTTCGTCCATTGCGCGAGCGTGAACGGCCCGCGCCGCTGCGAGTAGCCGAACGGCGGAAGGTCGACGGCAAACACGCGGTGCGAGCGGCCGAGTAGCGGGCCGACTTCGTGCCACACCCACGAGGGCTCGATGAATCCGCCGAGCAGGACGATCGGCGTGCCGTGCGTGCCCCAGCGGCGGTACGCGAGCTGCGTCCCGTCCACCTCCGCGTACGGCCCGGCGTACAGCTTCGATGCCGCGACGTCGCGCCCGGCTGTGGCGGCGTTGTAGGCGAGCGACGCTGCGGTGAGCGCAAGGACGAGGGCCGCGAGCCCGATCCCGATTCGTCGAAGCCAACGCCTCACGACTGTCACGTCGTCAGGCTAGTGTCGGCGCGTGATCCTCGCCGTCGACCAGGGGACGACCGGGACGACGTGCCTGCTCGTCGACGACGACCTCGCCATCGTCGGCCGCGGCTATGCCGAGCTGCGGCAGCACTTCCCCCGACCCGGCTGGGTCGAGCACGATCCCGAGGAGATCTGGCAGAGCGTGCTCACCGCCGCGGAGCAGGCGATCGGGGCAGCAGGCGCCAAGCTGACGCAGATCGCAATCACGAACCAACGCGAGACGACGCTGCTGTGGGAGCGTGCGACCGGGCGGCCGGTGCACAACGCGATCGTGTGGCAGGACCGGCGGACGGCCGACCGCTGCGCCGAGCTGCCTGCGGAGCTCCTCCGTGCGCGAACGGGGCTCGTCCCCGATCCGTACTTCTCGGCGACGAAGCTCGAGTGGCTGCTCGACGGCCGTGACGCGCGCGGTCTCGCCTTCGGAACGGTGGACACCTGGCTGGTCTGGAAGCTCACCGGCGGACGCGTGCACGCGACCGACGAGACGAACGCGTCGCGCACGTTGCTCTGCTCGCTCGACACGCTCGACTGGGACGATGAGCTGCTCGACCTCTTCCACGTCCCGCGCGAGCTCCTGCCCGAGATCAGGCCGTCGGGCGCCGACTTCGGCGAGGGCGAGCTGCTCGGGATGACGCTGCCGATCCGCGGCATCGCCGGCGACCAGCAGGCCGCGCTCTTCGCCGCCGGCGGCGCGAAGGCGACCTTCGGGACCGGCGCCTTCGTCCTCGTCGAGACCGAGGCGGCTGCGCCGCACGGCCTGCTACGGACCGCAGCCGCGCGGCTCGACGGAGAGCCGCCGCGCCGCGCGCTCGAGGGCGCCGTCTTCGTCACCGGCGCTGCGCTGCAATGGCTGCGCGACGGCCTCGGGCTGATCGAGGACGCAGCCGAGAGCGAAGCGCTCGCCTCCTCGATCGAGGACACGGGCGGCGTGTACTTCGTGCCGGCGCTCACGGGCCTCGGTTCGCCCTACTGGCGTGCCGACGTGCGCGGCCTCGTGACGGGCATTACGCGCGGCACGACGCGCGCGCATCTCGTGCGCGCGGCGCTCGAGGCCGCGGCTTACCAGACGGCCGACGTGCTTGCCGCCTTGCCGCGGCTCGGGTCGCTGCGCGTGGACGGCGGCATGACGCGGAACCGGTGGCTCATGCAGTTCCTCGCCGATCTCCTCGGCATTCCGGTCGAGACGGCGCGCGAGGCCGAGCAGACTGCGCTCGGGGCGGCGTTGCTCGGGCTCGGCGAACGGCGGCCGTCGCCGTCGGGCGAGCGGTTCGAGCCCTCGAGCGACGTGAGCGAGCTCTACGCCGGCTGGCGCGAGGCAGTCGGCATACTCGTCGCATGAGCGACTACAACACCACGATCATCGAGGAGTTCCGCGCCAATGCAGGCCGCGTCGGAGGAACCTGGGAAGGCCGCGACCTTCTCCTCCTGACGACGACCGGCAGGAAGAGCGGCCGTCCGCACACGACGCCGATGGTGTTCACGCGCGACGGCGACCGGGTGCTCGTCTACGCGTCGAAGGCGGGCGCGCCAACGCATCCCGATTGGTACCTCAATCTCGTCGCCGACCCGCACGTGGTTGTCGAGATCGGCCCGGATCGACTGGACTCGATCGCCACGCCCCTCGAGGGAGAGGAGCGCGACCACGCGTTCGCGGCGCAGGTGGCGCGTAATTCCGTGTTCGGCGACTACGCGAAGAAGACGAGCCGCGTCATCCCGGTGGTGGCGCTCACGCCCGCACCGCGGTAGCGCTCGCAGCCGGCCAGCAGACGTTGTAGGCGCCGTCGATGAACTCGAGCAGCCGCGCCTTCGGGTCGGCGCTCTCGCGCACGTCGTCGTACGGGAGCACGAACTCGCCCAGCTTGTCGTGCCACCATGGCGCCTGCTCGACGCCGTCCGGCTTCGGATACATGTACGCGAAGAACGCGGGCTGCGGAAGGCGATGGTCGCCGGGCCAGAACCCGGCGCAGAAGTACTCCGCGTCGCCTCCGAGGCGCATGATCACGTCGGCATCGGGAGGCGTTGCGACCGGGTGGCCCGAGTACAGCGACATGGCCAGGTCGAGCGAGCCCCACCAGAGCTGCACGGGCGGCGTCTTTCCACGGAAGCGCGCGCGGAACTCGCGCAACACGGCTTCGATGCCGAGGAGCGCCCGCCAGAACCGCGTCACAGCCTCGCCGTCGTACGTCGCGTGCACGGTATCGTCCGGGAAGCGAATCGGGTCTGGCACCTCGGACGGCAATGTGGAGATCGCGACCGGGACTTCCGCGCGCGCGAGCGCATCCATCATCTCCGTGTAGAAGGCGGCGACCGGCGCCTGCAGCTGCACGCGCTCGACGCGGCCGGCTCCGGTGCGCACTGCAACTTGGTGATCGAGGAAATCGACGTCGATGTCGAACACCTCGCCGCTGGGATGCGGGATCGTCGACGTCGTGACGCCGCGTCCGGTCAGATAGAGCGGCACGTTCGCCCACTGCGGCTCGAACGGCGAGAGCGCGAGGCGCACCTTGCCGATCACCTGGAGCTGCATGTGCAGCGTGTCACGCGTGTCCTTCCACTCCGCATAGGGGAGTGCCGGCCAGAGCGTCAACCGAGCTCGAATCCGATCTCGTCGACGTAGCACCACGACCAGTCCTCGCCCGGCTCGGCGGAGCGGATGATCGGATGCGATGTCTCGTGGAAGTGCGCGGTCGCGTGCTTGTTCGGCGAGTTGTCGCAGCAGCCGATCTTCCCGCAGATCTGGCACATGCGCAGGTGCACCCACCAGCCGCCGATTTTCAGGCACTCCTCGCAGCCGGCGATCTCGGCCGGGAGCGCCGTCACTTGGATCTCGTCGAGGTGCGTGCAGCTCATGTCGGCAGTATGGCGAGCGGGCACCGGTCTATGTCGCGGCGCGGATGCGCTTCAGCCCGTCGAGGATGAGCTCGAGCCCGAACTCGAATTCGTCGCCATAGTCGTAGCCGGGCTGGAGGACGTGCTCGACGGTGAGTTCGGCGAGGTGGGGGAACTCGGCGACGGGAAACTGGCTCAAGAACGTCTCGGCCATCTCGGCCGTCTCCTCTGGCGTGTCGAAGGGCAGGCTCGCCTCTTGCAGCGCGAAGCCGTAGATGTAGCTGTCGAGCGCGGAGAAGGAGTGCGCCGCGAGGTCGATCGAGAAGCCGGCTCCGCGAAGGCTTCCGATGACGGCGTTGTGGTGTCGTAGCGTTACAGGCCCGGGCGAGGTTCGCGACTGCATGAGCGTGACTGCCCAGGGATGGCGCACCAGAGCCTGCCGAGCGGAGATCGCCCGGTCGCGCATTGCCGTTCTCCAGTCCGAGTCCACGGAGGGCAGCTCGATCTCGCTGAAGACGAGGTCCACCATGCCGTCGAGGAGATCATCCTTGTTGGCCACGTGGTTGTAGAGCGACATCGCCTCGACCCCGAGGGCCTCCCCGAGCTTGCGCATGCTCAGTGAGCCGATTCCGTTGTCGTCCGCGAATGCGAGCCCGGCGCGCAGCACCCGATCGCGGCTGAGTGGGATCCGCGGCTCTGCCTGGGGCTTGGTTTGCGGTGCCATCGTCGTTCCTTCCAGTTCGGTGCTTGACAGGTTTACGGCGTAAGTATATGTTACTTACATCGTAAGCCCTGGACGAAGGAGCCATCCACATGACAAGCCGCACCCTGCATCTGTCCCTACCGCGCTACGCCACTGACCGGCTACCAACTGCCGCGGCGAGGGATTCGAACCGGTCAGTTCGCAAGGCGAGCATCACCGCAGGCGCCGGACTTCTACTCATGTCGGCGCTCGCCGGCTTCGGCTACCAAGTCGCCGTCAAGGGCGTCGTGACCCAGGGGAACGCAGCAAGAACAGCCACGAAGATCATGGCCCACCAGGACCTGTTCTGGTTCGGCATCCTCAGCCTGTTCGTCGTTGCCGCGCTCGATGTCGTCGTCGCGTTGGCGCTATACCGCGTCTTCAGCCCAGTGAGCGAACGCATCTCGAAGGTCGCTGCGTGGCTCAGGGTCGCCTACGCCGGAATCTTCGCGGTCGCGATTAGCCAACTCGTCAGCGCGCTCCACCTGCTCAACAGCAGTCGTCCTGGCACAGCGCGGGTGCACACCCAAGCCCTTCAGCGAATCAACAACTTCACCAACATTTGGGACTCCGGCCTCATCCTCTTCGGCCTGTATCTGCTCCTCATCGCCCACCTCGCCCACCGGTCGGGCTATGTCCCCAAATTCATCGGTCCTCTGCTCGCGATCGCCGGGCTCGGGTACCTGTTCGACAGCTTCGGCAAAGCACTTGGGGCAGGGACGCCCGACGTCTCGACGTTCACATTCATCGGCGAGTTCCTGCTCGCACTCTGGCTCGTAACCCGGGGACGCCGCATCACATTGAGCGAGACCGGATCCCACGGTGTTACCGGCAGGGTCATCCAGAAGCAGAGAGTCATTGTTTGACAAGCTTTGCGCTGTACGTCCACGTACGCTGTACGTATGAAGGCGATCGTGCAGCGGCGGTACGGCCCTCCGGAGAATCTCCGGCTCGAGGAGATCGAGCGGCCGGAGGTGGGCGACGACGACGTCCTCGTCCGCGTGCGCGCCGCCGGCATCAACCCCGCCGACTGGCACATGACCGGCGGCACACCGTTTGTCGCGCGCCTCATGTTCGGGCTCCGGCAGCCGAAACAGCCCGTCCCCGGAACCGACGTCGCCGGCGTCGTCGAGGCCGTCGGCGCGAACGTGACCGCGTTCAAGCCCGGCGACGAGATCTTCGGCGCCCGCAGCGGCTCGCTCGCCGAATACGTCGCAGGCGGCAAGAACTTCCTCCCGAAGCCGACGAACCTCTCGTTCGAGGAGGCCGGCGCCGTCGCGATCGCCGGTTGCACTGCACTGCAGGGGGTGCGCGACAAGGCGCGCCTCCAATCGGGCCAGCGGGTGTTGATCAACGGCGCGGCCGGAGGCGTGGGCACGTTCGCCGTACAGATCGCGAAGTCGTACGGCGCGCACGTGACCGGCGTGTGCAGCACGCACAACGTCGAGCTGGTCCGCTCGATCGGCGCGGACGAGGTCGTCGACTACACCACCGAGGATTTCGTGCGCCAGGGGCAGCAGTACGACGTCGTGCTCGACATGGTCGGCAACCGACCGCTGTCGGAGATCCGGCGCGTCCTGACGCCGAAAGGGACGGCCGTCCTCATCGGCGGCGAAGGAGGCGTCGGCGGCCTCGTCAAGACGCTGCTGCTCAATCTGTTCGTCGGTCACCGGCTCCTGACGTTCATCGCGAAGATCGATCGCGCCGACCTCCTCGTGCTGAGCGAGCTCATGGAGTCGGGCAAAGTGACGCCGGTCATCGACCGGACCTATCCGCTTAGCGAGGCTCCGGAGGCGGTGGCCTACCTCGAAGCAGGCCACGCACGCGGCAAGGTCGTCGTCACCGTCTAACGCACGGGTACGGTGAGTTGGTGAGCGTGCCGCACGTGGACCGGGTGCATCCGAACGTCACGCTGGCTGTCCTCTCGGTCTCCGGCCTCGCATATTCGATCCTCAGCTCTGCCGTCATCCCTGCGCTGCCGACCATCCAGCACGCGCTGCACACGAGCGAGACGGGCGTGACCTGGTTGCTCACCGGCTATCTGCTCTCCGCGTCGGTCGGCACTGCGATCCTCGGGCGTTTGGGCGACATGTTCGGCAAGGAGCGCGTGCTCGTATGGACGCTCGTCGTGCTCGCCGCCGGCACGGTGCTCGCGGGACTGGCCGACTCGCTCCCGCTGCTGATCGTCGCGCGCGTCTTGCAGGGCGTCGCCGGCGGCATCTTTCCGCTGTCGTTCGGGATCATCCGCGACGAGTTCCCGCGCGAGAAGGTGGCGGGGAGCATCGGCTTGATCTCGGCGATCCTCGGTGTGGGAGGAGGCGTCGGCATCGTCGCCGGCGGCCTCGTCGCCGAGCATCTGAGCTGGCACTGGCTCTTCTGGATGCCGCTCGTGCTGATCGTGCCGGCGACGTTCTGCACGTGGCGGTACGTGCCGGAGTCTCCCGTGCGCGTGCCCGGGCGGATCAACTGGACGGCCGCCGCGCTCATGAGCGCCGGCGTCTCGCTCTCGCTCGTCGCGGTCAGCGAGACGACGACGTGGGGCTGGGGCTCGGCGCGCACGCTCGGCCTGCTGGTCGTAGGACTCGCGTTGTGCGCGGCGTGGGTGGCGGTGGAGACGCGGAGCGCGGAGCCCCTGATCGACATGACGATGATGCGCATTCGCGGCGTCTGGACGACGAACCTGACCGCGTTCCTCCTCGGCGCCGGCATGTACTCGTCCTTCATCGTGTTCCCGCAGTTCGCGCAGTTGTCGCGCAGGTCGGGTGGCTTCGGCGCGTCCGTCGTCCAGTCGGGCCTCTACCTGTTGCCGTCGACGATCGGCATGGTGATCGTCGGGTCGTTGGCCGGCGTGATCGCGTTCCGGTTCGGGTCGAAGCGCGCGGTCGTCGCGGGATCCATCGTCACCGCCGCCGCCTTCGGCTTCCTGGCCGCTGTTCACGCGCATCCGTACGACATGCTCATCAGCGCGGCGCTCCTCGGCATCGGCATCGGCCTCGCGTTCGCCGCGCTCGGGAACCTCATCGTGGAGGCGGTGCGCCCCGAGCAGACCGGTGCCGCCGGAGGGATGAACACGGTCATGCGCACCATCGGCGGCGCGCTCGGCGGGCAGCTCGCCGCGACGTTCATCGCCGGGCACACGCACCACGGCCTCCCCGCGAGCACCGGATTCACCGATACGTTCGTCATGGCGACCGCGTTCCTTGTCGTCTGCGCGCTGGCTGCCCTGCTCGTTCCGGGGCGGCGCGAAGCCGGGCTTCGAGTAGAGCCCAGCGTTACCTGAGAAGGGTCGGGCTACGCCGGGTCGGCGGCGGCGTCGACGACGTGCGGCTGCTCTTCGATCGGACGCGTGATCGTCCAGGCGAGCTCGAGCGAGCAGCCGGCCTCGAGCAGTCGCTCGATGTCGTGCACGTCCGCGTCGCTGTTCGCGATGCTCGCGGCGAGCTCGGCATCGGCGCCGAGGCTCACCATCCGCTGCGTCCGCCAGAGGATCTCCGGGCTCCCGGGCACGCGGATGATCACCGTGTCGTTGATCGCATTCATCCCCCTCACCCTACGGCACAGGGTAGGACGCCGGGCGGCGGCGCTAGTTTGGCCCCGTGGCCGATGAGCTCCGGGTCGGGATGCTGGCTCCGATCTCCTGGCGGGTCCCGCCCCGCCATTACGGGCCGTGGGAGCAGTTCGTCTCGCTCCTGACCGAGGGACTGGTGGCGCGAGGGGTCGACGTCACGCTCTTCGCCACGGCCGACTCGATCACGAGCGCCCACCTGGTGGGGAGCGCGCCGACCGGTTACTCGGAGGACCCGTCACTGGACGCGAAAGTGTGGGAGGGACTGCACATCGCTGCCGTGTTCGAGCGGGCCGCGGAGTTCGACGTCATCCACAACAGCTTCGACTTCCTGCCGCTGACCTACAGCCGGCTCGTGCGCACGCCCGTCGTGACGACGATCCACGGCTTCTCGTCCGAGCGGATCGTCGCGGTGTACGAGAAGTACAACAGCGGCAGCTACTACGTGGCGATCAGCGACGCGGACCGGCACGAGCGTCTCGACTACGCAGCCACGATCCACCACGGCATCGATACGCGCGAGTTCGAGGTGGGGGCCGGCCCGCGGGACTACGTGCTGTTCTTCGGCAGGATCCACCCGGACAAGGGAACGGCCGAAGCGATCGACGTGGCCGAGCGCGCGGGCGTGCCGCTCGTCATCGCCGGGATCGTCCAGGACGACGAGTACTTCCAACGCTTCGTGCAGCCGCGCGTCGACGGCGAACGGGTCTCCTACATCGGACCGGTCGGCCCCGATCGGCGCGGTGAAGTGCTCGGCGGCGCGCGGGCGCTCCTGCACCTCGTCGACTTCGACGAGCCGTTCGGCTTCAGCGTCGTCGAGGCGATGGCCTGCGGGACGCCGGTGATCGCGCATCCGCGCGGATCCATGACCGAGATCGTCCGTCACGGCGAGAACGGCTTTCTCGTCACGTCGGCGGCCGAAGCGGCGACTGCGGTCGGCTTGGCCGCGGATCTCGACGCGAACGCCGTCCGTGCGTCGGTGGAGCGCCGCTTCGACGCCGAGCGGATGGTGGACGACTACCTCCGCCTCTACCGGGCGATAACCGCAGGCTAGACGTCTGCGGGCGCCGCGAGCACGGCGTCGAGCAGGTCGGCGAGGCGCGCGGTCGCGAGGCAGATAGTGCTGTCGGCGGCGCCGTAGTACAACCGCACCAGGTCGGTCGCTTCGTCGTGCACGACGCCGCACGGGAACACGACGTTGGGGACGTCGCCCGTGCGTTCGTACGGTGCGACCGGTGCGAGCGCCCACGTCGGCAGCCGTCGCAGGACGCGCGTCGGCTCGTCGAGGTCGAGCAGCGCGAGGCCGACGCGGTAGATCCCTCCCGCGACCGTGTCCTTGACGCCGTGGTAGATGAGCAGCCAGCCGTGCTCGGTGAGCAGCGGCGGCGGCCCGATGCCGATGCGGAGCGAGTCCCACCAGGCGCCGGCCCGCGGCTTGAGCACCTCCTCCGGCGAGCTCCAGCTGACGAGGTCAGCCGAACGCGAGAGCAGGATCTCCCCGCGCGCGCCGCCGAACTCTGTCTTCGGCCGGTGGAGGAGCACCCAGCGCCCGTCGATGCGGTGCGGCAGCAGGGCTGCGTTCTTGTCCTCGGGATGGCGGACGATCCCGTACCGCTCGACGGTCGAGAAATCCTCGGTCGTCGCGAGGAAGACCGCCGGCCCGGCCGGGCCGTACGCGGTGCAGGTGATCACCCAGCGCGCGAGCTCGTTCACCCAGACGACACGGGGATCCTCGAACCCCCACTGCTCGCTCACCGTTTCGTCGTCGGGTGCGAGCAGCGGCGTCGGGTCGATCGTCCAGTCGTCGATGCCGTTCGCGGAGCGGGCGACGGTGAGGTGTGAGATCCCCCGCCGGTCTTCGACCCGCGCGAGCAGGACGGTTTGCCCGTCGACCTGTGCCGCGGCGGGGTTGAAGACCGCATTGACGGGATACGGCCAGTCCTCGGCGGTGAGGATCGGGTTGGAGGCGTGACGTTCGAGGAGCTCGCGCTGCCTCATGCGGCGGCCGGCTCGAGCCTGCGCTCGCGGACGGCTGCGCGCACGCCGGCTGCGTCGAGGACGACCGCGGCGCGGTGGAACGCGAGCGTCGATTCGGCGCCCTCGTTGTCGTTGAGCGCGTCGTCGCCGAGGCCGTCGCTGCAGCCGCCGGTCGCGAAGTCGTACAGGGGTCGCTGCAGGCGGTTCAACCCGAGGAACCACTCGAACGCGCGAGTCGCCCTGATGCCGTGGTCGGCTTTGTGCGTGACCGCGAATGCAGCCAGCTCGGCCTCGACGAGCGCGGCCGCATCGAGCGGCTGCTCGTCGCCGTCGCCGGGGGCAGGCTCGCCCCGGCGCCTGCCGAGATGGCCCGGCAGCCGCAGTGGCCCGGAATCGAGGCCGCACTCGTCGCCGAGCCAGGCGAGGGATTCCAGCCCGAGCTCGACGAGATCGTCGCGGTTGAGCGCGGTGCCGCCGCTGATCAACGCCTGCGAGAGGCGCGCGTTGTCGTAGGTGAGCTTGTCCTCGAACCAGCGCCAGTCCTCCGAGGCGGTGTCGCGGTACGCGTCGGCGAGCTGCTCGGTCAGGCGCTCGAGCAGGCGAAGCGTGTCGGGCGTGAGCCGGTCGGCGTCGACGCGCGACAGGCCGAGGACCGTGTAGGCGGCCGTCCGCAGCGACACGTCGCCGGCAAGCGGGCGGACGAGCCGCTCGAGCAGATCGCGCACCGGCACGACGACAGCCGGGATCCACGCGGTGGCAAGGATCTCGCCGAGCGCCCAGACTGCGCGGCCCACGTGATCGCCGACGTGCGGCTCGTCGAGCCAGCGCCGATCGTAGCCCATGAAGTTGCGCATTCCGTCGTCCCCTGCGGCGGCATGCAGGAACGCGAGGGCGCGGTTGAGGATCGACGTCCAGACCTGCTGGTCGCCGCGGTCGGCAAGCGCGAGCGACACGACGGCCAGGCGAGCGACGTCGTCGACGCAGTAACCGCTGGCGCGGTTCGGAATGATCCCGTGCGCGTGCTGCACGATGCCGACGTCGTCGACGAGGGTGAGCAGGTGGTCGGTGCGCAGGCTCGCCAGGTGCAGATCGGCTGCACCGAACGGGCGGCGGCGCGGCGCGAGCGCATATGCCTCCTTCAGCACGGACGCCGTCTCCTTCGCGACCGACGGCCAGGCGAGCGAGGAGCCGATACGCCGGGCTTCGGCTCGAGCCGAAGCGAGCCGCTCAGGATGGTCCGCGTACGCGCAGACCGCGCCGGCGAGCGCTGCCGGGTCGTCGAACGGGACGAGCGTGCCGGCGCCCGACGCGAGCATGTCCTGCGCATACCAGTACGGCGTCGAGACGATCCCGCAGCCGGCCGCGATCGCGAACGTGAGCGCGCCCGACGCGATCTGCTCCCGGTTGCGGTACGGCGTCACGAACACGTCGGTCGCGGCGAGCAGATCGGAGAGATCGTCGACGGAGAGGAAGCGGTCGTCGAACTCCACGTGCTCGGTCAAATCGAGCTCGAGCACGCGCCGCTCGAGCATCAGGCGGTACCGCTCGCCTTCGCGGCGTGCGATGTCCGGATGGGTGCGACCCGCGATGACGTAGACGATCTCGGGATGCCGCGCGACCATCGCCGGCAGCGCTTCGATCGCGGTCTCGAGGCCCTTGCCGGGAGAGATCAGGCCGAAGGTGGAGAGCTGGAAGCGCTCGTCCGTGCGAGCGTCTCCTGCGGAACGCGCGGTGAGACGAAGCGGCGCGCCGTGCGGAACGACCCGCACCTTCTCCTTGGGACAGACGCCGGAGTCGACGACGAGCCGCAGCGCGGTGTCGGTCATCACGATCACGAGCTCGGCTTGCGCGCACAGCTCGCTCAACACTTGCGCCTGGTGCGGCGACGGCGTCGAGAGTACGGTGTGCAGCGTCACGACGAGCGGCTGCGCGAGCTCTTCGGCGAACGACACGACGTACTCGCCGTCCCGACCGCCGAAGATCCCGTATTCGTGCTGGAGCAGCACGACGTCGACGTCGAGTCGCCCGAGCATCCGCGCGGTACGGACGTAGTCGCCGCGCACGGACTGATGGATCGTCGCCAGCAGACCTCGCCGCTGCGGGCTCGACGGCTCGTTCACGACCGCGACGAGATCGGCGCGCGCGATGCCGTCCGCGCCGAGCAGCGTTGCCCGCAAGTCGGCCGAGAAGGTGCCGATCCCGCACGCTCGCGGCGGGTAGGTGGTGACGATCGCTGTCCGCACGCGCTAGCTCTGATGCACGCGCACGCGCACGGGCACGAGGCGTCCAGTCATCCGCTGCGGCTCCTGCAGGCCTCCGCGAATCGACTCTCGCTTGCCCAGCAATCCGTTGGTGCCCGCACGCAGACGCTCGAGCACACGCTTCAGGCTCTTCCTCATGTGTCGCTCCCTTTGGCGACTCCCCAGAACAGCAAGCGGCGGGCTCGTGTGGGAGTCAGAACACGGGACGCTGGACACACGGTAGCGCAAGGGGCCTTTTGGCCTCCTCAGGCGGGCTTGCCGTCTGCGATCCAGCGCTCGAAGAGCTCGACGTCAGCCTCCGGCCACGCGCCGTCGCAGGGCATGGTGCCCGCTCGGAGCACGGCGAGGATCGCGTCGGCGTGCGTGTTGACGTCGTCGTACGACCAGAGATCGAATTGGGACTGCATCGACCCGCGGTCGCGCTCGCGGAAGAGGGGCTTGATGTCCGTCTCGAAGCTCATCGGCGGACAGTCTGACAAATGGAGCGCAGTCTGTGCGTCAGCCGTACGTCTGCGCCACGTAGTTCCAGAACTGCGGCGTCCTCGCGACCGTGAACGAGAGCATGGGGAGGCGGTCGAACGCGAACTTCGCCCCCCACGACACGCGCATGAGGGGGGCGAGGCGGGCAGCGAGCTCGCGCGTGTAGCCGGTGAAGCAGTCGAGCTCGCCGGCGAGGATCCGCAGTGCGTGTTCCGCGGCGAGCCTTGCCGAGAGCGCAGCCTCGTACATCCCGTCGCCCGAGAGAGGGTCGGCCAGCCCGGCAGCGTCGCCCACGAGTGCGATTCTCCCGGCGGCAAGGGCGGCGCCGCGCTTGCGGAACGGCAGCAGGTGACCGCGGACGTCTGTCAGGGCGTCGCGGTCGAAGCCGTGCGCCTCGCAGAGGCGCGCGAGGTGATCGCGCAGATGGGGGCCTTCCGACGTCCATCCGCCGACGCCGACGTTGAGGTGGTCGGCTTTCGGGAAGATCCATCCGTAGCCGCCTGGGACGGTCCCGAACTCGAGGACGAGGCGCTCGGAATAGCGCTCGTCTGGGGCCTCGCTGTGCGGGAGGTTCCCCTCGAGCGCGACGGCGTTCCTGCGCTTCGTCTCGAACAGTCGGCGGGAGACGCCGTTTGCGCCGTCCGCGCCGATGACGACGCGAGCACCGTCGTCGTCGACGCCGTCCTGCCGGATCTCGGACGCGGGCGTCCCTTCTCGAAGCTCGACGCCTGCTTCGACGGCGCGGCCGAGGAGGTACGCGTCGAGCCGGTGGCGCTGGGTCATGTACGCGAGCGGGCTCGCAGCGACGCGGGAGAACCCGTGCCGATGGCGCGCCCGAAGCTCGAACCGGCTCACGGTCGTCTCCACGACTTGCTCGATCCCGACGGGCATCTCCCGGAGCGCACGGGCGGTGACCGCACCCCCGCATGCCTTGTCGCGCGGGAACCGCGCCCGGTCGAGCAGCAACACCGACTTGCCCGCGGTCGCGAGCCTGTATGCACAGGTCGACCCGGCAGGTCCGCCACCGACGACGATTGCATCGTAGGTCGGCACGCTACGTGGGGCCGTTGGAGAGATTCGGTGCCACGACTTCCGCCTTTCAGCCCGAGTACTCGAGAAGAGGCGAGCCTTGGCCTCACCCGGCGCGGTCGAAAACGCCGTCATTTGACGGTAGCACGACGCCCCGCGCAACCGGCGGTGGACACCGGTTACGCGGGCGGCATGGGACAGGGGCTACAGCGGCTGGACGACGATGAGCGAGTTGCCGTCCGGGTCGCGCACCCAGAACATCGGCGGGATCGGGCCGCCCCAGCGCGTGACCTCGTCGTCGACGTCGGCGCCGGCGGCCTTCAGCGCGGCGTGGTCGGCGTCGACGTCGGAGGTGTCGATGCAGATCCCGGTCTGGCTGCCGCCGGCGGTCTGGCCCGGAGGCGGCGGGGCGAGGGCGATCGTCGTCGGCGTCCCGGCCACCGCGACCTCGACCCACCGGCCGGCGTCGCCCATCGGGGCGTCGACGACCTTCTCGAACCCGAGCTTGTCGACGTAGAAGTCGATCGCGCGATCCGTGTCCGCAACGGTGACGCAGACGCGGCCGACCTGCGTGAGATTGAGCTTGGACGCCACCTTCGACATCGTGGAGCCTCCTGTTCGTCTGGATGTGTCTCTTAGACGGCGTCGTCCGCGGAAACTCATCGCAGAGATCAGACCACGCTGCGTTCGAGCGCCAGGCGCTCGCCGCCGAATCGGTCCGGCGAGAACTCGTGGATGGGTGCACCGCGACCCTCGAGCATTGCCTCGGCGAGGCGCCGAGAGATCGCCGGAGAGAGCATGAACCCATGGCCGCTATAACCGGCTGCAATCCACAACCCCTCTTTGTCCCCCACAGGGCCGACGATCGGCTGGTGATCGGGGGCCACGTCGTACATGCCGCTCGCCAGCAACGGGAACGAGACGTATGAGAGCGCGGGGAGAAGCTCGTCGATACCGCGAGCGACGGTCGCGCGCCAGCGATCGCGGTGCTGAGCGGCGTCGCCCGAGGCGGCGAGATCGCTCGCCAAGATGCGGCCGTTGGCGAGATGCTTGGCGGCGAAGCTGCGTTCGCCGACGACGACGAGTGGCTCGAGCAGCCGTTCGGCCACCGGCTCACTCAGGAAGAGGTGCCGTGCCTCTGGCTCGATCGGCACGTCGACGCCTAGAGGGCGGAGCATTGCGCGCGCGTCGACTCCCGAAGCAAGCACCACGGTCTTCGCACGGAGAGGGCCGGTTGTCGTGCGTATCTCCCACTCGTCAGCGCCTCGGTTGAGCGAAACGACATCGGCAATCGCCACGTGCACGGCCGCCGCCTGCGCGAACGCTTCGACCACCGTCTGAGGGCGATCGAAGTAGCCGTCCTCGGCGCACCACGCGCCGCCCGCGATCGATGCCGTCGACAGTCCGGGAACGAGCTCGCCTGCCTCGGTCGCCGTGACCATCCGACTCGGTACGCCGCAGCTGTTCTGGACAGCAACGTCCTCGCGCATGCCGCCATGCGCGCCCTCGGTGAGAGCGACGAAGAGATACCCACAGCGATCGAGCCGCGCGTCGATGCGTTGTCCGAGCTCGTCGTCGAGATGCGCGTAGAAGTCGACGGATTCGCGCGCGAGCCGGCAGTTGATCTCCGTGCTCCATTGCTGGCGCACACCGCCGGGTTGCACGCCGGATGCTCCCGCGGCGATTCCCACGCGGTCGACCACGGCGACGTCCACGCCTGCGCGCGAGAGGAAGAACGCGAGCGAGAGGCCGGTGATGCCCGCGCCGACGACGATGACTTCGGCGCCCTCCACCTACGCCAGGGCGTCGAGCTCGACCTCGACGAGCGCGCCTTCGGGAATGAGCGCGCCGACGAAATACGTCGTGTTCGCCGGAGGATTCGCTGCGAAGATGTCCGCGTGTGCGCGCACGGCTGCGCGCCAATCGCAGCCGGGTGCGAGCAGGAGCCTCGTTCTCAGTACGTCGTCCGGTTTCGCGCCCAACTCGGCTGCGGCGGCGAGCGCGACCTCGAGCGCTCGCTTTGCCTGCCCATATGCGTCGCCGGGGTGGAGCACCCGCCCGCGCTCGAGCGCCGCGGTTCCACTCACCGCAATCAGCTGCCCCTGGCGCACGGCGCGGGAGTAGCCGGCCTCCTCGCCGAACCCACCCTCGTCGGGGACGCGTGTCGCCACATCCCGATCGTAGTTTTCCGCCGGACCCGCCGGTACCATCCGTCGCCGGTTGACGACTGCCCCGACCGCGATCGCCGAGCCGCCGGCGGAGAGCAGGCGCCGCTTCTGGCGGCCGCCCGGCTTCGTTCGCTTCGTGCTCCGACGCCTCGCTGCGCTCGTGCTGCTGACGCTCGGCATCACCGCGGTGGCGTTCGTCCTGACCCAGCTCGTCCCGAG
This sequence comes from Gaiellaceae bacterium, assembly GCA_036512155.1. Taxonomy (GTDB): domain Bacteria; phylum Actinomycetota; class Thermoleophilia; order Gaiellales; family Gaiellaceae; genus Palsa-739. Next base: position 13,932 of record DATCBD010000058.1, on the reverse strand, counting down.
CAACGCGGTCGCCACGAACCTCGGCGAGCAAGCGGCCGGCGATCCTGCGGCTGTGCAGGCGTTCAAGCACCACTACGGGCTCGACCGGCCGCTGCCTGTTCGCTACGTCATCTATCTCGACCATCTCGTCCACGGCGATCTGGGGCAGTCGTCGCTCACGCACGACGCTGTGACGCACGACCTCGGGCAGTTCATCCCGGCAACCGGAGAGCTCGCGCTCTACTCGGTCCTCTTCGCCGCGATCGTCGGCATCGGCTTCGGTACCGTCGCGGCGCTGCGGCGCAACCGCCCGACCGACCATCTCCTCCGCGTCGCTTCGCTCGCCGGCATCTCGATGCCGACGTTCTGGATCGCACTGGTCGCGCTCTACGTCGGCTTCTTCAAGCTCGGATGGTTCCCGGGCGCCGAACGTCTCGATCCTGGCGTAAGCCCGCCTCCCAGCGTCACCGGCCTGTACACGATCGACGCGCTCATCGCGGGCAAGTTCTCGCTGTTCGTGCAGGCGCTACACCACCTCATTCTTCCGGCACTCGTTCTCGCCGCGTTCAACGTGAGCCTGCTGACGCGGTTCACGCGCTCGGCGGTGCTCGAAGTGATCGGGAACGACTACGTGCGCGCGGCTCGCGCGAAAGGACTGCCGGAGCGCGTCGTCATCGTGCGCTACATCCTGCGCGCCGCGCTTCCGTCCGTCATCACGGTGCTCGGCCTCGTCTTCGCGAACGTGCTCACCGGCGCCGTGCTCGTGGAGAAGATCTTCTCCTGGCCCGGGATCGGCCAGTACGCGTACGAGGCGGCCGTGAACCTCGACGTGCCGGCAATCGCCGGCGTGAGCATCTTCGTCGCCGTGGTGTACGTGACGATCAACTTCATCGTCGACGTTCTCTACGGCGTCATCGATCCGAGGATCAGGATCACGTGAGCTCGCTCGCCTACGGATTGCGGGCGCGCGCTCGCTCGTCGCGGATCCCGGCCGCGTGGCGGCAGCCCCTCGCGATCGCCGGGACCGTGATCGCGTTCGCCTGGATCGTGATCGCGGTCTTCGCGCCGTTGATCGCCCCTTCGAACCCCCTCGCGCAGAGCTTTCCGGCGTCCGAGAGCCCGTCGCTCCACCATCTCTTCGGAACGGACGAGCTCGGCCGCGACGTCCTCTCCCGTGTCATCTACGGCTCGCGCGTGTCGCTGCCGATCGCCATTGCGCTCGTCGCGATCGCCGCGACGATCGGCAGCATCGTCGGCGCAGTGGCCGGCTACTTCCGCGGATTCGTCGACGGCGTCCTCATGCGCTCGACGGATCTCGTGTTCGCGTTCCCCCCGATCATCCTGGCGATGGTCGTTGCCGCGGTTCTCGGCCGCGGGCTCTTCAACGCGGCGCTCGCGATCGTCGTCGTAGCGTGGCCGTCGTACGCCCGCATCGTCCGCGGGCTCGTTCTATCGGTCGGTGACTCCGAGTACGTCCAGTCCGCCCGCCTTCTCGGTGCCTCGAGCAGGCGCGCGCTCGTCCGCGACGTTCTTCCGAACGTCATCGGTCCGGTCTTCGTCCTCGCGACGCTCGACCTCGCGAACGCCATCTTGCTGCTCTCGGGGCTTTCGTTCCTCGGCCTTGGCGCGCAGCCGCCCCAAGCAGAATGGGGCTCGATGGTCGCCGAGGGAACGCAGTACTTCCAGTGGTGGTGGATCGGCACGTTCCCCGGGCTCGCGATCTTCACCGTGGTGCTCGCGTTCAACTTCCTCGGCGACAGCCTGCGCGACGTGTTCGATCCGCGCACGGCGCGCCGCGCGGTCGAGAGCGACGCATGAGCGTGCTTGCCGTGGAGTCCTTGCGGGTGAAGTTGCCGATCCCGGGCGGCGACGTCACGATCGTCGACGGCGTCGACTACGACGTGCAGCCGGGTGAGGTGTTCGGGATCGCGGGGGAGAGCGGGAGCGGGAAGACGATCTCGATGCTCGCCCTGCTCGGGCTCCTGCCGGAACGCTCTACGGTCGAAGGCACCGCACTTTTCGCCGGCAAGGAGTTGATCGGTATGCCGCGCCGGGAGCTCCGCGACATCGCCGGTCGTGATCTCGCCATGGTGTTCCAGGATCCCTTCACCTCGCTCCATCCCATGCTCACGGTCGGTCGCCAGCTGAGCGAGCACGTGCGCCGCCATCTCCACCTCGACCGGCAAGCAGCGGAGCGGCGTGCAGTCGAGCTGCTCGAGGACGTCCGCATCCCGGATCCGCGCGCCGCTCTGCGCGCGTATCCGCATCATTTCTCGGGCGGGATGCGGCAGCGCATCGCCATTGCGATCGCGCTCGCGTGCCGACCGAAGCTGCTCATCGCCGACGAGCCGACGACGGCGCTCGACGTCACCGTGCAGGCGGGCATCCTGCGACTCCTCGACCGCTTGCGCCGCGAGCAGGACCTCGCGGTCATCCTCATCACGCACGACCTCGGCGTGCTCTCCTCGATTGCCGACCGGGTCTCGGTCTTCTACGCCGGACGCGTCGTCGAGTCGGGCGCGCGCGGCGACGTGCTCCAGCATCCGCGGCACCCGTACACCCGTGCGCTCCTCGACGCGCTCCCGCATCCGGAGGCGGCGAAGGAGCGGCCGCTTGTCGCCATCGGCGGGTCGCCGCCGACGCCGGGACACATTCCGTCCGGCTGCAGCTTCCACACGCGCTGCACGCATGCGGTCGACTCCTGCCGAGTCGACGTCCCCGAGCTGCTGGCTGTCTCCGACCGCCGGCTGGCGTGCCCCGTGGATCCGTTCTCGACATGAGCGTGCTCGAGCTTCGAGACGTCGTCGTCGACTACGAGCGCCGTGGTGGGGGCCACGTGCGTGCTGTCGCCGGCGCGAGCCTGGAAGTCGACCGCGGACAGATCGTCGGCCTCGTCGGCGAGTCCGGCTGCGGAAAGTCGACGCTCGCGCGCGCGGCCGTCGGGCTCGTTCCGGCGACGAGCGGGAGCGTGGTTTTCGAAGGCGAGCCCGTTACACCGATGACGCGAAGGGCTCGCCCGGCCGCTCTCGTACGGCTCCAGCTCGTATTCCAGAATCCGTACTCGTCGCTCAACCCGCGGCGCACCGCCGGTTCGCAGATCGCAGACGGGATCGGTCTCCGGACGAACGCGGCTCGCACTGCCCGCGTTCATGAGCTGTGCGAGCTCGTCGGGCTGCCCGGCGTCGCGGCGTCCCGGTATCCGCACGAGTTCTCCGGCGGCCAGCGCCAGCGCATCGCGATCGCGCGCGCGCTCGCGGCCGATCCGGCGGTGATCGTCCTCGACGAGCCGCTCGCGTCCCTCGACGCGTCGGCGCAGGCGCAGCTCGCGAACCTCCTCGCGGCTCTTGCGCGCGACTTCGGGCTGGGGCTTCTCCTCATCTCACACGATCTGGCCATCGTCCGGCACGTCGCCGACCGCGTGTCGGTGATGTACCTCGGGAAGATGGTGGAGACGGGCGCGACGCTTCCGCTCTGGGCCCGCCCGGCGCACCCGTACACAGAGGCGCTCATTTCCGCCGTTCCGCGGCCCGACGGCGCCGGCCTGCTGCCGGAGACCCTCCCGGGCGAAGTCCCGGATCCTGCTCGCCCGCCGGCGGGCTGCCGGTTCCACCCGCGCTGCCCCTACGTCTTCGACCGCTGCCACACAGAGGAGCCGCAGCTCGAATCGTTGCCAAATGGCCGAGCGACCGCCTGTTGGCTTGGCGGATCCAAGGGTTTAGGGTGATTTGATCAAATCCCGACCGAGGAGGGTTCGTTGAGAAGGTGGAAGTGGCTCGCGTTCGTTGCAGCTGCCGGCATGCTCGCCAGCGCTGCGGCGGCGTTCGGAGCAACCGCGCATCACACGGCGGGCGCGACGCTCGTCGTCGACAACTCATTCACGATCAAGACGTCGGACCCGCAGCGCGCGTTCGATCCGACGGCTTCGATCATCGATCGCGCTCTCTACGACACGCTGTTCACGTACAAGGGCGGCGATCTCGCGAATCCGATTCCGCTGCTCGTCTCCTCGTGGAAGGCGACGAACGGCGCGAAGACGTTCACGTTCCAGCTCAAGAAGAACGCGCACTTCGCGGACGGGACGCCGCTGACCTCGGCGGACGTCGTCTTCTCCATGAACCGGCTCGTCAACATCAAGGGCAATCCGTCGTTCCTGCTCGCTGGCGTAAAGGTGAAGGCACTCGGCAAGTACGCGGTCGTGATGACCTCGAGCACGCCGGACACCGAGTTGCCGGCGATTCTCGCCAACCCGTCGACGGGCATCGTCAACTCGAAGCTCGTCAAGGCGCACGGAGGCACATCCGGTGCCAATGCATCGACGGCGGACAAGGCGGAGACGTGGCTGAACACGCCGGCTTCGGCCGGCGCCGGTAGCGGCCCGTACGTCCTGAAGTCGTTCAGCACGACGTCGCAGGTCGTGCTCGCCCCGAACCCGAAGTACTGGGGCCCGAAGAAGCCCGCGTTCAGCACCGTGGTCGTCCGCAACATGATCGCGACGACGCAGCTGATCAACGTCCAGCGTGGAACCCACGAGATCGCGATCGACCTGTCGGCCGACCAGGCCACCGGTCTGAAGGGGAACTCGAAGCTCCACGTTTCGCTCCAGCCTTCGACATGGGTGTTCTGGCTGTTCGCGAACAACGACCCGAAGGTCTCGACGGTGACCTCGAACGAGCAGTGGCAGCAGGCGGTCCGGTACGCGCTCGACTACAAGTCGATCCTGTCGGTCGCAGGCCCGGGTGCGATCCAGGCCCCGGGGCTGATCCCGTCGATGTTCCTCGGCTCGCTGCCGCAGAAGGATGCCGTCAAGCAGGACGTTGCGAAGGCGAAGGCGGCTCTCGCGGCGTCCGGGCAGGGCAGCCAGCAGGTGACGCTGCAGTACCCGTCCGACCTCACGATCAACGGTGTGCCGTTCACGACGATGGCGGAGAAGGTTCAGGCGAACCTCCAGGCCGAGGGCTTCAACATCCAGCTCTCGGGCTCGCCGACGTCGAACTGGCTGACCGCGTACCGCAGCGGCCAGATGGCGTTCGGCCTGTCGCTCTGGGGCCCGGACTATCCGGATCCGGCCGACTACCTGACGTTCGCGCCGGGGCAGCTCGTGGGCCTGCGTGCCGGCTGGGCGAAGGGCGCGGACCCGGCGATCGAGAAGCTGGCGGCGAAGGCGCTCGTCACGACGAACGCGGCGCAGCGCAAGGCCATCTACCAGCAGTTCCAGCACGACTTGAACGAAAGCGGGCCGTATTTCCCGCTCATGCAGCCGACGCAGGTGTTCGTCTCCACGTCTGACCTCAAGAACGCGGTCTTCAACGCGGAGTACGACGTCGACGTCACGCAGGTCTCGCCGAAGTAACTAGTTCGCGACGAGGGCGGCGGGGTAGGAGTTCAGCTTCCGCCCGCCGCCCTCCTCGATCACGACCATGTCCTCGATGCGGACGCTGAAGCGTCCGGGGATGATGATCGACGGCTCGTCGGTGAACGTCATGCCCGGAGCGAGCGGCGTCTCGTCCTCCGCCGAGAGGAACGGGCGCTCGTGGACGTCCATTCCGATGCCGTGTCCCATCCGGTGGCGGAAGTGCTCGCCGAGGCCTGCTTCTTCGATCGGCCGCCGGCAGGCGGCGTTGACGTCGCGCGCGATTGCGCCGGCCTTGGCAGCGGCGCGTCCTGCCTCCTGCGCGGCGAGCATGGTCTCGTACGCGTCGCGATACCCGGCGGGCGGCTCGCCGCAACAGATCGTGCGGCCGAAATCCGAGCAATAGCCGTCGACGACGCCGCCGAAGTCGAACATGACCGCGGTTCCTTCGGGGATGGGGTTGCGCCCGGTCGCCCTTCCGGAGTCGAAGTCGTCGTCGCCGAGGCCGGTGAAGATATGGGTCGTGAACGACGGGCAGCGTGAGCCGGCGGCGCGGAGCTCGTGCTCGACGGCCTCCGTGAGGTCGACCATCGTCACGCCCGGCACGACGAGCGGCGCGACCGCCGCCATCGCATGCTCCACCGTCTCGATCGCGCGTCCCATCGCAGCGAGCTCCTCCGCGGTCTTCACGCGCCGCAGCTCGTTGACGAGACGCGATCCCGTTCGCAGCGGGTCGTAGCCGAAGGCGCGCCCCAGGTGGAGAACCGTCTCGGCCCAGATCCTGTCGCCGACCGCGACGGTATCGGGCTGCCCCATGGCCTCGGCAGTGCGCGCGAAGATCGAGGGACCATCGTCCAGCTCGCTGACGACGATGACCTCGCCCTCGGGTTCTTCCCTCAGGTCGAAGGCGGCGAACATGCGCGGAAAGAGGAAGACCGGATCGGCGCCCGGCCGGAAGAACGCACCGGTAACCCACCCGTGTGCGTACGACGCCTCGCCGAAGCTCGGGATCTGTCGCTCGACGCCGGTGAGGTACTCGAGGTCAGCGGAGGGGGCGAGGAAGAGCACGTCCACGCCTGCGGCTTCCATGCGCTCGTGCAGGCGTCGTCGTCGAGTTGCGTAGTCGAACATCTACGCGATCCTAAGTCGCGGCAGGACATCACGGCACAGGAGCTCGACGCCGTGCCGCTCGTCGATTCCGTGCGGTGTGCCGAAGTCGACACGGCGCGCGCCGGCGTCGAACACCGCTTCCAGGTGCTGGGCGATCTCGGCGGGCGTGCCTGCGAAGGCGAAGCGGTCGAGCACATCCACGGGAAGGAGCGCTCCGGCGTCGTCGTCGCGGCCTTCCTGCATGAGCAGCCGGATCCGAGCGAGCAGCTCGGGATCGATCGGCGACGTCGGGTCGAGCGCGCCTACGACATCGACGTACATCGCCACCTCTCGCCGCGCGACGGCGCGAGCGCGATCTCCATCCTCGTCGACGACCGTGACCGCGCCGAGGACGATGCCGACGCGATCCGAGCCCGCGCGGGCGCGTGCGACGTCGACCATTGCGGCGTTCGCGCTTCCGCCGAGCTTCAACTCGTCGGCGTGCGCACCCGCGAACGCCGTCAGGCGCGGCGCCCACGTGCCGACGAGAAGCGGCACCGCCGGCCGTTCGACCGGATATCTCAAGTGCGCTCCGGCCGGGAGGACGAACCGCTCGCCGTCGAAGGCCGAATCGTCGCCGGCGAGCAGCCGGCGCACGATCTCCCACGCTTCGCCCACAGCGGTGAGCGCGCGCGACGAGTCGATCCCGAGCGATCGAAGCCACGCTCCCGCAGCGAGACCGAGGAATGCGCGGCCGCCGGATGCTTGGTCGAGCGCCGCGACCTGTCCGGCGATCTCGACCGGATGCAGCGTGAACGGGTTCAGGCAGGAGGCGCCGACGCGCACACGCGTTGTCGCGGCCGCGATCTCCAGAAGAGCAGGGAGGGACGGTTGGAACCAGAGATCGTTGAAGACGGTGACGATGTCGAAGCCCGCCTCCTCGGCGGCGCGCGCAAGCTCCGCGTAAGCGCCGACTGGCTTGTTCGTCTGGAGTGCGAGGCCGAGCTCGCGCCGTCCGTCGCTCACGTGAGGTCGTCGGTGCGCATCGTCCGCTCGCCGATTCGCTCTATCCGCATGATCACGCGCTCGTCCGGATCCGGGCACGCGACGTGTGAGTCCAGTTCGAGCCAGTCGGTCTCGGGAAGGTGACGCTGCTTCGCTGCCAGCAACGGGATGACCGACTGGAGCGCGTACATGCAGAAGTGTCGCCCTTCGGGGATACGGAGCTTGCTCGACTCCGTCAGCTCGAAGTAGTCGCCGATCTCGAGCCCGCAGACCGAGCGCCCCTCGATCCGCTCGACGGTGACTCGCAGGTCGTACAGCGTCATGCTCTCGCCGGCCACCGGGGTCAGCCTATAGCGCTCCGAGCACGTCCTCGTGGTTGTGCACGACGAGCCACGTGCCGTTGGTTCGACGCCAGACGCTCGTGTTCCGCACGCGGATCGTCCGCCCGTCTTCGACGACGGAGAGGAGGTGACGAACGAGCGCGGTGTCGCCCCAAACGTCGATGACGGGGTCGCTCGCCTCGATCGCAGACGGAGGCGCTCCCGGCGGTCGGCGGTCGCGTAACCGGTCGAGCTCGCGCTTCCCCCGGATCAAACCCGGCTCGAACGCGTCCCAGATCGTCGCCGAGGGGTCGATCTGCCGGTCGATGCGCGCTCGATCGCCGGCGAGGAAGCCCGCGTAGATCTCGTTGACCGCCGCCCAGATCGTCTCTTGCTCACCGTCGATCGGGCGATCGTACGCGAGCGCTGTTCAGCCCGGCGGGCCGGCTGTCGCGTTCGGATCTCTGAGCGTGCCGCGTGCGGCAGCGAGTCCGCCGGGATCGCCTCCAGGCCCGCGGAGGAGCCAGGCGATGCCGACCGCGATCGTGCCGCCGATGGCCGGCCCGACGACGTAGGCCCAGAAATGATCGAAGCGTCCGAGGACGAGGTCGGGCGCGAACGAGCGCGCGGGATTCATAGACGCGCCGCTGATCGGGCTCGACCAGAGGCCGGCGAGGATGATGTAGCCGCCGACCGCGAGAGCCGAGAACGGGCCGACGTTCTGGGCGCGCGAGGCGGTGCCGAGGATCGTGCTGACGAGCCCGCCGGTGAGCACGAGCTCGGTCAGCATCACCTTCCAGTCCGAGATGCCTGCGCCCGGCTCGGTTGCCCCGAGCGCACCCACTTTGCCGTAGACCGCCCACAGGAACAGGCATGCGAGCGTCGCGCCGGCGAGTTGTGCGAGGAGGTACCCGGGGACGCGTCGCCACGGGAAGTCGCGGCGCAGGCTGAACGCGAGCGTGACGGCGGGGTTCAAGTGCGCGCCCGAGACGGCGCCCATGAAGAGGATGATCGCCATCACCATCAGCCCCGGCGCTGCGACGGCGGCCGTCCGGCTGACCGCGCCGTGGCTGAGCGCGCCGACGACGGCGCCGCCGGCGCCGACGAGCACGAGCAGAAACGTCCCGAAGAGCTCCCCGAACAAGCGCCGCCACGCGAGCCGCGGATCGTCGAAGTCGCCCAGGCCCGGGAACTCGAGCGCAAGCAGCGTCCGTCGGACGTGGAGATCGTCCCGCGGTGATGCGGGGAGCTCGGTCACGGCAGCTCGACCAGGCGACATGGGATGTCCGCGTCCTCGTCGAGGTGGTAGCTCGCACAGATGCGGTGGTAGCCGTCCGCGACGAGGAGTGGAAGGCCCTTCTTCGCCTGGCCGCGGACGAGCAGGACGGGCGAAAGTCGCTCGCCGCCGGACACCTTCTTCAGATCCGCGGCGACATGGGGGTTGGCGCGCGGAAGGAGCGTCAGCCGGCTGGCGCGCAGCAGGTCCTTCGCCTTGCGGTCGACCTTCTCGACGCCCTTCAATCCGTCGACGAGCGCCGCCGCTGTCTGCTCCGAGACGACGAGGGTCAGATAGTCCGTGGCGGCCGGGAAGTCGTGCTCGTCAGGCTCGTCCTTCCAGTGCTCGGGCCTGCCGCCCTTCTTGGACGCCGACACCTTCTTCTTGGGCACGATCGACTCCTTCGGCGACGCTGCCTGCTCGCCCCTCTCAGTTCGCCTCGTTCGCGGAAGCTCCTCGCGCGACCACCGCGGGGCGCGTCAACTGCTTTGCGGTCTCGAACTGGATTGTCCAGCGGATGAGGCTCCAGACGATCAGGAGGGCGACGAGGTTGAGCGTGGCTGCGAGCTGCTCGGAGGTGTAGAGGAAGATCTGCCCGACGGTGATCTCGAGCAGGACGGCGTGGTCGTACCAGTGCAGCGCCGAGAGCAGCGACCGGGAGAGCCTGATTGCGCCGACGAGGAGCGCGAGGTCGGCGACGACCGTCGTCAGTGTGAACGCGCGTTGGCTGAAGGAGAGGTGGCCGAGCCCGTCCCGCAGCAGCCAGCCTGCCTCTCCGGCCGAGATCGCGGCAGCGACGCACAGGAGGGCGAACACGCCCTGGCGGAACAGGCGGTGCTCGGTGAGCGGAACCCAGAGCCGTTCGAGCCACTTCGAGAGACGGTGCGTCAACGGTGGGTGGAGCTCGGGCTCGCTCGCGCTCCGCACGAGCAGCTCGCGCACGCTCTGCGCGAGCGGGTTGTCGGCCCCCGTGCTGGCCATCAGGTTGAGGATGTGCGTGCGCCGCTCCGCGCTGAGGGCGCCAACGGCCGCTCGCTGCAGCGCGTCGAGCCCACTCAGCGTCGCCTCCTGCGCGCTGAAGCGGCGGCGCGACAACCAGCGGATCACTCCGAAGAGGACGACGAAGCAGACGTAGATGATCGCGATCGCCGGCCGGTAGAAGTAGTTCACGTCCTTCGTGACGAACTTGCCGACCTCGTCGATGAAGAGGCCGAAGCCGACACCGCCCAACACCGAGGCGATCGGCTTTGCGGCCGGGCTGAGGAAGGCGAGCGTCGCGAGCAGCGCCGTCAAGAGCAGCAGGCCGCCCCAGAGCACGTGCGCGATGTGCAACTTCGAGCCGCCGACCTGCGGGTATCCGGTCGCAGCGAGAAAGCCGCGCGTGAAGATCACGGTCGCGACCGCGCAGACGAACAGCACCGTCAGGTGCTGATGGAGGTCATAGCTGCGGACGGGCCGCCGCAATCTGAGGTCGGGCACCCGACCACGCTATAGACCGTCCGTGTTGACGTTTGGACGATCGGGAGTAATCTTGGTGAAGACCACCTGCATGTGCCGCTCGCGATTCGGCCTGCTGTGGTGGACACGGAAGTTGGTGTGGAGGGGGCGGCGACGTGAACGATGCCGCAATGTCGATGAGACGCGACTTGACCGAGCGGGAGCTCGAAGAGGCGCATCTCCGTCAGATCGCGGCGATCGTGGAGTCCTCGGACGACGCGATCATCGGGAACACGCTGGACGGGACGATCACGAGCTGGAACCCGGCGGCGGTACGCATCTACGGCTATTCGGCGACCGAGGCGATCGGCCGGTCGATCGAGATGCTGGTGCCGGACGCGCTCCGTGGCGACGTGCCGGGGATCCTCGCGCAGGTCCAGGCGGGCGACCGGGTGGAGCAGTACGAGACCGGTCGTGCTCGCAAGGACGGCAAGGTGATCGACGTCTGGTTGACGATCTCCGGCGTCAAGGATGCGTCCGGTGCGATCGTCGGTGCCTCCACGATCGCACGCGACATCAACGAGCGAGTCCGAGGCGTCGAGGCGCTTCATCGGTCGGAGGACAGTTACCGCGCCCTGTTCGAGCGCCACCCGGCTCCGATGTGGCTCTACGACTTGGCGACGCTTCGTTTCCTGCGCGTCAACGAAGCCGCAATCGTTTCGTATGGCTACTCGCGCGAGGAGTTCCTCTCGATGACGATCGAGAAGATCCTCGGGCCCGAGGACGAGACGGCGCTCCGCGAGGGCCGCGAAGCCAGTGTGTTGCGGCACCGGCGGAAGAACGGCACCTTCGTGGAGGTTCTCGTGTCTTCGGACTCGATCGAGTTCGAGGGACGCGAGGCCGGTCTTGTCCTCGCCCAGGACATGACTGCCCAGCGTGGGCTGGAAGAACAGCTACGGCAGGGTCAGAAGATGGAAGCGATCGGCCGGCTGGCCGGAGGCATCGCTCACGACTTCAACAACCTTCTCCTCGTGATTCGAGGCTATAGCGCCATCTTGCTGGGGCAGTTGAGCGACGAGGAGCAGCGCGACAGCGCGATGCAGATCGATAGCGCCGCAGAGCGAGCGGGCGAGTTCACGCGCCAGCTGCTCGCCTTCAGTCGGCAGCAGGTCCTTCGCCCGGAGGTCACCGACCTCAACGCGGTCGTCGCGGAGACGCTCACGCTGTTGCAGCGCTCGATCGGTGGAAGCGTCCAGATCGAATCGGAGCTCGAACCGGGCATCGGGACGGTTCTCGTCGATCGCGGCCAAATCGCACAAGCGGTCATGAACCTTGCCCTCAACGCCCGGGACGCGATGAGCGAAGGCGACGGCACGCTCAGGATTCGCACCGCCGGCGTCGAGCTCGACGGGGAGTCTTTGCATACCCACGATGAAGTCACACCGGGCTCGTACGTCCTCTTGCAGATATCCGACTCCGGCACGGGGATGGACAAGGAGACGCAGAGCCGGGTGTTCGACCCCTTCTTCACGACGAAGGACGAAGGCACCGGCCTCGGGTTGGCGACGGTATACGGCCTGGTGAAGCAGAGCGGCGGCCATATCTGGTTCTACAGCGAGCCGGGCATCGGGACGACCTTCAAGCTCTATTTCCCGACCACGAACGCACACGTGAGTCCCAGGACCGCATCGCGCGATCTGCCGTCGCTCAGGGGCAACGAAACGATCTTGCTCGTCGAGGACACGGCGGTTGTCCGTTCGCTCGTCACGAATACGCTCGAGTCGTACGGGTATACCGTGCTGGTCGCCGACGGCGGCGCGCAGGCAATCCAAATCGCCGAGCAGGCGGAAACACGAATCGACCTGCTCATGACTGACGTCGTCATGCCGCGGATGAACGGACGCGAGCTTGCAGACCTCCTGGTGGAGATGTGCTCCAGCCTGAAGGTGCTCTTCACGTCCGGTTACCCCTCCGACACGGTCCTGCGCCATGGAATCGCCGAGGCGCGGACAGCGTTCATCGAGAAGCCCTACCTTCCGGACACTCTCGCCCGCAAGGTGCGCGAGACCATCGACGCTTAGCCGACGCCGCCGGCGCCGATCCGGTATAGTGAACCTAATGGTTCAGCATTCAACGACCGTTGATCGCGCGTTCGCAGCTCTTGCCGATCCGACCCGCCGCGCCGTCCTCGAACGGCTCGGTTCCGGCAGAGCGACGATCAGCGAGCTCGCCGAGCCGTTCGGCATGTCGCTGACGGGGATGAAGAAGCACATCCGGCTGCTCGAGGAGGCGGAGCTCGTGACGACGGAGAAGGTCGGCCGCGTCCGCAGGTGCATGCTCGCGCCGTACGCCTTCGAGGGCATCAGTACGTGGTTGCAGCGGCTCGACCGCTTCGCGCAGCTCGTCGAACGCACGAAAGGAGACCGATGACCACGAAGAAGAAGGAAGGATTCAGCGCCGAGGAAAAGGCAGCGATGAGAGCGCGGGCCAAAGAGCTGAAGGCGGCCGCTGAGGGAGAGACTGCCGTGCTCGACGCCCTCGCGAAGATGACGCCCGCCGACCGCGCGCTCGGCAAGCGCATTCACGCGATCGTCACCGAGGCTGCACCCGACCTCGTGCCGAAGACCTGGTACGGCATGCCCGCGTACGCCCGAGACGGGAAAGTTGTCGTCTTCTTCCGCGATGCGGCGAAATTCAAGGAGCGATACGCGATGCTCGGCTTCAACGACAGTGCGAAGCTCGACCAAGGCTCGATGTGGCCGATCGCCTTCGCGCTGACGAAGCTGACCGCAGCCGACGAAACAAAGATCCGCGCGCTCGTGAAGAAGGCGGCGGCGCGATGAACGAGACCACCGTCACCACTCCGAACGAGCTCGAGATCCGCGTCGAGCGGGTCTTCGACGCACCTCGCGCACACGTCTTCTCCGTCTGGACCGACCCGACGCTGATCCCGGAATGGTGGGGCGACGGCACCGTTGTCGAGGAGATGGACGTCCGTGCCGGCGGCACGTACCGCTTCCGCACGGCGTTCGGTGTCGTCGAGGGCGAGTTCCGCGAGGTCGGCGCGCCCGAGCGGCTCGTGCAGACGTTCATGAACCACCTGCAGACGCTCGAGTTCGAGGATCTCGGCGACCGGACGAAGCTGACGCAGACGATGCGCTTCGCGACGACCGAGGAGCGCGACACGACGATGCAGTACGGCGTCGAGGAAGGAGCGAAGGGTGGCTTCGTACGCGTGGACGCGGTGCTGCAGCGGCTAGCGCTCGACGCGTGACGCGAGGTGTGCGTGGAAGCTCAGGCCACGACCGCGTCCTTCTCGGTCTCGGCGTCCGCGGGCGATTCCGCATCGCCCGCAACGACGAGCACCGGCGCATCGGCGTGGTGTAGGACGTATTCCGAGACGCTGCCGTGTATCACCCGGCCGACTCGGCCCCAGCCGTGTGCACCGACGACGATCAGGCGGACGCCGCGCTCCT
>DATCBD010000057.1:0-24750 GCA_036512155.1 Gaiellaceae bacterium | reverse complement strand
GCACGAGCTCTTTGATCGTCGAGACCTCTGCATCCGGCGCCTCGACGAGCAGCTCGTCATGGACTTGCAGCACGAGGCGCGAGCTGCGGCCTTCGTCGCGCAGCCGGCGGTGGATGTTCACCATCGCGATCTTGATGATGTCGGCTGCCGTCCCCTGCATGACCGAGTTGACCGCCAGGCGCTCGCCGAGCCCTCGCGTCTGACGGTTCGACGCGCGGATCTCCGGGACCGGCCGTCGCCTGCCGAGCAGCGTCGTCACGTAGCCGTCGCGCTCGGCCTGCTCGATCGTCCGCTGGATGAAGTCCTGCACGAGCGGGAAGCGCGCGAGATACGTGTCGATGTACGTCTGCGCCTCGTCGCGCGGAATCTCGAGGTTCTCCGAGAGACCGAATGCGGAGATGCCGTAGATGATCCCGAAGTTGACCATCTTCGCGATGTTGCGCTCGTCCTTCGTCAGCGTCGCCTGATCCTTGCCGAGCACCTCGGCCGCGGTCGCCGCGTGGATGTCCTCGCCGCGCGCGAACGCTTCGCGCAGCTTCGGCTCGCCCGACACGTGCGCGAGGATCCGCAGCTCGACCTGGGAGTAGTCCGCCGACACGAGCCTGTGTCCGGATTCAGCGACGAACGCGCTCCGGATCTCGCGCCCCAGTTCGGTCCGGATCGGGATTGCCTGGAGGTTCGGGTTCGAGGTGGAGAGCCGGCCGGTCGCGGCCACCGCCTGGTTGAAGTGCGTGTGCAGGCGGCCGTCGTCACCGATCAGCGCGGGCAGTGGGCCGAGATACGTGTTGACGAGCTTCGTGAGCTCGCGCCAGTCCTCGAGCACCTCGACGATCGGATGCTCGTCCCGGATCGTGCGCAGCACGCGCGTGTCGGTCGAATAGCCCGTCTTGCCCTTGCGCCCCGGCGTCAGCTTCAGCTCGTCGAAGAGCACGCGCGCGACCTGTTGCGTCGATCCGAGCATGAACTCCTCGCCCGCGAGCTCGTATGCGCGCGACTCCAGCTCCTCGACTCGGTCGGAGAGCCGGGCGGTGATCTCGCCCATGCGATACGTGTCGATCTTGACGCCCGCGTCCTCCATCGCCGCGAGGACCGCCGTGAGCGGCAGCTCGATCCGGTCGTACAGCTCCTCGCTCCCGCGCTCCCGGAGCCGCGCCCGGAGCAGCGGCGCGAGCCGGCGCGGAACTTCTGCGCTCCGCACGAGCGCGGCCGTCTCCTCCTCGGCCGCCGGATCGGGGATCGCCTCCACGCCGTACTCGGCGGCAAGGTCGTCGAGCTCGTAGCCGGGCCGGCCCGGCTCGATGAGGTAGGCGGCAATGAGCGTGTCCTCGGCGGGGAGCTCGGTCAAGCGAGGGAGCTCCTTGTAATCGTGCGCAGTGACCTGCGTTTCGCGAAGAGCGAGGCCGAGATCGTCGGGAAGGGGCGCGACGAGCACGGGTTCATCATCACGGGCGACCGCAACGCGGTCGCCTCCAACTGCGACTGAGACGGATCCGACGAGCGTCGGCAATTCGTCGACGACCTCCCACGCAACACCTGTCCCGGCAACGATCCTCTCGACGGAAGGAAGTGCTTCGTCCAACGTTTCGATGCGGTTGAGCAACCCGCGGAACTCGAAGCGCCGGAACATCTCGCGCAGCTGCGACCGGTCGGGCGGCGCGAGGACGAGCTCGGCCGGATCGCAATCGAGCTCCAGGTCGCGGCGCATGGTCGCGAGCTCCTTCGACGTGCGCGCGTCGTCCTCGTGCTCGGTCAGGTTCTTGCGCCGCCCGGGCGAGAGCTCGTCGAGATGCTCGTACACGCCCTCGAGCGACCCGTACTGCGCGACGAGCTGGCCCGCGGTCTTGTCGCCGATTCCCGGGACGCCCGGGATGTTGTCGGAGGTGTCGCCCTTGAGCCCGATGAAGTCGGGGATCTGGTCGGGCCTGATGCCGTAGCGCGCCTCGACGCGCTCCGGTGTGTAGACCTGCACGTCGCTGACGCCGCGCGGCGTCATCATCAGGCAGACGTTCTCGGATACCAGCTGGAACGCGTCGCGATCCGTCGAGACGACGCAGGTGCGCACGCCGGCCTCGTCGGCGCGAGTCGCGAGCGTTGCGATCACGTCGTCGGCCTCCCACCCCTCGAACTCGAGGTTGCGGTACCCGAAGGCCTCGACGATCGGCCGGAAGAACGGGAACTGCTCCCGCAGGAGGTCCGCCATCGGCCGGCGGCCTTCCTTGTAGACGACGTCGGCGGCCTCGGCGACGGCGGCTCGGTGGACCGGCCGCGTGTCCCAGGCAACGGCAACGCCCTTCGGTTTGTAGTCGCTCAGGAGCTTGAACAGCATGTTCGTGAACCCGAGCAGGGCGTTCGTCGGGAAGCCCTCGGTGGTCGCGAGCTCCTCGGGCAGGGCGAAGAACGCCCGGTACGCGAGGTTGTTGCCGTCGACGAGGAACAGGTCGGACTCGCGGGCAGGCCCATCGTCGAGCTCCAGCTCGAGCCCCGTGAGCGTCTTCGGCGACATGCACCGAGTCTAAGGTCCGCGCATGCTCCGGATCCCGTTACTCGCAGGCACGAAGCTCGTCATCGCGGCCGCTCCGGACGATGCGATCGTGCTCCGTCCGCCGGCGCCGGGCGTGGGCATCGCGGATGTCGGCGCGGCAGTGCGCGACGCCCTCCGCTTCCCGCTCGAAGGAGAGCCGCTCGAGGCGCTCGTGCGCCGACGCGGGCGCGCGACGATCGTCGTCGAGCCGCCCGCACTGCCGATCCCGGGCAGCGCGGCGGATCCGCGCCAGCTTGCGATCGGCGCGGTGATCGACGAGCTCGAGCGGCTCGGAATCCCAACCGGTTACCAGACCATCCTCGTCGCGTGCGGCCTTGCGCGGCGGACGACGCAGCGCGAGCTCGAAGGGTTCGTCACACGCGACCTCGCCCGCCGTTTCCACGGTCATGTCGTCATCCACGACGCCGAGGACCCGGAGCTCGCCGTGCTCGATGACTCATCTCAGCCGCCGCTCCGGGTGAATCGCGCGCTCGTCGAGACCGAGCTCGTCCTCGTCGTGAGCGCCGCCGAGACGGTGCTGCACGGCGGGCCTGCCATGCTCCTCGGCGCGGCGGATGCCCATGCGCAGCGTGCGGCCGGCGCATATTCGCTCCTCGAGACGAGCGCGTCGCAGGGCTGGCACCTCGGCGTGGCGCTCGAGCGGGCGCTCGCCCGCCGGCTGCCGGTGATCGGCGTTTCGCTCGTGCTCAACCATCCGCGCACATCCGGCGCGCTCCGCGGCTATCCGTACGACCCCGAGGCGGTCGAACGTGTGGCGAGATCGCCGCTCCGCCACGTCTTCGCCGCGCTGCCCGATCGCGCACGGCGCGAGATCCTGCACTCGCTCCAGACCGAGGTGACCGCCGCGGCAGCGTTTGCCGGACCACCGTCCGTCGCGCACGCCGAAGCGCTCCTGCGCGCGGTCGAGCTTCGCCGGGCGGAGCTCGACGGGCCGCTCGACGCGATCGTCATCGGCGTGCCGGGAACGACCCCGTACCTTCCGCGGGAAGGGCCGAACCCGCTGCTGGCTGCGTATCTCGGCCTGGGCCTCGCCCTACGCCTCTGGCGCGACGCGTTTCCGGTGGTCGACGGTGGCACCGCCATCCTCGCCCACCGTTTCACGCGCACGTTCGCGCACCCCACGCAGACGCCGTATCGCCCGTTCTTCCATGCGGCGCGCATCGGCCGCGACCCGGAGATGCTCGCCGAGGCTGAACGCGCCGCCGCGTCCAACCCACGCGGCATCGCGGACTATCGCAACGGCCGCACCGTGCACCCGCTGTTGCCGTTTCGCGACTGGAACGCGTGCCAGCCGGCGCTCGGGCGCTTGGGTGCCGTCCTCGTCGCCGGCGCGGCCGACGCCACCGCCGTCCGGCAGCTCGGCTTCGTTCCCGTGCACGGCATCGGCGCTGCGCTCGACCTCGCCCGTGGACGCACGAGCGGCACGCCGCGCATCGGCTTCCTCCTCAGCCCGCCGTACTTCCCGCTGCGCGTCGGTCGAGCTTAGATCTCGCCGAGATATGTCTTGCGAACCTGCGGGTTCTGCGCGAGCGCCTTCGCGTCGTCGGCGAGCGCGACCGTTCCCGTCTCGAGCACGTAGCCGCGATTCGCGACGTGCAGCGCCATGAGCGCGTTCTGCTCGACGAGGAGAATCGACGTTCCCTGCTTGTTGACCTCGACGATCGTCTCGAAGATGCGCTCGACGAAGATCGGTGCAAGCCCCATCGACGGCTCGTCGAGCATGAGCAGCGTCGGCTTCGCCATGAGCGCGCGCCCTATGGCGCACATCTGCTGCTCGCCGCCGGACATCGTCCCCGCCTTCTGTGTCCGCCGTTCGGCCAGACGCGGGAAGAGCGTGAAGACACGCTCCATGTCCTCACGGATCGCGCCGCGGTCGGAACGCTGGAACGCGCCCATCTCGAGATTCTCGGTCACGCTCATGCGCGGGAAGAGCTTGCGGCCCTCCGGCGACTGGGCGATCCCTCTCTTGACGATCGAGTGCGGCGCATCGTGCGTGATGTCGCGGCCCTGGAACGAGATCGTTCCCTTGCGCGGATGGTTCAGCCCGTTGATCGAACGAAGTGTCGTCGACTTGCCGGCGCCGTTGGCGCCGATGAGCGTGACGATCTCTCCCTCGCGCACTTCGATGGAGATCCCCTTCAGCGCCTGGATGGACCCGTAGTACGTCTCCACATCCTTCAGCTCGAGCAGCGTGGCCGGCTGTGCGCTCACGACGTGCTCACCGCCGCGCTGCCGAGGTACGCCTCGATGACACGATCGTTCTTCTGGATCTCGGACGGCGTACCCTCGGCGATCTTCTCGCCGTAGTCGAGCACAGTGACGCGGTCGGACACGCCCATGACCACACGCATGTCGTGCTCGATGAGGAGAACCGTGAGATCGCGGTCGGCCCGCAGCCGTGCGACGAAGTCGGTGAACTCCGCCGTCTCCTGCGGGTTCATGCCGGCAGTCGGCTCGTCGAGCAGCAGCAGCTTCGGCTCGGTGGCGAGGGCGCGCGCGACTTCGAGCCGACGCTGGTCACCGTACGACAGGTTGCGTCCGATCACGCTGTCCTTCCGCCGCAGCCCGCTGTACTCGAGCAGCTCGCGCGCACGAGCGCGCGCGTCACCCTCCTCGTGCTTGACACGCGGCGTTCTGAGGATCGCCCCGATGAGGTTTCCCTTCAGGCGCGTATGCATCCCGACGAGCACATTCTCGAGCGCGGTCATGTTCTGGAAGAGGCGGATGTTCTGGAACGTGCGGCCGATCCCGCGCTGCGTGTACGCGTGCGGAGGCTTCCCGGTCATATCCTCGCCCGCGAAGACGACGGCTCCCGCCGTCGGCTGGTAGACGCCCGTGAGCATGTTGAAGAACGTCGTCTTGCCCGCACCGTTCGGCCCGATCAGGCTGACGATCGAGCCTTCCGGCACGACGAAGTCGACGTCGTCGACCGCGACGAGACCGCCGAACTCCTTGCGCAACGAGTGGGTCTGAAGAAGCGCTTCGGTCATCACACGGCTGGGTCGTAGAGCGGCTGATCGTGCACGCCTTCGTGGAACTCGGCGGCGCGGCGACGGCTCGGGATCAGGCCCTCGGGTCGCAGCAACATCACGACCACGAGGATCACGCCGTAGATCCCGAAGTTGTACAACGGCACGTCGAGCGGGGTGTGCCAGATCTGGAAGTCGGATCCGCCAGGACCGAAGTGGCCGTTGAGCCAGGCGCCGATGTTATTGAGCCCCTCGGAGTTCAGGTAGGTGAGGAAGCACGCCCCCAGGATGACGCCCCAGATGTTTCCCATCCCGCCGAGGATCACCATGACGAGGATGAAGACGGAGATCTGGAAGTAGAACTCGTCGGGGTTCGAGCTGCCGTTGTAGCTCGCGTAGTACGCGCCCGCGACCCCGCCGAAGAATGCGCCGGTCGCGTAGGCCCAGGTCTTCGTGCGCATGAGCGGAATGCCCATCGCGGCGGCCGCGACCTCGTCCTCGCGAATCGCGATCCACGCACGGCCGAGGCGCGAATCACGCAGGCGCGCGCTGCAGAAGATCGTGAGCAGGAGGAGGACGAGCACGGTCCAGAAGTAGTCCCGGTCGAACGTCGTTCCGAGCGCGCCGTAGTTCGCCGGCAGACCGAGGTGATGGTGGAACCAGTTGCCGAAGCCGGGCGGATCGATCGGTGTGATCCCGCCTGTCCCGTTCGTCAGGTTGAACCCGCCCAGGCTGTCCCCGTTACGGGCGACGATCGGGAGGATCTCGCCGAACCCGAGCGTGACGATCGCGAGATAGTCGCCGCGCAGGCGCAGCGTCGGCAGTCCGATGATGACGCCCGCCAACGCTGTGACGATTCCGGCTGCGATCAGCACGAGCCAGATCGAGATGTGGATCCCCGTCAGCCCCTGAATGACGCCGATGCCGCCGAACCGGATGTTGACCTGGGAGAACTGCGACGACGCGAGCCAGCCTGCCATGTACGAGCCGATCGCGAAGAAGGCGACATAGCCGAGGTCGAGCAGGCCGGCATAGCCGACGACGAAGTTCAACCCGAGCGCCATCATCGAGAAGATGCCCATGTTCACCATCGTGCTCATGAGCGGGAACGTGCCGAAGATCGGAAGCTGCGGCAGTCCCGGGCTGACGCCGTCCGCGCTGTACGCGTAGAACGGATACGTGATCGCGATGGCGAGGACCGCGAGCGGAATGATGTACCGGCCGACCTTCCGACCGCGGATCGTCACACCGCCGTAACGTGGAACAACGAGAACGAGGACGACCGCCGCCATCGGGAGCGCCGACCACTGCCAGACGCCGAGGAAGGCGACGAGCAGCAGGCTGATGCCGGTCCAGATCACAGCCTTCACCGCCCGGCGAACGGTCGTCGGCAGCGCAGTCCACCGCTCGTGACTCAGACCGAGGCGACCGAGGGCTTCCCACCAGCCGGCGGAAATCGCAGCCCTGAGCCGGCGCCGCATGTCAGGCGCCTTCCGGCGTTCGTTCCCCGAGGAGCCCCTCGGGGCGGAACACGAGGATGAGGATGAGGATCGAGAACACGATCGACTCCGTCCAGTCGCTGCCGGGCGCGTGCCACAGCAGCCCCTCGTTGAACGATTGGATGAAGCCGATGAGGAGCGCGCCCAGCACCGCGCCGGGCAGGTTCCCGATCCCGCCGAGCACTGCGGCGGTGAATGCGATCAGCCCGATCTGGTAGCCGGTGTCGTACCGGATCTGCCCGAAGTAGAGCGCGTACACGAGGCCGCCCGTGCCGGCGAGCGCGCCGGCGAGGATGAACGTGAACGAGATCGTTCTGTTGACGTCGATACCCATCATCGCCGCGGCGTCGCGGTCCTGGGCCGTCGCGCGCATTGCCTTGCCCTGGCGCGTCTGCTTGACGAACCAGACGAGGAGCAAGAGCACCGGCGCCGTGATCGCGACGACGATCAACTTCTCCCAGGTGTACGTGATCCCCGCAACCGAGAACACCGGTCCGGTCGGGAGGAGGCTCGGCACGGCTGTGTAACCGGGCCCCTTCCAGCCGATGGCGACGTCCTCGAGGATGAACGACATCCCGATCGCCGTGATCAGCGGCGCCACTCGAGGCGCCCCGCGCAACGGGCGATAGGCGACCCGTTCGATGGCGGCATTGAGGATGCCGCAGGCGGCCATCGCAACGAGCAGCGACCCGACGATCGCGGCCACGAGGGCGAGCGTCGACGCGTGCGCGTGAAGGTGGAAGACCGAGAGGAGCATCGTCGCGGAGAAGAGCCCTCCGAGCATGAACACGTCGCCGTGCGCGAAGTTGATCAGCTCGAGGATCCCGTACACGAGCGTGTAGCCGAGCGCGACGAGCGCGTAGAGCGCGCCGTTCGTGAGGCCGATGAACCCGATGGTGACGAAGTACGCCGGCCCCTTGACGAAGTTGACGACAAGCCACGCGATGAGAAGCGCGACGAGCAGCGTCGCGACCGCGGGCATCACGTACGAGCTGTACGAGCGCCTGCGCCGCAGCGACACTTCCGTGTGAGCGTGGGTTGCCATCAGGAGTTCGTTCTGATGAGACCGGGGGAGGCTCGGTCGAGCCTCCCCCGGTGGAGTACCGAACTGTCCTCTTGCGTTACCCGCCGATCAGGCTCGCGGCAGGCACGAGCGTCTTGACCGGGTTGAGGTTCTTGCCGGCCTGCTTGTAGATCGTGATCGGCGTCAGGCTCGTGTCGCCGCTCGAGTTGATCGTGAACGTCCCGAGGATGCCGTTGGTGATCGTGAGCCCGAAGACGGACTTCGTGACCGCCGCCCGCTGGCCGCCGCCCTTGACGATCGCCTCGAGGGCGACGTCCATGGCCTGCGCGCCATATGCGGCGTACGGGTTCGGGGTCGTGCCGATCTGCTTGCCGAAGCTCTTGATGAACGTGGCGCCCACGCCCGTCAGAGCCTTCGGCGGCTCGCCGGCGACGCTGATGTACGAGCCGTTGCCGACGGTGCCGTTCGCGTTCGGGTCACTGAAGCCGTCAGGCATCTGCAGCTGGATCTTGGGATCCACCGACTTGATGTCCTGCATGAGCTTCGCGCCGTTGTTGCAGACGATGCCGCCGAGGAAGACGGCCTGCGCGCCCGACGCCTTGATCCGGGTCGCCAGTGCCTCATAGCTCGACGCCTTCGCGTCCCAACCCTCGAAGCCGGCAACCTTGATGCCGAGCTTCGTCGCTGCCGCCCGGTAGGTCGTGGCGACGCCGAAGCCGTACGTCTGCTTGTCGTTCAGGACGTACACCTTCTTGAACCCAAGCGCCTTCGACCACATCGCGTCGGCCGGGCCCTGGATGTCGTCGGTCGCGACGACGCGAGCGAAGTTGCGAACGCCGGTCGGGTAGTACTTCTGCGGCTCGCCGACGTCCCACTTCTTCGTGAGACCCGGGTTCGTGTTCGCCGGGCTGACCCAGAGGAGCGAGGCGCGGTTGCCGATCGGCACCTCGATCTTGGCGCAGCCGGAGTTGAACGTCCCGAGGACGGCGATGATCGACCTGTTGTTGGCGAAGAGGTGCGCATTCGTTGCGCACTTCGCGGTGTCCCAGCCGCCCGTCTGAGCGGTCGAGTCGTCGCAGGACTGGTAGCCGATCTTGTACGAGCCGGCCTTCCAGCCCGCGTTCGCCAGCGCCCAGATCTCCGCGCGCGAGACCTGCACCGTCTGGTGCCGGACCGCGCCCTGCAACGGAAGGTCAGACGCAATGATGAAGTCCGGCGAGCCGGACCCCTTGTAGACGATGGGGCCGCACGACGACGACGGCAGCGGTGTCACGCTGGCCGTCGCGCTGCGTGCAGTGCCCGTGGTTCCGGCGACGACGACGGCAACGGCTGCCGCAACGCCGAGCACCAACAGCGAAAGCTTCTTACTCAACGCTCCCTCCTCCATTGTCCGACCCGATGTGTTCCAGCCGCGGGAAGAGCCTTATCCGCCCTCGGACTTGCGTTGGGGGAGTATTTCGCGCCCTTGCCCGGGTTTCAAGCTTGGTCGGTCATGTTTTCGGCAGGGCCTACAATGCTGAACGCCCGCGGCGGTGGCGCAACTGGTCGACGCGATGGCCTCAAAAGCCATTGTCCTTCGGGACGTGTGGGTTCGAGTCCCACCCGCCGCATCAAACCGTCGATTACGGACACGGAGCCCGGTCCGAGCGGCTATGACTAGGGCCGTGGCGAAGACGGTCGGCATGCTCACCGGCGGGGGCGACTGTCCCGGCCTGAACGCGGTCATCCGGGCCGTCGTCCGCAGCTCCGACGAGGCGGGCTGGGACGCCGTTGCCGTGCTCGAGGGCTGGCGCGGCCTCGTCGAGGGTCGCTTCCAGGACCTCGGCGTGCAGGAGGTGTCGGGAATCCTCCCGCGCGGCGGGACGATCATCGGCACGAGCCGTACGAACCCGTTCAAGCTCGACGGCGGCGTCGAGAAGGTCCTCCAGAACTTCCGCGACCGCGAGTTGGACGCGCTCGTAGCGATCGGCGGCGAGGACACGCTCGGCGTGGCGTCGCGGCTCTTCACCGAGTACGGGCTCCCCGTCGTCGGCGTCCCCAAGACGATCGACAACGACCTCTCCGGCACCGACTACACGTTCGGCTTCGACACCGCGGTGACGATCGCGACCGAGGCCATCGACCGGCTGCACACGACGGCCGAGTCGCACAACCGCGTCATGGTCGTCGAGGTGATGGGCCGCCATGCGGGCTGGATCGCCGTCATGAGCGGGATCGCAGGCGGCGCCGACGTGATCCTCATCCCCGAGCAGCCGGTCGACTTCGACGAGGTCACCGAGTCGATCCGCAAGCGCCACGCGCGCGGGAAGAACTTCTCCATCGTCGTCATCTCCGAGGGGTGCGAGCTGCCGGGCGTGCAGGACAGCGGCGAGGTCGACCAGTTCGGGCACGTCATCCTCGGCAACCGCGGCGTCGGCGAGGTGCTCGGCCGGGAGATCGAGCAGCGCACAGGGTTCGAGACGCGGGTGACCGTGCTCGGCCACGTGCAGCGCGGAGGCAGCCCGACGCCGCGCGACCGCGTGCTCGCCACCCGCTTCGGCCTGAAGGCGGCGGAGCTCACGCGCGCCGGCGAGTTCGGGACGATGGCCGCGCTCCGCGGCGACGACATTGTCTCGGTTCCGCTCGCCGAGGCGACCGCGGAGCTGAAGACCGTGCCGCCGGAGTGGTACGCGGTGGCGCAAGCCTTTTTCGGGTAGCAATTCCTCGTGTGACCTGGGCGCACGCGCACGAGGCGTTCTCGCAAGCGTGGCCAGCGTTCGCGCTCGTCGCCGGCCTGCTCCTCGTCGGTGTCGCCGCCGCGCGCGAAGGGCTCTTCTCCGAGCTCGGGGCCGTTGCGGCTCGGGCGCCGGGCGGCGGACCGGCGCTTCTCGCGTCGTTGCTGCTCGTCACGGCGGCAGTCACCGCCGTCCTCAACCTCGACACGGCAGTCGTCTTCCTGACGCCGGTGCTCCTCCACGCAGCGAGGCATCGCGGCCTCGGCGAGGAGCCCTTTCTGTACGGCGCGGTGTTCATGGCGAACTCCGCATCGCTGCTCCTCCCCGGCTCCAACCTCACGAACCTGATCGTGCTCGCGCACGACCCCGTTTCGGGATCCGCGTTCGCCGCACGCCTGTGGCCGGCATGGGTCGTCGCGGTGGCCGTGACGATCGTCTTCCTCGCGGTCGTCTTCAGGCGCCACCTGCGACCGACGCTCGCACCCGCGATCGGGCGTCCGCCGTTCCGGCCGCGCGCCGGCTCGTCGGCAGTGGCCGTCGCAGTCGTCCTCGTGCTCGTGCTGGCACGCCCTGCGCTGCCCGTGCTCGCGGTCGGCGCCGCCGCCGTCCTCGCCGGCCGAGTCCGGCTGCGGGACTCGGTGCGCGCAGCGAACCCGGTGCTGCTCGGCGGAGTCCTCGGCGTCGCCGTCCTCTTCGGGACGCTGGCCCGCGCGATCCACGGCCTCGGTCATCTCGCCACGCACACGGGGCGCTGGACGACGGCCTGGCTCGGCGTCGGGGCAGCGGTCCTCGTCAACAACCTGCCTGCGGCGTCGGTCCTCTCGGCCGAGACTCCGGCCCACCCGCGCGCGCTCCTCCTCGGGCTGGACCTCGGCCCGAACCTCGCCGTGTCAGGATCGCTCTCCGCGGTCCTCTGGCTCCAGGTTGCACGCGCCGCGGAGGCCAAGCCCTCCATCGTTCGCTATAGCCTGCTCGGCCTCGCGCTCGTGCCGTTGTCGCTGACGCTCGCGCTACTGGCGGCGACGCACTTTTAGGTCAGAGCTCGACGAGCGGCAACGAGCGGTGCCGGCGCGGCGGCACGAGGAAGTTCTGGCGGTGCGTCGTCGTGAGCACCGAGTTGAAGCCTGCGGCGCGGTTCCGCGGCGCGACCGGGAGCTTCTTCCCGCCGGGGAAGACACCGTCCATCGCCAGCCGGTTCCGCTCGAAGTCGTCCCCGGAGGGGTTGAAGACGACGAAGTGGACGCCGGCTGCCGGCTGGTTGCTGAGGCCGTCGCCCTTCGGGTCGGCCGAGAAGGCAAAGGGATTGTCGAGCGTGTTGAAGTCGGCGCGCTGCGGAATCGCCGTCCCCTTCGGGTAGTGCGTGCCGTCCTCTCCGACGGTGTCCTGCAGGAGACGAGACGTCGCCTGGATGGACGCGCTGTGGCCGAAGCGTCCGGTCTTGTGGAACTGGCGCACGAGCTCCGCCTCGGGTGAGACCGCAGCCGGGCCTTGCGGAACGGTCTGCATTCCCTGCCGGACGTTCGTCATGCCGGGGCGGAACGCCGTCAGCACGCGCTCGTCGAAGTCGAAGTTGAGATACCAGGCTTCGAGGTCCTCGCTGATGTGCGAGAGATGCATGTGCGTGCCGTTGCGGAAGTAGCCGGAGCGGAGATCGACGTACCCCAGCGTCTCGTGATTCGCGATCGTCCCCGGGCCGAGGCCCGCTTTCTGCGTCGACGTGAAGCCGAGGAAGAGCTCGGAGCCGTCGGGGATGAGATCCGCGCCGGGAACGCCGGCCGCGACAGCCATCTTCTTGGGCAGGCTCTGGCCGCCTCCGAAGCCGCCGCCGGCAAAGCCACGCCGGATGCTCGCCACGGTGAAGAACGGCAGGTCGAAGATCTCCTTCCGTGCGGCCTCGATGTGCTCCACGCGATCGCTGCGGAACAGGACGGCGACGTCGTTCGCTTCGAGGATCGTGTTGGCGGGGTCGCTCGGGAATCGCCGCGTCGGCACCAGCACCGACTTCTGCGCGCGGCGGTCGTACGGGAGGTGCGCTTTCGCCTGCGTGGAGACATACGTGTCGAAGTACGTCTGACTCCATGCGACGGTCACGCCGAGCCCGGCGGGCGTGAGCGCATACGTCGAGTCGATGCGCCGGAGAACGTCTTCGAGCTGCCGCTGCGCGCCGCGCAGGTCGGAGAGGTTGTCGAGGTTCGCCGTCACGACTGCGCTGTGCAGCGGTGGGACGACGACCTCGACGCCCTCGCTGTGGGTGGTCGCGAGGTCGAGGAGATGCTGCTCCGCGGGCATGCCGGCAGGCTCGGCGAGCGGCCGTGCAGGCGCAGACCCGAGCCGGTCGACGAGCTCGTAGATTCCGCCGCCAACGGCCGCGGCCGCCGCACCGCCGAGAAACGTGCGCCGTGTGAGCCGCATCAGCGGGCGGGCTGAACGAGCACGAGGCTCTTCAGCAGGTGCCGAAGATTCTGCTTCACCCGGGTCGCGCTGTCATACGGATTGATCACGTGCTGGCTGACGGTGTACAGCGTGCCGCTGTGATGCCACAGGAGCAGGACATGCCACTGATCGGCGCCCTGATTCACCTGGTACACGGTTGCCCGGATTCCGTTCGCGGTCACGTGCCCGGCCGGGTCGGCGAAGCACGGAACCTTCGCGTTACCGACCGGTCCCGGGCAGGTGGGGATCTTCGAGCGCCCCGGATAGCCGCGGAAGTTCACGTGCACGTCGCCACTCCCGAGGTCGCCGTGCTCGAGGAAGCCAACGAGGTAGCTGCGGTCTTTGCTGATCGAGTAGATGTCCTGGTACTGGCCGCCGATCTGTGCGTCGAGCGGGTTGGGCATCCACGTCGGGCAGTAGACCGGTGCCCCGACCTTGTCGGCGAGCTTCTGCCATCCCCTCGCCCAGTTCGCCGGGCAGGCGGCCTTGGGCGCACCCGCCGCGCCCTGCGCGAGAACACCCAGCGCCAGCGCGACGAGACCCGCGGCCGCGGTCACCCTCATGTGGAACAGCCTAGCGCCCTAAACGTCGGGCGGCGGCCCGCCGACGAGCGGCGAGACTTCGTGACCGTTGACGATGACCGCGTCGCAGCCGGCGCGCTCCAGCTCCTGGACCTCTTCGCGGTTCGTCAGCTGCAGATCGGCGATGGCGAGCTTCCCGGCAGGCACGGCCGCGAGCATCTCGAGCACGACTTCGAGCGGCGTCTCGTCGTGGTCTCGCTCGACGGGCGAGAGCAAGAAGATCTCCGGGTCGACGCGCTCCAGGGCTTCCTCCAACTCTTCCTCATCCCGGACCTCGACGGCGCAGTCGAGCCCGAGCTCGAGCGCCTGCGCATGGAGCTCCTCGAGCCGTCCGTCGTCCTCATCGAGCGAATCGAACACGAGCAGATACGCGTCTGCGGACGCCGATGCGCGCTCGAGCGAAACGTCAGCGCGCCAGAGGATCGGAAGCGAGCTCGCCTGCCGAACCGCGCTCGGGTCGCCGCGCACGACGAGCGCTTCTGCGCGTTGCTCCTCGGCGGCGCGTGCTGAGTCCGGGTCCTCGACGGCGGCGATGATGGAGATGCCGTCGCCCTCGGCGATGGCGTGACTGAAGCGGCGTTGCGCCATTCCTGCGCCCGTAGCGTATCGAGCGGTCATTGGCCGATCGGATGCCACACGGTCTTGAGCTCCAGGAAGCTCGCGATCTCCCACGGGCTCTGGACGTCGACACCGCCGTGGACGATGCGCTTCACGTTCTCGGCGGCGAGCTGCTCGAGCTCTGCCGCGGCCCCGTTAGCGGCGCCGAGGTCGAGCGCGTTCACGTCCATGTGGGACGCGAGGACGGGAGCGAGCTCGGAGCGGAAGCCCGTGAGCAGGTTGACGACGCCGCCGGGGAGATCGCTCGTCGCGATCGCCTCCGCAAGCTCGATCGCGGCGAGGGGCCGCTGTTCCGAGGCGACGGCAACGACGGTGTTGCCGCCGACGAGCGGGGGCAGCAGGCGCGTCACGAGACCGAGGAGCGGCGGCTCGTCCGGGGCGAGGACCGCGACAACGCCGGTCGGCTCCGGGATGGTGAAGTTGAAATACGGGCCTGCGACGGGATTCGCCCCGCCGAGGACCTGCGGGAGCTTGTCCGCCCAGCCGGCGTACCAGACCACGCGGTCGATCGAGCGCTCCACCTCGTCGCGGCCGCTGCACAGCTCTGCGAACTCGGGGATGCGCGCCTCGACCATCTCCGCCAGCCGGTAGAGCACCTGGCCACGGTTGTACGCCGTCGCCCCGGCCCATCCGGGCTGCGCAGCGCGCGCGGCGCGAACGGCATCGCGCACGTCCTTGCGCGATGCGCGTGCGACGTTCTGGCCCTCGGCCTCGTACGTGCGTCCGGATTCGCTGCGCGGGAACGCGCCGCCGACGAACAGCTTGTACGTCTTCTTGATCGGCAGGCGCGTCACTCGTCGAACCTCAGGTAGGGCTCGAGCCCGTGCAGGCCGCCTTCGCGACCGAAGCCCGATTCCTTGTACCCGCCGAACGGCGAGCTCGGGTCGAAGCGGTTGAACGTATTCGCCCAGACGACGCCTGCGCGCAGCCGCTGCGCCATCCAGAGGATCCGCGATCCTTTTTCCGTCCAGACGCCGGCGCTCAAGCCGTAGGGCGAGTTGTTCGCCTTCTCGATCGCTTCCTCCGGAGTGCGGAACGTGAGCACCGACAACACCGGCCCGAAGATCTCCTCCTGCGCGATGCGGTAGCTCTGCGCGACGTTCGTGAACACGGTCGGCGCGAACCAGTACCCCTTCTCCGGCAGACGGCACGGCGGCTGGTAGATCTCCGCGCCCTCCGCGCTGCCGGACTCGACGAGCTCGCGGATCTTCTCGAGCTGCATCGCCGAGTTGATCGCGCCGACGTCGGTGTTCTTGTCAAGCGGGTCGCCGACGCGAAGCGTCTCGAGGCGGCGCTTCAGCTTCTCGACAAGCGGCTCGTAGATCGATTCCTGCGCGAGCAAGCGCGAGCCGGCGCAGCACACGTGTCCCTGGTTGAAGTAGATGCCGTTGACGATCCCCTCGACCGCCTGGTCGAGCGCGCAGTCGTCGAAGACGATGTTCGCCGCCTTGCCGCCGAGCTCGAGCGTGAGCTTCTTCCCGGAACCCGCGAGTTGGCGCTGGATCGCCTTGCCGACGTCCGTCGACCCGGTGAAGGCGATCTTGTCCACGCCGTCGTGCTCGACTAGCGCCGCTCCCGTACGACCGTCGCCGGTGACGATGTTCACGACGCCTGCCGGCAGCTCTGCCTGGCGCAGGACGTCGCAGAAGAGGAGCGCCGTCAGCGGCGTCGTCTCCGCCGGCTTCAGCACGACGGTGTTGCCGCATGCGAGCGCGGGCGCGATCTTCCACGCAAGCATGAGCAGCGGGAAGTTCCACGGGATGATCTGGCCCGCGACGCCGACCGGGAGCGGGCGCCGGTTCGGGAACGCGTACTCAAGCTTGTCCGCCCACCCTGCGTAATAGAAGAAGTGCGCGGCCGCGAGCGGCAGATCGACGTCGCGCGACTCCTTGATCGGCTTGCCGCCGTTCAGCGACTCGAGCACAGCGAATTCGCGCGCGCGCTCCTGCAGGATGCGCGCGATCCGGAAGAGGTATTTCGCCCGTTCCGATCCCGGCAGCGACGACCATCCGTCCGCGAAGGCCGTGCGCGCGGCAACGACGGCTCGGTCGACGTCCGCCACGCTCGCCTGGCCGATGACGGCGAGCGGCTCCTCGGTCGCCGGCGAGATCGTCTCGTAGGTCTCGCTCGGCTCGAGCCACTCGCCACCGATGAAGAGGCCATAACGGTCGCGCAACTGGACGACGTCGCGCGACTCTGGCGCGGGCGCGTACGTCCAGTCGGACGGGACGGCCGGGCTGCCACCTGGGCGATCGAGCTCAGCCATCCGGGGCCTCGAGCGCGCGGAGTGCTCCCATCTCCATCCCCCCACCCTTCTGGGTGGGCAGAACGGTAGGCCCGCAAGCGTTACGGCGAGGTCGCAGCTGTGTGCCGAAACGCGAAGTCTTCGTCCACATGTCAGTCGAGGGTGAAGTAGTCGGGGCTCTGGTAGGCGCCAGTCTTCTCCTTGCGCAGCTGCATGAGGATGTCGTTCAGCAGCGACGACGCGCCGAGGCGGTAGAGCTCGGGCGTCAGCCACTCCGGTCCGAGCGTCTCGTGCACGACGACGAGATGCTGCACCGCCTGCTTCGCCTGGCGGATGCCGCCGGCTGCCTTGAAGCCGACCCGCCGCCCTGTCTCGAAGTACACATCGCGCACCGCCTCGAGCATGCAGAGCGCGACCGGCAGCGTCGCCGCAGGCGAGATCTTGCCGGTGGACGTCTTCACGAAGTCGGCGCCGCCTGCGATCGCGAGGAGCGTCGCGCGGCGGACGTTGTCGTACGTGCCGAGCTCGCCGGTCTCGAGGATGACCTTCAGGTGCGCTTCGCCGCACGCCTCCTTCACGCGCACGACTTCGTCGTACACCTTTGCGTACCGCCCGGAGAGAAATGCGCCGCGGTCGATGACCATGTCGATCTCGTCGGCTCCCAGCTCGACCGCGCTGCGCACGTCCGCGACCTTGATCGACGTCGGGTACTGGCCGGACGGGAAGCCGGTCGCCACCGCGGCGACGTGCACCCCGCTCCCTTCCAGACGTTCGCGCGCGGTCGGAACGAGATTCGGATAGACGCAGATGGCGGCGCACGAGGGGATCGACGAGTCCGTCGGATCCGGCCGCATCGCCTTCGAGCAGAGCGCCGCGACCTTGCCGGGCGTGTCCGCGCCCTCGAGCGTCGTCAGATCGGTCGTCCGGATCGCGAGCCGGAGCGCAAACACCTTTGCGTCGCGCTTGATCGATCGCTTCGCGAGCGAGCCCGCGCGCTCCTCGAGCGCGACCGCGTCGACGGACCCGATGCGGGGCAGTCGCGGCTCGAGCGGGAGCTCGAAACCGGCCGGGAGTACAGGCGCCTGCGCCACACGTTCAGTGTAGGGCCAGCCCGTGGCTCGAGGCTCGACGCTGTACCGTCAGCCCGCCGTGAAGCGACGACTGCTCCGACTTGCACAACGAACGGGTCTTCTCGGCCCTGCGTTCCGTGCGTACGAACTGGCGGTTGCGTTCCGCCCCACGCGCGTTCAGGTCGTGGACGGCCCGCAACTCCCCCCACGGCGCCTGATGGTCCGGGTGGCGGGCACAGCGAACGCAGACTGGTTCCTCCGTAGCGGGCGCGCCGCCTACGACGCCATCGCGGCGAACGTCCCCCTCGAGGAGATCGGCGCGGTGCTCGACTTCGGCTGCGGCTGCGGACGCGTGCTGCGGTACTGGCAAAGCCATCCACGAACCGCGACGGGAAGCGACCGTGACGCCGGCGCGGTGGAGTGGTGCCGCGGCCACCTCCCCTTCGCGCGCGTGGACCAGAACGGGCTCGCTCCCCCGCTCGCATACGACGACGACAGCTTCGACCTCGTCTATGCGCTTTCCGTCTTCACGCACCTGACCGAAGAGCTCCAGACGGCGTGGCGCGACGAGCTGCGGCGCGTGCTGCGACCGGGCGGACGGCTCCTGCTCACGACGCACGGCCGGTCGTACTTGCCACGGCTCGAGCGCGAGGAGCGTGACCGGTTCGAGCGCGGCGAGCTCGTCGTCCGCTGGGGCGAGCTGCCGGGCAGCAATCTCTGCAGCGCGTATCACCCGGAGACGTATCTCCGCGAGACGTTCGCGCACGGCTTCGAGCTCGCGACGATCGAGCCGGAAGGAGCACGCGGCAACCCGACGCAGGACCTGATCGTCCTGCGTCGCCCGCTCAGCGCGTGAGCGTCACCTTCCGCAGACCGGCCGGGTTGTCGACGTCGAGGCCGCGCAGCCGCGCGAGGCGCATCGCCGTCACCTGACCGGGAACGACCGCGACCAGGGGGCTCAACCACTCGGGCACCCCCGCGACGAGCGGCAGCGCGGTGTCCGCCTGCCCGAGCAGCTCGGGCACGTCGGACACTGCGAGCAACCGCGCCTGCCGTGCCACGAGCGCGGGGACGAGCTCGGCCACGCTTTCGTGCGCTGGGCCGGAGGGCGCGACGACGACGACCGGCCAGCCCGGGCGGATTGCGGCGATCGGCCCATGCATGAGATCTGCCGGCGAATACGCCTCGACCATGAGACCCGACAGCTCACGGATCTTCAGCGCGATCTCGAACGCCGTTCCGTAGTTGACTCCGCGCGCGACGACCGTCGCTCCGGCGACACCCATGTAACTGGCCAGTGCAGGCGCAGGTTCGAACGAGAGCTCGATCTGCTCCTCGAGCAGGCCCGGCATGCCTTCCAGCTCCGCGCGCGCGACGGCGTCGTCGCTGATCGCCGCGAACATCAGCGCGGTCGCGCCGAGCGAGTTGAGGTACGTCTTGGTCGCCGCGACCGCCTTCTCCTCGCCCGCCTCGAGCGGCAGCACGTACTCGGCCTCGCTCGCGAGCGGCGAACTCGGGTCGTTCGTCAGCGCGATGGTCGGACGACCCTGCCGACGCGCCTCGGCCAGGACCGCGCGCACGTCTGGCGACGCGCCCGACTGCGAGATCCCGATGACGATCGCGCCGTCGAGTCGCGGCGGCTGTTCGTAGATCGTGTACAGCGACGGCGTCGCGAACATCACGGGGACGCGGTTTGCGCGCCCGAGGACGTATTGCGCGTAGCGCGCCGCGTTCGACGAGCTGCCGCGCGACGCGATCAGCACGTAGCGAACGTCGTCGCGGCGGAACACGGCGGCGAGCTCCGCTGCGCGCGCGCCCTGCCGGTCGAGCAACCGCGCGAGCGCCGCCGGCTGCTCCCGCAGCTCAGTCTCGAGCCACGACACGCTCTTCTCCCGCGCAAAGCACATGGACGATGTCGAGGCGGTCGTCGATGACGACGATGTCGGCTGCTCCGCCGGGCTCGAGCACGCCCACATCCGTGCGACCGAGGATGCGCGCCGGCACGGCCGTCGCCGCCCCGATCGCATCCTCGAACGGGATACCGAGCGCATGCACATTGCGGATCGCGTCGATCATCGTCAGCACGGTGCCGGCGAAGACGCCGTCCTCGCGCGTCGGCGGACCGTCGGCGACCTCGATCTCGACCTCGCCGAGCTGATAGATGCCGCCGCCGTTCGAGGCGCCCGCGGTCGCGTCGGTGACGAGCGCGAGCCGGCCATCGGCGGCCGCCCACACCAGGCGGACGGTCTCGTCGGCCAGATGGTGGCCGTCCACGATCATCTGAACGAACACCTCGTGCCGCGTGAGCGCGACGCCGACGATGCCGGGATCGCGCGAGCGAAACGGCCGCATCGCGTTGAAGAGGTGCGTCGTCGTCGACACGCCGAGGTCGAACGCGTCGTGCGCCTCCTGCGCGGTCGCGTTCGTGTGGCCGGCCGAGACGACGACGCCTCGTTCGAGCAGACGGCGAATCACTGCGCCCGCGCCGGGCAGCTCGGGTGCGAGTGTCATCTCGGTCACGCCGCCAGGCTCGAGCAGCCGCTCGAGCAGGTCGAGGTCCGGATCGCGCCGGTGCGCCTGCGGGTGGGTGCCGAGGCGTTCGGGCGACAGGAACGGCCCTTCGAGATGCGCGCCGAGGATCCGCGGCCGCGCGCCGTTGACGGGCAACGCGCGCAGTGCGTCGACGATCGTGCTCTCGGCCGCCGTGATGAACGTCGGCTGGTAGGCGGTGACGCCCGTGTGCAGCAGCGCCTCGCCGGCCCGCACGTAGTCCTCGGTCGCTGCTGCGAGGAAGTCGACGCCGCCGAACCCATTCACCTGAAGGTCGACGAAGCCCGGCACTGCAATGCGCCCGCGCGTACCGCCGGCGAGGCCGACGTCCACGACGACTCCGTCTTCGACGTCGACGTCTCCTGCGACGAGCTCGCCGCGAACGAGCGCCGCTTCGACGCCGAGCCTCATTGCCTGCCTCCGAGAGCGACGCTGACCGAACCGCGCGCTCCCTCCAGCCGACGGCGAGCGTCCTCTGCGTCGACGCCGGCGAGCAGCGCGACGAGCGCGACGCGCGCATCGCCGCCCGCCTCGGCGAGTGCGGCGTCGACCGCGTCCTCGGGAGCGCCACTCGCAAGCACGACGTTGCGCCGCGCTCGCTCGCGCAGCTTCTCGTTGTGTTGAACGACGCCGACCATCAGGCCGGCGTACGTGCGGCCGAGCCGGATCATCGTCACCGTCGAGATCGCGTTCAAGATCATCTTCTGCGCCGTCCCGGCCTTCAGGCGCGTCGACCCGCTGACGAGCTCCGGGCCGACGTCGGCGAGGACGGCGTGATCCGCCGCCGCAGCAAGGGGACTGTTCGGTGCGCAGACGACCGCGACGCCGAGCGCGCCGCGCGCGAGCGCCTCGCCGAGGGCCGCAACAGTGAACGGCGTCGAGCCGCTCGCGCTCACCGCGACGACGGCGTCGTCCGCGCCGAGGCCCGCCTCGCGGACGAGCCCGCGGCCGAGCTCCGCGTCGTCCTCGGCGTCGAAATCGTCGACGGCCAACGCGACGACCTCGCCGGCCGGCGATCCGAACGTCGGGCCGCACTCGAACGCGTCCAGCTCGGCGAGTCGCCCCGACGTTCCGGCTCCGACATAGACGAGCCTGCCGCCGCGCGCGAGCCGCTCGACGATGGCGTCGACCGCCGTCGCGAGCTCGTCCCCGGCAGCGGCGACCGCATCGGCGACCGCGTCGTCGGCGGCGTTCATGAGGCCGACGAGCGCGCGGGTCGGGCGGTCCTCCAGCGCCGGCGCGCCCGTGAGCGCGGTCGTGACCGCCTCCCACACGAGCGGCGCATCGGGGGTTGCGATGGCGGTCATGTGACCGCACGCCTCATAACCCCACGTCCAGAGATCGTCGATGCCTTCCTCTCGCGCAGCCGCGATCGCCGCCTCGAGCTCGGGGATCTCGTCGCGCGTGAGGCCGAAGCTCGGCACCCACAGCTGCGCGCCGACATCGTGCCGCGCGCACGTCTCGCCGAGCAGGCGCGCGAAGCGGCGGACGAACGGACCGGCCGGCTCGCCCCAGTGCTTCCAGTACGGATCGGTCGCGAACGTCGTCAGTCCGGGGAGCGAGGCAACGGCATCCCAGTCGGAGATGCCTTGCGTCCCCTCGGTGGACGGCAGAAGGCAGATCGTGTTGTCGCCGCCGCGCGCGGCGACGTCGGCGACCGCCTC
Source organism: Gaiellaceae bacterium (assembly GCA_036512155.1). Classification (GTDB taxonomy): domain Bacteria; phylum Actinomycetota; class Thermoleophilia; order Gaiellales; family Gaiellaceae; genus Palsa-739. Next base: position 2,841 of record DATCBD010000057.1, on the reverse strand, counting down.
GCGCAGGAATTCGACCACCGACGCCTCGCGAAATGCGCGCACCTCCGGCGTCTGCTCACGCGGAAGATCGCCGCCGAACCGCTCGCGGCAGTGGTCGCAGCGGCATGTCCAGCGCGCCTCGTCGTCGACGCCGACGTGGCGCGGAACGACCCAGGCCGGCTCATCCCAGAAGATCGAGTCGACGCCGGCGTCGAGCGCAGCCGCAGCCCACTCCCGGCAGAACGCGCGGTACGCCGGGCTGTTCAGGCACGCCGCGGCGACGCTGCGGTCGTCGTCCATCACCTGGCACTCCTCGGGATGGAACGCGACCCAGCGGCTCTCCGCCTCGCCGCCGAAGGTGCGGCCGAGCCCCCACGGGCTCACCTGCACGGTCAGCCCGACGTCGTGGGAGGCGGCGACCATCTCCGCGAACGTCCCCCGGTAGTAGGCGAGGTCGTTCTCGGAGAACGTGTGCAGCACCCCGGTATAGCCGCGCGCGGCGAGATCGGCCATGTCGCGCCGAACGTGGCGGACGACCCGTACTCCGAAGTACGAGCAGCCACTGCTCGCCGCGCGCGGTTGGAGGGTCACCTGTGCATCCTTTCGCATCTCGGTCCAGTGGTCAATACCACTTAGCCTCGGACTGCGCCTGCGGTCAGCCCGAAGGCGATGCGGCGCTGGATGAGGAGGAAGAAGACGACAACGGGAATGGCCGTGAGCGTCGAGGCGGCCATGAGCGCGCCCCAGTCGGTCTGCCGGCTCGTGCCGAGGAAGTACGAGAGCCAGACGGTGATGGTCTGCTTCGAGCCGTCGTTCAGCAGAACGCGGGCGAAGATGTACTCGTTCCAGCTGGTGATGAACGCGAAGACGGACGTCGCGACCAGCCCTGGCGCGACGAGCGGCAGGAGGATCCGCGCGAACGCGCCGAGGCGCGTGCTTCCGTCCACCATCGCCGCCTCCTCGAGATCCTTGGGAATGCCGAGGATGAAGCCCCGCAGCGTCCAGACCGAGAACGGGAGCACCCCCGTGAGGTAGACGAGGATGACGCCGGTGAGCGTGTTCACCTCGTGGTAGCGGGCGAGGACGACGTAGAGCGGGATGATCAGGCCGGCGCCGGGAAGCATCTGAACGCCGATGACGAGAACGATGAACAGCTTCCGGCCCGTGAACCTGTACTTCGAGAGCGCGACCGCGGCGAGGAACGCGAGCACCATCGCGATCGTCACCGTGACGAGGACGACGATGACACTGTTCTTCACGTCGTCCCAGAAATAGGGCTTCGCCAGCGCGTCGCGGAAGTGCTTGAGCGTCGGATGGAGCGGGAACCACGTCGGCGTCAGCGCGTTGATCTGGTCGTCACTCTTGAACGCGGTCGAGACCATCCAGAAGACCGGGAAGATCATGACGACGAAGATGGCGACGCCGACCACGTTCCACGCGTTGCGGCGGGCGTTGCGGACGCTCACGTCACATCCCCGATCCGGAGCATCCGCCGCACGTAGACGACGCTCATCGCCGCGACGATCACGAGCATGAGGATGGAGATCGCGGCCCCCAGGCCGAAGTTGGCGTTCACGTAGCCCTGCTCGAAGAGGTAGATGCCCATCAGGTAGTTGGCGCTGGTGATGTGCGGCTGCCCGATGAGCAAGTACGCCTGCGTGAAGACGCCGAAATCCCAGAGGATGGAGAGGCTCGTGAGGATGAGCAGCACGGGTGTGATCACGGGCACCGTCACGTCGAGGAAGACGCGCCACGAGCGGGCGCCGTCGATCTCGGCCGCCTCGACAAGCTCCCGCGGCACCTGCGAGAGGGCCGCGTAGACGGTGATGACGACGAAGGGGAGCGCGCCCCACACGATGAGCGTCGTCACCATGCCGAGCTGCGAGAGCGGCGTCTGCATCCAGTTGTGCTGGAAGTAGTTGCCGAAGTGGAGCTCGGTGAGGATGTAGTTGAGGACGCCGTTCTCCGAGTTGATCATCCAGTTCCAGACCTGGACGGCGACCACCGGCGGCATCGACCACACGAGCACGAGGCCGGCGGTGAGGAGCACCCGGACCCAGGTCGAGATGCGGACGAGCAAGAGTGCGAGGAGCGTCCCGATGACCATCGTCAGTCCGACGTTCGTGGCCGCGAACACGATCGTGCGGAGCAGCGTGTGCCAGAAGATGCTGTCGTGGAGGACGCTGCCGAAGTTCTTCAGCCCGATGTAGACGCCCTTGTGCTGGATCAGCTCGGTGAGGCCGTAGCGGTCGAGGGCGATCCGCACAAGGCTGTACAGCGGGTAGCCGAGGATCGCCCCCATGACGACGACGACCGGCGCAACGAGCGCGTAGGGAACGGCGCCCTGGCCGGCACGCCGCCACGTGAAACGGCGCCGCCGAGACCACTTGGGCGTGGTCTCGGCGGCGCTTGCCATCTCGTTCAGCCCAGCCGTCCGGCTAGGACTGATTGAGCGTGTACGCGATGTTGTCGCTGGCGGTCGTCGCCGCCTGCTTCACCGACAGCTTCCCGGTGAGGATCTGCGCCAGCATCGTTCTGAGGATGTTCCCGTTCTCGACGTCCACCCAGTGCTTCGCCTGCGGGACGAACCAGCTCTGGGCCGCCGCGCGTGCGTTGACGGTGTTGCCGAGCAGGTTGGTGGCGTTCGGAATGTTCCCCTTGTTCTGCAGGGACTGCTCGTTCGCCGTACTGGTGAAGTCGGCGATCCACTGGATCGCCTGCGCCTTGTTGCCGCTCTCCGCGGGCACGGCGACGTCGGAGCCGCCGAGGAAGCCGGGGATCGGCTTGCCGGCGACGTGACTCGGCATCACGAACTGACCCGTGACGGCTTTGTACTTTGTGCCGGTGCAGCAGCTGAACCAG
>DATCBD010000056.1:0-4888 GCA_036512155.1 Gaiellaceae bacterium | reverse complement strand
GCGCCCGTCGGCATGTGCGGCTCCGGCCTCGTCGACGCGGTCGCGGAGCTCGTCGGCGCCGGCATGCTCGACCACTCAGGCCGCTTCATCCTCGAGACGTCGGATCGCTTCGGGAAGATCGGCGAGGAGAACGTCTTCTACCTCTCCGACGACGTCTATCTCTCGCAGCGCGACGTGCGCGAGCTTCAGTTCGCGAAGGCGTCGATCGCGACCGGCTGGAATATCCTCTGCCGCGACCTCGGCATCGAGCCCGGGGAGATCGCGCAGGTGCTGCTCGGCGGCTCGTTCGGCTCCTACCTCAGCGCGGCGAGCGCGGTGAAGATCGGCCTCGTGCCGAAGCTGCCGCTCGTGCGCATCGTCTCGGCCGGGAACGTCGCCGGCGAGGGCGCGAAGATCGCCGCGCTTTCGGTCACCGAGCGCGCGGCCGCGAACGCGATCCTCGACGAGGTCGAGTACGTCGAGCTCTCCGGCCGCGCCGACTTCAACGATCTGTTCATCGACCAGCTGAAGTTCCCGGGATGACCAAGGTCGTCGTCAGCTGCGGCGCGCTCGCCATCCACGTGAAGCAGATCGCCGCACGCCGCGGCTGGGACGTCGACGTTCGCCCGGTGCCGCCGGAGCTGCACAACCGTCCGGACCGGATCCGCGCCGCCGTCGAGGAGGCCGCGAACGGCGACGAGGTCGTCGTCGCGTACGCGCACTGCGGCGCCGACCTCGCCGGCTTCGACCGGCTTGCGGGCGCGCACTGCTACGAGGTGTACGGCGCCGAGCACGAGCCGGCGACGTACTTCCTCACCGACTTCCTTGTCCGCAGCTTCGACCGCGTCGTGTGGCGCGGGCTCGGCCTCGACCGGCATCCGGAGCTGCGCGACGACTACTTCCGCAACTACGAGCGCTGCGTCTGGCTCGCGCAGGAGCCGACCCCGGAGCTGCGCGCCGGCGCGGAGCACGCGGCGGAACTCCTGCAGCTGCCGCTCGAGGTGCGAGAGACTGGTGTCATCGGGCTCGAACGAGAACTGGAGAAGCTCCTGTGCTGATCAACGAGATGCCGCGGTACGAGATCCTCGACGACTTCGCGCTGCAGGAGCTCGAGCGCGGGTGGCGGCGGATCGTGAGCGAGCTCGGGATCGAGTTCCTGTATGAGGAGGCGCTCGAGACCTTCAAGGCCGCGGGCCAGAACGTGGAGGGCGAGCTGGTCAAGTTCGACCCGGACTGGATCCTTGAGCAGGTTGCGAAAGCGCCGCCGGAGTTCGACCTGCAGGCGCGGAACTCCGAGCGCACGGTGCACATCGGCGGCAAGCACATGGTGTTCTCCGCCGTCTACGGCTGCCCGTTCGTGCGCGAGGGCCTCGAGCGGCGCGACGCGACCTACGACGACTTCCAGAACTTCGTCAAGCTCGCGCAGTCGTTCCCGCAGCTCGACTCCCCGGGCGGCACGATCTGCGAGCCGAACGACCTGCCGCTCGACTCGCGCCACCTCGACATGGTGTACGCGCTGACGACGCTGTCGGACAAGCCGTTCATGGGATCCGTCACGTCCGGCCCGAACGCGCGCGACACGATCGCGATGGCGGAGATGATCTTCGGCAAGGAGTCGATCGAGAAGACGCCCGCGATCATCTCGCTCATCAACGTCAACTCGCCGCTGCGGTACGACGACCGCATGCTGTCGGCGCTCATCGAGTACGCGAAGGCGGGACAGGCGACGGTGGTCACGCCGTTCCTCTTGATGGGTGCGATGTCGCCCGTCTCCGTCGCCGCGACGCTCGCGCAACAGGTGGCGGAGGCGCTCGCCGGGATCGCGCTCGTGCAGACGATCCGGCCCGGGTGCCCGGTCGTCTTCGGCTCCTTCCTCTCGAACACCGACATGCAGTCGGGCTCGCCGGCCTTCGGGACGCCCGAGTCCGCGGTCGGACTTTTCTGCACCGGCCAGATCGCGCGCCACTACAACCTGCCGTTCCGCGGCGGCGGCGCGCTGACGTCGTCGCAGGTCGTCGACGCGCAGGCGGGCTACGAGTCGATGATGTCGCTCTGGCCGACGTTCCTCGCCGGCACGAACTTCGTCATGCACTCGGCGGGCTGGCTCGAGTCGGCGCTCGTCACCTGTTACGAGAAGTTCGTCACCGACGTCGAGACGCTGCGGATGCTGCACGCGGTCTTCCAGCCGCTCGAGATCAACGAGGAGACGCTCGCGTACTCGGCGCACCAGGAGGTGGGGCAGGGCGGCCACTTCCTCGGCGCCGCGCACACGCTCGAGCGCTTCCGCGAGTGCTTCTACCGGCCGCTCGTGTCTTCGACCGAGAACTACGAGCGCTGGAACCGGAACGGCGGCCGCGACACGGCGACGCGTGCGACCGACATCTGGAAGAAGACGCTCGAGGAGTACGAGAAGCCGCCGATCGACGCTGAGCTCGAGGCGGAGTTGAAGGCGTACGTCGACCGCAGGCGTACCGAGTTAGGAGACTGACATGGCGAAGGTGAGCGACGTGATGTCGAAGACGCTGCTGACGGTCGAGGCGGGGATGAAGCTCGACGAGGCGGCGAGGCAGATGCACGAGCGCAACGTGGGCGCGGTGCTCGTGCTGTCGGGTGAGCGCGTGTCCGGGATCCTCACCGAGCGCGACGTGCTGCGCGCGGTCGCGACCGGCGACGTCACCGGCACGCACGTCGCCGCGTGGATGACGCACGACCCGGAGACGGTCGGGCCGGACGACACGACCTCGCACGCGGCCTCGATGATGATCCACGGCGGCTTCCGGCATCTGCCGGTCGTAGACGGGTCGGGCCTGCCGGTCGGGATCGTCTCGATCCGCGATCTCATGCGCGTGACCGTCGACGACGAGACGCCGCGAGGAGCTTGATGTTCATAGGCGGCGAGTGGGCGGTCGCCCTTTCCGGCGAGACGTTCGAGGCCGAGTCGCCCGCGACCGGCGAGAAGATCGGCGTCGTGCAGAAGGGCGGGCGCGAGGACGCGCAGCGCGCGATCGCGGCCGCGAACGAGGCGGCCCCGTCGTGGGCGCGCCTGTCCGCGTTCGAGCGCGCGGCGATGCTGAACCGCGTCGCGGACGAGGTGGAGAAGCGGCGCGACGCGCTCGTGCACGCGCTCACGCTCGACCAGGGCAAGCCGCTCGCGGAGTCGCGCGACGAGGTGGAGGAGCTCGTCGCGTACTGGCGCAACGCCGCCGAGGACGGGAAGCGGCTCGAGGGCCGTCTCGCCAACTCGGTTTCGGCGAACAAGCGCGTGCTGCTCGTCCGCCGCCCGCGTGGCGTCATAGGCGTGATCACGCCGTGGAACTGGCCGTACACGATGCCGGCCGAGCTGATCGCGCCCGCGCTCGCCTCGGGCAACGCAGTCGTGTGGACGCCCGCGTCGTCGACGGCGGTCGCTGCGGTCGCGCTCGCCGAGTGCGTCGCCGAAGCCGACCTGCCGCCCGGCGTCTTCAACCTGGTCACCGGGCCTGGTTCGACGGTCGGCGACGAGATCGCGCGCAACCCGGGCACGCACGGTGTCGGCTTCATCGGGTCGACCGAGACCGGCCGCAAGGTCGCGGAGGCCGCGGCGGGGAAGGCTGCGGTGCTCGAGCTCGGCGGGAACGGGCCGGTCGTCGTCATGGACGACGCGGATCTCGAGCTCGCTGCCGAGGCAGCCGTCACCGCTTGTTTCCTGTGCGCCGGGCAGAGCTGCACCGCCGGTGAGCGGCTGCTCGTGCACCGTGACGTGCGCGAGGAGTTCGTCGCGCGGCTCGCGCAGCTCGTCGGCGAGCGGGTCGTGCTCGGCGATCCGTTCGCCGAGGGCACGACGATGGGCCCGCTGAACAACGCCGGCGTCGCCGAGAAGATGGACGAGCACGTCGACGATGCCGTGCGGCGCGGCGCAACGGTGATCTCGGGGGGAGCGCGCCAGTCCGGCTTCCCGACGGATCTCTACTGGCAGCCGACGGTGCTCGACGGCGTGCCGGCCGACTCGCTCGTCGCGCAGGAAGAGACATTCGGGCCGATCGCGCCCGTGGTTGCAATCGAGTCGCTCGACGAGGCGATCTGGCTCGCGAACGCATCGCCTTACGGTCTGCTCTCGGCGATCTTCACGCGCGACCTTGCGCAAGGGCTGCGCTACGCCGACGCCGTGCGCACGGGGTGGGTGAACATCAACGACTCGTCGAACTACTGGGAGTCGCACCTGCCCTTCGGCGGCCGCTCGGGAACGGCGAGCGGCATCGGCCGGGTCGGCGGCAGCGCGCCGATGGAGTCGTTCACCGAGCTGCAGACGATCGTCGTCGGGTGACCTACGACTACGTGATCGTGGGAGGCGGGTCGGCGGGCTGCGCGCTCGCGGCGCGGCTGACCGAGGATCCCTCGACGAACGTGCTCGTGCTCGAAGCCGGCAGGCCGGACTCGTGGTGGGACCTCTACATCCACATGCCGGCCGCGCTCTCGTTCCCGATCGGCAGCCGCTTCTACGACTGGAAGTACGAGTCCGAGCCGGAGCCGGGCCTGAACGGGCGCCGCATCTACCACGCTCGCGGCAAGGTGCTCGGCGGCTCGAGCTCTATCAACGGGATGATCTTCCAGCGCGGCAACCCGCTCGACTACGAGCGCTGGGGACTCGCGGACTGGGACTACGCGCATTGCCTGCCGTACTTCAAGCGCATGGAGAACTGCCTTGCGGGCGCAGACGAGTATCGCGGCGGCGACGGGCCGCTGCCGCTCGAGCGCGGGCCCGCGTCGTCGCCACTCTTCACGGCGTTCTTCAAGGCGGTGCAGGAGGCGGGTTATCCGCTCACGGACGACGTGAACGGCTACCGGCAGGAAGGCTTCGCCAAGTTCGACCGGACGATTCGCCACGGTCGCCGGATCAGCGCGGCGCGCGCGTACCTCGGCCCGATCGCCG